>DKPV01000005.1:0-37929 GCA_002471375.1 Flavobacteriales bacterium UBA7325
TAACAATAACATGGCTAAAAAGTGGGATTCTCGCTTGTAAAAGAATCCTATTACCTTTCCGTTGATGGTTCCCTTGGATCTATCCAATTCAACCTTTAATCTATTTGACGAGATGTAAGCGATTTCCATTCCCGAGAAGAACCCAGAAAAAGAGAGCGTGATAATGATGCCTATAATGTAAATAAGCGGAATTTCCATTTATCCTAAAAAGGGATTAGAAAAAGAAAGATACGAAATCTATCTATTTAGAGCACATCTTGGCCGATATCCTTACGGTAATAGGCCCCGTCAAACTCAATTTTACCAACAGCCTCGTATGATTTTTTCAATGCTGTAGGTAAGTCTTTACCCATTGAGGTTGCGGCCAAAACTCTACCTCCCGAAGTCGTTACAACCGGCCCGTCTGAAGTCGTTCCAGCATGAAAAACAATTGTATCGGCAACTGTATTAAGTCCATAGACCTGCTTGCCCTTGCTATATGCCGCCGGGTAACCTTCTGAAACCATCATCACTGTAGCAGCACTTCTTTCATCGAAAACCACATCACGTTCTGATAGCGTATTTGTTCCAACCCCTTCAATTAAGTCAAGTATATCAGATTTCAATCGTGGGAAAACAACTTCAGATTCAGGATCCCCCATTCTACAGTTATATTCAATAACATACGGTTCATTGCGTACGTTAATGATTCCGAAGAAGATAAACCCTTTGTACTTAATTCCTTCTTTACGAAGGCCTTTTACCGTCGGGATTATAATTTGGTTATCGATCTTGTCTAAAAACGTTGGATTAGCAAATGGGACTGGTGAGATTGCTCCCATACCCCCAGTATTTAAACCTGTATCTCCTTCTCCAATTCTTTTGTAATCTTTTGCTTCAGGTAACTTCTTATATCCATCGCCGTCCGTGATAATAAAACATGAAAGTTCAACGCCATCAAGAAACTCCTCAATCACAACTCTTGAGCTAGCATCTCCAAACTTTGCATCCGAGAGCATGCTCTTCAATTCTTTCTTCGCTTCTTTAAGATTATCAAGTATTAGCACACCTTTCCCTGCAGCAAGTCCATCAGCCTTGAGTACGTATGGTGATTTCATCGTGTCTAGAAAGTCATATCCCTTAGAGATGGTTTCCTTTGTGAAAGTTCCATATTTAGCCGTTGGAATATTATGACGTTTCATGAATTTCTTCGCGAAATCTTTACTTCCTTCGAGTTGAGCAGCTTCCTTATTCGGACCAACTAGTGATACCCCCGAAAGGTCATTATCGCTTTCGAAAAAGTCAGCAATTCCATTTACTAGTGGTCCTTCTGGACCTACTACAACAGAATCAATACGATTATTTAATACGAACTTTTTTACTTCTTCGAAGTTGTCCGCACTCAATTCAACGTTCTTACCAATCTGCTTAGTTCCGGCATTTCCTGGAGCAATAAATAACTCTTCAAGGATTGAACTTTGACTCATTTTCCATGCCATAGCATGTTCTCTTCCTCCAGACCCTAACAATAAGACGCGCATGTTCTTCGATTAATTGCAATGATTTAAAATTGACTCAAACATTGCTTTTCCATCAATGTTTGCAAGCTCCTGATCCGCTGCCCGTTCTGGGTGTGGCATCATTCCGAACACATTTCTGTTTTCGTTGCAAATTCCTGCAATGTTCGAAATAGATCCATTTGGGTTTTGTTCAAGTGAAATCTCTCCATCTGCAGAGCAATACTTAAAAAGTACTTGTCCATTACTTTCGAGGCGATCAATCACATCTTGTTTCGCATAGTATCTTCCTTCACCATGAGCGATTGGAATTTGATAGCTTCTGTCCATCTGTAACCCTTTTGTAATTCCAGATTGATCTGAAATTGGTTTTAGATAAATGTTTTTACAGACGAATTTTTGGTTGTTGTTGTGTAAAAGAGCTCCTTCAAGAAGCCCTGATTCCGTTAAAATTTGGAATCCATTGCAAACACCAAGGACATATCCTCCGTTATTTGCATGCTTAATTACCTCTAACATGATAGGCGACAATTTTGCAATTGCTCCGGAACGAAGGTAATCTCCATAGGAGAACCCACCTGGTAATACTACAAAATCAGCACCTTTAAGATCAGTGTCTTTGTGCCATAATCGTTCAACTTCTTGACCCATAAGGTCTTCAAGAACGTAAATCATGTCTTGATCGCAGTTCGATCCTGGAAATGTTACAACTCCAAATTTCATTTTCTTTTCAAGATTTGTGATGTCGCAAAATTACGATAATTCAAACGCTAAATATCGAAGGAAATGAAAAACTTACCCACAGAGAAAAAGAAAATTAGATAGAAGAGAAAGGTAGGAAGAGTGCGTTGTGATTTTTCACCAAATCCGTATGGTAAAAAGAGAACTAAAACCTCCACAATCATTGAGCTTCCGTCAATTTTTCGATAGACGAGAAGTTCAACGCCGACTAACGCTACAGTGAACAATGACAATAAGACATTTACTCTAAACACCTTCTTCAATCGAATTGAACTCGTGCTCAGTTTGGTAAATATTTGTCCGACCGAAAATAGCATGAGAAGCGTGACCCCTCCGGTTACGACATAAATGTCCGGGAATTTCCATTCCACTGATGCGCTGCTTAAAAAATCAACTGTTAGATCAATTCCAAAGAAAGATCCATAAACTCCTGCATAAATTAATGGCAAAATAAACCCGACGATAGCGAGTGCCGATTCTCTAATTTGAAATGGTCTGAGTACCCAAATGATCCAGAAAAAAAATGGAATACAGATCATCATCATGGGATAAACAGTAGTCGCTAATCCAATAAAAAAGGCCGCATTGAACACAGCTCTTCTTCCATCTGAATTTTGATCGAGCTTATAGACTTGCATCAAGGCAAATATGAGTAGCGTCTCTACGACACCTACTCCACTTAAGAAATAGAAAGAATGAAAGAAACTTCGGAACACCACATAAAGCAAAGCAGGGAGATAAATATTCTTCTCCATGAATGCATTTCTATTGAAAATATTATTGAGTAAAAGGGCGTTTCCTAGGATGAGAAGTGGCGCTGAAATTTTACTCCACCATAAGTCTTCATTGAATTGAACTCCCCAAAAACCCGTGCTATTTAATTCAGCCGTGTGGTATCCTATAAACCAATTAATTAGAGTATAGGACGCAATAAAAAAAGGAAGAAGTAATAATACCCCTGAACGATTTCCGAAAAAGATCTTTACCACATCGCCGAAGATACATTTTTTATTCCCTGATTATTGCGCAGTCTCAGGCATAATTTTATATTTTAGCCATTAATAAAAAAGACACTGTATAACTGCAGCAGAATTATCGATTGTAGTTAACTAACATATGCATTATGGCAACAATAAGATATTCTGATAAAGACCTAAAGGAGTTTAAAGCATTGATCAACGGAAAGCTTGAAGAAGCGCGTGAGGATCTAGAGCTTTTGAATGGTTCCTTATCCCATAAAGACAATCACGGTACCGATGATACAGGTAGAACTTTCAACATGATGGAAGATGGTTCTGAAACACTTTCGCGAGAAGAGGTTGCTCAGTTAGCTGCGCGCCAACAGAAGTTCATTACGAGCCTTCAAAACGCTTTGATACGAATTAAAAATAAAACTTATGGGATTTGTCGCGTTACTGGAAAACTAATTCAGAAAGAACGTTTAAAGCTCGTTCCACACGCAACATTAAGCATCGAAGCTAAGAACGCGCAAAGCTAGATCTTTTGAAGAAAAAATTACTGATCGTTTCGATCATCGTCTTTGCCATTCTGGCAATTGACCAAATTATTAAGATATACGTCAAGTCAAACTTGTCGCTTTATGAGTCAAATCCTATCCTGGGTGATTGGCTTGTTATGGAATATATCGAAAATCAAGGAATGGCATTCGGGACCAAGTTTGGTTCGCAAGTATGGCATAAACTTGCACTCAGCATATTTAGAATGGTCGCGATTGGAGCAATCATCTACTACTGGTTCAAGCAGGCTAGGGGCGGAGCACGCATGGAGTTTTTAATCGCCATCGGACTTGTATTAGCCGGTGCTACTGGAAACCTCATCGATTCAATGTTCTATGATTTCGCTTTTGAATATGATGCTTGCATGCCTTTCAATGAATTAGAAGGATCGGGAGTTTGGGCAGAATGTCAATTTGGACAGGTTGAAACTCGCCATACTGGTTTCCTAATGGGTAACGTAGTTGACATGTTTAAATTCGAGGGGACTTGGCCAAGTTGGGTTCCATGGATTGGGGGTGATCAAGTCTTTCCAGCCATCTGGAACATTGCTGATGCTTCTATTACCTCTGGGGTAATTATGGTATTCTTTAGACAGCGTAAATACTTTCCAAAGAAGAAGTCAGAATCAAATGAGACAACTGAAGAAACACCGGCAGTTCCCGAATCTGAAGTAGTAGATTCTGATGAAGTCTCCAAAACTGAGGCGTTAAATTCTATTGAGAAGAAGTCGGAGGAATAACACCTATTAATCCTGCCATTGCTGGTTGACTTTCCGTTGGGAATATGTACTTTGCATGAACTAAAAAACCACGTACACCTATGAAAAAATTATTTTATGTTATGGCCACAGGGTTGCTTTTGGCATCATGTGGAGCAAGCGAAGATGATGTGAACGCTGCAAAAGATTACTGTGAGTGCTTTGATATGGCTGAAGCCGTAAAAGAAAAAACAGCAAACGCAACAACGGCATCAGAGCTACTTGAATTAAGTACAACGATGGCAGATGATATTAAAGCATCTAATGAGTGTATTCTTACTTGGCAAACAAACTACGAAGGAAAATTATCAAAAGATGGATTCGGTGAGGAGTTGAAAAAACTTTCTCCTGAAGCTTATGATGATGCTCAGGAAGCAGGAGTATTTTAGTATCCCCTTTTAACTATTGAAACGCGAAAGGTAATCTTTCGCGTTTTTTTTATCCCAAAATTTGAATTTCTAGGCCTGGTGAGGTAACTGGTGCCGGAAACATGACCGTTATTTCTGTGGTTGAAAGCTCCCACGTTGATTACGCCCTTCTTTTTCTTACTCCATATAAGTCTAAAGCGAAGGTGTCTTTCATGCTCAGGCCTGAAGGAGACAGCACAAGCGCTCACTGGTTAATGGACACGAGTTTATCATTTTTCATTCAAAATATGATAAATGATGGAGACTTTTATCGGGATGGATTATAACCGACGTTTAATGATGCTCCAGGAGTATGCTGAAGATGGCAAAGTTAATTCTGAGCTGACTGTTAAAGACATAGAAAATTATGATGGTTGTAAATACGTTGGTATCGATAGGTCATACACAATTAGCAATATCTCAGACTTAATGAAAGAGGATTATACGCGACTACTTGAATATATGAATGGTAATCATCAAGAAAGCATGTCGGGTCCTTCATTCTAGATCTATAAAAAATGGGATCCCGTGAAAGGCATTATTAAGTGCACTGCATGTACTCCTATTTCTCAAGATATTCCAGATTTAGAGTCTGGAATGTATATTAACGAAGTGCCAGCAACTAAGGTTTATACTATAGCTCATAAAGGGCCGTATAAATATGCTGGAAATGTTTGGTCCGCACAATATAGTCGAAGTAGAGCTAAGGTTTTCAAACAAAATAAGAAGACTTCACCTGTGGAGGTGTACCACAATAGTCCTATGAATACGCCGAAAACGAACTCGTTTCTGAAGTCATATTCACTATTCACTGATCAACTAGGGAGTTTCCTCCCTACATTCCTGTTACTATAACCTGAAGGTCACGCCTCCAAGAACTTGGAAGCTTTGTACCGGAGCTTCATACCACCTCATATAACGTTGAGATGCTATGTTGTTCAACTGTAAGAAAGCAGATATTCTGGGGTTGTAGCGGTACTCAACTGAGAAGTTCGCATCAGCAATAAAATCAAGCTTTTTAGCATACTGACCATTTTCTAATGTGATGTTCTCTCCCGGCCCACTCACGAGGGCTCTTCTTCCTTGCTCCATGTTCACATCTAAGTTAAACAAGAATTTATCAAACAAGTTATATGACCCTCTCAGGATTACCTCCAAATTGGGTCTATTCCATGCATAGCTGTTATTTACAAGACTGTAAGAATGAAACCTCCCGATTGCGTCAAACTTAAATTTCTCTTGTAGTTGATAAGAAATCGACCCTTCTATTGTGGCAACATTTGCTGTATCGTAGATAACATTGAATTTATTTCCAAGTGAGTTGATCGTATCATTAACAAACATTCCCATGTTCTTCACATTTGCGAAATTCGCCCCAATGTTAAAGCTAATTCTCTTACTCATTGTACCCTTAAATCCTCCATAAAAATCGATCGCTTTATGCTCGTTCTCCATGTAAACGGTAGGTAATAAGAATTCATTTTCATTGGTTAATCCCTTAAATGTCGTCTGCGTTAATCCACCTCTAAGTCCAACATAAGGAATAAAGATATCGTTGAACATACTGTATTTCAATTCAGCTATCGGGTATAGATGAGCGCGAACTTTGTCAGTTGCACCGTCCACAACTAAATCCAAACCAACCTTCGCTTTAAATCGATTATCCTGAAGCGTTGTCGTAATAGTTGGTTTCAAGTTAACCACCGTATTATTTCTAACAATTGCAGTGTCTAGAGCATCGGCTCCAGTGATTCCAACCACGCCATACTTATATCCATTGTAACGGATATTGAAATCTGCCGCGAACACTTCTTTTCCAAGCAAGTACTCTCCACTCGTTTCAAGCGCGAAGTAATTTTCTTTCGTTCTCCAATCTTCTAGATCTGCCTCTAATGGCTTCTTAGATGAATAATTATTATAGGCCATTCCCACAGAATAATTGAAGTGTGAGCTGTCCTTTTTATGAGATGCATACTTGATATCCATTCCAAAATCACTATAGCGCTGCGCCGTGCTGTCCTTGTCAAGTCCAAGTGTATCACTTATTCCATAATAGTGCAACCCCTGATTATTATAGTGGATATTTCCGCCTAACGTATACTTTTTCTGATTTAATGTTCCGTACAATCCAAATCGCGTACGATCAAATTGTGCAGGTGCTCGTTCTGGAATATTTCCAAAAGAACTCAAATGCTTTAGGTGTGCCCCGTATAAGAATTTCCGTGATCGGGTTGCATCAAAATAGATTTCACCCAGAGGCATTAATTCAGTTCCAACTCCAAGCTTAATATAAGTATGATATAACTTCGCCAACTTATCCACTGTTCTAATAGATACAGGGTCAATTCTCGACACCTCACTTTCTGTATCAAACTGCAATTGCAAAAGCGGGTAGTCCACTGTTGCCATCGGAATTGTCGTATCAATAATCTGTGGTGAGCCAGCTATTCTGTAAGCCTTTTCCACCTCTCGGGTTCCTTCACCGATAAGTGTTACATCTTGAGCTACCGCTGTACTAACGGTAATGATCACTACTATGATTGTTCCTAGTTTTCTCATCTTACTGTCCGTTAATGTCAATAATTGGGTTCGTATCTGGTGTGACGTTCTTAGGTTGCGATTTTAACTGCATAAGCTCATCCCACAATTCGTTTGCTTCATCAATAATACCATCAGTTTGATTTTGATAGTGTTCTCTGACTGATTTCAATGTTTGCTCCGCTTCGACCAGTTCATTTTTAACTATTTGAACTCTCGTCTTAAGAATCAAACTCTTCGCGATCCAGTAATTATATGCTGGGCGCATTTGAAGTAACTTGTCAATTTCTCCCATTGATTTTTCTGTATCACCTCTTTGATAATAAAGGTCTGCTAGAGCATATCTCGATTCCGCCCCCCGTTCAGAGGTGACATTTGTTATCATCCAATCAAGTGATGATTTAGCGCCATTGAAGTTGTTGAGTCGGTAATTAGAAATAGCCTTCACATAATGGGCTAGCTCTTTATTCTCCCCGTTTAACTGAGATTCATTCAACACTTTAGATGCGTATGTACTGGCATTCGACCAGCTCTCTGTGAGGTAGTAACTTCTCATTAGTCCGAATCGAGCATTGAATTTATTCTCTGGATCCCCTGAAACACTTTCAATTCTGCGGTAGTAAGGAATCACATCATTGTACTCTCCATTGTTATAGAGGTACTTTGCAACTCTGAGAGCAGCAAGTTCTGTGTTTGCATTGTTAACCGGACTTTGTAAAACTTCGCGATATATATTAATAGCCTCTACTTCATTTTCTATTCCGTAATGACTATGCGCTAAAAAATATTTCACATCTTCCTTATATCGTCCTGATGGGAATTTAGCTAAATACTTCTCAAACTTCGGGATTGCATTTTGATAACGCTGACGTTGAGAAACAGAGCTATCAGTATAGGCCGTCATAGCAGGAATGTAATAAAGGTTTTCCTGTTCGTTTGGATCAAGTTGGAAACATGGGTAGAGTCTTGGCAGCTCTTCAATTTTTTCCGGTTGACCCATATCAGTATATAAATCCTTCAATCCATTAGCGACATCTTTGCACACCTTTTGATCTGCACCAAATTGAGTCATTACTTCTTTGTATGCCTGTTCAGATTGTGAATATTGTTTCAACTTCCCATAAATGAATGCGATGTTAATCTTCGCTGACATTACTTTGTTAGAAGAAGGGTAGTCAGTCACTAATCGTTGATAGTATGTTTTTGCTTTTTCGTAACGTTCATCTGACTTATACGTTTCGGCAACTTCAAAAATCGACAGCTGTAAATACTTCGAACTCGAATAGTTGTTTATTATGTCTAGCAGCTTAGCTGTTTTCTCGGTGGGTCTGCCCATGTACCCGAGAGTTTTAGCCATATAGAACAGTGCTTGATCATCAAACCCTTCGTCCATGTCTATTGCTTTCTGGTAACTTCTAACAGCATCGTCATTTTTACTTATTAAAAAGCTCGCATCTCCTATTCGCATATATGCGTCTGCTAGTTTCTTACTACTAAATGGGTCCGACTGGACATAAGTTCCAAAGGCATCAATAGTTCGCTGGTGTTCTTTCTCAGCAGCATCCATTGCTCTTTTTTTGGAAGATCCGCTACTCGCTGCATCAATTTTCTTTTGTAGGATTCTTGCCTTATCAACATAGCAATACCCGATGTTGTATTGAGCCTCTTGCTTTAGTCTTGGAGATAGGGTCGAAGGCAATGCTCTAAAGCTTTTATATTCAGTAATTGCTCTATCGTAATCTTTCATTCTGTAATAAGCGTCCGCCTTCCAATAAGCCGCTTTACCTGTCATTTCTGGGTCAACTGGGTATTTGTTCACCTTATCAAATGATTCGATTGATCCTGGAAAATTGTTTTTCTGGAAACGATCTACACCTTTGTTGAAAGCTACCAGTTGGTATGCCATCTTCAGCTTAATGTCCTTATTAGGAATTTTATCAAGTGATGTAAGCGCCTTCTCATAATTATTGGTGCTGGTATAAACATTCACTAAGTATTGATAGACGTCATCACGACGTTCAGAATTCGGATAGCGTTCAAGGTACATTTCAAATGCCTCAACCGCCTCATCGTATGGGTTAATATCTAACTTGTAAGAGAGGATTGCAAAGTTGTAAAGTGCATCTTCTTGAACTACTGGATTAGCATCGATGAACGCTGCTTCTTCAAAAGCCGCTCGAGCCGAAACTTTCTTGTCTGCCTTTAACTGACATTCACCAATGTGATAAAATGCAACTTGACCTAAACTATCTTTTTCCTTCTTTACCCGATCAAACATTCTGATCGCTTTATCACAGGTCCCGGCTTTATAGTATGCATGGCCTAGCCTGTAATCTTCGTCTCGCGTTGTATTGGATACTCGATCGTACTTCTCCAAGTAGGGAACAGCCTCAGCATAGCGACCTGTGCGGTAATAAGCATCTCCGATTAGATGGTTTAAATCTTTCTCGTTTACTATTTTTCCATCCACCTTCACACGATTCGCATATTCAGTTACAAGCTCATACTTACCTTGCAGGTAGTATATTTGAGCAATATAATACGCTACAACAGTTCCAAATTTCTCATCATCTTCCAACGCTAAGAACCCATCGAGTGCCACTTGATATTGTTCATTTTTGTAGGCTATGTGCGAATAATAATAGAGTGCCGGTTTGGCATATTGAGAAGTTCCTCCTTTTACTTCATAAAAAGCATCACGGGCCTCATCCATCTGATCTTCTTGGAAATAAGAATAACCCAATTTGAAATAAAACTCTTCACGATCAACTTCTTCGATATCTTGTACGCTTAACTTGTTAAACCAAGCAAGTGCTTCTTCGTATTTCTTCTTGTAGTAATAAAATTTACCCAATCGAAAATATATATCCTTCTTATAGATGCTCTCCGGATAATCGTAATTAAACTGGGTAAGCAAATCTAGAGCATCATTATTATAAAGCTCCAATGCCGATAAACCTTCATAATATCTGGCCTTTATTTGCATCGGATCATTTGGTTGATTGAACTCGTCAACAAACAACCTAAATGTCTTTCGTGCTGCTCCGTACTGTTCCTTTTCGAACAATTCTTCTGCGCGGTAAAATTCTGCATAGTCGCTGTTATACTTTTCGGACGTTTGTCCAAAAGATGTATGACACATTGCGATCAATAAGATAAGAAGATACTTTCCCATACAACTGATACTTTTAATTGATATTAGGCATTATAAATATCGAATGCCGAATCTGGTTTATTCTTTAAAGAGGTTTATAAGATGAGATTCATGCGGGAACATCATATTAGAAACCACGCTAAAAGTATATCACTTGAATGCGTATTTGGAGAGACTATTCTAAAGTTTTAAACGTTTTTCTGTTAAGATTATTTTAGTCAAGGCAAGAATGATGCCGTACATTTGCGCAACTTTACTTCTAAGTATATGAGCAACGTAATTAATATATCGGACGGAAGAATTTTACAAAGCGGTGTAATTGTCTTAAAAAATGTGTCCCTTCAAATACAAGACGACGAGTTTGTATACCTCATCGGAAAAACTGGAAGTGGTAAAAGTAGCCTACTAAAAGTTCTCTATGGTGAACTATCACTCGCTGAAGGTTCTGGGAATATTGTTGAGTTTGATTTAACAAAAATGAAACGAAAGGATATTCCGAAGCTACGCCGAAAGGTCGGAATTGTCTTCCAGGATTTTCAACTATTAACTGATCGTTCTGTCTTAAAGAACCTGATGTTCGTTATGGGTGCTTCTGGCTGGAAAGACAAGAAATTAATGACAGCTCGAGCCCATGAAGTATTAAGTCTTGTCGGAATTGAGGAAAAAATCAACTCGATGCCATTCGCACTATCTGGAGGAGAACAACAGCGTGTTTCAATTGCTAGAGCACTTCTAAATAAACCGAAAATCATTCTTGCAGATGAGCCAACAGGTAATCTAGATCCCGAAACTTCTGCAGAAATAATGCAATTGTTGATCGCAGTGGCAAAAGAAGAAAAGGCCGCCATCGTCATGGCTACGCATGACATGTCTATGGTTGAAAAATATCCTGGCAGAATTCTTCGTGTAGAAGATAATGAGGTGAAGGAGGTCAACACCATGAACCAGTTCGATCCTTTTACAAGTTTCTCAGCAAAATAAGTTCCTTCCTGGTTTTTATTACCTACTCTCAAACTTCTGACTAACTTCCATATCTCATAAAACAGGCCAAATGATTAAACCAATCTTATTTGCTGGGGCAACTTTACTCCTTTCAACAAGCGTTCGAGCTCAAGATAATTTTGAAGGAGATATTACTTGGAAAAATAAAGTGAAGAAACGCCAACACTCTACGAATGATGGCGGGAAATATTCGTCCTTCTTTACTCTGTTTCAAGGTGATAATATCATGATGATCTACAATGATTCTGAGGCGAATATGGATGAGACAGATGAAGAGGACAAGAAGAAAAGAAATACCGTAGCAGCCATTATTACTCTAGGAAGTGATGGTGAAATTAGCCGCAAAACATTCTTTGATTTCAAAAATGATGAGAAGCGAACTTTAGTTCCAAAAATGTGTGAGAAGATGAGTGAAAACGAAATGCTACTTTATACGCAAGCGAGTAAAAAGGGGCGAATCCTTGGGTGGGTTACTCTATAGTTATTTGGACTCCTTTTATTTAGGATCTCTTCTCATAAACCAAAGCGGTTTTCCTCCGCCGGAATCTTCCCAAGTGTGATAGATTTCGAAGCCATAGCGTTCGTAAACCACTTTATTTCTTGGTACAGATGTTTCTAAGAAAATTGCTAGGTCTTCTTTTTTAGATAATTCAAACAGGTAGTCCTTCAATTCAAAAGCTGCATGTCCAGCTCCCTTTTGCGCACCCAGGAACCAAAAATATAAGTGATCGTCTTCCGTTCTATGTTTCTTCAAATACGCTTCTCGCTTCAACGTTTGGATCACCTTTTTCGGGGGAATGGATAACGCAAAGCGTACTTCCAAGTAGATTTCTTTTAAACTAAATGACTTGCTTTTCGAGTGAAAAATCAGAGCTGTCGCCATTCGGTTGTCAGATAAATACGCGCCTCTTCTATTAAGTGCTTTAATAAAGGCATAATCTGCTAGTCGACTTATTTTCTTCGTTCGAATACCACCATCACCGATTACAATATTTACACTTGGATTAGCGTCGAATGTATCCGCAATAATTCTTACAGAGTCCTTTTTATCCTTTTTCGATGCTAGGAACATTACTTCTTCTCGAACTTGACCCTAAACATTTTTGACCAATATTTCCCAGTCATATATGTTTTATTGGTTTCAGAATCAAAAGCAATTCCATTGAGAACGTCACCTCTTCCATCTGTTGATTTAACCAACTCTGAGGCATCTATCGTTTTTAGGACTTTCCCTGTTTCAGGGTCAACGACAACTACCATCGAAGTTTGATACACATTCGCATATATAAGTCCATCAATATATTCCAACTCATTTAGGTTGGAGATCGGCCCTGTGTTGTCATAAACATCAATCGTTCTTGTTGTTGTGAATGACAAAGGGTCACGGAAAACAATGCGTTCCGAACCACTTGACATAATCAGCGATTCGCCATCATTACATAGCCCCCATCCTTCTCCGACATAAGTGAGTTCTTGGATATTACCATGCAAATCATTCGCGTCGTAAACGTAACACACCTGACTCTGCCATGTTAATTGATAAAGCTTTTCATTCAGAATTGTAATTCCTTCTCCAAATCGAGTTGGACCTAACCCCATGAATTTCCCTTCTTTCCATTTCCCAGAAGCTAAGTCAACCTCTGCTACTATCGTTTTTCCTGCTCGACCTGGATCTCCAGTCCCTTCAAACAAACGACCTTGGTAAAACGCTAATCCTTGGGTATAACTTGATGATAGATGTGGATACGACCCTTCGATCTTAGCAATTAATTGTTCTGGTTCTATGTCAGACAATACCCGCAACATCAAATAGTCTGTATTCGTATTACCATCATTATCTGTTGCACGAAGTGTTAAGCGATGTCCTCCCATTAATTCTTGGTCGCCTTTGAGTTTAAAAACGACTGACCCTGTTGGAGTGTTCCAAGTTTTAAGCACCGTGTTATCCATGATCAACTCCATTGACTTAATTGGTTGCTCGACTCTTAATTTCAAGTCAACTTTATCTCCAACGTGCATTGCAAGATTATCCTGATCAAAATCGAAAACCGCTAATTCTCCAGATTCTTGAGTAGGGTCTGATTTCAATAGAGGTAAGATTAAGAGAGCTCCTCCAACGATCACAATTAGTGCAATGACTATTTTCTTTTTCATCTTAGCTAATCGAGCTTAATGCCGCTCTTGCACTAATAGCAGTGTGAGTTGCTGTGTAAACCACTTCGTTATTCTTTAAGACGATCACTTGAGGGGACTGATGCATAACTCCAGTAAGTTCTGCTATTTGATTCGAAATATCACGATAGTTCAGTAAGTCCAAATAGTAAATTCCTATCTCCTCCTCTGTTCCTTCCCATCCACTTTGAAATCCAGAGAACGCCATTGATGAAATACTGCATCTAGTACTGTGCTTAAATAGCAGGATCGGCTTCTCAGTAGAAGAGTCCAACACTTCTTTTAATTGATCAACTGATGTTAACTGATTCCAAGGTAACTCCTTGCTTTCTTGTGATTTGCCGAACCATCCCATAATTACATTTCAGGTGTAAATTGTTTCAAGAATCGAAGATCATTTTCTGAATACAACCGTAGATCGTTCACTCTATATTTCAATTGTGCTATTCGTTCTACTCCCATTCCAAAAGCAAAACCAGTGAATTCTTTACTGTCGATATTACTTGCTTCCAGAACATTTGGATCTACCATTCCACAACCTAAGATCTCCAACCATCCGGAATACTTACAAACATTACATCCTTTTCCACTACAAATAGTACAAGAAATGTCAACCTCAGCACTTGGTTCTGTAAACGGGAAATAAGATGGTCGTAATCTAATTTGTGCTTTTTCACCGAACATCTCTTTTGCGAAGTACAGTAGAGTCTGTTTTAGATCAGCAAAAGAGACATTCTTATCGATGTACAATCCTTCTACTTGGTGAAAAAAGCAGTGTGCTCTTGCAGAAATTGCCTCATTTCTATAAACTCTCCCTGGAGAAATTGTTCTGATTGGTGGTTTAGAGTTCTCCATCACACGAACTTGAACCGATGAGGTATGAGTACGTAATGCTATTTCTTCTTCTCCCTTTTCTATGAAAAAAGTGTCTTGCATATCTCTTGCTGGATGCTCCGGAGGAAAGTTCAAAGCAGAGAAATTATGCCAATCATCTTCTATTTCTGGTCCCTCAGAAACTGAAAATCCAATTCTACTGAAGATTTCGATAATCTCACTTCTCACAATTGAGAGAGGATGACGCGCACCAATTTCAATTTGATCAGCTGGTCTAGAAAGATCGATTTTTTGACTTTCTCCTTGATTATCAGCTAAATTCTCCTGTGCTTTATCAAAAGTTCCTTGTGCGAACTCTCGCAATCCATTAAGAAGCTGTCCGACCGTTCTTTTCTCTTCATTTGGAACAGACTTCAGTTCTCCAAACAACTGTTTTACAACACTTTTAGAGCCTAAAAACTTAATTCTGAAGTCTTCTAAATGTTGCTTTGATTCGATCAAATAACCATCAATCTCCTTCTTTATTTTTGTAATCTTATCGTTCATTTCTTTGTCTTGTCAGCCAACTCTTCCTTAATTAACTACGTTTAACCTGTATAACCAACTAATACTGCAATTTTCTGTGGTAGTTAATTGTTTATGTAACAAAAGCGTATTGTGTGCGTACGAAGTTAAGAATTCAGAGTCAAAGTTTTTTACAGAATCTGATTTTTAGCGTATATTTGAAGACTATCATCATAAGACACTATGAATAAGGCAAGAAAAATAGGATTGATGTTGTTTGTTTGTTTATCGGTTGGATTTGTTCAATCATGTAAAAACAAGGAACCATCAGGAATAAAAATATTTGTCCGTTCAGCGAGTAATGAACTTGTTGAGGGAGCGAAAGTTATTATCGTTGGTGATATCAATTCCGATCCGGAGACACTGGAATATGTGGATACGGTAATCACAAATGTTTCTGGTTTCGCTACATTTAATATGAAAGCTTACTATGACGTCGCTGGTGATGATAATGTTGTTGCATATTTTGATGTGATCGCAAAGTTTGATACTAAAACTGCTACTGGATATCTTAGAAGTCGATCGCATACAACTGCAGTCGAAACTGTTTATCTACCAAATTAAAACAATCAATTATGAAATTGAATAAGTTCTTTACATTCGGATTATTCGCGCTACTGATTGCGGTAACCTTTGTTTCTTGTCGTAAGAAAGAAGAAACAGTTGCTGTTATTATGGTGTTAGATGCAAGTAGCCAACCTGTTGTTGATGCTACTGTAGTTGTTTATGGACAGTCTACAACAAATCAGCCTGCAAGTGTTGTTCTTTACGATACCACTTCCACAAATTCAGCAGGTGAAGCAATTTTTAACTTCGACGAAGTTTATCAATTAGGACAAGCTGGAGTTGCCGTACTAAATATCGACGTAACTAAAGGATCATTAACGGGTCAAGGAATTATTAAAATTGAGCAAGAAACGACGACTAACGAAACCGTTTTCGTTCAATAATAAATACTGAAAAAGGAAAAAGGTGTTGGACTAAGTTCGGCACCTTTTTTCTTTATAAGACTAGATAATCCTTAGAAGAATGCTCTCCTTTATTATTGCTTCTGCAAGTACAAAAGTTTAGCCTGATGATCAGAAGACAAGTTCGCAATATAGCGGCCAGTATGAAGCGATTCTATATTAACTAGAACAGTATTTATTCCGGGTAATGATGCATGAGTTGTTTTGTATACTTGACGCCCCAACAAGTCGGTAATTACTATATTCAATGGAGTCTTACGCTCAGATTGATATTGAATCGTTACACGCGTTCTTGTTGGGTTTGGAAATATATGATATTAATAGTGTTATTCGATTCAACTTCAACGATGGATATTAACTTGGTCAAGCAGGTGTCGCGGTAATGAATGTTGAAGCGGAGAAGGAAGGTAATATAGCAACTGGTATTATCAAGATTGAACAAGAAACGACTTCAAAAGAGACGATTTTTCTCTAACGTTGAATTGCTTATATTCGCAGTCTTGATTAAGCACCAACTCAATGCAAGAAAGACACAAGGATAGAAAACGATATTTTAATGAGCAGATTACCACTGTTGAGAAATACGTTATCCCATATATCAATGAAGTAATTGAAGTCACTCCTGAGCTTTCCGTGCTTGAAATAGGGTGTGGAGAAGGTGGGAATTTAAAGCCCTTTCTTGACATCGGTTGCAAGCGTGTTGTTGGTGTAGATTTGTCTGAAAAGAAAATCATCAATGCCCGTGAATACCTTGCTGATCATCCGCATAATGACAATTTAGAGCTCTTCTTCAAGGATATTTATGACATGGACGATTTGGGACAATTCGATCTCATCATAACACGAGATGTTCTCGAGCATATTCATGGTCAGGAACGTTTTATGGAATTCATGAAAGGGTTTTTAAAACCCGGAGGAAAGTTTTTCCAAGGTTTTCCACCCTGGCAAAATCCTTTTGGTGGACATCAGCAAATGTGCAACAGTAAGTTCTTATCCAAGCTCCCTTATTTTCATTTAATGCCAATGTTCATGTACAAGGGTGTTTTGAAGTTGTTTAAAGAGCATCCTGGGGATATCGAAGATTTGGCAGAAATTAAAGAAACCGGAATCTCTATAGAACGTTTTGAGCGAATCCTCAAAAAATCGAGCTATAAGAAAGATAAACGCACTTTCTACTTCATCCAGCCAAATTATGAGGTAAAGTTTGGATTGAAACCACGAAAACAATGGAAACTCTTTTCTTGGATACCATGGGTTAGAAACTTTACCATGACCGCCGCTTATTACATTGTTTCGCTCGAGGAAGAAAAGGTTTAAGAATAATGTATTTCGCTCTCTTCAACAAGAGCTCCTCCTTGCATTTTCACGAATAACTGTATCAACGCGACAACATCTTTCTCGCAATAAACCTTGATTCGTTCCAAATCATTTTCTTCAAAGTACACTCTGGCAACATCGGCTCCTGAAATATCATCTTTCGGTGTAGGTATTTCAAACACATGACATAAAAGCGCAAGAGAGGTATATGCTTTAAAGTCGCCAAATTTCCACAGTTCCATTGTGTCAAGATGCGGTATTTCCCATGGTTTCTTACCAGCAATATTTAATGCGTAGGGTAATTTTATTCCTAGAATAAGCATGCGGCGACAGATATATGGAAAATCAAACTCCTTCGCATTGTGTCCACAGAGGATACTATGGGGTGAGTTGTAATGTTCATCCAGTAATGATTTGAACTGATTTAGAAGCGTCTCCTCATCGTCATGGTAAAAAGATTTCATTCTAATCTGCTTACCGGTTGGACTCGCAGTAATAAAACCAACTGAAATACATACAATCTGTCCAAATTCTGCAAAAATTCCTCCACGCATATCGTACAACTGTTCAAATGATCTTTCCTCATTTTGCTGAAAGCGGGTTTTAGCTTCAAATAATTCTCGCGTCTTATCCTCTAGCTTAGCAAATTCGTACGTTTGTGGGACTGTTTCAATATCGAGAAACAATATTTTTTCTAGGTTAACTCTGTCTAACATTACTTAAATCTTGTGGTCATTTTTATTCGTCTTCCATTCAAGTTAGTGAAAAATTGGAGATTAAAAACAAAAAACTCAACTTTGTATAAAGTACCGTTATGGCAGAGGAACTGATCCAAATTTTAGGAAATAAAGAAGATGTTTATTCAAGCATCCTTTTACAAATTAAAGCGCTAGTCGGTGATGAAAAAGATAGCATCGCCAATCTTGCAAACGTCTCTGCTGCGCTAAAAGAGACGTTCGGTTTTCTATGGGTTGGGTTTTATCTTGTAAAAGATGACGAATTAGTGTTAGGTCCATTCCAAGGGCCTATTGCCTGTACAAGAATTAAAATGGGGCGAGGTGTTTGCGGAAAAAGCTGGGAAGATGTGGCTACGATTGTCGTGGCAAATGTCGCTGAATTCCCGGGGCATATAGCATGCAGTTCCGCCTCTAAAAGTGAAATTGTTGTACCTCTTATACAAGATTCTAAAGTGATTGCCGTTCTTGATGTCGATAGTGATGAATTCGCTACATTTGACGAAGTGGACGCACACTACCTTAATCAACTCTGTGAATGGCTCGTTACCATTATTTAATCGGAATACTCTCCCTACTGTTAGTGGGGTGTGCTCAAGTTGGAACAATCTCGGGGGGTGACGAAGATATCTTTGCTCCAAAACCGATAAATGAGGGTGTTTCACCGCCGAATGCTTCCTCCTTTTTTACTTCGAAGAAAGTTGAAATCCCTTTTGATGAATTCTTCACTTTAAACAACCCGGTCCAAAATATACAGATTGTGCCCCCTCATGCGAAGATCAAATCTAAAGTGAAAGGAAAAACATTAATCCTATCATGGGATGAGGACCTTGAGGCAAATACAACGTATGCGATCTATCTAAATCGAGCGGTAAAAGATTTGTCTGAATCGAATGATTCGATTATGCAGTATGTTTTTTCTACTGGATCGACACTTGATTCTTTGTCATATTCCGTTTCGGCAGTTGATGCTCGAACGAATACCGCAATGAAAGATATCCTAGTTGGATTATACAACCCTGAAGATGGCACAATTCTGAACTTCGCTCAAACGGATCGTTTTGGAAATGCCACGTTAAGTTATCTCAAAGAACGAGCGTATAAATTGATTGCCTTTAACGACGAAAATGGAGATTTAATTCCTCAGCCATTCGAAACTGTTGGGTTTTTCGAGGACTCATTAATTCAGCTTGACTCCTCATTTGTATCTCCCGACGCGTTTAGGATGTTTAAACCTCTCGAAAAAGCAAAAATTGAAGCAGTTAAATTTAACCCTCCATCCAACTTTCTTATAGAACTGAATCGGACTGTTGAAAATGAAAATATCTACCTGGATGGGATTCTTCAAGCACCGGAGAAGTACACTGTAAATTCAAATAATTCTATAACTCTTTACGTCAATTCTGAGGAGTTAATTAGCCCGTCAGGTGAAATGGTCTACCAAGACGATCATTTCAGTGACACTGCATCCTATCGTGTGTTAGATGCTCAAAAGAAAGGAAGTGTTCTTGTTAAGCCATCGAATAATGGCCTCTTTAGTCCTAGTGATAGTGCTGGGTTCGTCGTGAATGACATCATAACCAAGCTAAACTCTGAACTCATTACTATAAGAAACAGTAAAGACTCGACACTACTAACATCGTTTATTGGTTACGATAAGAATGTAGTTGACATTTACCTAAATCGAGAACTAAGCGATCAATACATTGTGGCCTTTAAGGAGGGCGCAATTGAAACTACAAACGGAACAAGCAAAGCTTTTGAAGGGACAGTTCAGTTTAATTCTCAGAAAAAATATGGTAGCCTCTCCTTAGACTTAAGTCACTACGAACATTCTATTGTGCTGGAGGTACTAAGCGGAACTAACATTGTTGATGAATTAGAATTGAAACCTTCTGATTTAACTTCGCCTATTGTACTTACTGAATTATCTCCTGGTAGCTATACCTTCAAAATTATTCATGATTCAAATTATAATGGCCGCTGGGATGGAGGTGACTTGAAGACTCGGCGCCAACCAGAACAAGTTGACATCTATTCGAGCCCGACGAAAGTAAGAGCCAATTGGGAAGTGGAAGTAAGCTTGGTTCCAATAGCCAAGACGCCCTAAATAACTACATCAGTCGATCGATCCTGAGAAATACATTCCAGTATTTATCTTTCGTCATATCGGACCAATGAATATCGTAGTATCTATATTGGTAGGTTTGAATCTGACATATAACAAGTAGTATTGAAATCACCGAAATATATATCGCTCTTCGTTTCATATCTCGCAAGGCTACCCCAATAAGGATTGCAAATAGAGGTAAGTACTCAACATAAACTCTTGACGAAAAACTACCACCATAATACCAGCTCCACCAGGACGATAGTATATAGGTTATCATGACGAAAAACAACAGCCATGTTATCATCATATATTTAGACTTATTCCACAAATACCAAAGTCCAACAAAGGCGAGTAAATACATTGGGGTATATAAAAACAAGCCTTTTTTATAGCTAAAGAGAATATCAATAAAATGAGGGTGAAGAAAATCAAACCCCTCATCTGTATAGCTGTAAATAAAAAAGCTTCCTACCGATATTTTATAGATAAAGAGTTGAATAGAAACAACACCAAAGAAGAGCAATAAGGCTAAAAGAAAATTAAAAGGGCGCTTAAGTAAGTTCAATGTTGAACGACTAAATGCTTCCCACGAACCTGCCATAAAGGGCAAGGAAAAAATAATCATTCCATTTATTGGACGAATTAGAACAATCATCCCTAATAACGCCGCAAGAATAATAGAATACTTTGCTTTATCCGAGGTGAAAAACAGCTTACTGAAGTATACAAACATTGCTACAAAAGCAAAAGAGAAAATATGCGATGTACCTACTTCAACAATGGCGTAATAAAACAAGTTCGTACCAAATACTGTTACCACTAAAACAATCACCTTATGCCACTCTTTAATGTCGTAAAAGTCAAGTAGTTTATTCGTGTAAATTAGTCCTAACATAAGGTAGAAAACACCTGATAAGCTTATGAAAATCATGTAATACCATGAGTATCCATCTGTGTCTTTGTCACTGGCGTGACTCCATAGATGCCCCAACAAAAAAAAGGGGGCCTCGGCAATTGCTGTTCCACAATAAAACTTATTCGTAACCCCGCCCTCCTGAATACTTCGGTAATCAAACATCTGATTACTGTTGAAGTATTTCTTCAGTTCAATCTCCTCAAAGAAACCATAATTCAGGTCTCCATAAATAAATGTAGCAGGCAGTGTTGCATAGTAACCTCTTGCATCGGAGCCCAGAGTTGTTTTCCAATCCTCCCCGTGCCATCGAAGATTTGACAGGATCGTTGTCATCAACAGTGCGACAATAATGATTATGATTCCAGACGGTTTTAGCCAGTTAGATTTCATTCATCCTTTGTTTATTTCCCTCAACATGAAGGCTAATTTACAATAATAATTTCCTCTCTTGAATAGCGTGGAACAACAACGAATCGTATTTATTCAATTTTTCACTATACAGAACTGAAGTTTTCGATTTGGTTTTGAAGTTCTTATCTTTATCCTAGCATTCAAACAAAAAAATTCAGATCGCTCATAACTGCTCGATCTTAAAAACTAACAGTTCATGAAGTCGCCAATGAAATCTGCGTTCAGCGGATGGAAAATTGCTCTAGCCCTAATCATTGGGTTATCCATTTCGTGTTGGGTGCTTTATCGAAGTATTTCGCAGATTCATTTTGTTGAAGTTAAGGACGGAACTGGGACACATGCGTGGGTTGATGGGAATAGCAATAAAATAATTGATATTCACGATGAGTCGGATTTCAAATTAAGTAAACAAGGCACATATCGAGAACAAACTGTTTCGGATGCGTTGAGTCAGGTTAACTGGACGAGCTCGTCCTGGTTTTGGATGATCGGAGCTCTAGTGTTTATGGTGTTTCGAGACTTCTTCTATATGCTTAGAATTCGGCTTCTTACTAAGAACAAACTAACCTGGCGGGCGGCCTTCTACGTGATTATGATTTGGGAATTTGCTTCTGCTCTTTCGCCTGGTGTTGTCGGTGGAGCCGCGGTCGCTATGTTTATTCTCAATAGAGAAACTATTCCATTTGGACGCGCAACCGCCATTGTAATCATCACGGCATTCATGGACAACTTATTCTACGTGGTGATGATCCCGTTTGTGTTTTTATTCATTCACCATAGTGAACTGTTTCCAGTCGACCAAGGTAGTTCTGTAACGTTGACCTGGTGGTTCTGGGTAGGTTTTGGAATCATCTTTTTGATCTGTAGTTTACTGTATCTTACAATCTTTTGGTATCCAAAATTGGCAACTCGATTCTTGCTATTCATTTTTCGAATTCCTTTTCTCAAACGCTGGAAGTTTATCGCCAAAGAATGGGGTAAGGATATAGAGAAGGCATCTAAAGAGTTTAAGCAGGAAACAAGGCTCTTTTGGGGTAAAGTTTTTCTAACCACAATGGCAAGTTGGATCTCTCGCTATCTAGTTATTAACGCAATACTGAATGCCTTTTTAGACCTTGGGTTTATGGATAACATTAAGGTTCTTGGACAGCAGTTAGTGTTATGGCTTTTTATGCTTGTGAGTCCAACGCCCGGCGGCAGTGGGGTTGCAGAGTTTGCTTTTGGAGAACTCCTTGCATCCTTCAGCTCATCGGCAATATTACTTGCGGGCTTAGCTATATTATGGAGACTAATCTCCTATTTTCCCTACTTATTTATCGGTTCCATATTATTACCCGCTTGGATAAGAAGAACGCGGAAATAAAAAGCACTACTTGTTAAAAAGAAGTTGATAGGTGGTACTTGCTACAACTATTAAAAGCACATAAACCATCTCAGGAATGTCTACTACCTGAGCCAACCCTATCGCGATTCCAGCAGCTCCAATTATTACCAAGTACGCTTTTATGTGTGGGTTCCAAATTTCATTCTGAGTAACTTTCTGAAATTGACCGATCATGAAAAAGGACATTTTATACTGTTGATAAGCGCCAAATGCAACTAGCGGTGTAAACACATAACCTTGTTGAATACCCAGCTCTTCGTAGGTCCAAAAAGCAAAAATTTCCGTTTTGAAATTAATTGCAGGGTCAATAAAATACATTGCCGCGTGAACAGCTAACAATGTAATCGAAAGAAAAATGGCACTTTGAAAACCATAAGAAGTTCGTAGTTTTTGTCCTATTCCGCTAAATTCAATTGTTTTTTTCGACTTTAAGTGTGTAATCACTTCAGAAGCGATCATGTCTAAGAAATAAAAAAGTAGAATAAAGTACAGTCCCCAGTCCCAAAATAGTATTCCAGCTAGTGGAATAACAGCATCGGCGACAAGCTGAACATATTTAGGATTAAGCTTTCTCACAGAAATCGAATACTGTCAGCGTACATTTTAGAAAGCGTGAAATCAGGATTGTATTTAAGGGCTTTTCCAAATGATTGTAGAGCCTTAGTTTTATCGCCTTTTTTATCATAGCACATTCCTAAGTTATGATGCGCTTCTGTGTATCTCGGCTCTACATAGATTGCCTTATTGTAAAAGTACATCGCACTGTCTAAGGATCCATCATAGAATTGCTTAAAGTGTCCAAGCTGGAAATACGCCTGACTCGCATAGTAGTCTGAGGTATCTTTCACCATTTCTCTGTACATTTCTCGAGCTTCTTCTTCTTGTCCAAAATGTTGCTTCGCATAGGCTAATGAATAAAGAGCTTCTGGATTTCCAGGAAGTAATGCTGACGCAGTTTCGAAGTACTGAATACAAATTGGATTCTTTTCTTGTTGATATATAACGCCTAACATAATATATGCTTCATGAAATTCTGGATCTTGCTGAACTGCCGTTTCGTAAGACGATTTCATTAATTCTGTTTTACCCAATACACGATAAATAGAACCTTTCAAAATATAAGCATCTCTGTAACGTGGATCGATACGCAATGCACTGTTAATGTAGGTGAAGGCCTTATCAAAATCTTGTTGTTGACTATACGTAGAAGCTAAAGAAACAAGAATGTCCGTGTTCTTATCATCTTTTTTCAATAAGCTCTCATAGTGTCGCTGTGCTACGTAAACATCCTCTACAGAGCGCAGTGGATTATTGTTAATCACATCTGCATAAAACAATTCTACCTCAGCATTTGTACTATCTAACCGAAAGGCAGTGGCCCCATCAGAAAGAGCTTGCTTAAAGTCCCTTTTCTCCATGCCTATTCTTCCTCGGCGTACGTAAAGCTCTGCACTGTCCGGGTATTGAGAAATTAGTTTCTCCAGTGGAATCTCCTTTTCCTTCTGAGGTTCTTCAGAGTCGCCACAAGCGACAATAATAGAAAGCATCGATAGGAACAATAAGCTAAGTGCAATAAATCTCATACTACAAATTTAGATGAATTTTTCAAACACTGACAGCGCAATAATACATCAGGATGGCCTTTCACCCTATAGTTCAGATATCTCAATAAAATCCTTACTTTTGTTGTATGAAAATGTGGAAAGTTATTCTATTGGTGACAGCTTTATTATTTATTGCTGATATGACATTTGCGCAAGGCTGTTCGCAATGTAAATTGATAGCTGAACAATCAACCGCTAACTTCAATGAGGTTGATGAAAGTTCTTTCGGGCACAACATCAATTATGGAATAATGTTGCTCATGATATTGCCTTACATTGTTCTATTTATTTTTTTCAGAAAAAGAATCTTTAGACTGTTTAAGTCGTTAACTGCTAAAATGTAATCACGGTAATTTCCGTTTACATTCTTCTCTTTCTTGACTTGAACAGTGCGTGATGCTTGTTTACATAGACCATAGAAAACTCTAATGATCCTCCGCTATACGCACGGCGTAATTTTGAAATCGTGACATCGTAAGACAAAACGAACTTAAATCCTCCCCAATCAAGTAATAGTGATGGAATGATTGCGTCCTTTACCCTCATTTGAAGACCGAATCCAGCGTAAGCATTCTGATTCATTCCTGTAATTTTTGTTCCATCTTCAAACCTGTATCTTACTCTCGCACCAAGTAACGTTTCATAGTGTCCTCCTTGGATGAATTGCAGAACAGAACCGTCCATAGCGAATCTAGAACCAGGAATGTCCCCAGTAACTGAAACATGTGCAACGTACTTTCTGTTTAATCTATCGACGCTCCCATTAATGAACTTCATTTTTGGACTATTAAGGTGATACCCTGACACTCCAAGTTTCAATTTAAAGTCACTATTACGAGCAAACGAGCTTTTCCTTCCACGATACACATAATACAGTCCAGCTGAGGCATCCATATAAATAAAGGATGTAAGTACATTCTGTTCCCCACTGATGATAGACTCATTAAACTCTGTTCCGTCCCATTGGTTCATAAATGAAACACCTGATAGATCCGCCTTTCGCTGACCAAACCCACCTTGTATCCCCGCAGATATTGTGCTACTCTTTCCAGCTGGTAATATACCGCTTATGGTTAGTGATCCCATTTGGTTACCAAATTTTGAATCACCACCGATATCATTATAAAATAGAACCCCAACTCCTGCATGAGCACTGTTTCTGCGTGTTGACTTCCATAAGTTTGCATCCGCAGCAATCGAAGTTGTGTTAAACTTTGTACCGGTATTTATCCACTGGCTTCTATGGTTAATTCCTATTCTCTCCCATCCATCAAAAACACCTGCTGCTGCCGGGTTTATCAATAATGGTGTTTGATCAGATTGTGCAAAATGAAAATCCTGAGCGCTTACTGAATGAAGCACACATATGACCAATGCAGCTGTTACGATTTTCTTCATACTATCTGATGACTGTTATATTTCCTGAATGCCACTCTTTAGTACCATCAGTAAATTCTACTTCATACATATATGGGTATACACCTGCATTAACCGGTTCGCCATTATATGTTCCATCCCATTCCAAATCAGACTCCGAAGATTCTAACATTTTGTTCCCCCATCGATCATAAACATAGAAGGTAAATGATTCAACATCAGTACCTACGATAATCCCAAAAACCTCATTCGCATTGTCTCCGTTAGGACTGAAACCTGTTGGTACGTGAAATCCTTCGATAGAGCCTCCTGGCGGAGTTATTGGCGGGTTCACAGGCGGTGTTCCGTCTGGAACAAAAACAGCGATAATCATTTCCGGGTTTTCAATCATAATCGAATTTGTATCAGCAAAATCACCATTCATCATGGGTCCGACCGAATATTCCCAATGATCAAACGTATAGCCAGGGAAGGCCCGAGCCGTTGTATTTGTTTGTATGCCGCCAAAGTAGCTTGAACTCCACGGGTAATTATCTACCCAAATTGAGTTAACCTTAATCTCACCTGCCCCCACTGGACTAACGTCAAACGTCACGTCATATGGCCCTGTCAAGTCATAGCAGCTTATCAGGCCTGTTTCTAGCGCAGTACATCTTATATCTATGAAATCTCTCAAGTCCTGTACAGCTGTTTCCCAACCTGCGTATGTACCTCCCCAAGTTGAAATTTGAGCACCCATTTCTGGTTGAATTTCATTAATCATGCTATCAAGTAGCTGATTCATATAAGCACAAGAAAAATATGTGTTTACCATATCAATGTACCTTGTAATATAGTATTGTTCAACCTCCGGAACATCATTCATTAATTTCAATAAGATGTCCGTATGACCTTGGCCTCCAGGGTTCGGAAGGTTTTCCACATTACATGGGTCAGCATTCGCTGTAGGATCAGGAATTCCTGTATAATTAATATAATGACCAAAAGATGCATCCATATCCCATAAGGTATAGCGCCATTTCTTTTTATCACCCGCAGGGTTCGTTCCTCTCCACCATGCAGTATTCCAGTTTAACCAATCCTGAGAAACTATGTATGAATTAAACATGAAGTAATCACACAATGATTTCCAGTTTAACAAGCTATCTACGTAGTCATAGTTTGCTGGTATTGAAAGGTCGTTGGCTAAAATGAAAGCAACAAGACCATCCCATTCCGATTGTGCATTTGGCGCTCCGTATTCTTCCCAAGTTGCGCCCCAAGTCTTAAGGTACAATAAGTCAAACTTCCCTTGGTCAAAGTAATAATCTGTAAAATCATGATCATCTACTTTTTCTCTTAACTCATAAACACCCCAGTACTCTCCATTCAAATAAAGCACACATGGTCGCCATGTTCGTTCATTCATTTTTAAGTCCGCTCTATCCGACAAAGTATGCACAAAAGCATCTCGAATATGGGCACCATCTTCAAACGTATAGTTATCGTTTGCTGCTGGTTTTAATATCAACCTCTGAAAGTCCGTTCGTGTTTTTTCTGGAAAAATCTGATGTTCAAGATCTCCATTGTATCCGAACTGATCACGCATGATTAAATCAAACCCACGTTGATCGTAAACCCAAGAATCATTCCCATGCTTATTGAAGTCTCCCTCTCCTTCATCAATAAAGGTTCCGTCCTGTTCGAACAACTCAACCGCCCCAATTTGATCACCTCCCCATTGAAAGCCATTCGCAATTAGGTCATAAATCTCATCTGAACAGATAGATACAGTTGGTATAGGATGAGTTACGTCAATGAAATATGTATTTGTTTCATTAAAGCTAGGGTCATTTACCCCCCATGCCTGTGCTCTTAGAACTGTCGTTGATGAAATTGATACTGGTCCACTATAAATAGGTGAAGCGCCATCTGGAGTTGACCCGTCTGTTGTGTAACGAATAGTCGCTCCAGCTTCTGCACATGTGATTGTCACAGATTGTGCTCCTGCATAAAAACCCGGCGCCAACGTCATCACAGGAGTTGGTGTATAAAAATCTTGTGCACCTACATTTGTTCCGTTAGGTGTTGGACTTGTGAATAATTTCCAGTCTACCGCACCATCTGTTGATCTTCCAACGGAGTGGTCTTGTTTTGTCATGTGAATTAACTTCACTGAATCGATTACGTTCCCAATCGCATTCGAGAGCATTATCGTTTCTCCTTTTGTTTGAGTCAATGAAAAGTTAGGGTGAAGCTCTCCTCCACTAACCGTATTTCTCTTAGAACAAAACGCCATCATGTACCCACCAGCTGGAATTGAGTTTCCTGCCGGAACAGCCCACTTTAATGGTGTTCCCGCCTTATCAGATATATAAAACCCCGAAATGTCTACAGCTGCAGCTGTTGGGTTATGAAGTTCAATCCAGTCTTCTTTTTCTCCAAAAGCATCATTCGGCCCATTAATATTGGAACAAGAATATTCATTAATTACAATTTGAGCTGATGATAGTTGAGCAATCGTTAAAAATGCAAAGACAGATAGGACTTGCATCATTTTCTTTGTTAGCATAAGTTCATTTTTTGTTGAGATCACAATCTCAAAGGTATAGAAGTGTCTCAATAATACGAACTATATCCCTATTTTACTATATTAGTATCGTGAAAAACAGCATTAACGTTGTAAACCCAAACACACTAATTTAAATAATAACGCTCTAAAGCTATGACTAAACGATTCAAATCGATCTTTGTATTTACAGTATTAATTGCTTCAACTTTTGTGCTTCAAAGCTGCAAGAAAGTAGAAGGTCCTGGTGGCTCTTCGAGCATCGTCGGTAAAGTTCACGTGCTTGTTTATGACATTGCTGGAAACTTAATCAACGAGTACGATGCGCCAAAAGAAGATGTTTATTTAATCTACGGAGAAGAAGGCACCTACTATGATGATGACGTTGAAACATCATATGATGGTACATTTGAGTTCAACTACTTACAGCCTGGTAAATACCAACTCTTTGTATATCAAGATTGCGATACATGCCCAAGTGGTAAAGAAGCAAAGATCTTGGACCTTGAGATCTCAGGTAAGAAAGAAACTCTTGACGTAGGAACGATTAATATCATTAACTAGGCGAACTATGAAGATGTTTATCGTTGTAGGAATCCTATTCTTAGGTTCCGGAGCGTTTGCTCAACACGAGTTCCAGACATGGTTGAAAACCGGCGTTGAAGGGGGTATCGTGAAAAAACTTGATTGGTCATTTGAACTTAATTCAAGATTCGGGTCATCTGGATTGGAAACGTTTTTTCCTCAAGCGGGTATTGAGTATAAGGTTAAGAGGTGGTTTCGCCCTTCAATTGAGTACAGATATATTCTAGACAAGGATCGTTACGGAAATTACGGAGCAGGTCACCGAATTAACTTTAATGCCTCTTTTAAAAAACGCGTTGAACGATTAGATTTGGGTCTTCGTCTTCGTTATCAATATGCCTTTTCTCGCCTTGGTGATGCACAGGAGTATGATTCTGATTTTGATCAAGCCATACGTACTAAACTCTCAGCGTCTTACGACATTGATAATAGTATGTTTTCCCCGCTTCTTTCTGGTGAGCTCTTCTACGATCCGAGTTACGGACCAAAAGGGCCTGGATTTAAGAAAATTCGTCTGGCGATAGGAACTAGTTTGGAACTTAAAGGGCCTCATAAAGTGTCTATTAAATACCAACTAGATAAGAAACTAAATGATTTTGGTGCAAACCTTCGACACGTACTTGGTTTAAGTTACTCATACAAGCTGTAAGAAGGTTTTTACTCTTCTTCTTTTGCTTCATCCATCGTAAAAGTTAGATCATGTACTTCATTAATTTTTGAAGACGTGATACCCTGCTCAACGGTAAACTTGTATTTACCTTTTAAAGGTAATTTTCGCTTCCGGAAATAAAGTCTTGTTGTGACTATCGATCCTGATTTTTCACCCACCCAAGATCCATCTTCATTAGTGATCTGTATTTCAAAAGGCTCACGAGCGGTTGTTCCATCAGGAGCTTCAGTTTTCATAAAGACCCAAAGATTACTGTATTCATAACCTGTTGAAACGCGTAAAGAGAGTGTGAAGTCGTATTCTGTGTTTATATCCTTTATATCAATCTCGTAGCTGGGCTTCACATCTTGCGCCCACTCTCTTTCATTAAAAGAGTATACCTCCTCATAAAAGGGAGCTTCACCACAAGATGACAGCGCAATTCCGGCTGCCAAAATCAAACTATTCTGAAGAAGTCTCATTCTTTTTGTTCTGATTTGGGCTATTACCTCTGTTGTTGTTGTTTTTACGACGGTTCTGTTTGTCCGCCGGCTTCTTTCCAGTGTTTTTTACATTTCCTTGCGGAGCTTTCTCTTCCTTTGATTGCGGGTTCGGTTTCTTTTTATTTCTATTTTGATTTCTTCTCGTTTTGTTTTGCTGTTGCTTATCTCCATTTTGCTCATTATTCTTTTGAGCATTAGGATTGTTTCTTTTACGATTTCTGTTGCTTCCTCCTGAGCTTTTCTTTTTCTTTTTGAAGATTTTATCAAATCGTGTCAAATCGTCCTGACCTACAACATTAGAGTAATCCGGCTCTTTAGGTGCAACAATGTCTTTAAAGTCTACTAAATCATGTGGTTTTTTACCTTCTTTGTTTAAACGTAAGATTTCTCTAACTCGGTCTGGGTGTAAGGGTGTCAAGCCTGAATTCATTTCACCTTCATAAACATACCACATCTGCTGTTTAAACACATCTGTTTTAATGTATGCTGCGGTTCCTTTATCCGTTTTTAACTTGAGGTTGCCTTTTGGGAATGCTTTAATGGCATCAAGGTACATATCAAGTTCGTAGTTTAAACAGCATTTCAATTTACCACATTGTCCTGCCAGCTTTTGTGGGTTCAGTGATAGTTGCTGGTATCGTGCTGCTGAAGTTGAAACTGATCGGAAGTCCGTCAACCATGTTGAACAACAAAGTTCACGTCCACAAGAACCAATACCACCTAGACGGGATGCTTCTTGTCTAACACCAATCTGACGCATTTCAATTCTCACCTTGAACGTATCAGCCATGTCTTTAATCAACTGACGGAAATCTACACGTTCATCTGCTGTATAGTAAAATGTCGCTTTCGATAAATCAGCTTGATACTCAACATCAGAAATTTTCATTCCAAGCTTCAAGTTGAGTGCCAATGTTCTCGCTTGATACATTGCATCCTTTTCAAGAGATCTCGCCTTGATCCAATTATCTATTTGCTCTTGCTCAGCAATAGATATTATCTTTCTAGCCTCTACCGGCTTAAAGCCTGGAGATTTCTTTTTTACCTGAATTCGTGCGAGTTCGCCAACAACTGAAACAACACCAACGTCCTTTCCTGGACTTGCCTCTACTACTACTACGTCACCGACGTGAAGTGTAAGGTTTTTAGTGTTTCTATAAAATCCTTTTCGGCTATTTTTAAACCGAATTTCAACTATATCGTAAGGAGTTTGTCCGTTCGCTGGCTCCATATTTCCCAACCAATCATAGACCTCCAATTTGTTACATCCGCCAGAACTACAGGTACCGTTATTTTGACATCCGCCTGGAGTTCCACCTCCACCGCAATTGCTACAGCCCATATTTCTATCTTTTAAGGTAAATGTACTCATAAAATTTGAGCTACTTTTTACCCGTCTTAGAAGATTTTAAGATTCAATTGTGAACGAAGGGTTGGCAGAATTTACGGTGATGCCAATTTTTATCTAATTTTGACAAACGCTCAATTTAAAAGACAGAACATGAAGATAAGTGGGTTTACAATGGTGAGAAATGCGGATAAGTATTACTTCCCTATCGAAGAATCTATCCGTTCAATTCTGCCTATTGTTGATGAGTTCGTAGTTGCACTTGGTGATGACGATGATGATGATAACACGCGTCAAATTATAGAAGGGATTGAGTCAGATAAAGTAAAAATCATTGATCGAGTCTGGTCCAAGGAAGAGTTTGTCGACGGTAAAATCTTTGCAAATGAAACATCGTTTGCGTTATCCCAATGTTCTGGAGACTGGTGTTTTTATCTTCAGGCAGATGAAGTGGTGCACGAAAAAGATCTTAAAACTATTAAAGAGTCGTGCACAAAATTCTTAGATAAGCCTGAAGTTGAAGGTTTGCTTTTTCAGTACTATCATTTCTATGGGGACTACGAGCATTATCTTCCGTTTCATGGGTGGTATAAAAATGAAATTCGTATTGTTCGAAATAACATCAATGCTTATTCATATAAAGACGCACAGTCTTTCCGAAAAAACAATGATGATAAGCTCAAAGTAGCACAGATTGATGCCCACATCTATCATTATGGTTGGGTGCGCCCCCCTGAGTTAATGCAATCAAAAAAGAAAGAACAAGACTCTATGCACCATGGTGTTGATTCTATCGAAAAGGAATATCAACTAAAAGCAAATGAGTATAACTATGGAGCAATTGGAAGGGTGCCTGTTTTCAAGCATTCTCATCCAAAAGTAATGGATGATTTGAGATCTAGAATATCTTGGAAGCACAAAATAAATTACTCGAGAAACGTTGATATCAAAAGGCCGCCTATGAAACATGAACGTTTCAAATATCGGTTTATCTCCTTCCTTGAAAATAAATTAATGTTCGGGAATGAAATCTTCCCATATTCAAACTGGATCAAAATCAAACCTTAAGAACAAAAGGGTTTATTACGCGTGATGTATATACCTCATCACTTGGAAGCACAACTGTGTAAACAAAATCTTTGGATTTGCGTTCCGCTCTAAATGATAGTGAGCATCATCGAATGTTTTCATAAAATCTAGGATGTTGTTACCTGAGATAAATTGCGAAAACTTCACTAAAAATTGACCTTCTTCATCTGAGACATTTGTTAGCGTGTCATCCATGTAATTCCTTAGCATGCTCTGTCTAAACATGTGAAGCGAATATTTTAAAAACACCTTTTGATATTCACGGCTATGTCCTGCAATAGATTCAGCCCAATCTATCATTTCTAATACGTTCTTCTTATAGCAAACACGCATTAGTTGGATGAACAGATCTCTGTTTTCATCATGTTCAATATGGTTTCCGAGGAGTTCAAGAGCTTCTATTACATCTCCGTCTGAACGTGCCGAAATACTATCTGCTCCTTTAGACCCTTGCCCTTTAGATGAACGTAAAAAAGCACTTAAATCATCCATTCCAACACGCGGCACATGTACCTTTTGAGTTCTTGAGAGAATCGTTTGTAGCATCATTTCATGTGATTCAGAAACGAGAAGAAAGAGGGTGTCCGCAGGTGGTTCCTCAATTATCTTTAGCAGCTTGTTTGCACATGTTGTGTTCATTTCTTCCGCCATCCAAATCAGCATAACCTTAAACCCACCCTCGAATGATCGAAGTGTTAATTTTTTGATTATTTCTTGACTTTCATCCTTGCTAATTATTGGCTTTCTCTCTTTAGAATCAATTTTTTTAATCCAAGTATTCAGGTTAAAATATGGTTCCTCAATCAGTTGTTCTCTCCACTCTGCAAGTGCACCGTTCGATATTTTTGACATCGCCTGTACTGTTGGAAACGAAAAATGAAAATCTGGATGCTGAAGTTTCGTCACTTTTCTGCAAGATGGACACTCGCCACAGCTATCTGTAGCCTGCTTATTCTCACAAAACAAGTATTGAACAAAAGCAACGGCCAAAGGAAGGGTTCCATGACCAGCTTTTCCGAGAAAAAGTTGTGCATGACTCACTTTATCACGATTGATTTCATCAATCAAATATTCCTTAAGTTCAGTATGTCCTATTACGTCCGTAAAGCGCATATATCAAAAGTAGTGAAATATTGGAATTATATTTGCTTACTCTTGACTCGCAACCTCGTAATTCCGTATCTTACAAATCCTAATCAAAAACAAATCAATGAAAAAAGCATGTTTCTTTATCGCTGTATTAATGACTTCATTTACTGGTATAGCCAACTCGAATGAACCACCTGTTTCAATAGAAATTAGTGAAAAGACGCCTGTGAGTGTTAGTATAATTGCCACACATAATGGGGAGCCAGTTCAAGGGGCCCTCGTGAAGATTGTCAGCAACCGCATTGTAATTGGTGCAGGAACAACAGATGCACAAGGAAAGGCTGATATGAAAATCGAAAAATACAACAGTCAAGTTGTAATTATAGAAGTTTACCATAGACTGTATAAAACGAAAAAGTCGAAAAACGTTGTCTTATCAGCGGGTGCAGTTTTCACATATCCCTTAAAAAGTAAATCAGAAACTGTTGCTGAAATTGCCACTGAGACTGAAGAAAAAGAGGCTAAAAGAAATGAGCAAATCAAAAAAACCAACGAATCTCAAGAAGAATATGAGAAGCGTATGGAAGAGGCTAAAAAGAAGCAAGAGGAGTTGAAAACAGAAACAGCTGCTATTGTTAAAAAGGCTGAAGATGAAAAAAAGGCTCTCGACGAGAAGAAAAAAGAAGCAGAAGAGGCGAAACTGAAAGCAGAAGAAGCTCGTAAAAACATGGAAGAGCAAGAACGTGCAAATGCTGAGCGGATCGATAAAGAAAAAACTGCACGTGAGGAGGAAGTTAAAAAGCGTGAGGCTACCGAGAAAAAACGCCTAAAAGAAATTGAAGCTGCGGCTTTAATTGAAGTTAATGACAATGCGGCTAAAAAGGAGGCTGAGAGAGTTCAAAAAGAACAAAAGAAGGAACTCGAAGCAGCTGAAAAAGCTGCTAAGGAAGAAGAAGTTCGATTAAAGAAAGAAAAAAAGTCTGCTGAAGAAGCTGAAAAAGCCGCCAAGGAAGAAGCTAAAGCTCAAGAGAAAGCTCAAAAAGCTGAGGAAGAAGCAAAAAAGCAAGCTGAAAAGGCAAGAAAAGAGCAAGAGAAAGCGATGAAAGAACAGGAAAAAGCTGCTAAACTCGCTGATAAAGAAAAGAAAAAAGCTGAAAAAGAAGCCGCTGCTGCTGCTGCACTTCAATCAAAGCTTGATAAGCTCGATGATGATCAAAAGAAAATTGATGACACTCGCTCAGGTCTTGAAAAAGAACAGAAAAATCTTGATAAAAAATTCAAGAAAGGCAAAAAACTCGAAAAACTGAAAGAATCTCAAATTAAGCTTGATGAACGTCATGCAAAGCTTGATGAAAAACAAAAAAAGCTTGATGCCAAACGTAAAAAATTGATGAAGAACTAAAACTTCCCATTTCACAATAATATTAAGGCACGTATCTATATTATGCGCCTTTTTTATTCTCCTGATAAAAATAATTGCACCTTTTTCTTTGCGACCTCTTTCAATAATTTAGTTTTGCCTCGTGTTTGCGAAGTATAAATATATTCTCCTGCTCCATTTTATTATTCTAATCTGGGGGTTTACTGGGATTCTTGGGAAGTTGATCAAACTAGACCCTCTTACGATTGTATGGTACAGGCTCTTGATTGCTGTTGTTGCTTTAGCAATTGCCGCCCCCCTTTTGAAACGCTCGCTTAAACTTTCTTCCTGGAAAGAACTACTCAAATACATAGTGGTCGGCGTGATTGTAGCACTTCACTGGGTTACGTTTTATATCTCAATTGACCTTTCAACTGCTTCTTTGGGTATTTTATGCTTATCTACCACAACAATTCATGTCGCCTGGCTAGAACCACTAATTATGGGAAGGAAGTTCTCGTGGACAGAAATGATCTTGGGTGTTATAGTAATTTATGGTATTTACTTTGTTTCTGGTGATTTTGATGCTCAGGAATATGAAGCCTTAACTTATGGTCTTTCATCTTCTTTTTTCGCAGCGCTCTTTTCCGTTTTCAATGCTAAGCTAGCTGAAACTTCTGCACCCTCTAAAATCACCTTTTATGAATTGCTTGCAGGCGTAATATTTCTAACGATCGTGCTTCTATCTCAAGGCAAAATGAATGCTGATTTCTTCATGATGACAACATCTGATTTTCTCTGGCTATTATTCTTAGGCATCATTTGTACTTCTTTTGCGTTTTTGGTAATGGTAGACCTAACGAGAAGACTCGGTGCTTTTCTAGTAACACTTAGTATAAACATGGAGCCTGTGTATACTATCCTCCTTGCTATCATAATCCTGAATGAAAATGAAGATGTTGGTCCACAGTTTTACCTCGGGTCATCAATCATTGTGCTCGTTGTAATTGCTAATGGAATTATTAATCGAAAACGCAGAAAGAGAGCTTTACATTGATCGTGTTCATTTTCACAACAACAACTTTGAGATCAAAGTCTTAGAGGGATTGATGCTCCTCTCAAAATAAAAAAGAAAATGTTAGATAATAAAGAGCAAAATATTGCTTATTATTATATTTGCAAGCCAGAATAAAACCAGAAACTTCAAAACTATGAAAACTAAGAACTTTATTGTACCACATGACTTCACTGATGTTGCCACTATTGCCCTAGAGCACGCTATCGCAACAGCAAAGCCATTGAGTGCAGAAATATATCTACTCCACGTTGTCGCAAAAAATAAAGATATTAATGACGCTGAAAAGAAGCTAAACGCAGTGATCTCGGAATGTGATTCACGTGTAAAAATCATACCTTCTGTTCGTGTTGGAAATATTTTTGACGATATCGGAGATTTCGCTGCCGAGCATCATGCAGAACTTATTTTCATGGGAACTCATGGAGCTCATGGGTGGCAGCACCTTACAGGAATGAATGCCTTGAAGGTTATTACACATTCTTCTGTTCCGTTTGTGATTGTTCAGGAAAAAACTCCAAAAGAAACGGGTTACAACGATATCGTAGTTCCTCTTGATTTAAATAAAGAAACAAAGCAAAAGCTTGCTGTTGTTGCCAACATAGCGAAGTACTTTAATTCTAACGTTCACGTAATTACTCCTGAGGAATCGGATGAGTTCTTACGCCACCAAGTAAAAGCGAACATCGTATTTGCACAGAAGTATTTCTCTGAGCGCGACATTAATGTAACAGCTACAATTGTTCCTAGTTCAGGGTTTGATAAAGAAGTCGTGAAACATGCGGTAAACCTAGACGCCGATTTAATAGCAATAATGAACTTAAATAAGAACAGCGTATTAGGTGTTCTTTCAGCAAACCATGAAGAGTATATCATAACAAATGATGCACTTATTCCTGCGTTAATTATGAACCCTATTGAAGGTCTTCATGCATTAGCTGCTGATTTCAACGGATAAGTTAATTCTTAAGTATTACAGCCCGTTTATTCCTGGATAGACGGGTTTTTTGTGTTACTATTTTAACTTTTGGTATATGAAATTCATATTGGCCGCCTTACTACTTTATACATCAAACATGGGAACTATGCTGTAGTCGTTACAAGTGCATCTGGTTGCAGTGACACGCCCTCTTGCATTACAATTTCAAACGTGAGTCTATCAAAGACTGAGTAATCAAACATTACTCTTTATCCAAACCCAACACCGGGACAAGTTGCCTTAAGGTTTGATGATGAGCTCACTTACACTGTTCTAGTCTATGACTTTTCAGGTAAAATAATTCATTCCGAACTAAAGTCCTCGAATGAATTACATGTCGACCTTGGATCAAATTCAGGTGCATATACAGTTGAGGTCAAATCCGATAATCGGACAATGAGGTATAAAGTAGTTAAGATATAAACTACCACAATTGGGCGTAACTTCTATTGCAGAAATTACGCCCTTTATTGTTCAATTAATTCATTTTTCCTTTCTTTGATGCTTCCTTCCATTTTGCTTTCCAGTCGGCACCAACATAATAGATTTTTTGCGCATTTCCTGCACTAAACAATAAGCAAAGCACCGCTGTGATTATCATTTTTTTCAAAACAATTTATTTCGTTGTTAGGTTAATATTTATCTCGCGCTAGACGATCTTTAACCGCTTGAAGATTTTGTTGCTTTTTCTTCTTTCG
>DKPV01000005.1:38327-43594 GCA_002471375.1 Flavobacteriales bacterium UBA7325
CCATTGCTTGTCCGATTCAATTTTTCCGTGCTCTTTCAATTCATCCCTAAGCCTCGTTGCTATTTCATCAAAATCATCGCGTCCAAGATAATCAAGGTCAGCATCACAAATAATCTCTTCTAGGCGAGTTTTCGGTTTGTGTGGTATTTCCGTCACATAAATCAAGTCCTTTATCGTGTCGATATGCTTTTTAGTATATCCATACTTCGGTAAAATCTCCTCTGCTAGACGCGCTCCAATAGGCTCGTTCTTGTCATATTGCTCTACAAACCCTGCATCATGATACGTCGCTGCTGACTTTAATAAAAACAAGCCCTCATCTGTCACATTCTCTAATAAAGCTAAGTGCTCTACAGCACTTACAACATCCTTTGTATGGGCTATACTGTGATAGTAAAGCGAGCTTGATAAACCTTCACTGAGGACGCGCATGATGTGTCGCTCTGCCTTATAGTAATTTATTGAGCTATAAAGGTGAAGGTTAATAATCTGATTAAATCTATCATTTGGAACAACACCCTCTCCCTTCAGAGAAAGTTCTGGCTTTATTCGGTCCACCACGTACATGTCGATCATTCCACGGCTTTTGGATTCCGCCTGACCTTTGAAAGTACATTCAAAATAGGGTTCAATATGTAAAAAAGTTGCTCCTGTTACGGTAACACAACCGGGCTCTGCCATCATTTCCATGCGTTGTGCTTGGTTTACTGTAGCTCCCCAAATATCATACGCTAAACGCTCAGACCCAATCACACCCGCAGTAACCTCTCCGGTATTAATTCCAAGGCGTATATCCCAATATTCTTTTCCACTTGCTAGCGCTTCGTTTTTACGCTTTTCCATATAAGCTTGGATCTGCAGGGCCGCAAGAACTGTGTCCATTGGGTTCGTGTTGTTTCGAACAGGCACTCCACCTGCACACATATACGCATCACCAATCGTTTTAATTTTCTCAAGGTTATTTTTTACGATAATTTGATCAAACTTGGTAAAATAAACATCTAGTTTCTTCACTAACTCTGTTGGGTTCATGCGTTCTGAAACCTTCGTAAAACCCACAAAATCAGTAAACAGAACTGAAACTTTCTTATACGCCCGTGCTCGTGCCTTTCCTCTTTTTTTCAGCTCTTCAGCTGTTGATTCTGGTATCACATTTCGCAGGAGTTTTTCGGTTTTGTCTTTTTCGACTTGAAGTAGCCTCTGTTGTTCAACGACCTTGTTTCTCTCTATTTCAATTTTCGAGCGTTGTGATTCAATCTTCTCATTCTGTGCCTGTATTTCCTTCGTTCGATCACGAATCTTCATCTCCAGTCGAACCTGTTCTCTGCGCGATGCTTCAACACGTCTGCGAATAATGAGTCTTGTAATAAATGCTATAACGAGTGCTAAGCAAACCCAGAACCACCATGTTTGCCAAAAAGGTGAAGCAATATTTATAGTAAGACTCGCCGGATAAGAACTCCAATAACCATCCGCAAGTCGAGCGTAAACTTTAAGTTCATAGGTTCCTGGCGCCAACGCATTGAAGTTAATTTCATTATCTGTCCCTATTAACACCTCTCCCTTACCTGAACCTATTAACTCATACTTATAGTTAATCAGCTCAGGGTTACTAAGATTAGATGACTGAAACCTAATTGTAAAACTTCTTTTGTTATAGGTTAAATTAATCTCGTTTGTTTGGGCTATAGGTCTAACTAAAATTGACCCTTTAGCGCCCGGTTTCACCCATTCGTTTTCCAGTTTGAATTTTGTAAAAACAACACTTATATCACTGTTGTCATCCGATAATTCTGATGGTTTGAAGTAATTATATCCGTAAATTCCTCCGAAATACATTACTCCTGTCTTCGACCTCATAAACGCTCCGATATTAAACTCGTTGCTCATTAACCCATTGATCTCCGTAAAGTTTTTAACGGCTTTTGATTTTAGATTAAATCGACAAAGCCCTTTATTTGTTGTAAGCCAAAGGTTACCAATATCATCCTTCAATACGCCGTAGATTACATCGTTTGGAAGACCATTAGTTCTATTATAAACTTGAGTTTTTTTCGATTTACTATCCCATTTTACAAGTCCAGAACCCAATGACCCAAACCAATAAGTGTTCGCACTCGTTTGATAAATCGATGTAATATATCCTGGGCATGCCGCTAATATTTTTGCATTATACCTGTAAGGGTGAATTTCCAAGTGGCCTCCAGACTCATCTACAACATTAAGCCCTCCGGTACTGGTCGTGAACCAAACTCTACCATCATTATCCTTATAAACTAGGCGGCAAATTCCTTTAGAAATCGTTTTTTTTGGTGACTTAGAATCGTGCTCAAAGAGAGTTATTTTCTTTGTACTGACATCGTACAGTATAGCTCCTCCTTTCGTCGCTAAAAAATAACTATTGTCTTTCCAGTGCTCTATCGCATAAACCCTATCGTGTTTTCGCTTACTCTCTTCTGATGGAAAACCAACATTTGAAAATGTGTGATTCGTTGCTGAAATATTAAGCTCATGTAGGCCGTCAGCTGATGCAATTAATAGACGGTTGTTGTTAATGACTTCAATCCCGAGAATGGACAGCTCCGTTTTAGATTCTGAAATTAGTTGCTCGCTATATAAAAACTGTCGGAACTTACCTGTTTTGTAATCAAACCTAGACACTCCACTGTCTGTTCCGATGTATAGATAATTACCCCATTCCGCAAAGCTCCAGACACTTGCGCTCGGTATTCCAGTCTCAGCGTTGGCGCTTGCCCCGACGCCCATTATTCCTTGATGTCCCGGGTCTATATTTGAGATTCCTCTTCTTGAGCCTACCCACACCGTTCCTGAATTATCTCTAAAAAGAGTGTTTATTGCATTATTTAATAGCGCTGTCTTTTGAAAGATGTCTTCGGTATTTTGGTAAACTTCACCATTGTCGTATAACGTATATAACCCCTTGTTGGTGGTCCCAATCAACCAGCCTATATTATCATAATAACATGCATCTGAAACACTTATTACCCCATGCGTTTTCTGCCATTCTTCAAACTTTAAAGTAAGTTCCGCAAAGGTTAGGTTAAGTGTATAAATTCCTTGGCTCGTAGATAGTAAAACTTCGCCGTCTCTTTCAACACGAATGTTGTTAATTATAGGCAGTGGCTTGCCGTCTATTTCTGTAATTCTTCTCGCTGTGTTCTCCCGGTTATTAAGGATGAATAGTCCTTCATTTGCCGTTGCAACAATAATGTTACTCTTGTCTACCGCTTTAACGTGTGTTGTTTTTTTCGATGGGACCTGCGCTACCTTACTCGAAAATGATTTTTTACTTGGCTTAAATTCATAAAGACCGTTTTCCGTGGTGGCCACCCAAATATTTCCATTCTCAGCAAGAGCGATTGTTTCAATTTGAAATACGGCTCCCTTCTTTAGGAAGTATGAGGAAAACTTTTCTTTTTGAGGATCGTATTTGGTTAGGCCGTTATTTGTTCCAAACCATATATTTCCATTATCATCAATTATTGCACATTTAATATATGCACTTTCTAGACCAGGTGTTTCATCAGGGGTAAAAACTTCAAATGACTTTCCGTCAAAACGATTTAATCCATCCTGAGTTCCAACCCATAAACCATTTTGAAAATCTTGTACAATCGTTGTTACTGAACTCTGTGATAAACCATCACTAATACCAAAGTTTCTGAAACGAAAACTCTTTTGAGAAAAAAGTGAATTCGCAATTAGGAAAAAAACGATGTATAAAAGGTATTTTTTCATTCGTGTTAGAAATGTTAAAGTACCAAAAATATTGCGGCCTATGTCTCTGGATTAACGGTATTTGCGGGTTGTATCTGAATTGCAGAGTTTTCTAGGTCACGATCGAATAAATAAAGGCCTGCCTTATCCTCTCCTACTAACTTAGCTTTATCAAGGATTGTTCGAGCTTGTGCCTCTTCTTCTAGCTGTTCAGCTAAGTACCACTGAATAAAGTTGTGCGTTGTATAATCCTTCTCTTGTAGACACACCTCAACGAGCTTATTGATAGACTCGGTCACTTTAATTTCATGTTCGAGTAATAGCTCAAAGACATGCATTAATGACTCAAACTCCTCTTGTGGTTTTTCAAAACTCGGAATCAATGCTCTTCCACCGCGTTCATTGACGAACTTAACAAGCTTCAACATGTGAAAACGTTCTTCATCAGATTGCTTATACATAAAACTGGAAGTGCCATTTAAACCTTGTCTTTCCGCCCAATTAGCCATCGCTAAATAAAAATGTGAAGATTGACCTTCTTTTTGAATTTGAGAATTCAGTGCTTTTTCAACTTGTTCTTTCATCGTAACTTGTTATAAACCGTGAGTTTAAGCAAATATAAAGTAATAAGCTCAATTGTTTTGTGATTTTGAAATCATATTAATTCTAAATTAAGCGTACATTCGTACCAATATGTCTAAAAAAAAGCCGAATGCAAAACTCAAACGGAGTCTTGCCCACATTATTCGAAAGGTTTTTACTGAAAATCCAGAATCAACTTTAAGTCACCGTCAAGTATGTCAATTAATAGATGTGCGTGAAAAGGCGCTGCGAAAACTCGCTTATAATGTTCTCGAAGAACTTAAGCGCGAAAAGTTTTTAAGCTCTATGAGTCATGGAGATTACAGGCTAAATCAAAAGAGTAATTTCACAGAGGGAACCTTGCAAATTACCCAACGTGGTGCTGGTTTCGTTGTTACGGATAATAAGGAAGATGCTGATGTTTTTATCGCTCCCCATAATTTAAATCAAGGTTTAGGAGGAGATCGTGTTAAAGCACAAATCACAAAACAAGGAAAATCACGAAACGAAGGCATCATCGTTGACGTCATTGAACGTGAAAGAAGTCAATTCGTTGGAACGATTGAATTAAGCGACAAGTTCGCGTTTCTAATCCCGGACAATTCTCGTGTTGGAACCGATATCTTTATTCCTAAAGAAAAGCTTAAAAAAGCCAAAAATGGCGATAAGGCCTTGGTTAAAATCACCAAGTGGCCAAAGTCCGCTGATAATCCTTTTGGAGAAGTCATAGAGGTGCTTGGAAGAGATAGTGGGAAAAGTGGAAATGATATAGAAATGATTAGCATTCTAGTTAATCAGGGTTTAGACTTTAAATTTAAGGACGACGTTCTCTCAGAAGCGGAAGCTGTTGGAATGGATTTAGATCCTGAAGAAGTTGCTAAGCGCCGTAACTTTAGAAATATAACAACCTTTACCATCGACCCTGTTGATGCAAAAGATTTTGATGA
>DKPV01000082.1 GCA_002471375.1 Flavobacteriales bacterium UBA7325
AGGAGTCGCCATCAGCATTGAAGGTGTACAACTTATCCTTGTAGTAATCAAAGACAAATAATGTATCATTTCGATGAAATAGTGGAGCATACAACTCCTTATAATAGGGTGACTGAGTGAAATAGTTCGCACCTACATAGACCTCCGCATCAACACCCGTTTGAAGTTCTAAATTCTTTGCCCACAATCGGGTTCTAACATCTACCCACTTTATTTCCGATCGATAGAGCTCCATCATTAAATCATCCTGGATACCCAATATTTTTGAATATGCCGAGTCCAATTGATCGAATGAAAAATATTCCATTGCCGGAAAATCAGGATTAAATGTAGTGAAATACATTTTTGTTGTGTTTGTATCCACTATCGGCGCGACATATTTTGTGAAGTACTCCTTATCCAAAGTTGCTATTTCAATGCGCTTTCCATAAATGTAAATTCCGAAGACATTCTTTTCACAAATGATGTGAGGATTGCCACGATAATCACTTACGAGCTCATATGCTCTGCCAGGAATTTCAAAGTTGTTCACGATGTTTCCATCATATAAAATTAACTCACTCCTCTTTTTTAGTCGCTTTGGATAGCTAAGTAAAATCAATCTACCATCGGGTAGTATTTCAAAATCTTGAACATGTAAACGATCAGAACTAAATACTGTATCCGGTTTTCCTGGCGTTGAAATCACGATTTCATCTAAATCTCTTAAACGAATCCCGTCTATCTCGATTTCTACAACTATTGTATCGAGTCTTTCGCGTGAAGAAATCCTAATAAAAGAACTAATTGAATTGAATCTGGGGTGTGTTAGTCCATAATTCAGCTTCACACCCATAGGCACCTGAAATGATAACTCACCCTTCCTACTCGTGCTTTTGAAGAGTTGAGTCGAATCATAGCTAATTGATGCTGTGACATTTTGAATGGGATCCTCATACTTTGCATCGATTACTTTCATAACCACAACCAGAGAATCCTGCCCAAAAGATTTAAGGGCTACGAATAAAATGATAAAGAGGTTCAAGATTTTCATAATCACTACTAAGATGCAGATAAACTATAATTCCATAAATGCAAAAACTCTTCCACAAATGCAGAAGAGTTTTAAAACTATTTATGTTGATGTTAACTATACGTCAACATTCATGTTATCAAGAACACTCATAACGTTACGAACAGCTTCTGCTGACTCAGCCAACATTGCTTTCTCACTGTCATTCAAATCAAGTTCAATAATTTTCTCGATTCCTCCTTTACCTAGAACTACTGGTACTCCTAAATATATATCTTTCATGTCGTACTCACCATCTAGCCAAGCACAAACTGGGAAGACACGTTTTTGATCACGTACAATCGCCTCAACCATCTGAGCCGCTGCAGCTCCTGGAGCGTACCATGCAGATGTTCCAAGAAGTTTAACGATCTCTCCACCACCAAACTTAGTTCGCTCTATGATTTCATTAAGTTTTTCTTCTCCTAAGAATTCAGTGACAGGAATACCACCAACAGTCGTGTAACGAGTTAATGGAACCATAGTATCACCATGTCCTCCCATCAATACCGCTTGGATATCTTTAGGTGAAACATTCAATTCTTCAGCTATGAATGAACGGTAACGAGCTGTATCAAGCACACCTGCCATTCCAAACACTTGGCTACGATCAACTTTGGCAGTTAAATAAGCACAATAAGTCATCACGTCCAATGGATTTGAAACGATAATGATTTTCGCTTTTGGCGAATACTTAATTACATTTTCGGTAACCATCTTCACGATCCCAGCATTCGTAGCGATTAAATCATCACGAGACATTCCTGGTTTTCTTGGAAGTCCAGATGTGATTACAACAACCTCAGAATCTTTGGTCTTAGAATAATCATTTGTTGATCCTACAGTTCTTGAATCATACAAGTTAATTGGAGATGTTTCCCAGATATCTAGTGCTTTACCTTCGGCAAAACCTTCTTTAATGTCTAGAAGAACAATTTCATTCGCGATTTCTTTGTGTGCTAAAACATTTGCGCATGTAGCTCCAACGTTTCCAGCTCCTACAACAGTTACTTTCATTTCTTGATTTTTGGTCTAATTATATTCGTCGATAGTAAGGTCGCGAAGTTAGCACATTTTGTTTGAAAAAGTTTTACTTTGTGCTACTTAATTGAGGAGGATAGAAAGAATTTTATCATCAAAGGCAACGCACCAAAGCAAATTGCGTCTAACTAACGAAACGAAGAGTGGAGAACAAAGAGCATTTAAAGAAATTAATCAGCGGATGCCTGAAGAATGATCGACGATCACAGGAAGAGTTGTTTAAGCTTTATTATGGGAAGATGCTCGTTATCTGTATGCGATACACAGCAGACAGAGACTCAGCAGAAGAAGTGCTCCAGGAAGGTTTTATTAAGATCTTTGATAAATTAGAAGCGTTTAATTACAAAGGGTCCTTTGAAGGATGGATGCGAAGAATAATCTCCAATACGGCGATTGATAGCATCCGGAAATCAAAGAGAAACCCAATATTGACCGATAAGGATGAAGACTTTAAGTTGGGAGCAGAAGATTCGGTTGTTATTGCTGAAGAGTTAGAATCTTTAGGATTAAAAGCTGAAATGGCTATGGAAGCGATAGGCCAACTGTCACCTGCGTACAAAGCAGTGTTTAATCTCTATGTGTTAGAAGAATACACGCACAAAGAAATTGCAGAAATCCTAGGTGTCAGTGAAGGAACGTCAAAGTCGAATTTATCAAAGGCAAAATTGAACTTGCAGAAAATACTTAAAGAAAAGTTCATGAATATTGATTAGAATGAAAGAACCGATTGAAGATTTATTTAAGAAAAGCTTAGAGGGACATGAGATGTCGTATCGCCCTGAAGCTTGGAGCGCAATGAGTGCTCGTCTGGATGCTAATCAACCTCTAGCTTCTCCGCGATCGTACAAAAGATATTACATCGCTGCTGCTGGAATAAGCATTGCTGCGGTTGTATCTTATTTTATATTTAATAACGGTTCTAATGAGACCGTAGCACAAACCCAAATAGTTCAGAATGATAATTCTGTATCAGAATCGACATCTTCTGAAAAAATGACAAATGGGCAAACAAATTCCGGATCGGAAACGAAGACAACTACTCCATCCAAGTCAACAGACCTCACTAACACGACTAATTCAACTTCAGGTGCAACCACATCATCAAGTGGAACAGCCACGTCGAGTGGAACTGAGACAAATGGGAATGAAAGCAGTACTGCAACAAGTTCATCTTCGAATACTTCGACAACATCTACTTCTAGTACAGCTAGCTCTTCTAACCCATCAACAACTAGTGGGTCGGAGCACATTGCGGAAACACCAAAGCAAATGATCGTGCCTGCGATAAGAGATTTATGCCTTAATGAGGCAGTCCTTATTGAAAACAAGAATGATCGAAAGATCATGGTTTTAGCTCCAAATGGAACAATTACAGCGATCAATCCACGAAAAGCATTGAATTACCAACCGAACATGGTAGGTATGCACGGTATTGGATTCTTGGAGAATGATGATTTCTATTCAGAATCGACATTTAGCGTACATGGTACTCCTGAAGCTGACTTCTCAATTGATGATATTAATAAATTTCAATCAGGAATCCCGACAAGTCATGTAGTTGCCGGAACCTCGAGTGACACTTATGTATGGAAAGCAAATGGACAAACTGTGAATGGATCGGAAGCAGATCTGCATTTCTACAAAAAAGGTAAGCAAAACATTTCCTTGACAGTATCAAATGAAGTGTGCACAGCTACTGCTATTAAATCAGTATTCATTGAAGACGACTACAATCTAATGGCAGTGAGTGCATTCACACCACTAGGAAATGACCCTAGAAATATAACTTTTATGCCTTTCGCCTTGACGGAACGCAATGTTAACTTTAACATGGTTATCATTGACAGTAAGGATGGCGGCGTAGTTTACGAAACTTCAGATTCAGACCAACCTTGGGATGGTACTGATATGAGAAGTGGTGAACGCAACAGAGGTATAACTACCTACATATGGAAGGTTGTGTTGTATAACCCGGAACTGAACGAACCGGCAGAGTACATCGGAACCGTGACTAAACTATAAGAAAAGGGCTTCGGCCCTTTTTTTATATCATAAAAGGAAGTTGTCATAAATCATCTATGGAGTAGCGAACTTTTTTCCGTATATTTTCGTCATATTTATGAGACTTGCTTTACTAACCTTGATTCTTTGAGTCAAGAACACAAAATAAACGATATTGAACAATTTTAAAAGCATACTACTTTTTTTACTCCTTGCCTTTAACTCCACTGCTCAAGAGAATTTAGTCATAAATGGAGATTTTGAAGAATACTGGGCTTGTCCAGATAATGTTACTCAAATTGAGCGTTGTAAAAACGTCTATAATCCTCTTTTTTATCCGCCGCCAGCATGGTCGAGCACATCTGACTTTTTCCATGCATGTGCTGGTTTCCCGAGCTTAGCAGGATCGCCATACAATGAACAAGGATTTCAATTACCACAATCTGGAAATGGTTATTTAGGGTTATCAATGTCTAAGTCTGAGTTTAACTACTACAATGAGTATATCCAATTGGAGTTCTCTACAGTACTTGAGGCTGGAGAAAATTATCAATTCAGTATTTATGTTAATCTAGCGGATAGAGTAGAATACACTTCACCGAATATTCAGTTCAAGTTCATCGATTCGAACTTAGACTATAATGTTTTGCTCAGTGATATTATGGATGCTGATGTTAAGAGCACTGTGGAGTTCTCTGACACTGTTAATTGGGAGAAAATTGAATTTGAATACGAAGCATCAGGAGGAGAGAAATATGTGATCATTGGGAATTTTGATGGCCCAAGCGATACGCCATTCACTTACCTATACAACCTGCCAGGAATTAGTGATGGGCAGACTACCTACTTCTATTTTGATAATGCATCAATGATTGACCTTAACGTTACAATCGAATTCCCTAATGTATTCACACCAAATGATGATAATGTGAACGATTTGTTTTATCCGAAATCAGGATCTGGACAGATTGAAACATTCTATATCTTAAATCGCTGGGGAAATGTGATTTACGAATCTGATTCAAACTTTGTCTGGGATGGAAAGAATGTATTGGGATCGCAGGCCAAAGATGGAGTCTACTTCTACAAAGTTGTTCCAAAGGAATATGTTGAAGAAGAAAAAGATACCTACTCGGGTAGATTTCACTTAATGAGATAAACAGAAAGACTATTCCCAATAAACCATAGGGTACTTCTCCTCTATATCGCACCTAACAGTATTTGTCTTCTCTAAATGGCGTTTACTCTGGATGGAATCTGGATGAAGCTGATCATGATTGAGAGATGTATTAATATTTCGAACCTTATTTGCTAAGGCCCTTGTATCTTCTGAAAAATATGAGCGCATAAAGAAGTCCCAGACAAATTCGATTGCTGCTGCATTTGGATGGATCAAATCTTCCTTGTAGAATCGGTAATCGCGTAATTGATCAAGAATCAACTCATAAGAGGGAAAATATCCAACCCTGTTAAGATCGCATAGTTCGTGCGACAACTCGATTAATCGCCCCTTACTTCTATTATTCTCAATCAACCCATCCTTCAAGTGACGCACAGGACTAACAGAGAACAGTATCTCCAATTCTGGATTAAAATCATGCAACAATGAAACCGTTTTCGTCCAACGCTCATACATCTGCGATGAACTGCTCAGTTCTTTTTTAAACACGTCTTGATGTTCCTTATGGCAATTAGCAACGATGGTATTCAAATCTTGATGATTATATCCCCAGCTCGTTCCAAAGGTGATTACGAGAATTTTCGCTGAACTTAATCGTTCTTTTAGATTCTGTCGAGACTGTAGTAGATTTTCACGTAGTTCTTCTTCTGACATTCCATACACTTTACTGGAGGAATTCCAGGAGAAATAGATGTCATCCCGTTTATGAACTGCAACACTCGTATCATTTAAAATTGCAGCCTCAATAGAATTAGCAATAGACAATGGATGAAACAAAGTCCCGAAAGGATTGCTCAAAACCTTGAAACCATGTTTTACAAAGTGGGTTCTCATAGAATCTGCGAAGCAACTCCCTAAGAGAATAACTTCTTCACCATGCTTGATCTGTAGTCGATTTTGTTGAGGTGGAAATGATAACATTAAATCCATAGACCTCTTATGACATTAAAGCTTTAGCGTTTTCTAGTGCGGCATCATTAATTTTGTCGCCACTCATCAATCGTGCTGTTTCCTCAATTCTTTCTTCTTGATTCAGTTGCGAGACAAAAGATTTTGTTCGTCCGTTAATGTTTGATTTTGACACTTTCAAATGCTGACCTCCCTTCGCAGCGACTTGTGGTAGATGTGTGATAGCAATTACTTGCATCCCCTCACCCATCTTTGTAAGCGTAGCACCTACTTTTTGTGCAACATCTCCAGATACGCCAGTATCAATTTCATCGAAGAATATCGTACGCAATTTTGTCTTAGCTGAAATTAAACTCTGTAAGGCTAGCATCACACGCGAAAGTTCTCCTCCACTTGCAGCTTTATGCACTGGCACTGGCTCTATTCCTGCATTAGGACTAAAGAAAATTTCGAGCTTTGAGTTACCCGTTTCGATTAAACCATCGAGCTTCGTTAGTTTAAACACCAACTCTGTATCAACAAGTTTTAGTGATTGTAGAGCTTCCTTCAATTCATTTTCAATCGCAGGTATAGATTTTAGTCTATCGCCATGCAAAGCTTCAGCTAGAGTGTTAAGCTGGGCATGCTGAGCATTGAGTTCGAGTTCTAATAACTCTACCTCTAACTGCAGCGCTTCATCGCTTACCGAAGAACTCTTCAATTCGTTCCAATAGTCAAGTAATTCCGATTGATTCCTCGAATGGTGTTTATGAAGAGCTTTATTGTATGCATTCACCTGCTCCGACAACTCCATAAGTTTTGCAGGATCTATTTCGATATCGTTCAACTTATCCTCTGCATCTGAAGCTATATCAGTCAATTCAATGAGAGAACTCTCAATACGATCATACATCGCCTTGATTCCTCCATCAATATTAGAATTCTTCTGCAATGAAGCTTTCAGTAATTGGAGAATATTAATTGCACCTCGATCTCCGTTCAGTCCTTCTGATAGTTCGTCATAACAAAGTTTAATATCATCCACATTCTCCGCAGATGTAAGCTCACTTTGTATTTGATCATAATCAATCGCATCCAGACGAAGTTCATTCAATTCAGCTAACTGAAATTCATTATAGTCAGCCATTGAAGATGATTCAGACAATTTAGTCTTTAGTTTATTTAAGGTTTTTACACCCACCTCATACTCATTAAATGCTATTCTAAATTTCGTAGTATTCTCTTTATTTCCCGAGAGGATATCAAGAACATTTAATTGAAATGACAGGTCCTTTAATTCGAGCGTATTGTACTGAGAGTGAATATGCACAAGCTGCGATGATAAATCCCTCAGAGTGCTTAATTGAACCGGAGTATCATTGATAAACGCACGTGACCTTCCCTGATTAGATATTTCTCGTCGTACGATGCATTTTTCGAAGTAATCCAATTCATTCGCACTAAAAAAGGATTCCAAATTGAATTCCGAAACTTCAATTTCAGCTTCAACAATAGATTTGTTTTTCAAATCACCAATAATGGAATAATTCGCTCTTTCTCCGAGAATCAAGCTCAATGCATTAAGCAGAATTGACTTACCAGACCCTGTTTCACCCGTTATGACTGTAAATCCAGAAGTAAATTGAATCTCAACTTCATCTATTAAGGCAAAGTTTTCTATTCTAAGTGATGAAATCATTATCCTAGAATCTCTTGATATTTCGAAGAATTAGCAGGATCGATACGCTTTAAAAGATTAACAATATTGTTCTTGTCTCTTACTTCGGCATCTTCGTACAGGTTCTTAATTTCGTTGGTTTTAGCCGTTACAAAGTTCAGGAGATTCAATGAGTTAGGTCGTGCGGCTACAACTTTAACTAATTTGTTTAAAGCTCCATAAATTGCAGTTCTTGCTGCGGCTTTGTCATCATATAATTTATCAATCCCAGCGCGATGGTAGATGTAATTGCAATCTCTTAAGGGTGCAAATAGTTCATGTAAAATATTGTCGGCTAACCAATAGCGATTTCTTTTCCCCTGCTCATTAGATTTCCATCCTGGTGTACCAGAATTCTGTGCCAAGGAAACGATATCACGCGCCGACTCAAAATACTTTGTTCCTCCGTCAGAAGAAAAGGAGTCATAATCCATTCCTATTACAAAATTCGCGTAGAAGGCTAAAAGAGAAGTTAAGTTATCTCTGTACTGATTTTCAGAATAGATCAATGCAGCTCCACGCGAGAATGAGAATTGAATATCATCATCTTGGTAATTGAATACAGTCGTATTATAGCTTCCATTGAACGCTGGGCGCGAAGATTGTACCTGAAGAAAACCTGCATAGGTTCCAGATGATGGAATTGAGTTGATCTGAAGTTGAATATTACAGTTAATGCGCTCCTCTACCTCAAAATTATCGCTCGTCCACTTCGTATTATTCATGAAATCATAAATAACAGACTCCAATTGTTCGAAGATGTCTTTCTCAACACTTGTCACCTCAAGCTTTGAATCATAAATGATACTGACTTGACAGTTCAACTCTTGTGCATTCGCTCCTATAAAGACTAGAAAAGTGAGGATGACAGCTAAAATTCTTTTCATTAAATATATTTTTTCAAATAGGCCACAATATCAGAAGCCACTTCGTTCTTAGTTTTTAACTCAAAACTGACCATATTATTGCGGTCATCCAAGATACTAATTTTGTTCGTATCGTGTGCAAACCCTGCCCCCTCATCTTGAAGAGTGTTCATAACAATGAAATTCAGGTTCTTTTTAGACAATTTCTTTTGTGCGTTAGATTCTAAATCATTGGTTTCTAATGCGAAACCGACAACAACTTGATTGGTTTTATTAGAGCCAGCCCACAACAACACATCCGGATTCTTGACTAATTTAAGCGTCATTTCTTCGGATGATTTTTTAATTTTTTGATCAGCTACATCTGCTGGACGATAATCTGCAACGGCTGCCGCAAACACACCATAATCACAACTATTCCAATTTAATTGAACTACTTCCAGCATTTCTTGAGCTGAACTAATGCTAATCATAGATAAGTTTGGATGATGATCAAGGCTAAGCTTAGTAGGACCAGAAACAAGAGTTACTCTAGCTCCTTCCGCAAGGAATTTTTCAGCGATTGCATACCCCATTTTACCACTCGAATGATTTCCAATAAATCGAACTGGATCTAAAGCCTCATAAGTTGGTCCTGCAGTTATCAGTACATGTTTACCAGCTATCTTGGGATCTTGATTCTCTTTAAAGAACTCTTCGATCTTTACAAAAATATTTTCAGGCTCAGCCATTCGTCCCGTACCATCTAATCCACTTGCTAACTCACCTGATTCCGCAGGAATTAAAACCACACCGTCTTCTTCTAACTGCGTTAAATTTCTTGATGTAGTCGGGTGAGCATACATATCGAGATCCATTGCTGGAGCGACAATTGTACTTGATTTCATAGATAGATAAGTGGCAAGAAGTAAATTATCACAGCTACCTACAGCCATCTTACTTAGTGTATTTGCTGTTAAAGGTGCGATTACAAACACATCAGCCCATAAACCGTACTCAACATGATTGTTCCATGTACCATCTTTCTTATTCCAGAATTCTATCCCTACAGGGTTTCCAGATAACGTTGAGACGACAAGGGGGGATATAAAATCAGAAGAGGCAGAAGTCATTATACATTTGACTTCTGCCCCTGATTTTTTTAATAATCTTATAAGGAATGCAACTTTGTAGGCTGCTATTCCTCCAGTAATACCGAGAAGAACGCGCTTACCTTGCATTGATCTATGCTTCTGTATTCACTTCAGGATCTCTGTAGTATACTTTTTCTTCCAAAAACTCTTGAATTGCCATTGCAACAGGCTTAGGAAGACGCTCGTAGAAACGAGAAATCTCGATTTGCTCTCTGTTCTCGAAGATTTCCTCTAGGTTATCCGTAGATGAAGCAAATTCTTCAAGCTTAGCTGTCAACTCAATTTTCAAATCAACGCTTAATTGGTTTGATCGTTTAGACATTACTACGATTGACTCATAGATGTTTTCTGTCTGTTGTTCAAGATCAACAGTATCACGTGTGATTGTAGATCTTTCTGCTGTGCTATTCTTAAAATTCATATTTTCTACTTAATTTCTTTTTTACTTTCCCAGTCTCTTGAGCTCTGCCAAGTATTCAATCATCTCGTCATTCCGTGCAGCAAGCACATCAATATGCGTAGATTCTGGAAACGCAGCTACAAAGGTACTATATCTTTCAATAGCTTCCTGTGTTCTTTCAATTTTTTTAACGTCTATACTATTTTTTGCAAGCAAATAGGAATTCTTAACGAGTGTAAACTGAACGTCTTCCCTGAATACAGACATTGGATAATCCTCTTCAAAGACTAGCGCTGAGCTTACTGCAGCGCGAAAATTCTCCGTCTTAGCGTAGAGCATCACTGCCTCGTACGACTTCGTTTCTAACTTAAAATGAAGACCATCAATAATGTTGTTACAAGAATCTACTAGTGGTGAATTCGGGTATCTATTCGCAAATTGCTGAAGATTATTTATCGCAACCTCTGTCTCAAGCTGATCCAGTGAAAACTCAGGTGAATTGTGAACAGAGCACATAGCACTCAAAAACAATGCTTCTTCAGCCTTAGGGCTATAAGGGAATCGTTGCGGGAACACACCTAGGTAGTATCCTGCCATATAGAAATCACTATTCTCGTAGTATGCTTTTCCAATTCTAAAATACGCTAACTCCCCTTCTCCTTGTTTCGGTAAACGCTGGTAGATTTGCTCGTACAAACCAATCGCTTTGTTTCGTGAAGCGTTCGTTGGTTCGTTTTCGTAGAGATCATTTGCCATCTCAAATTTCCGTACATAATCATCCTCTTTAATGACTTTACTGTATTCCGAACAACTCGCAAGTATTGTAAATACGAGAAGAATTGGTAAAAAATAGATTTTTTTCATTGAGAGCAAAGGTAGAACAATTATCTGTTTCTATATGTTAATAGAGCATAACGTGAGATTCGTGCGCATGCTAATGATTTAACGTCTATCTGATACGAAGATTGCGTCCTATCTGTAAAACAGTAGTCGGACGAATTCCATTTAAACGGCAAATCTTTGAAACTGTCGTTCTGTTTCGTGCTGCGATAGCACCAAGTGTATCACCTGAACGGATTCTATAGTACTTACTGGATCCTGTTGCGGTAGGCTTTGCAGCAATTGTTCCGCTGTTCGATCTTGCTTTCGCACCTGGTCTGAAAAGCCCTTTGTGAACCATCAAGTTTTCATCCTTCACAGATTTCTTCTTGAAATCAATGATTTGTTCTGGATCCATAGGTGCGTCATAAAAGCGAACTTCAAAATGCAGGTGAGACCCGTAAGAATGGCCTGTGTTGCCACCTAGCCCGATTGGCTCTCCAGCCTTAACCTCTTGGTTAGGCGCAACAAGGTGTTTGCTTAGGTGAGCGTAAAATGTTTCTAAACCATTGTGATGTCTAACGACAACGAGGTTACCAAATCCTGCATCGTTGTACTTCGCATAGCGTATCTTACCAGACCACGCAGCAACTACAGTATCTCCCGTTTGTAAATCTATATCGGTACCGTTATGATTTCTTCCTCTACGGTATCCATAGCGAGACGTAACCGGACCATCAACAGGCATTACAAACTCAGTACCTATTGAATCTTGAACGCATAACCAGATAGTATCTTTTAATTTAGAAAGATCATTCGTCAATTGAGAAGTGTAACAAACATCATTGTTCCAAGTCTTAATATAGTTTAGTGTAGAATCTTCTTTAATTTCCATGCTCAATCGATCATTCAAAACTCCATCAAAGTTTTGATCTTCCAAATAGACCCATGTTCTATTGGAATAAACTAACATCGTTCCATTGTCAGTTTTAACTGTATCAATGACGTGTTGACCAAAAGTTGTTAGTGATGCGGAGAGTAAGGCGAGTACAAGGAGATAACGCATATCAGTTTTGTTTTTCTTCTTTAGTTCTACTTCAAAATTCACTCACAAAAGTAAGCATTTAATCAATTATTCCTGTATTACGTCCATGATTAACATGTTGTAAAGCAGGTCTTCATTTGGTTTAACTACATCTAGATAACCCTTTGATTTGTAAGCTTCTGAGGCAGGTACAAAAACAAGCATTCGGTCAGCTTTTTTAGCATTAATTAACGCTTTCTTTAAGCCAGGCACAACACCATAATCCGCTAAACGCATGCTAAATGCTCTTCCATCCATGTATGAATTCACATAACGAGGATTAGATTGAGACGATGTAATAGTGTGAAAAATAAGTTCTTGACTATCATCGAAGCCAAGCGTATTGGATTCATTTCTTTCAAATATCCATACTTTATTTCCATCCACATTTCTATCTGCTTGCATCTTATTAAGAACACGAATTCTTAAGATATTATTCGCGTTAGGTGGAATTAGATCTTTAATCCCCTTCTCTCCTCTTGCGAGTTCGCTAGGAATAAAAATTTCTGCAAAATCACCCACCTTAAGATTCTTAAAGGCAATATCCCAACCTGGAGTTTGCATTTCAAAACCAATCATAAATGGAATGGATTCCTTTTTGAGCAAATGGTTACCATCAACGATATCACCATTGTCAATCATAACGCGAAAATCGATTGCGTAGAGCTCGCCATACTTCATTTGCTCGCCCTCACCGTGCTCAAACCACTTAATTCGGATACCATTATCCAAAGTAAGCGTGTCTTTGACATCTTTTGCCTGATCAATCTCTGGTACCTTGTCGACATCGTCATCAATCGAAACTTTTGGATTATCCGTCTCTTTTTTCTTCACGCCCGTAGGTTCGCATGATATTAAAAGCCCAACAGCGAACGCCGAAACACAAATTATTTGAATCAATCTCATTTCATTCCAAGTAAGTGAATATCAACTACTAATGTCGTTAAAGGTGGAATCTTATCCATATCACCTAGAATACCGTGACCAATATGACTAGGGATAATCACCTTCATCTTATCCCCAACCCTCATTAGCTTCAATGCTTCTTGCAACCCAGTCTCTACTTCACTTTGGTCCACTTTAACTTCTACGTACTCATCGGGAGGCATGAGGTAGCATACCGTACCATCAAGAAGTGTAATTGAGTATTCCACTTCCGCTAGATCCTTTCGTTTCACAGTATCTCCATCTCCCTCTTTATACACAAAATACTGAAGACCACTACCTGTAGTCGTCATTTCCCAATCCCTGTGTCGTTCAAGAAATAGTTTTATATCAATCTCTTCTTGTATCGCTATGTTCTTTCCTAGATCGGATGAATTATCTTTTGTCCAACTATCAGCAATATTAGGAGTTTCTTTCACCTCTACTTCACTACAGGCTACTAATAGCCCCAAGGATAATATGGAAATTGAAATTTTAAGCATTTATTTTTTCAAAATATGATGGTACAAGTCCTCTAATCTTTTCAAGAGTCTCATCTACTGTCTCAGATGTTATACCTCCAGCTGCATTTGCATGACCTCCACCATCGAAATGATCTTGAGCAAGCCCATTAACTTTAATTGTACCCAATGAACGGAAGGAAAGTTTCACTTTCCCGTCTTTTTCGGACATTAAGATGGCAACATTGGCTCCTTCAATTGAAAGTGCAACGTTCACCAATCCCTCAGTATCACCTTTCTGATAATTGAAACGTTCTAATTCTTCCGCTGTCAATGGAAGCATTACAACTCCGTATTCAGGGATAAACTCTAACTTCTCAGAGATTGCATACCCTCTAAGTTTCATTCTATCCAAACGGTTATTATCAAATGTTTTTTCATGCACTTCCGAATGCTTCACTCCGTTTTTCAATAACAGAGCAAGCAACTCATGTGTACGTGGGGTTACAGAAGAAAAACGGAAAGAGCCTGTATCGGTTACAATTCCAAGATAAAGTGGAGCACCGATTGAGTCGTTTAATAGACTCTCGTTTCCAGATTTCACAATTAGCTCCATAATCAACTGAGCAGTTGAACAAACTTCCGGATGTGACGCCGAAATGTCTACAAAGTCATCTGGATACGGATGATGATCAATCATTATCTTCTTAGCTGAGCTAGCTGTTAGCAACTCGCTCATCCCTTTCCCAACCCTTCCTGCACCATTATAATCCAAGCAAAAAATAAGATCCGCATTTTGCATTAGTTCAGAGACTCTTTCTTCATTCTGATCAAAATCAACGATCTCATCATCGCCTTTCAACCATTCCAAATATAGTGGACAAGGGTCTGGATGACAAATAATTGATTCGTGGCCTAATGCCTTTAAAAATCGGTATAATCCTAATGAACTCCCAATAGAGTCTCCATCTGGAGACCTGTGAGCCGTGATGACAATATTCTTAGACTTGTCAACTAATTCTAATATTTCTTTCGCTACATTCATCTATGACAAGACTCTTTTTGTTTCTGCACGAATCGCCGATTCTAACTCTTTCGATACTGGCACAAGTGGCAAGCGCATGTTAGCACTCATGAGTCCTTGCTCTTCTAGCGAAATCTTTACACCGCCAGGATTACCTTCAGCAAAGTACATTGTTGTAGAAGGCATTAGATCATAATGAAGCTCTTTCGCTCTTACGAAATCACCTTCTAACGCACTTTTCACCATTCCTGCAAACTTCTTTGGCAATGAATTAGCGACTACTGATATAACGCCATCAACACCAACAGCAATGAGCGGCATGATGATCGCATCATCGCCCGAAAGGACTCCGAATCCTTCTGGTCTACCGTGAACAATCTCCATTATTTGCGCGAAATCACCTGACGCCTCCTTCACCGCAACGATATTATTAATTTTAGCCAACTCAAGTGTTGTATCCGCACTCATATTCGAAGATGTTCTACCGGGAACGTTATACAAAATTATCGGTAAATGAGTACATGATGCTACGTATCTAAAATGTGCTACAATCCCATCTTGGAGGGGTTTGTTATAATAGGGTGAAACCGATAGAACACCATCCACAGAGTCCGGAAGATCCTTAACTGCCTCGCCTATAGCTCTTGTGTCGTTACCACCTACTCCGTAAACAATTGGTAACTCTCCATTGTTTTCTTCTGAAACAGCTTCAAGCACGGCCAATTTTTCTAATTGACTTAACGTCGGAGATTCACCAGTCGTTCCTTGAACAACTAGGAAGTTTATACCATTATCGATTTGATAACGCACTAGTTTTTTAAGTGCGTCAAAATCAATTGATAAATCGTCGTTGAATGGAGTTACAAGTGCAACTCCAGTCCCTACAAATGGGTTATTCATGATATTCTTTCTAAGGTTTGTTTTACAAAATTAAGCAAATGCTTTGGTGATAGCTCATTGGACTCCAAATTGATCATTCTGTTTTGATTTCCAGTATTGAGCCCTATATCCATTCTGAATTTCATCCTACTCAAAGATTTCAATACTTTCTTCGAACATTCTGAAACAACAAGCAGGCCATCAAACTTCGCGTTAAATATTTTCATTGCGTCTTCATTCTTAAGCTTACCTATGAGATTAAAATCATCTTCCGCTATGAATGTAATATAACTCATATCTCTCATGTCTAGCCGTTCCTTTTTTGAAGGAACAAGACAGAGAATTCTGCAATTGTGAACATTTAGACCGGCTTCTTTAATTGATTCACGCCAATCATTGACATAATCAACTTGTTCAAATGGAATCACCACTAGAATACTCTGAATAGATTTCCAAACACTCTTAGCACTATTCATTTTCTAACATTTTAATAAACTCCTGCTCTGTAATAATTGACACTTCGAGCTTATTCGCCTTTTCCAATTTGGATGGCCCCATTTTATCTCCAGCAACCACAAATGAGGTCTTCTTAGAAATCGAGCCAACATTTTTCCCTCCATTGGTCTCAATTATTGCCTTAAGTTCATTTCTTGAAAACGACTCAAATACGCCCGAGACAATAAAGGTTAGACCATTCCATCTATCTGATCCGCCTTCTTTTTCTTCCGCTACTAACTGCACTCCCACAGCCTTTAAACTGTTGACTGTATCTAGATTGGATTCATCTTGGAAAAATGCTTGCAATGACATAGCTATTTTATCTCCAATTTCATCGACTTCTACTAGTTTGTCAAATGTAGCCGTAGATAGCGCATCTATACTCTTGAATTGCTTCGCTAGCTTTTTAGCGACGGTTTCACCTACCATTCTTATTCCTAGTCCAAACAAAACTCTTTCAAAAGGAATCTCTTTAGACTTTTCAATTCCATCTAGGAGGTTATTTGCCGACTTATCGGCCATTCTTTCTAAGTTAACCACCTGATCAAATGTAAGCGAATATAAATCGGAGGATTTCGAAATAAGACCAGCCTCAAAAAGCGCATCCACTGTTTCAGCTCCAAGTCCATCTATATCCATAGCTTTTCTCCCAATGAAGTGCTCAACCTTACCTTTCATTTGAGTGGGACATCCGGTTTCATTAGGGCAATAATGTTGCACCTCACCTTCTCGTCTAACTAGTTCAGTTTCACATTCCGGACATGATTCGATAAAATCAACTTTTTTAGAATTAGCTCCTCGCTTCTCAAGATTAATACCTACGATCTTTGGAATAATCTCTCCTCCTTTTTCTACATAGACATTGTCCTCAAGATGCAAATCTAATTTCTCGATTTGATCCGCATTATGCAGGGACGCTCTTTTTACTGTAGTTCCCCCAAGTTGTACCGGCGTTAGATTAGCCACAGGAGTTATTGCTCCAGTCCTACCTACTTGATACGTCACTTCCTCTAAAAAAGTGCTAACTCGTTCCGCCTTGAATTTATATGAGATAGCCCAACGAGGAGATTTGGCTGTAAAACCTAATATTTCTTGTTGATCGTAATTATTAACTTTTATCACAACCCCATCTATTTCAAAGGGAAGGTCTTTTCTTTTCTCATCCCAATAATGAATGAAATCCATCACCCCATCTATTGAATTCGTCTTTTCAATATAACGTTCAGAAGTTGGAGGAACCTTAAAGCCCCATTGAGCCGACTTCTGTACTAATTCAAAATGACCTTCGGAATCATCATCAACTCCATAAATACCGTACAAAAAGCAATCAAGCCCTCGTTCTGCGACAATTCTTGAGTCCTGCATTTTGAGTGTACCTGATGCAGTATTTCTAGGATTAGCAAACTCCGGTTCACCTTCTTCTCTTCTTTTCTCATTTAAACGATGAAAATTGTCCAAAGGAAAGAATATCTCACCACGGATCTCAATATCTTCAGGGAAACCATTCTTCAAAGTCAAAGGAACAGTTCTAATCGTTCGTACGTTCGCAGTCACGTTCTCACCTTTCGATCCATCTCCCCGTGTAACTGCCTGCTTCAATTTGCCATCGACGTATTGAATACCAATTGCGCAACCGTCATATTTCAGTTCACAGACGTACTCTATTTTACTCTCAACTCCCTTCAGAGCTCTAGCTGCCCATTCTTCAATTTCATCTTCAGAATACGTATTTGACAAAGACAGCATTGCATATTTATGCTCTACTGACTCGAACTTCTTAGTAATATCTCCGCCAACTCGTTTGGTAGGTGAGTTTTCTTGAGCCAAATCGGGAAATTGATTTTCTAGTTCTTGAAGTTTTTTCAAGAGCATATCGAAATCATAATCCGAAATATCTGGATTACTCTCAACATAGTATAAATGATTATGTCTTCTTAACTCTTCGGAAAGACGCTCAATCTCTTGAACAGCATCACTCTTGTTCATGATGTGAAGGTAGCTTTTGTCCCCTAACCATTCGCTCCTTTCCTTGCAAATCTTTCCTCACTTCAATGTTAACAAAGCCATTTCCCTCAAAAATCGATTTTACTTGTGCAGCGAGGTCTTCATGGATTTCAAAGTAAATCCAACCACCATCGATTAAAACAGCCTTACCATTTAGACATATATTGTCATAGAAAACTAAAGGATCATCATCCTCAACAAACAACGCCATATGCGGCTCATGCGCTAAAACGTTCTCGTGCATATCGCTACCATCCTTGAATGGGATATACGGCGGATTTGAAACTAAAGCGGAATAATTCTTTTGAATAGAGCTAAAATCAGTGCTGAGAGCATCAAATTTCTCAACGTTCAGATTCAATCCGGTATGCTTTATGTTATCCGCGATTAATGATAGCGCCTCATCCGACAATTCGTAAGAATCAATAATACACATCTTTAGTTTAGACTTTAAGGCCAAGCCTATGCAACCAGATCCTGAACAAATATCTCCTATTCGGAGAACAGATTCACATGGAATTGAATCGATCATCCATTGAACCAACTCTTCGGTCTCTGGGCGAGGAATCAAGGCGCGGGAATCACACTTCAATTCAAGGCCATAAAACTCTGTCGTGCCAGCGATATACTGAAAGGGCTCATCTTTGATCAACCTATCTATAACATCTCCAAAATACTTGAAATCTGAAGGTGGCACTTCTACTTCACCACCAAGCATGATTTCCGTTTTCGAAAGTCCAAGTCGCTCGATCAAGAACGTATTCGACATCAGCTTAATTTCGCTTTGAGAAAATTTATGTGATAATTTCGAGAAGAACAACTCTCGTGCGGAAGACAGATCAGTCATCTTAAACTGGATTAATTACCACCTTCAGTTTCTTTGATTCTGAAATAATAAGTGTATCCGAAACCAAAAGTTATGTATTGTGTCAACTTATTAAAACCAATAGGATCGTATCCCTCGTTAGAATTCAACCCAATATGCGACGGTCGAAATCCAAACCCTTGCATACCATAACCGACAATCCATCGATAAGAGTTACGCGAATCAGCAGCAAGAATGAATGAAGCCACGAATTCCGCAAAACTAGAGTTGATCTGGATAGGGTTTACACCATTTTCCTTATTCACATCAGTGGTAAAGTAATTTTGACTGTATCCAAACTTAACCCCCCAATCCGTCGCGAATTTATCTGTGTGGAACTTACCCCAACCGGCTTTTCCAAACACGCTCCCTGAATGCACACCGCCATAAACTGGTGATGGAACACTAAATTCATTCACAGTAAAATAAGAGTAGTGAATACCGGCACCAAAGTTTAAGCCGAAAGGAAGCTGATATTGCCCGTAGGTAGAGACATTTACCAAGCCCTGCATAATATCATCGAAAGGTTCATTTGCCATGGCTACAGGTAGACTTATTTCCGCATTATATGTAAACTTCGGAGTGATGCTTTGCGATCTCGATAGAGAGGCAAAAGAGCAAATGGCAATTGATATGAGTAGATTTTTCTTCACCGCAGTTAATTAACGCTAATCTAGCAAAATAATTTCACCCTTGCTTCGAATGATAGTAATCATAATGGATCGAATAATTAGATTTGCGCTGTGAAAACAGGAATTCTATACATGATTCTATCCGGGATCTGCTTCGCAATTATTAATTTTTTCGTGAAGCTACTGGGAGCAGGCCCTAATCAGGATATTGTGGAAGGGATGCAGCACTACCCTGGGCACGAGTTGGTACTTGCAAGGTCTGTAGTCTCATTCTTCATTAGTTTCTCAGTGATTAAAATAAAAAACCTACCTACTTGGGGCGTTAACAAAAAGTGGTTAATTATTAGAGGTTTATCGGGAACAATTGCTTTAACCATATTCTTTTATACAATTGAGCATCTGCCATTAGCAGTGGCAACCACGATTCAGTATCTGGCACCAATTTTCACCTTGATTTTTGCCATGATAATCTTAAAAGAACGTGTCAAAACACTTCAATGGGTTTTCGTTGCCTTTGCCTTCTCCGGTATTGCATTAATCGCATACGACAAGCTCATCAATACATCATCTAAATTTGAAGAGGTTTCATTACTCTGGATTGGAATGGGAATACTATCAGCTGTCTTTTCCGGAGTGGCTTACACTTCAATTATTAAATTGAAAACGACTGATTCACCCATCACAATTGTCATGTACTTCCCGCTTATAGCAATTCCAATGATGACAATAATGTGCTTTTGGGATTTCACGATACCACGCGGGATTGAGTGGATATTCTTATTAATCATTGGAGTTTTTACACAGTTTGCCCAGGTTCTATTAACACGAGCATTTCACATGGGAGCACCAGCGGTAATAGCACCAATTCAGTACATAGGGGCAATCTACGCATTTCTTATTGGCTTTCTCTTGTTCGATGAAACATTGAGTATCATCGTTGATACCGGTATTATCATTGTAATGTTGAGCGTTTTAATTAACGCCCTTCTAAAGAATCGAAGGTCATAATAATTCGTATCTTTATTTTTAATGAGCAATTCAATCAATCGGAACAAACTCACCCAATTCGGTAATCTTGAGCTACTGGCCAAACAAGTCGTAGAAGGATTCATTACAGGACTTCACAAAAGTCCTTTCCATGGTTTTTCTGTGGAATTTGCCGAGCATAGAATCTATAATCAAGGTGATTCAACACGACACATCGATTGGAAACTCTATGCGCGAACGGAAAAACTGTTCACAAAAAGATACGAGGAAGAGACAAATCTACGCTGTCAAATTGTTATTGACTGTTCGACCTCTATGCTATATCCTGCAGACAAAGACGAGAACAAACTTGAATTTTCAGTTTACGCTGCAGCCTCCATAATAGAACTCTTAAGGAAACAGCGCGATGCCGTTGGAATAACCCTATTTACAGATAAGCTTGATGTATACACGCCAGCAAAATCCTCACAACGCCACCATCGTTATCTCTATAGTGAATTAGAGAAACAACTAAAACATTACAACAAAGGCGAGCAAAAAGCAGCGTCAACTATCCAGTCAATTCACGATATCGCTGAGCTTTGCCATAAACGTAGTCTAATCATCATCTTCTCAGACCTTCTAGATGATCCAAATAAAATGGACGAATTCTTTCAGGCACTTCAACACTTGAAGCATAACAAGCACGAGGTGATACTCTTCCATACTGTTGATCACGCCTCGGAGGTTGATTTTGAATTTGAGAACAGACCTTATCAGTTTGTGGATATGGAGACAGGGGAAAAGGTAAAACTTCAACCAAGTCAATTCAAGGATAAATACAACGAGGCTGTTAAGACTTATTTTGATGATCTAGCCATGAAATGCGCGGATAATTCCATCGATTTTATGCCGGCTGATATTGGAAAGGGATTTAATGATGTTCTTTTGAAATATTTGCTAAAACGTCAAAAACTTCACTAAGATTCTTTGTGCAGCGGCTTCAAAAGATCAAGAACTGATTTTACTGGACTAAATACATCTGATGGAATTTGAACAAATAGCGTATTACAATTATACATTCCTCCATTCCATAAACCAGGAAGTTCGCGGAAAAAGATATCATTACCCTTATATGTCTTTTTCACATTAAGATACTTATCTTCATTGCTAAACTCTTCCAAATTAAACCTATTTCCGTTTAAATCAGATTTGGCCAGTGCAATTAGCACTGGGTTAAAGTGACTACTTGCCGACATGATGCTTTGTTGATCCGGCTTTGAAGAAATTTGAACCTTTTCGACTATTTGTTTAGAAATGCTGTCATGATCTACCACCCAAAAAGGACCACCTCCAGGCTCTCCCTCATTCTTCACCATTCCACATACACGAATAGGGCGTGCAATAAGTTCAGAAAATTTAATCAAGTCCATAGACTCCACTTCTTCACTTGATAGCCAGTGGAATCGTCTATTAATTTCTAGCAAACTACTTTGACTAAAATCATCCTTAAGCTTTCTTAATTCTTCTTGAAAAACCTTGAGGGTTCCAACAAGATATTTTGAGACATCATTTGACAACGCTGCCCTAATTGGATGCTGAATATTATCTATATTCTTTATCAAGATAACATCCGCATCTACTGAATTAAGGTTTTGAAGTAAAGCTCCATGGCCAGCAGGCCTTCTTAGCTTCCCTGCCTCTGTCACAACCAATTCTTCATTATCATCAAAACAGTAAGCATGGGAATTTGGATCCTGAACTGAAAAACTCAAGCTCAATTTTGAAACAGACCTCTCACTTACCCCCTTAATACTTAGCAATATATCTACCTCAGCCTTTTCGGCCACTGTAAAGTGAATCTTTACCCCACTCGGAAACATTTGGACTGCCTGAAGACAATGACTTTGAAATGGATTCATAACCGTCTCTCCTATTTGGTGAAATGGGATCAGTCCTTTAGGCGTCTCGCTTAAATTTAAACCATCTTGATGCAACAAATAGCGCGCTACTGCAACTTGATCAAGCTTCGCTAGATTGCCTCTTGTAGTTCTAGGCATTTTTTGAAAAAGAGCCAATTTTTGTAATTCTTCAAAAAACTGTCTGCTCTCTTGCGAATGTTCATCTGTTTCAATGAACTCATGTAGGCACTTAAACATACGAGAACCAGAACCAGAAGCTGGAATGAAGTATGAAAAAACGTCTTCCATTTTTTCAAAGGCACTAATCGCTCGCGTGCGATCCTCTTCAGAAAGAACTATAATACCACTTTCAATTGAACAAGCCTTATCCAGTTCTATCTCCGGAACGGTATCGAAAACTTGTTTTTTTTGAATTGAAATGGCACTCTTCTCTTCCTCTCCCATTATATTGTAAAAGATTCTTTAATTTGCAGTAATTGATTGTAGCGCTCGAATATATAAAATATAGATGGATTGCTAAAGGCCGGCATGGGATTCATTCACCATTTGTGTTTGACTACCTCGATACATGCCAGAAAATCAGACTTTCAAAAACAGACAAGGCGACTCTGAGGAAACTGACAGCTGAGCTGTCAAAGGATAAATCTGAAATACAAATCAATGATTTCGGTGCAGGGTCAAGAAAGATGGGCGAGGTGCGGAAGATCTCGGATATATTTCGCACCAGCTCATCGTACGGCAAGTATGGACTACTTCTATATCAGCTCGCTAAACACTATAAACCGGCAAGCATTCTAGAGTTTGGGACTTCCCTTGGAGTCGGAACGACTTATTTGAATCTCGGAAATCCCAATGCAAAAATCACCACTATTGAGGCATGCAATAACACAAGAAAAAGAGCAATTCAACATCTCGGTGATATTTCGAATATCAAGAGTATTAATTCTACGTTTGATGATTTTTTAAACGATCCAATTGATCAAAAATTTGACCTCGTATTTGTTGATGGTCATCATGACGGCACAGCACTACTTGATTACATGAATCGATTAGCTCCAATTACACATGACAAGACAGTTTTTGTCCTTGATGATATTAGATGGAGTAATTCAATGTTCGAATCTTGGAATACCTTAATTGAAAGTAATGAATACCATTTAAGTGTCGACCATTTCCGTGTAGGAATTATTGCAAGGCGTTCAATTCAGGAGAAAGAGCATTTCATACTGAAACTATAAGTTTGGTTTAGAATGATGTAGTTAAAAGATCCATTACATCATCCGGTTGATCACTTGCAGGTAATGAATAAGCAATAGACTCCTCAGAAATAAACACTCCATCAGGATGATTTGAAGTCGGTGATTCAGCTGCAGGCACAGGAACCTCATTTGAGATACCTCTACTTGCTACAAAACCAGTCATAACAGCCGGAAGACTAACTTCATCTTGAGGGTCTTTGGTATCGGCGAGGTCATCTTCTTTCTTCTCTTCAATACCTCCCGACACATCGGTATTCTTAACTACATCCTCATTTCCAGCATCTATTGAATTTTCAGCTACTAATGGGCTTGAATCATCGGTATCATTCTGCTGCAAGAAAGGTACTGTAAGGAATACAAGAAGAGCTAAAGCAGCTATCTGTAGAAGAGGTTGCCTATAAATCGGCTTATCTTTTGGAGCTATTACAGCCAAAGCACTATTATACCACATACCACCAGCCTTTGGGTGAGTTTGAGCAAATAACACATCAAGTTTTTCTTTCGTCTCGACTTTAGGCTCTGGATTTGTCCAATCCATTGTGTTTACACCGACAAGAACTTGTTTCAGCTGATTATACTCTTCTTCAGTTGAACAATAATTCTTTAATTCAATGCGCTCCTCTGGCGAGAGTGCAATAAATTCCTTTTCTACTACTATTTCAAATACGTCCCTTTCCATATTATCTATTCATTACGGGATTAAAATCTTTTAAACTTGCTGCGAGATATTTTGTGGCATAAAACAATCTCGACTTTACTGTTCCATCACTAATTTTAAGCACATCTGCAATTTCTTTAATCGAAAGCCCATCAATGTGTCTCAATTTAAAAACGCCACTGTGCTTCTCATCTAAGTCCTGCAAACTTTGCTCAAACTCTGACCTAAACTGGCTATCCTGTACTTCACCTAATACATTTGCATTGGTATCACTCAAGGCATAATGAGAATCGAGTCCGTTCGATGTGTTTTTACGCACTTCTTGCTTTTTATACTCATTTTTGCACATATTGTTCGCAACTGAATAAATCCAAGTCTTGAACTTACGTGTTGGATCAAAGAGTTCAGGTTTTCTTATGATTTTCGCGAAAATATCATGGACGAAATCCTCTCCTTTTTCACGGTCTTTCCAGAGCATACGAATAAAGTAACCGAGTAGCGGGCCAGAATAGCGCGCATAGATCTCGTCAAAGGCACGTTTATCACCTTTGCCAACAGCTATCATCAGCTCTTCGTCAGACATTGACTTATATTGAGGCTTGATCAACCTCATTTAGTACGATGCTTTCACTTTTTGCACTTGTTCGTATTTATTACTTTGCATTCCGATATGATCTGTCACTCTGTCAACTTCATCTCTTTTTTCTGTCTCACCCTTTTGATCGTAGACCTTCCTCAGGTACAAGAGCATAGGAAGATAATTTGCTGACAACTGCTTTCCTTTCTCATCTCCAGGATTATCAATCAATCCTTTCTCGAATTCTTCATTCCACAAGTAATCGTTCGAGTAAAAATTATCGAATCTACCTTCGTGATACTCAAAAACCAATCCAACTATGAACAACTTACCCCTCATCGGCTTAAAGTATTCCTTTGGAGTAGTGAGCGCTATGCTTATTTTCTTGTTTGCATTTAGCGCACAGAAATCATTTAAGAAATCAACATCGATAATCTTTGAATCAGGAAGAATAAAACCTTCCTCCACTAAGGACTGTCTATAAAACTCACTCTGCATAAAGTCCAGCGACATCAACTTTATATCTGATCTAACATTGTTTTGGTTTTGAGCGAGATAAGCTCCATAACTATCATCAAACCCATGCGTAATTAACACACCTTCTTCAGGCACCGACCTTAGAACCTCGCCCCCATACTCAACTACATTCTCTGTCAACCTTTCGGCTTCCACAAGTTTATTTAAGTAAACAAGAGCACTATCTTTCTCCTCCTTAATCATATAATATCCAGCCATTTCAACATGTACATCTGCGTTGTTTGGTCTTGCAGCCTCGGCAACTTCAAGATTGTCATATAATGAAACATCATAATTCCCAGCCGTGTACTTGAAATAATTGTATTCAAAAGAAGTTGGATCGTTTACTTCAAAATAATTCACAGCCGCATCCATTTTAACTTGCTGTTCAAAAGACGGGGATCGTTGTTTTCTTTGCATGTTCGATCGATCAATTGTTGAAGAGAATCCTTTTGATTTCGTAGAATATGCCTCAGATGACCTAATCGCGGGAATTGCTGATCCTTGGGCATTAAGATTTACTGAACCTCCAACCGCTGCATCAGATTCTTCAATTTGAAGTTCGTCTAAAACCTCCTCCTCAAGTTTCTCAGCTTCCTCCATTGAGGCAGGCGAAGCAGGCATCGCCTCTACTTCCTTCTTCGCAGTACTCAACTTCCGCTTTGGTTCCTTTCGCTTATCTCTTTTATTCCCGAATCGTGAATTCTTTTCCTCAGTATCCATAATTATTTCCTGCGCAGTTGAATCTATCTCAACGACACTTTCTGTTGGAGTATTGACGACGGCAGGATTTGTTACGGGTTCCGCGGAGTTTATATTGAGCTGATTTTCAGTCTGAGCAAACAAACATGAGCTGAGTGATAAAGATATAAGTGCTAAGAAAATGCGCATAATGTCACAATTTAATATCAAGTACATTCAAAGAATCAAAAGGTTCAATGAAATATACGGTTTTCTTATTCAGAGGTCAACTTAGCCTTCGACATCCCTCGCAAAGAGAAATTTATTTGGTGAAATGAGATTTGTTTTAACCGCGTACATCACAATGCCTGCCGTGTTTCTAACACCTAGTTTTGACATGATATTCTTGCGGTGCGTATTGATAGTATGGTTACTTAAAAATAGTTGTTCGGCTATCGCTCCATTCGTGTTACCCTCTGCAATCAAGACAATAATTTCTAATTCTCGCTTGGATAAAATAATAGGCTCACAAGAAAACGCATCAAGGTCAATGTCATCAACATCTAGTTTTGCCTCTTGGATTGTTTCCAGGATTTGCCCACAGAAGAACTTATTACCCTTCCCTGTCTCTTTTACTGCATCGACGATTTCAGCTAGAGAGCAGTCCTTTTTCACGTAACTCATCACCCCCAATTTCAGAGCATTCACCAAGGTACTCGCTGATTGTTCCGGAGTAATTGCCAATACCTTGAGATCCTTGTACACCGTCAATATCTTTGGAAGCACATCAATTTCAAAGCCATCAGCTGTGTAATCGATTACAATCACATCCGCACCAAAATTCGCTATTATTTCCAGCAATTCTTCACTTGAACAGGCTTCCCCAACAATTTCTACATTCGCATCGTTTTTCATAGCAGTGCGAATTCCCAATCTTACTAGTTCGTTACTATCAGCTATTACAATGTTCATTATTTAGAATAATTTTAAATAAGTAAATATAGAAATATATCACTTACCGAGGATTAAATTAAATAGATAGCTTTCGACAATTAGGAGTGAATAACTAAAGTAATCTAATCCTCAACGATATTCTCGCGAAAAAATTATTTACATGTACATCAAATAGAATAGCTATGTCAATGATAAGGTTATTATTAATCATCATTCTACCTCTGCTTCATTCCAATAATAGTCATTCGTAAATCTGGTAATCTATCGAAGATTTACCCGTAATAGCGAGAGACGATGATACCTCTTTTACCATTGGTGACACTTCCTACATTATCAGCGGAAGAACGGAGAGTATGGATGCCGATAGTGATGTTTAGGCATACGATATGAGCTCAGACACTTGGAGTACCAAATCAAATTTCCCATATGACTCATTATGGAG
>DKPV01000049.1 GCA_002471375.1 Flavobacteriales bacterium UBA7325
AATCCTTAGGCTCTGCGGCCGCCACTGATGAAGATGCAAATGAGATAAGAAGTGCAAATAGTAAAATAAATTTCATAGTTATTTTTTGTTTGTTCAGTGTCATCTATACAAATGTCATGCAAAAGTAAGACAAAAATCCTGTATGTAAGTTAATTAAACTTCTTCGACCTCCTCGCTTTCGGAATATTCATTTGAACTTAAATCTACCAGGTCATCCATAGCGATTGTAGCTGCAAGTATTGCTAAGATCGGTGCTAGCGAAGCACATAACCACAAAAATAAGTTTAAGAAAAATCGTCCAAGGGCCGGTGCAAAATCATCGCTAAAGGATGAATAATCAAAAAGTGCTGATAAATCAACAGGAACAAGAATCATAATAGAATATCCCGCTCCAATTATCATAGCTACGCCACGATTCTTTCGAACAAACATGATACTCTGATCCATTGTTAACCTTCGTCGTTCGTTGATGTAATCCATGAACGAGAAGCCATAATAATAGAACCCAATCAAAAATGTCAAGTAAAAAATAGGAGATTGATACGCATCTTCCCATCCAATGGCGGCCACAACGTAGATAATTATAAAGAAAAAATATTCCCACATTAAATTCCGGATAACGATTCGCATTGCGCGCTTCACATCTGAAACTAGTTGCTTAAAATTCCATGGATACTTTTTTCCAGTTAGGATATACTCCGTTTTCATACTCAAATGCGAAAGCAAGGGAGATAATATCACCACAACTAAGTACTTGGCAAATTTCATGAGTAAAAGTGCGATCGATATCTCTATCATCAGATAAAAGACATACCAAATGATGTCGTTAGTAGTTTCTACATCCGGCTGTGCATGATGATTTTGCACTAATGAACCCATATAGTAAATAATCAACATCAATACCGCAGGAATAAGCATATACCAATAAAGACGATGTTCGATCATGAATCGAATCGCTTTCCAGTAGGCTCGGAAGCCAAATGCCATATTCTTGAAAAATCGCATTCGATAAAAATAAGCAAAGAAAAGCCAAAAGCTGTCTTCAGACTAACTAATTCGCAAGGCTTTTGTATCTTTGCCCTTTCATTTTTTCACGCTAAAATAGAATTGCGCTATGAATTTCAGTCCATTGACAACTATTTCACCGATTGACGGAAGATATCAATCAAAAACTTCCGAACTTCAACCTTATTTTTCTGAATTTGGTTTAATTCGTTACAGAGTAATTGTTGAAGTTGAATACTTCATTGCCATGGTTGAAAGTGGTGTAAAAGCACTCGCAGATTTTCCCCGAGAGAAATACAGTGACCTTCGTGATATTTCTACAAACTTCTCAGAAAAAGATGCGCAGTGGATTAAGGATATTGAAAAGGTGACAAATCACGATGTCAAAGCTGTTGAATACTTTGTGAAAGACAGAATGACAAAGTTAGGGTTGGAGAAATACTTAGAATTTGTTCATTTTGGATTGACTTCACAAGACATCAATAATACGTCGGTTCCATTGTCGATGAGAGATGCTGTACAAAACGAATACTTGCCTTTACTAGACCAGGTCATTGAGATGTTGAGAAGACAGAGCAATGATTGGAAAGATGTTGCCATGCTTGCAAAAACTCATGGGCAACCAGCATCTCCTACCCGATTAGGAAAGGAAATTCAGGTTTTTGTTGAAAGATTAGAAGTACAACGTAATCAGTTAGTGCAAGTTCCATTTTCAGCCAAATTCGGTGGAGCAACAGGAAACTTCAATGCGCATCATGTTGCCTATAGCGACAATAACTGGGTTGGTTTTGCAAATCACTTTGTAAATGATATTCTTGGTCTTTCTAGATCACAGACCACTACCCAAATTGAGCATTACGATAATTTGGCAGCGTTATTCGACGTATTGAAGAGAATCAACACAATTCTTATTGATCTTGATCGCGATATGTGGACTTATATCTCGATGGAATACTTTAAACAACAATTAAAAGAAGGTGAAGTTGGTTCTTCAGCAATGCCTCATAAAGTCAATCCAATTGATTTTGAGAACTCCGAAGGAAACCTTGGAATCGCGAATGCGCTATTCGAACATTTATCGGCAAAACTTCCAGTATCAAGATTGCAAAGAGATCTTACCGATTCAACTGTTCTTAGAACAATTGGAATGCCGCTAGGACATACTTTTATCGCATTTAAGTCTACGCTGAAGGGATTAGATAAATTATTGCTCAATCAAGCTGCCTTTGAATCAGATCTAGAGAATAATTGGGCTGTTGTTGCCGAAGCTATTCAAACAATCTTACGTCGAGAAGGATTCCCTAAGCCGTATGAGGCATTGAAAGGCTTAACGAGAACAAATGCGACAATCACTAAATCTTCGGTTCACGAATTTGTAGACACACTTGACATCTCACCTGAACTTAAATCAGAATTGAAAGCAATTTCTCCTCAGAATTATTTAGGAGTCCAGTTAGTAAACTAATCTGGTTAACAATTATTGGTCCCCAAATTAACGAGGAAATTGCTGTGTCCTATCATATTGGCAGCTTTTTTGCGTACCTTAGAAGTAAGCAATAGCAATCAATGATTGAACACCTTTTTAGTAGCCTTTTTTTTATCCTCTTGATCTCCTTTTCTGGAATTTCTCAAGGCCCTGAAATTAGCTGGGGCCAACTCGAGCGTAAACAAGGCACATTACTATACATTTTACCAAGTGCAAAAAATGAGTTTTACGCACTTCGTTGGTCAGGTGGAAGAGTCTTTGGTCACTACAAAGCATCTAAGCATTCTGAACTAAAATCTATTGAGTCTTCAAAAATTAAACTTGTTGCAAATGGTAGCATGGCAAATTTTGAGGGTGCTAAGGTTTTCAACGATCGCTTCGTCACCTTTCTTTCAGACCGGCAAGACGGAAAGAATGTATTTTACATGCAACCGTTCAATAGCGCTCTTGAGGCGGATGGCGAACCATTATCTCTGGCATCCTATGATTTCACTCAAAATAGAGGGAAGGGCTTTTTTGACATTAAAATATCCGCCAACGGCAAATATATTGGAGTTGTTTGGCAGATTCCTGGTAAAAAAGGAGAACGGCACATATACGGATTTAAGGTCTTTAATCAAGATTTTGAGCTGATTAATGATGGTGAGTATCGATTGCCTTTTTCATCTGAGTTATCTGAGATCCATGAACACCATATATCGAATACAGGCGATTATTTTCTTTGTCTTTCCGAATATGTGCAAGTTGAAAAGAAAAAACTATTTACTTCAAATATTGAGTTCAAAGCGCTTCACATATATCATATCACAGATGATGATGGACTTCAAGATTTCACACTTGACCTTGATGGAAAGCGTATTACGGCTATGGCAATGTACTCTGATAAAGATGACCTTTTTGTGTTGACGGGCATCTATGGAAATAAAGATCAAACAGGTGTTTCAGGTGTGTTCCATCAACGGGTAAATTTGAAGACTGAAGAAATCTTGAAAGAAGGCTTTAAAGAGTTTGATGAAGAATTCATCACCCAAGGATGGTCTGAACGAGAATTAAGAAAAGCCTCGAAGCGAGAGGAACGCGGCAAAGGTGGCGCTCAACTTTACAATTATAAAATGCGCGATGTAACTTTCTTGGAGGACGGAAGTATCATCGGAACAATGGAGCAGTACTATGTACAAGTGCAATCGAACATGGATGGTAGAACAGGACAATCATCGAATGTTTACATGTATTACTACAATGACATTATTGCGTACAAAATTGATACTGAAGGTGAGTTTAATTGGGTAGATAAAATTCGAAAATATCAAGTCTCCATCAATGATGGTGGACCATACAGTAGTTTCGAAAGTTTCGTAGATAGCGGAAGCGTCTATTTTATCTTCAATGACCACATGCGGAACTACACAGATGCAGGCTCATTTATTGATGAAGAACGCATTCATACGGCCAATTACGGAAGAAAGCGAAACGCAATCGCACTCGCCTCGATAAACCTAACTACTGGAGAAGTGTCTCGTGAAACATTTACCGATGGAACTAAGAATAAAGCACTGGTCGTACCAAAACTATTTAGTGTAAACCCTAGGACCGGTGAATTGTGGTTGTATTCAGTCTCAGGTCGAAAAGAAAAGTTCGGAAGGCTTAATTATAGTCCCTAATGTAATTCAATAGATTCAACATTTGTTTCTTTGAATAAAAATTACTTATATTCGCAGCACAGTAAAAAAGCAATGAATTTTAGTCAATTACATCATCATCATTTTCATACTTGCCCTCAGGCTAGGAGATAATGCTATGTGATAACTAAATCCAGAAATATTATTAACCCGTCTGAGTATACAGACGGGTTTTTTGTTTCTCATCGGTTTACTCAGGCGCATTTTTAAAACAATGAGTAAACTAAAAATTGCAATTCAAAAAAGCGGACGACTCCACGAAGACTCGCTAAAACTGCTTAAATCATGCGGAATAAAAATCGATAATGGCAAAGATCAGCTCAAAGTAGAGGTCCCCAACTTCCCCCTTGAAATACTTTACCTACGGAATTCTGATATTCCACAATATCTTGAAGACGGTGTAGTAGATATCGCAATTGTCGGAGAAAATCTTTTGATCGAAAAAAATAAGAAGGTCCAAATTTTGGAAAAACTCGGCTTCTCTAAATGTCGTGTTTCTCTCGCAGTACCTAAGGAAATTGAGATCAGCGATGCGTCGTACTTTAACGGTAAAAAAATCGCGACCTCCTACCCTAACACCATCAAGAAGTACTTTAACGAGCGAAACATTAAGGTCGATGTACACGTAATTTCCGGATCGGTAGAGATTGCACCTAACATTGGGTTAGCGGATGGGATTTGTGATGTTGTTAGCTCCGGTTCAACCTTATTCAAGAACGGTCTTAAAGAAACCGATATAGTATTAAAGTCTGAAGCTGTGCTCGCGAGCTCTTTCAACCTTAGTATACAAAAGCAAAAGATCTTAGATCAGTTGATCTTTAGAATTAAAGCGGTCCTTAGAGCCAAAAACTCCAAGTATATCCTTATGAATTTACCAAGTGATAAGATCAGGGAGGTAAGCTCAATTTTACCCGTCTTAAAATCACCTACAATCCTTCCGCTTGCTCAAAAGGGATGGAGTTCTTTACACTCTGTAATCGACGAAGACAAGTTTTGGGAAGTAATTGATGAACTCAAAGCTGCGGGAGCAGAAGGAATCCTAGTAGCACCAATAGATAAAATTGTATTGTAATGAAAAATTATGTTCTCCCTGAAAAAGATAAATGGAGCGAAATCTGTGCTCGCCCGATCTTTGAAAAAAATGAACTTACTGATAGTGTGCAGTTGATACTATCCGATGTGAAATCGAATAAAGACAAGGCATTAGTTGGCCTCACTCAAGCTTTTGACGGAGTAACACTTGATAGCCTGCTCGTCTCTTCAATAGAAATTCAAGATGCGATTAAAAGTGTCAGTGAAGACTTAAAAAGAGCCATTCAACTAGCCAAGACGAATATTGAAAGATTCCACATGAGCCAAAAAGAGGAATCGATAATAGTTGAAACCACAGAAGGAGTAACATGCTGGCGAAAAAGCATAGCGATTGAAAAGGTTGGGCTTTATATTCCAGGTGGATCTGCCCCGCTCTTTTCTACGATACTTATGCTCGGAATTCCTGCGAAACTTGCTGGCTGTAAAGAAATAGTATTATGCTCACCTCCAAATAAAGAAGGCAAATTAAACCCGGCGATCCTTTATACCGCCAACCTAGTTGGTATTACAAAAATATTTAAAGTGGGTGGTGCACAGGCTATAGGAGCAATGGCGTATGGAACAGAATCAATACCTCAAGCATATAAAATTTTTGGCCCTGGTAATCAATTTGTCACGAAAGCAAAAGAACTTGTTCAACAAGATGGAGTAGCCATTGATATGCCCGCTGGACCAAGTGAGGTCCTCATCGTCGCAGATAAAACATGCAACCCCACGTTCGTTGCAGCTGATCTCTTATCTCAGGCTGAGCATGGTGCGGACAGCCAAGTCATTCTAGTGAGCGATGATGCAGATGTGATCCAACAGACAAATGATGAAATCGAGAAACAATTGAACTTGTTACCTCGAAAGGAAATTGCGCTAAAGGCACTTGCCAATAGCAAGTCTGTTCTTTGTTCTTCAATTGATCAATGCATGGAGTTAAGTAACTTCTACGCCCCAGAACACTTGATTATCGCTTCTCGAAAAGCTGAAAAATATGCAGCCGACGTGGTAAATGCTGGTTCGGTATTTCTGGGAAACTATAGCTGCGAAAGTGCAGGCGATTACGCTAGCGGAACTAACCACACACTACCGACCAATGGATATGCTAGAAATTACAGTGGTGTTTCTCTGGATAGCTTTTTCCGGAAGGTCACCTTCCAGAGCATAACAGAAAATGGAATTAGAAACATTGGTCCTGCAATAGAGTTAATGGCGGAAGCAGAAGAATTATTTGCGCACAAAAATGCAGTAACACTGCGCCTTAAAAACTTAGATGATGTTTGATTTAAAAACAATAACACGAGCGAATATCGTGAATTTGACCGCATATTCTAGCGCACGTGATGAATTCACGGGCTCAGAAGGATTATTTCTAGACGCCAATGAAAATCCCTATGGTGAGCTAAATCGTTATCCGGATCCTTACCAAACAGAATTAAAAAGGGAGATTGCCAAAGTTAAAAATGAGAACCCATCTAATATCTTTATTGGAAATGGGAGCGATGAAATAATTGATCTACTATTTCGTATTTTTTGTGAACCCGGAAAAGACAGCGCGTTGACATTTTCACCTACGTACGGAATGTATGATGTGGCTGCTGCGATCAATAATATAGAACTCATAAAGATCCCATTAAACAGCGGCTTTCAAATTAATGAAGCGAGTCTCGAGGAATACCTTGTAAACCCCAAGTTAAAGTTAATACTGATCTGTTCGCCGAACAATCCAACGGGCAATCTAATTGATTCATCTGTGATTGAAAGAATAGCCAGCTCATTTAACGGTATCGTTCTAATTGATGAAGCCTATATCGAATTCAGCGAGAGCAACTCATGTATTGGACTGCTTTCCATATATCCAAATCTGATCATCAGTCAAACTTTCAGTAAAGCAAGGGGACTAGCAGCTGCTAGAATCGGCTTAGCCTATTCAAATCCAAATATCATCAATCTTTTAAATCGGGTAAAACCTCCCTATAATGTTAGTACACTCAATCAGCAGGCAGCTATAGAAGCAATTGGAGACCTCGATAAATTTGAAAAGAATAAAGCACAGATACTGAAAAATAAGAAAATCTTAAGTGACGCTTTAAACCAGGTCAGTATCGTAGAGAAAGTATATCCTTCTGAGGCTAACTTTTTCCTCATCAAAACTCGAAATGCGAATGCTGTGTACAATGCTCTCGTTCAGCAAAAAATTATAATTCGAAATCGGAATAATGTGATTGAAAACTGTCTGCGGATTACCGTGGGAACAAAACAGGAAAACAACTCGCTAGTTGAAGCACTTAAACTAATGTAACATGAAAAAAGTATTATTTATAGATAGAGATGGAACGCTAGTGATTGAGCCACCAGTTGATTATCAATTGGACAATCTTGAAAAACTAGAATTCTATCCAGGTGTATTCCAATGGCTAGCCAAAATCGCTAATGAACTCGATTACGAACTAGTAATGGTAACGAATCAAGACGGATTAGGAACCAACTCATTTCCGGAAGAAACATTCTGGCCAGCGCAGAATAAAATAATTCAAGCATTTAAAAATGAGGCAATAGTGTTCAGTGAAATTCTCATTGATAAAAGCTTTCCTGAAGACAATGCTCCAACAAGAAAGCCTAGAACTGGCCTTCTTAACAAATACATTTATGGAGAATACAACCTCGCCGAATCCTTCGTCATTGGGGATCGAGAAACAGATCTTGAACTTGCGAATAATCTAAATTGTAAGGGTATTTACATTGGTGACGTATGCACTACCGAGGCCTCATTGGTAACCTCTAGTTGGGAAAAGATCTACCAGTTTTTAAAAGCCAAGCCACGCAAGGCAAAACGAAAAAGAACAACCAAGGAAACGAGCATCGAAATTGAAATCAATCTAGATGGTAGTGGCCGAAGCAGGATCTCTACTGGAATCGGGTTTTATGATCACATGCTAGAACAAATTTCCAAGCATGGTGGAATTGACTTAAACATCAATGTTCAGGGAGATTTAGAAATTGATGAGCACCACACAATCGAAGACGTTGCCATCACGCTAGGTGAAACACTAATTGATGCTTTGGGATCGAAGAAAGGAATAGAGCGGTATGGTTTCCTGCTACCCATGGATGATTGTTTAGCTCAAGTTGCAATTGATTTTGGAGGAAGACCTTGGCTTGTATGGGATGTTGAATTCAAGCGAGAAATGATCGGAGAAATGCCAACCGAGATGTTTATGCACTTTTTTAAATCCTTCAGTGACGGAGCTAGATGCAATTTGAACATTAAAGCGGAAGGAGCAAATGAACACCACAAAATAGAGTCGATTTTCAAAGCACTTGCTCGCTCGATTAAGATTGCTGTAAGACAAACAAATGACTATTCAATACCAAGTACGAAAGGAACATTATGATTGCAATTATAAAGTATAACGCGGGAAACATTACTTCAGTCCAGAATGCCGTTAGAAGGCTTGGTTATGATTCCATTGTAACCAACGATCCACAGGCCTTACGAGCTGCTGAGAAAGTAATATTTCCGGGAGTTGGCGAAGCCAGTTCTGCAATGAACTATTTAACTGAACGCGGACTTGATCAAGTGATAAAAAGTTTGGAACAACCAGTCCTAGGAATCTGTTTGGGGCTCCAACTTATGTGCCTTGAAAGTGAAGAAGGGTCCACCTCATGTCTTGGAATATTCGACACGAAAGTAAAACGATTCAATGATGCAGAACTTGTGCCACACATGGGTTGGAACTCAATCAAGAACTTGAGAAGCTCACTTTTCAATACACTTGAGGAGGGTGATGATACCTATTTCGTTCACAGCTATTATGCAGAGATATCTAGAGACACATCTGCCATCTGTGAGTATAGCGTTGTTTTTAGTGCTGCCCTTGAGAAACAAAACTTTTACGCAACCCAATTTCACCCTGAGAAATCAGCTGGTATCGGAGAACAAATACTAAACAACTTTTTAAAATTATGAGAATCATTCCAGCAATAGATATAATAGATGGTAATTGTGTGCGCCTTACTAAGGGAGACTACTCCACTAAGAAAATCTACAATCAAAATCCTGTAGAGATTGCAAAGGAGCTAGAAGATAATGGCATCAAATATTTACACCTAGTCGACTTAGACGGTGCAAAATCGAAACGAATAGTGAATTACAAGACGCTGGAAAGTATAGCCAATCAAACTAATCTCGAGATCGACTTTGGAGGTGGTGTCAAATCGAATGAAGATTTAAAGACGGCCTTTGAAGCAGGTGCTAGTAAAATTACTGGTGGAAGTATCGCTGTCCAAGATCCTGAACTATTCGAGTCATGGCTGAATCAGTATGGCGGAGAAAAAATAATCCTTGGAGCAGATTGCGCCAACCGAAAAATCGCAACCAATGGATGGACCGAAAGTTCAGAGCTAGATGTTGTGGAGTTCATTCAAAAGAAAGAAAAGGTTGGCGTGAAATCAGTCATCTGCACGGACATATCGAAAGATGGTATGCTAGAAGGCCCAGCGATGCAACTATACAAGGAGATTATTTCAAAATCGAACACCTCACTAATAGCCAGCGGTGGAGTATCCAGTATCCAGGACCTCCTAGATCTTCGAAGGATTGGTTGCGAAGCTGCCATTATAGGTAAAGCAATTTATGAGAATAAAATCACACTTAAAGAGCTTAGCGAACTATGTTAAAGAAAAGAATCATACCCTGCCTTGATATAAAAGATGGGCGCACTGTAAAAGGGATAAATTTTGAAAGTATAAAAGATGCTGGAGACCCAATTGAACTTGCAAGAAGATACGTTTCTGAGGGAGCTGACGAACTCGTTTTCCTAGACATTACTGCCACTGTAGAAAAGAGAAAAACACTTGTTGATCTTGTAAAAAACATATCTAAGGAGATCGACATTCCTTTTACTGTTGGAGGAGGAATAAATTGTGTCGAAGATGTCGAGAGTATTATTTCGGCAGGCGCGGACAAGGTTTCCATCAACTCATCCGCTGTTAAGCGTCCTAAACTCATTCGCGAAATAGCTGATCGTTTCGGGAGTCAATGTGTTGTCTTAGCGATAGACACCAAGTTTATCGATAATGAATGGATCGTATTTGTTAATGGCGGGAGAACTGCGACGGAACTTAGAACTACGAGTTGGGCTAAAACTGTCACAGAACTTGGGGCTGGTGAAATCCTACTTACATCAATGAATAATGATGGGACGAAAGATGGCTTTGCGCTACCTATCGTTGAAGAAGTAAGTGAATTGGTAAATGTTCCGGTCATTGCCTCAGGCGGAGCTGGATCGATGCAAGATTTCAAAGATCTCTTCAGTCAAACCCGAGCTACAGCAGGACTCGCTGCGAGTATTTTTCATTATAACGAGATCCCTATTCAAGCGCTTAAAACATATTTAAAAACAAATGAAATTCCAGTAAGATGCAGATAAACTTCAATAAAGGTGATGGACTAGTTCCTGTCATCATTCAAAATTCTAACACCCTCCAAGTATTAATGTTGGGGTATATGAACCAAGAGGCATACGAAAAAACGAAGAAAGAAGGTCTTGTTACTTTTTTTAGTCGTAGTAAAAATCGGCTATGGACGAAGGGAGAATCTTCAGAGAATTACCTTCGAGTAGAAGACATAGCAATCGACTGTGATTCGGATACAATTCTAATCAAAGCCACTCAGGATGGCCCAACTTGTCACACTGGTTCTACTTCTTGTTTTAAAGAAGAAACTTCAAAAGGTTTTATCTATCAGCTCGAAAAAACAATTGCTCAACGCATAGATGAAGATGACCCCAATTCATATACAAACAATCTCTTCAAAAGGGGCATCAATAAAGTTGCACAAAAGGTTGGTGAAGAAGCGGTAGAAGTTGTGATCGAAGCGAAGGATGACAATGATGATCTATTCAAGAACGAAATGGCTGATTTACTCTATCACACCTTGATTCTTATGAAAGCAAAAAATATCGAACTCGAAGAAATTGAGAAAGTCTTAATGGCTCGAAACGGATGATTTAATCAACAATGAAATCTCCATGGATTAAATCTGTATCGCCTTCTTTTGAAATCGTGAAGAGGTATTTACCATTTCGATAGTTTCTTTCTTCAAGGAGAAAGAATGAATTCGAAGTTGTTTCAGTCTGGAGATGTCCCCCATTCAAATCATAAATATGGAGGGTCATCTTCACATGATTTGAATTTTCAATGACCAGCATTGACTCTGTCCCAAGGGGATTTGGTCCCAGTCGATATTCTCGTTGGTCAAAGTCGAATACATCTATGGATATGATCCAAGAAAAGCCAGAACTTCCTAGCTGTAGTTTATAGTAATGAGTTGTATTTTCATCAACATCAGCATGAGTGAAGTCATAATAGATCGTCTCAGAAGTGCTCCCACAGATACCTTCTATATCTCCAATAAATGTAAAATTGATTGAATCGGTGCTATGTAAAATATCAATGCCATTACAGGTATTACCTTCCGTAATTGACCAGTTTAAAAGAATATTTCTATTGAATTCGGTGCCAACAAAATTATCGAGTACATCCTCATTTTGGGCAGAACACTGAATTGCGTTTCCAAAAGTTAATATTAATAGTAATCCAAAAAGATTCATAGTACAATAACGAAAAGATGTGAGAAAATTGCAATCAAGCGGAACCAAGCTTGTTCTTCATTCGATCTTTTTCTTCTTGAGAGAACTTTTTAGAGATGCTAAACTCTTGCTTAGCATGTTGATTAATCAAGTTTTCTAGTGTGCGGCTGTCCTTCATATAACGATTGCATTTCTTGCATAAAATCTTGTGGCCATAAATTTCCATTTTATCAGAAAATGACAATTTCTGATTCATCGAACGTTCGAAATCCTCCGTTATTTGGATACAGCGTTTCATTTATTTCATTTGTAGGCAATCCTAAAGATCGATTGGTTGTTGATTACCTAATGATTTAGAAGGAGATCATCCACTATCCTTACACTTGTTAATAGTGAATTCCGATTGACTACTGTGGCTTAAGGTTGCTCTTGAGTAATTTCTTCTCGTTATCCGAAAAAACATATTTGACATTAGGATCTTCTAACTTCCGAAGGAGGTGGTCTAGTGTATCACTATCCGTTTGATAATCACGGCACTTTTTACACATCGGCAGGTGCTTCTTCATGCTTCGTCGATCACTAAACTTAAGTTTTTTAAACTTAGATTTCTCGTAGTTGTATGTCAGTTTCTCGCACAAATTCATAACTCCCACTTAGATTTAAGACAGTCTCTAAGCACAAGCTTTGCCCTATGGATTATCACCCATAAATTCGATGTAGTAATTTCAAAATCATCGCATATAGTCTCGCTATCGCTTTCTTTAAGATACTTCGCTGCCACTACTCCTCGCCAACGCTCGGGTAATTTTTCCAGACAATAACCTAGCTCTAGGTAGGTCTCATCTTTCACAATAAGATCTTCCACCGTTTCAAGTGTTTTTTGATTCCCACTATTCTCAAGCCAATGCCCATTATCGCTGCCATCTTCCTTGCTAAAGAAATGTGATGCAGGATCTGTGTACCGCGTCTCGGCCTTTCGCCAATGATCGATAATTTTTCTGTTCAGAATGCTCGTTAGCCATGTTCTAAGCTTGCTTCGACGCTCAAACTTATCTATTTTGGTCAATGCGGACACAAACGTATCTTGAACCATGTCTTTCGCTAACTCTAAGTCCTGTAATTTCGACATGGCAAATGAGAGCAAGTAATCACTATGCTCATCGACCATATGTCCAGGATCTATGTTATTATTCTCTGACATTATTTTTTCTCTCTAACTAGTTTAAATCGCTTTACAAACGAAAACAATATCAATAATGCACTCACAAAAACAAAACTTCTACCCATCACATTTCCATAGGTAGTATAAAATGAATTTTCACTATTCAAATTCAGTTTTGCTCTGATCACGACTGACTCCCACCACTCAGTTGCTTGTAGGACATCTCCTCTTTGATTGATGAATGCACTTGTTCCGGTGTTAGCAGATCGAGCAACGCTTCTTCGGCATTCAACCGCGCGTAACCTCGCAAAGCTCAAATGTTGTTTATAGCCTGGTGTATCTTTCCACCAGCCGTCGTTTGTTGTAATACAGATTAATTCAGCACCTGCGCGACACTGCTCTGTTACCCATTCACCATAGATTGATTCGTAACAAACAACAGGGGCAAAAGTAAACTTGTTCGTTTTCATTGTTCTTGGAAATTCCTCTACTCCCAACGTACCACTTGTTCCGCCATTTTGTATTGCAATATCTTCTAGAAATGGGAATGTCTCAGAGAACGGAATTGCCTCCACCCCAGGTACAAGCTTAGACTTGTGAACGAATGTTACCTTGTCACTATCGTCAATTAGCATTGTAGTATTGTAATACTCTCTAAATCCTGGTCCTCCGCTAATTGGCCTAGATGCACGTGAGCGTTTTTTCTCAAAATCCATTAACGTTGATGCACCAATACAAATGGGCGTATCAAACAACTCGACCTTTTTCTGTTTTAAGAATCGGTACTCTCTGCTCGTCAAAACATTTCCTTCATAAATAGGAGAGGAAATAGCAGTTTCTGGTGCAAGGATCAGATCTGTATTCTTTGTCACCTTTTGTTTGGCAAGATCCATTATGTGAATAAGTTGATCATCTGCTGTGCTCAGATCAAACTTCATATTGTAAGGATCGATGTTCGGTTGCACGACAACAATCTCCACAGGGCGCTCCTTCTCCGCGTAGGTGAAATAGGTAATCAGGGATATAGAAAGAGGAACAATAACGAAAAATCCCGCCATCCAGATTAGTGGAGTTTGTATTCTCCATGTTTCCTTTTTCATTAAGACATTCTGATAAATTCGGAAGACGAGAAGATTGATAATAAGAACCCAAAACGATCCTCCTAAAACACCAGTAAAAGAATACCACTGCACCCAAGATGGTTGTATGCTGAAAGTGTTCCCAAGCGTTAGCCAAGTCCAGGATGCTTCCCAGTTATAGTGTAAATATTCGAAAGAAAGCCAATAAATCAATAGCGCTAAGTATCCTTCTTTGGAACCAACATATTTCTTAGTCAAATGAAATAAGTAGAAGGTAATAGCCATTAAGAGGCTGTTAAGAACGAACGCCAAAAGACCTCCACCCTCATCTGCATTTACGACCCACCATGTAGATCCAATATTGTAAATCAGAAATGTTAAATAGGCATGCGTAAATACTTTACGCGAACGATATCTTTTCTTTGAAATATAACTCTCAACAAATAATAGTGGAACCCATGAGACGAAGACGACAGGTGTTAAACTACCGCTATAAGGGAATGAAATAACCATCAGAATCCCTGAAAGGATACTGAGGAGATAACGATGTTTGCGAGTGAGATTTATCACAGTATGAAGTTAGCCGAAATATTTCGGATAACAACTCTCAAAAAACACTTATTCTTTGGTTTCTATGATCTTTTTAAGATTATCAAGACCTTGCTGTAAGTCTGGTCCTAGCACTTCATCCATATCCATAAACAGGAAGAAAATATTGAATGGCCATGGGCTGCCACCTTCGAAAGCCCAAGTAACTTCTGTACCTGCAACCTTCTTCTTGGTAGTCATAAAGGCTGTAGACTCGATTTCCATCGGTTTTTTGAATCGTAAAGCAAAATCAATTCGCTCATCCAATTTCATTTTCGTGATCTCCTGCTCACCAACACCTACTTCCTCATGCGAACTGTTCCAACCGTGTATGTAGCCTACAGTACCATCGGTTCCTTTTGAAGTATTCTTTGTTTTTGGGTCTTTCTTTTGCCAGATGGCATACTCCTCCTGATTCTCTAAATAACTGATATAATCGTATACCTCTGAAACCTCGGCGTCTATAACCACCGTTCGAGTAACTTGATAATCCTTCTTGACAAAGAGTGCTGTAATTAAAACTAATGCGACAAGCGCAACTATTACGAAGAGTAGTTTCTTAATAAATTTCATAGAAGAATAATTAATAGATTTAAGATAGTTAATGAGAATTGCTAATACAAGACATTTTCGACGGACAGGTTAAAATCCACCATAAACGGTTTAGTAAAGGAGTTGCATTGTAAAAATCAGGTGCTTACAACACCTGAATCTACTTAAGAATATAACGCTGCACCTTAGACTTTGTGAAAAAAAAGGTCGACTCCTGAAGGAGCCGACCTTGTATTCTAGATTTTACTTTCTCTTAATCGAAGATAATTGTCATCTCCACACGTCTGTTTTTCTGACGTCCTTCTGGAGTGCTGTTATCGGCGATTGGATCCGTTTCACCGAAGTAAAGAACACTCAATCTGCTAGCGTCAATTCCTTTTGACACCATGAAGTTCTTAACTGCAGTAGCACGTTTCTTAGATAGGATCAAGTTTCCTTGTGCCGCACCAACGTTATCCGTATGACCAGAAATCTGAAGTTTCCAAGTTTCTTTCTTAACAAGAACTTCTGTAAGCTCAGTTAATGAAGGAATAGAAGCAGATTTAATCACGTCACGCCCACTTTCGAACTCAAGGTTCTCAAATGCCGTTCTCAAGATTTCCTCTACAGCCTCTTCGATCTCAGGACATCCGTTGTTTGCAACAGGACCTGGAGTCGTTGGACACTCATCATCTTTGTCAAGAACACCATCTTCATCAGTATCTTGGAAAGGACAACCTTCATTGTCTAATGGACCAGCGATGTATGGACACTTATCATCTTTATCAAGTAATCCATCCTCATCTGTATCTGGCCAAGGACAACCGTTGTTTTCTTTCGGTCCGAACTCAGTTGGACACTCATCGATGAAATCAAACAATCCATCACCATCTGTATCTGGACACCCGTTGTTTACAAGTGGTCCTGCAACCTCTGGACATGCATCATCCTCATCTTTAATTCCATCACCATCTGTATCTGGACATCCTTTGAATGCTGGAAGACCTGGTACATCCGGACAATCATCCTCGATATCGATAATACTATCATTATCTCTATCTGGACAACCTTTGAACTCAACTGGACCAGCAACATCTGGACACTTATCATCTTTGTCTGGAATACCATCCTCATCCGTATCTGGACAACCTTGGAACTGCTCTAGACCTGGAGTGTTTGGACATAAATCATCAATATCCTTAATTCCATCTCTATCTGTATCAGGGCATCCTTTGAATTCCCAAACTCCAGGAACTACTAGACACTCATCAACCTTATCCGAAACTAAATCACCATCAATATCACTTGGGTGAGTATATAATACTGGTAACCTTAACCCTGTATAGAACTCAGCACCTTTAATCTTTCCTGAAGCAAATAATGTTCTGAAATCAGTTACACCAACAGTAAGTGGACCTAATCTAGTTCCAAGTCCCATCTTCATTCCGGAATACTTATTGTAAGAAACTGGTAAATGAACCCCAAACCATGCATGATCAAAACTAGGTGTTACCGAAATTTGGTTGGCAGCACGAACCCTGTGCGGGTTTCTTCTGTTTTGAATACTAATCATTCCGTTAGCATTTACGTAGAAATACTTCCAGATGTGGTAATCGAACTGAAGATTTAAAGCTGTTGGTGTACCCATAAAGAAAGTACTACCAGACTCTGAGCTTGCAACCCAATCAGGATTGTTCGTAGTCAAACTATCAATCGTTCCATCAAAATCCGCAAATGATGTATCAGAACCAAATACGTTTAAGTCAAATAAGTTTGAAGTATTCACGCTAAAATCGGATGTAACAGCTCCTTTTTGAAACTTCATCCCCCCGATATCAAGTATCGAAGCACCAACTCTAATTTTGTACTTTTCTTGATCTCTACGCCAGATGTTTGTTTCACCATCCATATCGTATTTGTAATCTTTCCAATCTGGACGCCATTCGTAAACTACTCCTAGATCCAATCCAAGACCAAATTTCGAAGCACTTTCCGGTAATCCAGTTGACGCGCCGCTCGTTAGGTCATCCAGGTTGTTGGAATACCCATACTCGAAGTCACCCGCCAAATATTGTGTAGTATCTGCATTTAATAGATTGTATTCAAAGTTGCTCGTATGAACATACGCAGCTGAATATCCTGACAACCATTTTGCTTTTCCTCCAGCTTTTATGAAGTGCTCGCCGTCATCCTTTAAAACCTGAGAATAAATTATTCCGTATTCCATCCATGACATATGGTTCACATCAAGAAGTTGCTCATTAAATTGCTGATTCCAAAGGGGAGTATAGTCAAGACCATTCTCTGCTAATACTGCTAACTTAGGATCAATATCATCTATGTTGGTAACACTTCTAAATTTCGCTGCAAATCCAACCGCGATCTTTGGGTTGATGTGGAACATGAAATTGAGAACATCCAATTGAATGTTGTTATAGATACCTACCGTTTTCTTAGATGTTTCATCGTAGTTTCTAAACAAATAACGATCATCAAAGGTCGAATCTGGAAGTACCCAATCGTTATGAACGTTTGTACCACCAGGAATGAATCCAAACTGTTGACTTGAGACACCATTTGTATCTGTTACAGTATATTCATCTTGTTTAAAAGACTTCACCCACCATTTCGGCATGTCTTGCGTGTCGAAATAACCCGCATTTGTCCACATTCCAAAATTAAAGCTCGCTAAATTGATATCCACCTTAAAGCGACCATCAACGAAGCTTGCGGGGTTAACATCAGTCCCCATGACTCCAGCGTAATTGCTGTTATGAATCCCTAGGTAGTTTTGAGCATTGCCTGCAAAAGAAAGCGAAACAGCTGCAAACAATACCAATTGTTTGATAATTTTCATTCTTGGGTAGTTTTAGTTTTCTAAATATTGGATGACAAAATCGCCAACCACGGTAGTTATTTTTAGACCAGCTCCCGTTGACTCTACGTCAACTTTTGTTTCTCCCTCAAAAGGTCGTTTTATCAAGAGGGAACCTGTTGTCTCGTACAAATATACATTATTCTCTAATCCATCAATAATTGAGACTATGGTTTTTCCATTATTGGAGCTAGAATAGCTCACATCACTTACCTCAGTGAACGGAAGATGTATCTGTCCGAAAGGAACTCCTTCTTGATTAATCAAGTGGATTTCTGTTCCATCATGCACAATTACAATTGGATTATTCTTATTTCCCTCAACACCAACAATCTTCCCTCTGGAATATGTTTGAAAGTCTGTACGCGTTCCCTGCTGATTGAATCGAGATAATTTCTTCCCTGTAAAACCGAAGTGTAGTAGCTCGTTTGCAATTCTACCTGGGTGTGAATTTTCAGCAACAACAAACGTTCGGTGAGATTTGTTCTTTTTCACATCATACATTTCAAATGACTTGCCCGATCTAAAGCCATAGAAAAGTCTACTTTGACTAGACCAAACATCCACTTGGTCAGAAACAGGAATACTTGGCTTGCAGAAAGTGATTTCTCTTCCTTTTGCATCGTAACGCACCACATTCTTTTCTTCATTTGCAATGATGAAGTATCCGGATCCTTTCCAACGGTAGAACTTTACTTCGTTCGTTGCTGGATTATCCATTTTTATTGGAAAACCTGATATCGCATCACCATTTAAAGCCCATAGCATAATTTCATCTTCCGTATTAACCAAAACATGCCCTTCACCCGATCCATGCAGATTAACTAGTTGAAGCTCACTTAACACTTTGCCTTCAATTGATTTTCTCCATTTCTCTTTACGATCCTTAAAATAAACCAACTCCCCTTTCTCACCAAGAACGACCACATTACCATAGCCCGGAAGCACAGCAAAGTCTTTTATCGTGAAATTACATGTGAGTGCAATGGACTCCTTCTTTGTACTTGTTTGAACCTCTGATTTACCAAATCTCGTCTCGAGTAAGTATCCATTATAGACAGCCTTAGACACCCGAGATTCACCTGTCACTTTACGCTCTGACACCGCTCGAGGAAGGTCAGCGTATAATCGCTTCTTTGTATCAGCACTTAAAGCAATTGTGTTCCCCACTTTGTGATCTGCTATGAGTTGATCACATGATTCTTCTGTGTATGCAATGACGACCAAATCCTCAATGTATTTTACATAGTATGATTTCCCTCCGTCGGGGAAACGTGCTGTCAGTTGAGACTTAAATTTTATTTCATCGTAGGTCTGCTGCAGATCATTTAGAATCAAAATTGGATCTTGACCATCGATGTAGTCGGATACTAAAACTTGCTCTCCGCCAATTTGTAATTCAACAAATCCATTTTGGATCCATTGTGACATAGGACCACTGGCAAATGCTGAATCGATCGTTGAATAGTAATCGCGCTCAAAAAAATGATAACCTGTAAACTTCTTACTCAACACCGCTGCGAAGATCGCTTCATCGTGCACTTGATTTCCTTGTTCAATTTCATCATCACGTGTTGCGTATTCCACCTTTCCTCCTTCCTTCACATAAATATCCGTAACGAGTGTTATGTTACTCTTGTCGTCGAAAGTAATTACTGAAACACTAGATTTCTGATCAAAAGTAAGCTCCGCTATTGGTTCCTCATTTTGCGAGAACTTTTTGGTGGAGGCATAAAGATTAGTCTTTCGATAGCGGAATATAAAATCTCCGATCACGAAGCTATCATCCTTCAAGTTCTTAATCTCACCGCAATCTGCGAAAGCTGATTTAAGAGCAGCTTTTGTCCAATTACCTTTGCGCTTCAATAAAAAATGCTCACGCGCAACACTGAAGTATCCAGTCTCATAGCTAGAGTCCTCGATCGTAGTGATCATTTGAAAAACAGCTTGATTTGTCATCTTAGCTTGATCCTGCTGAACTTCACTTGAGCGGTTTACGACGAAGAGCTCCCCATCTTCTGAGTTAAAAAGATAACGTTCTGAATAATCATTACTTGAATAAAAGATGTCTACACCAACATATGCTACCCAGCCGATAACACCGAGGAAAAACAATCCAAAAAGAACTCGTTTGAGCATGAAAATTTCTGTTTAATCAAAAATAAGACAAACAAGAGCTGCAATTCTGATGGAATCAACTATAAATCAACAATGAAATGTTTGTGATCCAGTGTTAGCTCTCAGGAAAAAGAGACACTTGATCAGCCGCCAATAGCGTGAATGATTTACGATGATGCTCACAGTCCCCATGCAGCTGGATTCCCTCGCGGTGCTTTTTAGTTGGATATCCACGATTTTTATTCCAATCATACACTGGATAATCATTGTGGATCTTATCCATGTATTCATCCCGATAGGTTTTTGCTAAAATTGAGGCCGCAGCTATCGATAAATACTTCTCATCACCTTTTACAATACACTCATTCGGAATATCAGGATAAGGATTGAATCGGTTTCCATCAATAAGAAGTGACTCTGGTCGCAGCTCCAGTTGATCAACCGCACGATGCATTGCCGCGAAACTCGCATTTAGGATGTTGATCTTGTCAATTTCGTCTTGCCAGACAAAAGCTACTCCGTATGCTAAAGCCTCGTTTTCAATAATCGGACGAAGTTTGTTCCGTTTAGATTCCGATAATTTCTTTGAATCGTTCAAAATATCATTTTCAAAATCCTTTGGTAAAATGACCGCTGCAGCGACAACCGGACCGGCTAAACAGCCTCTTCCTGCTTCATCACAGCCGGCCTCGATAGAATTCCCATCTTTGAAAGGTAAAAGAATATTCATAATAGCCCTTTTTGGCAAAATTATTGTAGATTAGCTAATAATGATAGATAACTTTTAGTCGCGTTATATCGTCTAACAAAAAAACAAAGTAATGAAAAATATCATCTATAGCCTTTTCGTAGTTCTAAGTTTTACAACAATGAGCTTTGCTCAAGAGAAATCTGAAATTGCTCTATCTCAAGGAAAACAAGAGTTATTTGACAGTAAAGAAAGCGGTGTTTATGAATTCACGCTAGTAGGTCAAACAAGCGAAAGCATTGCAAAATCAGCTAGTTATTACACGCAATATTTCACGGTTGCATTTGACGACAACTCTGGTATTGCAACAATCACAATGGTTGAAAACGACAAGAAGAGTAGAGCAGTAATCATGCGATTCCTAACAGCAGCTGGCGCAAGACACGTTGATATTGATGGGACAATTGTTTCTGTAAACGAATTTATGGTTGATTACTTATAGTCAACATCACATTATAGAAAATCCTGGCTCCTTCATTGGGGTCAGGTTTTTTTATGACTCATATCAGTTATTAACTGAAATGTTCTTTAGATATTTGCAAAAAAACAATCAACAGAATGAAAACACTAGCTATTACAATTTCAGCATTATTGATTTTAGGATCGTGTGCACTACAAAAAGACACAAAAGGAGAAAATCGCGAAGAGACTGTCAAACTCGGAAAGAGCTTTGGACCTACTTCAGTGAATGTGCAAGAAGCAGTTGACGCAGCAGACATTCGAAAAATGGTAACCGAGAATGGTGGAGAAACAGAATTAACGTTCAAAGGTGCTATTTTCGAGACATGTTCGAAAGCTGGATGCTGGGTGAACATCGATGAAGGAAATGGTAACTCATTCATGGTTCGTTTCAAAGATCATTTTACAATTCCAACTGATACACCTCAGGGAACGATTGCATTTTTTCATGGAGCTGCATTCAACGATACAGTTTCAGTTGAATTATTACAACACTTTGCAGAAGACGCAGGAAAGTCTCAAGCTGAGATCGATGCAATCACAGAGCCAAGCATTAACTTAGGCTTCACAGCAGATGGTGTTGTCTTAGAGAAGCTCTAAGCGAAGTCCTAGACAGAATATTTGAAATAAAAAAAGGAGTGTCAATTGACACTCCTTTTTCTTTGCACTCTGGTTTCCTAGAAGCAATATTCTCTAGCTTCAATTAAGTTGGATGCAATTAATTGTCGCGCTGCTTTCGGGTTGAAAGGATCTGTTTTTGTAAAACGTTTCAAGCCCATCAACATCATTTTCAATTCATCACCTTCCGCGAATGAATTCAATGCATCCTTCGCTGCTTTGTTAATCTTATCAGCCATATCGTAGAAGTATAATTTTACAATTGCAATCTGTACTTCACATGCCTCCTCACCTCTTTGCTCAATCAATTGTTGAACTCTCAGTAGAGTTGATTCTGCCTGGTATGTGTAGATAGCCATATCAGCTACATTCATCAATACCTCTTGTTCTTTTGCCATAGTCTGCATCAACTTTTGAACCGCTGACCCAGCTACCATCAAAATAGACTTCTTGAATCCGGTCAAGTAACCAGCCTCATTTGCAAGTGCTCCTTCTGACTTATCTCCAAAACTCGGGATACTCATCAACTCTTCAGCAACCTTCATTGCAGGCCCCATCAAGTCAAGTTCACCCTTCATAGCACGACGTAAAACCATATCCACTGTCAAAAGTCGATTGATTTCATTCGTTCCTTCAAATATTTTATTAATTCTTGAATCACGGTACGCTCTCTCCACAGAGGACTCTGCTGAGAATCCCATTCCTCCAAAAATCTGAACTGCCTCATCCACTACATAGTCAAGTGCATCAGAACCAGCCACTTTTAAGATGGCACATTCAGGAGCGAATAACTCTATTCCTTTCAATGTTGCCTCGCCTTTATCCATTCCGTCTGCAACAAGACCAGCAATTGCATCATCAATGTTTTGTCCTGCTCTATACGTTGCAGCTTCAACAGCAAATATGCGAACTGCCTGCTCTGCCAATTTGAATCGAATTGCTCCGTATTTAGAAATTGATCGTCCGAATTGCTCACGCTCTTCAGCATATCTCAATGATTCAGCAAGTGTTGCTTTCGCTCCACCCATAACTCCTGCCGCCAATTTAATACGACCGATGTTTAATATGTTTAATGCAATCTTAAAACCGTTTTCACGTGTTGAAAGCATGTTCTCAACTGGAACTTTTACGTTGTTAAAGAATACTTGTCTTGTTGACGATCCTTTAATTCCCATTTTCTTTTCCTCCGCATTCAATGATATTCCTTCACTGTCAGCTTCAATCAAAAACGCAGTCAATTTGTCATCATCATCAATCTTAGCGAATACAGTGAACAAGTTTGCAAATCCAGCATTAGTGATCCACATCTTTTGTCCTGTGATCAAATAATGTGTTCCATCTTCAGACAAAACCGCTTTCGTTTTACCAGAATTCGCATCAGACCCTGAGCTTGGTTCTGTTAAGCAGTATGCAGCTTTCCATTCTCCAGATGCCAATTTAGGAATGTACTTTTCGCGTTGAACTTCATTTCCATAATACATCAGTGGAAGGGTACCAATTCCCGTATGTGCTCCATATGCAACCGAGAATGAATAACCTTTACCAAGGTGCTCAGTAGCCAACAATGAAGTTTTGAAATCAACTCCCATCCCACCATACTCTTCAGGAATAGACATTGACAACAATCCAAGCTCACCAGCTTTTTCCATAAGAGAAGGCATCAACCCTTCCTCCATGCTATCGATTCGGTCTAAATGTGGAAGCACTTCAACTTTGATGAAATCATCGCACATATCTGCGATCATCTTTTGTTCCTCCGACCAGTTCTCGGTAATAAAAATTTCTGATGCGGGTGTATCTCTTACAAGAAACTCGCCTCCTTTAATTGGTTTTTCAGCTTTTTCTGACATTCTATACTAGATCTATTTTGATTATTTCACGAATATACTAAAAGAACTTTGTTGTGCGTGCATATTAAATGCATAATTTATAACTACATTCATGCTTCTCTCAATAAGAATGCCGAAGTGATCAAATTAATACTTACCATCTCCCTATTTGGAATCTCCATCTTATCCTACAGCCAGGATGAAAAAAAATCATTTGGAAAAATTAACGGGATGAGTTTTGTTGCAGGAAACAAAACGATCGACTCCACGCATGTCAAGCCTATGCTTAACGTTGGAACTAATTGGGTTGCAACAATCCCTTTTGCCTATATGCCGACTGAGGTTTCGCCGGAGCTTCAATATGATCTCGAGTGGCAATGGATTGGAGAGCGACTTGAAGGTACACGCCAACAAGTGCAGGAAATACACCAGCAGAATTTATCTGTAATGATCAAACCACAGATATGGATTGGACACGGAACTTATACAGGTGAAATCTCCATGACCACCGAGGAAGAATGGTTGAAACTTGAAAAGAACTATACAAACTACATCCTTGACTTTATCAAAATTGCAAAGGAAGAGAATGTAGAAATGTTCTGTATCGGAACAGAGCTGAGAGAATTTGTCGCCAACCGCCCTTACTATTGGGTAGGATTAATCGAAAAGATTAAGATGATCTACGCCGGACAATTGACCTACGCCGCCAATTGGGACGACTTTGATGACGTTCAATTTTGGAACAATTTAGATTACATTGGTGTTGATGCTTATTTCCCCATTGGAAAAGAAAGAGATACTGATGTAGATGATCTTAAGAAAGGCTGGAAGAAACACCTGAATGCCTTAGACACGGCAGCCAATCAGTTTAACAAACAAATTCTGTTTACCGAATATGGGTATCGCAGTATGGAATCACCAGCGGTTAAACCGTGGGACTATTCAACAGATGCTCCAGTAGACATGAAAGCACAATGCATTGCGCTAGAAGCCCTTTATCAATCTGTTTGGCATGAGGAAAAATTCGCAGGTGGATTTTTATGGAAATGGCATGCTGATAATCAACACGCAGGTGGAAAAAGAAACAATATGTTCACGGTTCAAAACAAAGCCGCTATGGACGTAATTCGCAAGTATTACAATTGACAGACGCTTTTCACGAAGAGCTACCCAAATTCCGCATCTAATTTATTAGGAACTGCATGCAGAACAAGTCGCAGACAACTCTTATAGTATTGGGGAGACAATAAAGCCCTCGAGATGGAGTTGTGACTCAAGATTCTTCCTATTTTACCCAAAAAACTGACTATGAAACAAGCACTGCTATTCGTCCTTTTGATCACAATTTTTAATGGCCACGCACAAGAACAGAAAGCCGAAGAGGACTATCAACGTGCAGTTGAGTTTCTACCTGAAAATGTTTTTTCGAAAGGGCTTAACCTTCGAATAGGTCCGAACTGGTTCGAGGATGAAACTGGACTTTGGTTTAAGGACCAAACGCGAGAAGGAACTTTCTACAGAAAGGTACTTTTCAAAACTGGTGTGATCACAGATTTATTCGACCATCAAAAGATAGCAGACCTGTTTACTGAAACACTAGGTTCTCCTGTCAAAAAAGGAGATTTAGGACTGGATGACATCAAATACCTCAATCCAAAAGAAATGCTTCTCACGATCGGTGAAGAGCAATATGAACTGAACATCAAGAAGAATACGCTTTCCTTAAAAGAGAAGGAAGAAGAAGTTGAAGTAGCAAAGAATCTATCGCCGGATGGAAAATGGGAGGCATACACAGAGTATTTCAACTTGTATTTGAGAAATACTGAAACGGGAGAAAAGAAGCAACTCACCACAGATGGAACTAAAGACTATGCCTACGGATCTTGGTATGGTTGGGCCGACATCATGGAAGGCGAGAACGCAAATCGCCCTGAACATTTCGCAGTTGAATGGTCACCAGATGGAGAATGGTTTCATGTAAACATCTGCGACCTTCGCACCGCGAATAAAATGTATTTATTGGACTGGAGTATTGACTCTTTGTATCGCCCGAAATTATTGTCCTATTATCGTGGCTCTCCTGGCGATACTGGAATGGTCTATTATCACACCGTCTTCTTCAATGCAAAAACAGGAAAGCGCGTCGAGCCAGATCTTCCAAAAGTAACGCATATCAATACTCTTAGTCATAATTGGTCAACAACACCAGGGAAAGTTTATTTAGGTTATACGAGTAGAGGATATAAAAGCGTAGAACTTATTGCGCTAAACTTAACTAATGAACAGCAGACTTCAATCTATAAGGAAGAAAGCCCCACGAACATTGACAACTTCGATTTTGAGTTCATGGAAGACTGGAACCGCGTCTATTTCTTTTCAGAACGTAGTGGATGGAAACAAAGTCATTATGTTGACCTTGAAACATTGGAGCTTCATGACTTGACCAAGGGGGAATACTTCATCAACGAGCTCATACACTTTGACGGAAAAGACTTCTACTTCATGGCTTCTGGTGTAAAAGAAGGAGTAAACCCATACTACGAAAAGCTCTATAAAATAGGAATGGATGGTGATAACTTTACGGAAATAACGCCTGAAGACTTGAACCACAATGTACGGATGTCAGCGAATGGTAAATATACTGTTGACAATATGTCAAGCGCAACTTCGCCGACACGCACGGTCCTTAGAAATGCAGCTACAGGAGAGATCATTGTTGAACTGGGAAAAGCGGATGTCTCACAACTTCCTCACTACAAAAAACCTGAAGTGTTTACCGCTATTGCCCGCGAAAACGAGACAACCATTTATGGTGCATTGTGGTTGCCTTCTAACTTTGATGAATCCAAAAAATACCCATTAATTGACGCTAGCTACACAGGGCCTCACACGCATGAGTTCCCAGTACAATTTCACAACAGTCTAACGGATCAAGCACTAGCAGAGTTAGGCTTCATCGTTATGCGAGTTGATGGACTAGGAAGCTCAGGGAGGTCTAAAGCGTTTCATGATTACTCGTACAAAAATCTTGGCGGGAATCTGGAGGATCATGTTGGTGCGATTCGTCAGTTAGCCAAAGAACATTCTTGGATTGATTCAAATCGAGTGGGAATTTACGGTCACTCCGCGGGTGGTTACGATGCTGGACATGCAGTTCTAGCATATCCAGATTTTTACAAAGTTGCAGTAGCAAGTTCAGGAGATCATGATCATCGAATGGAGAAAGCTTGGTGGCCAGAGATGTATATGGGATGGCCTGTGGATAGCAATTACCACACACAATCAAATGTAACAATGGCTGGGAAATTAAAAGGGAAGTTGCTCTTAGTTCATGGAGGAATTGATGATAACGTTAACCCGTCTGCCACCTTCAAAATGGCTGAAGCACTTGTTAAAGCAGATAAGCAATTCGACTTACTGATCCTGCCAGGTATGCGACATGGATACTCAGATGAGCACCGCAAGTATTTTACGAAAACCCGATGGAACTATTTTGTGGAACATTTGTTAAACGAGAAGCCGCTTTGGGATATAGAGTGGGAAGTTGAATAAACAATGAGCGGGCTACAAAGTTTGTATTTTCGAAGATAAGGATTGTATTGTTACCACACAAGTAATCTCTCGAAGCAGAAATTCCGCATGGTTTGTAGGAAGTGCTAGGTGTGTTTTATAATTGGTGTTGTACCTGTTTGTATGATTGGTAAAAAAAAAGAGGGGCTTCGCCCCTCTTGACAGAAATTATGTCGCGTTTTTTACATTGCTGCTTTTGATAATTTCATCTGAATTTTCTGCATTCGTGACAATTGCTCTGGACCAAAGTCTGCTGACATTTCTGACATTTTTGTTGACCACTCCGAGCCTTTTTGCATAAGTTGCTGATATTCCGTCATTATTGACATATCAGCAGGATCTGCTTTTTGCTTTTTAATAAGGGATACATAGTCGTCAACATATGCTTCATAATCATCGAGGACACTATTCCATTCATCTGAAGGAGAAGATTCGTCTGTCGTTTCTGTTTCTGTTTCTGTTTCCGTGTCTGTTTCCGTGTCTGTTTCATCTGTTCCGTAATCTGCTTCGTCAGTCATTTCCTGAAGATCATCAAACATTGAATCTAAATCAGATTCGGCATCATTGTTCCCTCCACAAGAAGCAAGAATTATGCTTGCGATGGCAGTAAAAGTTAAAAGTATTTTTTTCATAATTATATTTTTTTCTAAAGTTGTTAAATTGTAAATTTATATTTGATACATATTTGATACATCATGTTGGACTTATTAAAAAGTGAGGTGCGACTCAAGTTAGGAGTTGAGATTAAGAACAGAGGAGATTGTCAGTTACTTTCTGATGCTATTATGTTGGATTTGGGAGAGACACTGAATTACAATACATTAAGGCGACTCTTTAATGTCGATAAGAAGTCAGAGGTGAAACCAAGTCGTAACACCTTAGATGTACTTTCATGTTTTTTAGGCTTCAGAGGCTACAACCAATTCTCTAAACAAGTGCTGAAGTATGGGGTGAATGGTTATCAGGACGAGTGGTATTTAATTCTCAATAGTGGAGATGGAAACAGCATACTTCAATACCTTGAAGAAAGAAGGGGACACCAGAATTTTACAGGTCTGTTTATTCGATCGATCAGAGAATTAATACTTTTGAAGAAGATTCAAACGATTAATCTCATTTTTAAATCTAAGAATCTTGGCTTAGAAAGATTTAGTTATTCAGAGTCTGTATACGTTGGAAATGCTATCGGAATATTATTGAGGGATTTTAATCTACCTTCTACAGATAATATTATTCTTTTGAGAAATAAACGTTTTGTTGAAAGTGTCTTGTCCATATTCGTCGATTATTCTAGCTTAAATTCAGGATACGGAAGTATTATTTTGTCTGCACAGAAAAGTTCCAAATATCTTTCAATACATGATCGTATTTTTTTTAAATGTCTCAATTATCTCAGGTTATATTTAATGAATGAGCGGCTCGAAAATGAACTGGACGTTGATTTTATGACTTTTGAAGGCCATCCTATTCTTGTTGGTCGGATAGCTGCAATCGAGATATTAAACTGTGAATCGGACAGTTTTGACAGAATCAGAATCTTTGAAAAACTTCACGTGAGATATGCGAAAGAAAAAGTGAATCGCATAGAATATTTCTACGAAATAAAAATCGTAGCACTTATTCTGTCTGACTTTGAACTAATGGAAATGTTAGATTCAGTGCATTCTGAGTCTAGAGTTACCCAACAATATCAAATAAGCCACAACCAACTGTTTTGTATTGTGAAACTATTGACGTCCATAGCTTCTCAAAATCAAAATGAAACATCGAAAATTCTTAGTCAAATAAAGCCGGATTTATGGGTGGCCAGTTATTATGAATTCTTTAATCTGTTTTACCAAATTGGCTTGTATCATTCAGCAAACAAGGTCGATGAAAGGGAAAAGCACAGAACACTTTATCTAGAGATATCTGAAAAGATGAATTATGAAAAATTCGACGAAAATTATTTAAAAAATTATTTTGTGTAACCTTTGTTACACCTAGCGTTCTGAGGCTACGCAACGTGAGGGGCTACAAAGATTGTTTTCTCAAAGGTAAGAATAGTATTGTTAACGCATAAGAATCTCTCGAAGCAGAAACCCGCATGGAGTTTAGGTGCTGCTATAGCCATAATACTTATTTACTCAAGAGCATAGGCACGCTGAACAGGCCATTCATCGTCGTAACCTTTTTCCCATTTGCCAGAATCAATTTCTTCATCAGTTGCTATACATGAATCCAATAGAGTTCTAATCAACTCCTCATCCATGTCTTGACCTATGAAAACAATTTCATTTTTACGAGATCCGCATCAACATTAACCTCACTCATATCGTTTACGATAACGGCCACTTTTAAGCCGTCTTTATTGTGCAAAATATGGTTCAAGAGCGTTGTTTTTCCCGCTCCTAGAAAGCCACTCAATACGGTAACAGGTAGTTTCTTTGTTATCTGATCTGACTGTACCATTGAATAATGTTATTGAGGTGATTTTCACCGTAAAGTGAAATGAATTTTTTTGATTCTGGATGTTGTTTGTCTGTATAAACTAACAGACGTTGTTCGGCAAACTCTTTTGTTAACTTGATTTTGCAATCATTTGTGATGCATTTTTGCCATTCATCAAAGGTTTGTGGTATCATAAATTGAAATTTAAAAATTCATTGGTATCAATTCTAAGCAAAAGTCGACGCGTTCCTGTTTCTTCTATAGTGGGACTTCGGTGAATTATGGCGCTCGTCTGATCATTTGGGTAAAGAGCTCCCTTCAAAATGATTACTGAACCTCTTTTCGCTTGTTCGGCTTTGCTTTCATCAATAGCAACATCTTGAACAGAACTTAGGGCGTTTAGTTCTTTCCAATTTACATTGTCGTTCTTAAGCCAAAGTGTCCCTGGTCCACTGTACGTGCATAGCATCCGTAAGTCATTAATGTCGCTGTGGAACTTCCTGCACATATTTGTATTCACTGTTGCCAGCAGGACTCGATAACTTGTCGCTTCGGTTGCTAGTTTAAAATGTTCAATTAGCGTAAGAAGGTCGTCGAGTATTAATGGATACGCCGATAATTTTTCCTTTAAATATTGTTGAATTAACTTGGGTTCACCAGATGTTTGGATCTCAGCATTTTCAACAAGAAGCTCATTTATTTCAACATCCAAATGAGAAATTTCTCTGTTGTAAATTGAAATGTTAGTAGTTGACCGATGTATTTCGTTCAACACCTTAGGTTCGCTTCCCTCGGCCCAATTAATTGTTTCAATTTCTTGAATCATGGGTTAATCTTTTTCGACGAGCTGAATAAACTCCTTTCGGTAATCGATTTCTTCGAATAGACCACCATACTCAATGGTTGTAGTAGAACTACTCTTATCTTTTATCCCTCTGGATGAAACGCACAGATGTTTAGCGCTAATGATTACGATAACGTTTTCTGTACCTAGTGCTTCCTGAAGATCTTTGAGTATTTGTAAGCACAACCGTTCCTGAACTTGAGGTCTATGAGAATAGTAATCGACCAGACGATTTATTTTTGATAATCCGACAACGTTTTCTCCAGGAATATAACCAATATGTGCATTTCCAGTTATTGGTAAGAAATGATGCTCGCATGATGAGTCAATTGAAATGTTTTTTTCAACGAGCATTTTTTTATATCCGTATTTATTCGGGAAAGTCGACAAGTGCGGTTTGTTTTTTGGGTCCAGACCGTAGAATAATTCACTGACGTACATTTTGGCAAAGCGATAAGGGGTACCCGAAAGGCTTTCATCTGTGAGGTCAAGCCCCAGCTCTTCCATTATCTTCGAGAAATGATGCTGTATACTTTCTATTTTCTCGCTATCGGATTTTTCAAATGCTCCCTCGCGCAATGGAGTTTCGATACTTGTCCCAATATGGTTATCACCAATGGTGTCTTTAGAGATATTTTTCATACTGTTAAGCTTGGTGAGTGCAGCACGAAACCTCAGCGCACTTGCAATATTTTAAGTTGTAAAAATGAAGGGCGACCAAAGATAGGCCCGGAAGGTAAATTGCATTTTCAAAGAGTGTGAATAGTTCTAACTGTTCGTTTGCAATTACGATTAGTAGAAAAGACCAGCTCGTCCACATAGCGTATTTCATCCATTGTTTTGAAGTGTGTTTTACAGCATGCATTATTGCAAAAAACGAGATTACAAGAAATGAAAGGTCAATCCAACTCCACCAAGTTGGAGCAGATGCACAGCATACATCCGAGCATGTTTTGGCAATAAACACGAACGGGGTAACGATGCAATGGACCATGCACAATGCGCTGGCTGCGATTCCTATCACATCTGATTTTAGGTTTATCATTTTCATTTCACTGTCTTAATGCAACTAAATTGCAAAACTATGAAAAAACAATTTGTTTTTGCAATGGAGTTGCGTTAAATTTGTTGCATGGGCATTATTAGAAAAACGAAATCGGTCGTTACAGTACTTGATCTCTTTGAAAAAAGTGATGATGCGCTTTCGGTTGTCGGACTAGTAGAACGTCTTAAGGAAGAAATGAATAAGACAACAGTCTATAGAATTTTGGAGCGGTTGGAAGATGAGGCGATACTGCATTCGTTTGCAGGAAAGGATGGGTTAACTTGGTATGCAAAGTGTAACGGCTGTTCTTCATCAAATCATCTAGATTCACACCCTCATTTTCAATGTCGAGAATGTGGTAAGTCGGAGTGTTTATCAATAGACGTGCAGTTGCCTGTGATATCGAATCATAAAATAGATTCCGTAGAGCTTTTGTTGTTGGGCCAGTGCGCAGATTGTATGTGATGTAATTGGCTATAACGTTTTGCAGCTTCGCTATCGCCTCATCTATAAAGGTAATTGAATTCATTGAAAAAGAAATGGCGCTGGAGTATAGGTGCTTTTACGTTTTGTGATTAATTTCACTAACAACCCTTCTAGCAGATGCCGCAGCAGCATGAACCGACACCCAATCTTCAACGTCTTTATAAGCACCGCCAGCGAAATATAATTTGCTGTTTACCGATTCGCCCAGTCACTTGACGAGTTTCCAATTGGAATGATCTGATAGGTACCCTCCTCTGATAAAAGGTTCCTTATTCCAATTTTGGTATACATTAGCGAAATAGCTTGGTGTAGCTTGATCAGAAAAAAGGGAATCAATTTCTTTTAAAATAGTTTCCTTGAGTTCTTCTTTTGATAGAGAATCATATAGATTAACAAACTCACCCACAAAGAAGAGACCCATTATCTTTTTATCACTTTTTTGGCCATAAGCTGCGTCGAAATAAACTTTTTCTAACTGGTGATAATGTTTAGAATATAGCAAGTAGGGCAGTATAAAGCAATCAGCTTACAAAATTGCCCTGAGACACATTTTTATATTTTGTTTTTAACTTATCCATCTTAAAAGCCAAATTAAAAATTTGGCGGTGTTTGCAAAAAACAATGAACTTACGCAAACCACCGAACGCCCTATTTGCTATATCCCGTGTTAGCTTTTGTTTTTATGAATTATCATTCAAACAGATTAATTCTATTTCTGCCATTTTTTATTTAATTAAATCCATGGCCAACCAAAAAATGTATGTATTTAACACAAAATAAAAAAGAGCTGGTAAAGAAATCCAAATACTATCTTTTAACTTTATTCTTACAATGAGACCAGCTAGCATTAGTAATGCAAGACCTAGAGATGAAATCGTAAGAAAAAAATAAAATTTAAGACCAACTAATAAGCCTAGAGCTCCAAGAATTTCTAACAAAACGGTTGTTAACCCTATTTTTTCTAGACCAAACCGCTTAAACTCGTTTTTCATATGAGGTCCCCTAAAATATGAAAAAGCGTACGCGAAAAAGGAGAAACTTGATATTAAAGTAGCTATTGTAATCACAGACAGCCTTATTTCTTAAATGGAAGAATATGCTATAAAAGCACTCAGAACCAAAAGAATAAGAGATGGTAAATGTTTAATAAATGGATTACTTATTTTAAAATGAAAATATTGAGCACCTATCATTAATAGACCCATAAGAATAGAAGGAATAAGAACTAATGAGGAATACCAAATACCCACAATAAGCAATGTCGCTA
>DKPV01000026.1 GCA_002471375.1 Flavobacteriales bacterium UBA7325
TTCTAATCCGTAGGTCATAGGTTCGAGTCCTATCGAGCATGTTTAACCCTTTGGAGATACACAATGAAAAGTTTAGATTTAAGTTTTCAGTTTGAAGATGATCAATACATGATGCTCGAAGAAGAGGCAAAAAGTCTTGAGATGAGTATGGAAGAATTGGTAGCAAATGTTTTTAATGTAATTCTTCAGGAAATTGAAGAAGATGTTCGGGCCAGAAATGCTCTCGAATCGGCGAATTGATAAACTTATAGAAACTGCAAAGCCAGTTTGTATGAACATACCCAGACAGAAGAGACATTGTTCTCTTGTTGTTTGTAAAAATGAAATAGTTTCGATTGGAACTAACCATTTTAAAACACACCCTAGAGCGAAAAGACTGGGATATCGTTATGACGAGATGCACTCTGAATTAGATGCTTTTCTTAAAGCCCCTCAGAAAAAGAATCTGTCACTATATAATTTCAGATTCAATCGGTTTGGTGAGATGAGAATAGCCAGACCATGTAAACTTTGTATGCCTTGGTGCATCGCAGTTTTTGATAAGGTATATTTTACCACACCCGAAGGGGTCGAAAGGATAAAGTGATATGAAAATTGGGCAAAGAGTTATCCACAAGGTAACTAAAAAACAAGGGACTATCGTAGAGATTGACGATAGTGTTGGTAAAGTTGTTTTTGATGATGGTGATACTGTTCATGTTCATCATCAACTCTTGGCAGAAACTTTAGATGGATCTCTTCCTGAATCCAATCAACAGTTTTTAACCGAGTAATTACTACATATAGTGAATAAATTGAAAGGTATTGTATGAGTATCAAAGAACCAAAAGCAGGAATTAAGTCTACAGAATTCTGGGCAACTATTGGTATTTCTGGTTTGCCTATTGCAGATCAATTGGGCATTTTTGATAGAATGCCGGTGACAGAGGGAGGGGAAACTGCTCTATGGATCTCAGCAGGTCTCATCGGAGCAGTTTATGTTTTCACTAGGGCATGGGTCAAGGTAGCAAACGTAAAATACGGAGATCAAAATGAGAAAAGCGTTATCAATACTAACACTCGCAGCAGCAAGTAATCTTTATGCACAGGACAATAATAACTGCGGGCCAAAGTTAATTCCAATGACAACCACTAGAGTTCCTCTTTTTAATGATGAAGGGGAAGAAAGTGGTTATATGATTACAGTGTCGGAAGCTGACACCGAAACTCGTACTATGGTTGCTGCTTACGAAACTCCGTATAGTGATTCAATTGGGGCATTTACTATGGATGGTGATATAACATTCACCAATAAATCTCCAGTTACTAGAAGACAGAGGTTTCGGCAGAGTATTCGTTTATCAGAAGGAATCATGCCAATAATTCCTCCAGCATTCTCTGAAGTTTGCTGGGAACCTGATATTCGCAGACTAATTACATATTACGAGCAAGTTGTCCAGCCAGGAGAAACTATTCAGGTTCCAATCTTCTGGGAGATTACAACTCGTCTGGAGGCGCAACTTGCAGATGTTAACGCGGATGGTATCGTTGATGCGCAAGATCAGGGACTTCTTATGGCAGCATTTGGAACTGATAATCCTCTGTATGATCTCGATCAGAGTGGTGTGGTCGATAGTGCAGATTTAGGAATCCTTCTCAGTCAGTGGTCAGAGACTTCGGATGATGTTATTGAGGGTGCTGATGCCGGGGAAATAGATCCAGTCCCTGGTCGCGGGATATTCAACCCTGAATGGGAGTCTGCTGATTATATTATCGCCGCTGATATTGAAATTGATCCAATGCGAGGAGGTAACGGCCAAGTCCGAGTCCCTTTTCTGGATTGGCAGTGGAGAGCATAAAGGGTGATATATCTTTAGAGAATGGAAATGGTTCCGCTGGCCCTGCCACAATAACAGTTAATCCCTATGGATATCAGAGCGTAGGTTTGGATACTTTACTTGAACCAACAAGTAAATGGATAGTGGAGATGTACCGGGGTGATATGCTTCTTGGATCTATCTCCTCGGATTCTCCCAATGCAAGTAGTAATGGTAGAATAAGTCTACCTGACGGGGGTGGTCAGTATGGAAATGCAATTTACTGGAGACAATTAATTCCTACCGATCAAGTTAAGTTAGGCGATAAATGGATAGTTTATGGGTGGAATAATTCTCCTGTGGTTTCGGGATATCCGCCAGACAGGGAATATATAGAACCATAGGAGATCACAAATGATTCTAGAGAAATACAATTTATTGAATGAACTGTTTGAGTACGAACCATTCGGTATTTCAGGAAAAGAGTGGAGACCAACTAAAAGAAGAACCACCGACTGGGCAAGTATCTACGGTGTAGACCTGAGTGGTGTCAACGTGAGGAACAGAAGAAAAAATAATTTTTCTTCTGGTGGTCCAGATCCCAATTGTGTCAAAGAAGAACTTTCTGACATTAACCGATGGAATTCTGGATATTGGTCTGCAATTATGATTTCTCCCAACAAAGCAGTTGCATGTAAGCATTATTGGAGAGTGGTCAAGGGACAACAAAGTAATCTTATGTTTTTGGGTAAAAGTGGGATCGAATATCGGCCCAAGTGGAAGTCAACTACCGAAATTGAGGGTTGTGATAGAGTCTTGATAGAATTTGAAGATGATCTCCCTGTAGATGATGTTAAGATCTACAAGTGTGTTGATTTTCGTTGGATTCCGAGCGGAAGTAAAGTGTGGCTGTATGATAATCAAGGACGTATCATTTTTAAGATCCACGATTATGCAAAGGAATTTAAATCTAATAATTTTTCATTCAAACAAGAATGGCACCCTGATCCTGTAGTGGGTGATATTTGTGGTATATTTTCTGGAGATTCAGGAACCCCCACATTTATCACAGATCCAGTAAACAATGAAACATACTTTGTTGGAAATTATGCTGGTGGTTATCCATATTACGAAGACCGAATTTGGGAACAGAGAATGATGGAGATCGATGATAGAATTTCCTTTGTCCGACCTTCTAATGTTCGGTCTGATATAAACCGTGATGGTAAGATAGATTCGGCCGATATGTCACTGATCCTTGCCGACTACGGTAAAACCTTCCGGAATGGTCCCACTGATATAAATGAAGACGGAACGGTCGATGGTATTGATATCGGAGAACTACTTTCCGATTGGGGAGAGTTAGAACCAAATGTTTTATGGTACGATGACTGGTACGAAAAGCCGGGCGTAGGTGGTAATAGTGGAGATAAGGACCCAGATAAGGGGGGTATAAATGGCAGAAGAATTTGATTTTGGTTTTACCGCAGTTAACGAAGATGAGTTATCTAATATTCTCAAGAATGTCCCTGATGATATCGAACCGTCAGAGGACATTATTGCGATCAAAGATAAATTGGATCTGATACTAGAATTAAATAGTACATGCGAAGGTGCGAGTGCAGTGAAGGCACAATATGACGAATTGATGAAAGCCAAATTTGATGAAATAGAGGCACTAATAATTCCAGTTCTTCAGAATTTAATGAAAAATGAGTCAAAAGATTACCTATATTGGCCCGGAAAACAACGTAAAGCCCAGTGTGAACTACAGTTAGAAAAAACTCTCAAAATCACCCGATCCTGATTGACACACCCTGAATCTGTGGTACAATATGCGTATGAAGAACGAAGCCGGGATGGCGGAATTGGCATACGCATCAGACTTAAAATCTGACGATCTATTAGATCTTGTGGGTTCGAGTCCCACTCTCGGTATTATTGCCACCGTAGCTCAGTTGGCAGAGCAGAGGTTTTGTAAACCTCAGGTCGCAGGTTCGAGTCCTGTTGGTGGCTTCGGAGGGCAGTGCTTTTCCCCTGTAGCTCAGTTGGTAGAGCGGCGAGCTGTTAACTCGCATGTCACTGGTTCGAGTCCAGTCGGGGGAGTTTCAGAGTGTAGCACAGCTTGGTAGTGCGTTGCGTTTGGGACGCAAAGGTCGCTGGTTCGAATCCAGTCACTCTGACTTAAGGAGATTATGATGCCAAAGCGTGAATTGGATCAATTTGATTTGGAAGCAGAACGAGAAGCGTCTGCAATTCGTGGCCACCGTGGAATTCCGGAGACTGCTTACGGTAAGGGTATCACCAAGCAGCGAAGGATGCACAAGCGAGGACAAGAAATTTTGGAAACTAGAATCATCAAGAGAGGACAATGGCTATCATGACAGAAGAATGGCTCGGTATGGAAGACATATGTTTTGTTACTGGCAAGATTATTCGACGTTACGAGTGGGCAAGATTTACTCGGGAGTTTGATGCCTGGATATCAAAGGAAGGTCAGGAAATAATCGAAGAGAGTGCGACTGGTCCAGATCCATACGAAGAAGCACGCATCATCTACTCTGAGTGGTATGCGAAGGATGAAGCAAATGCAGCAAATGATGAATTTCGGAGATGGCACAAATGAGAGGATTCAGTGTGATAGAACTTCTGGTAGTCATTGCATTGATTTCTCTTTTAATTTCAATGACTCTATTTTTTCGGTGGGATGATACCAAGAAGGAACTTCAAGACAACCAAGAGATCCAGCAAGCAACAACCGAGTTATGGCTGTTACGCATTGAAGATCCTACTCAACCTGTTTATTGGGTTTGGGAAAACGAAGATGGTGTCATGTGGATGATGTCTCGCAGTGACAACATGGTGAGGAAGGTGGGACCATGAGCAGTGAAATTCATGACTTTCATGGGCCATATCAGATTCATACACATCCTCAAGGAGATGTGGTGTTTATTAAGAATGGTGGCTTATATTCTTATGATAGCGAAAAACTTCGGGAGATTGTCACCTCCAAGATTTCGGAATACAATGCCGAATTACTGAAATGGAATCTTCTATTGGACAGAATGAATAATGCATGACGAAGAAGTAGGATTTGCGGCACTCTATATCATGACTACTTGGAATGTTCTTCTAGGCATTTGTATGATTTTTGAGATTATTCCACTTTCTTACGGTATGGGACTTGCCTTTGTTGGAATGTTTGCTATAATCTATAAGACTTGGAGGATGCTGATGGGCGACGTTCGGCCGTGGGATTCTCCTAAAAGGATGAATAAGAATGATCTGTCTTGATTGTGAAACTCAAATTCCAGAGGCCCGCTTAGAAGCAGTACCTGATGCAGAGTATTGTGTTAACTGCACAGATAAAAACTCCACCCCCGTTATCGCCCGTGTAATCTACAGTCACAAATGTGATAGCGAACTGTTTATTGCTAAAGGCAAAGAAAATGTCCGCCGGCTGGACCGTGAATGGTCCCGAGCAAGGTGAATGAGAATCGAAATATAATCGACCATTATCACTACTGGAAGCATGAGGCTATCCTTGCCGATCTTGACGATAAACGACACAATTATTCCGTACTTTGTACTAACTTACATAATGACTTCAATATCGCTACTGTTATTCGTAACGCGAACGCCTTCCTCGCGGAAGAAGTCATCATCTACGGATCAAAGCAGTGGGACCGGCGAGGTGCAGTAGGAACGCACAACTATAATCGAATGTCATACTTCAAGGAGGACGAACATGGAAATCTTATGGACAAGATATTTGATTATCATATCGTCTGTATGGATAACATTGAAGGTAGTCGAGACATTGCTACACTTGACTGGCCTGAAGAAAAACATACACTACTGGTCTTCGGTCAAGAGCAAGTTGGGGTTCCCGAGGAATTTATTGAAGTAGCAGACGATATCGCATATATTCCACAGTATGGAACCGTAAGAAGTCTCAATGTAGGGACTGCATCAGGAATTGCAATGCATGAATATTGCTCTAAAATAAATAGATGAGAAAGGGGCATTCTCATGGATAGTAGAGTACAAAATTCAGGAAGAAAGTCCGAAAGAGAAGCCAAAAATTATTGGCACTCGAAGGTGAGATACGACGGTAAAATATATCATTTACTTCTTACTGACACAGAGGTCAATAGAGGAATTGATAGAATGAACAAAAATCCAGAAGATTATCCGAGTCTCTGGAAAAGATTACGACTGACTTTCGGTATTTGATTTTTTACCCCGTGGTGTAATGGTAGCACAGGAGATTTTGGTTCTCCTTGTCCAAGTTCAAATCTTGGCGGGGTAGTTTAGTATCCGTACCCACCACCACCTCCGCTGGGAGCACTTGGAGGAGTAGGAGTGCTTGGAGTG
>DKPV01000094.1:0-15158 GCA_002471375.1 Flavobacteriales bacterium UBA7325
CCCAATGCTGCCGGCAGCATTGGGATTGGCTTCACATCTTAACTCAACTGTTTTTGATATAACAATTTATGAAAAAGGAAACACACTTGGTCGCAAATTTTTAGTGGCTGGAAAAGGTGGTTTTAATCTCACCCATTCGGAGTCAATTGAAAAGATGATAACTCGATATTACCCTCCCTTATTTCTTGATAAAGCATTGAATAAATTCACAAATCTTGATTTGCAGGATTGGCTCGAAGGGCTCGGAATACCAACCTTTATTGGATCCAGCAGGCGGGTTTATCCTATGAAAGGTATAAAACCAATAGATGTCTTGAATGCTATCCGCGATAAGGTCGTGAGAAATAGTGTGGAAATTAAATACAATCACGAGTGGTTAGGCTGTAGTGATAATAACTCCTTATTATTTAGAAATCAAGATGGTATTCATTCGGATTACATAGTGTATGCTCTAGGAGGCGGGTCCTGGAAAGTTACTGGATCTGATGGGGAATGGTTGAATGGTTTTTCAAGAAGAGGCATAAAAGTAGTCGGTTTTCAACCTTCAAATTGTGCTTTTGAGGTAGGATGGGGAAAGGAATTTGTTCATGATCATGCAGGGGCGCCACTAAAAAATATTGCTCTTCGTTGTAATGGTGTTTACGAGAAAGGTGAATTGGTTATCACTCGTTTTGGTCTAGAGGGGAACGCGATCTATGCTCTTAGTAGACAAATACGAGAGTTACTTCAGGTAAATGGCACAGCAGAAGTGATGCTTGATTTTAAGCCAACTTTAACTGAAGATGAGGTGCTCCGAAGAATTGAAACATCTCCTTTCAAGAAAAGAAGTGATGTCTTACGAAAAACGTTGAAATTATCCTCGACGCAGATTGCATTACTTCGCGACGGGTTGACCAAAGACGATTATTTAGCTGATTTTAAACTTGCTAAAGGTGTTAAATCTCTTGGTATTCAGTTGGTTGGTTTAGCTTCTTTAGATGAGGCAATTTCGTCCGTTGGTGGGGTTTCTGTATCAGCAGTTAATTCTAATTATGAACTTCATGACTTCCCAAATGAGTTTTGTATTGGGGAAATGCTTGATTGGGATGCGCCAACTGGAGGTTATCTCTTACAGGCTTGTTTTAGCATGGGAATTCATCTTGCTGGACATATCAATGAGCTTGAGAAATAAGTTTTAATTGATTGGCAACCAAAATCTATAGACCGCATCGTGAAAGCTGCTGGAGATGATTCGAAAGATGCTGTTCTATTATTGATTGCAGACAAATTACCTGAACTTGTGAAGACTCAAGCTGAGGCGATTAAAAACATTAAGATTGATAAGGTGACTGTATGGGAGAACGGAGGCGGAAAAGATGGTAAAACATCGACTTCCAACTTTATTTCAAGAATGTACAAAGCGGTTCCCCCGTTACAGGAAATGTTTAACATGGCTGGAATGCAGTTACCGAATTACTTAAAAGGTGAAGACTTAGATGATGAGTCTTCTACTTCGGAGGAAAACATTACTAAATAATGATACCATAGTTTATGGAAGGGGATGATCTATTGATCATCCCCTTTTTTTACAAGACTTCGTGTAACTCGATATCAAAAATCAGCACCGAATTTGGAGGGATCCCTGAGGTTCCATTCTTCCCATATGCTAAAGCCGAAGGGACGAGCAATTTACCAGAACCACCTTCTTTAAAATAAGGAATACCTTCAGTCCAACCTTGAATTACTTGTTGTAAGCCGAACTCTATACCTGTTGACGAGCTTTGGTCGAAAATTTCTCCATCAGTGAAATATCCCGTGTAAGCAACTCGAACATTTGATTGACTTGAGCACGAAGCGCCTGTGCCAGCTACGTCAATTACATAATGCAATCCAGAACTTGTTGAAAGTGCAGTTAATGAATTGTCTGCGATGTATTGTTTGATGATTGCATCATCTTCCGCAGCTTGTTCTTCTGCATTTTTCTTGGCACAAGAAACAAGCGTTAATGCAATTGCTAATAAAGATATGATTGATTTCATGCTATAAATTTTTAATAAAGATAGAATTCCAATTTTACTCTTTCAGTATGGCTAAAGTTATATTCTACTTTGATAAGTGAATAGATCGTGATACCTTCCTTTTGCAGCAATCAGTTCATCGTGTTTCCCGCGCTCTTCGATTTTTCCATCCTCGATCACTAGTATTTGATCTGCTTGTTGGATCGTGCTTAAGCGATGGGCAATAACAAAGGTCGTTCTATTCTCCATTAGGATATTCAAACTTTTCTGGATGAAAGATTCACTTTCGGTGTCGAGGTTTGAAGTCGCCTCATCAAGAATAATTATCCTAGGATCTGCTAACAAGGCTCGAGCGATTGAAATACGCTGACGTTGTCCACCAGAAAGTTTTACTCCTCGTTCACCAATTACAGTGTCCAGTCCATCTTCGAATCTGTCCGTAAACTCATTTACATATGCACTTTTAACTGCTGCTAGAAGTTCCTCTTCACTAGCATTTGGTCTCGGAAAGAGTATGTTTTCGCGAATCGTACCTTCATAAAGAAAGTCATCCTGAAGAACTACACCAAGTTGACTTCTGAAGCTACTTAAATTAACAGTAGACAAATCCGTCCCGTCAAGAGTGACAAGTCCGTTAGATGGATTTAAAAAGGTTGCCACTAGTCCCGCAATAGTAGATTTCCCTGAACCCGAGGATCCAACGAGAGCGGTAACACTTCCAGCTGGTGCCTCGAATGATATTCCGTGAAGTACCTCTTTGCTTTCCTCATAACTGAATTGAACATCTTGAAAGATCATATCTCCTTTGATTGCATCTAAATGAACCGTTCGAACTTCTGGGTTATCTTCTTCCGGCATATTCATCAGCTCCTGAGTTCTATCTAGACCAGCCATTGCTTCAGATAATTGACTGCCAATATTGCTCATCTGAACAATAGGTGCTACCAATAAGGCTAGAAGTGATATGAACTGAAAAAATTCACCTTGTGTCATTGTATTTTCAATCACATAATATCCACCAATTCCCATGATTCCTGCAGTAGCAAGTCCGATTAGAAAGGTTGATGAGCTTGTAATGATCGCAGTTGCTGTAAGGCTCTTCTTCACATTCTTGTACAACCGTTCAACGCCTCTTTCGAATATTTTGCTCTCTTGTTCTTCAGCGTTGAATCCTTTGATCACTCGGACACCGTTTAGTGTTTCGGTGAGTCTTCCGGTTACCTCTGCATTTATCTTTCCTCGATTTTTGAAGATTGGACGGATATAACCGAATGCCTTGAGCATGACAACTGCAAAGACAGCCACGGGAATTAGAATCACCATTGTCATGAATCCGTTGATTTCTATCAACCAGATTAGGGCTAGTATCGCGGTTAAAGATCCACCGATTAACTGAACCAATCCTGTTCCTACTAAATTTCGAACGCCTTCAACATCCGACATCACTCTTGAAACGAGAGCACCTGATTTATTGTTGTCAAAGAAGTTGATCGGTAGTTTTAAAAGCTTTTTTTGGACTTTAGCTCGAAGTAGCGATATGAGATGTTGAGCCTCTACACTCAGTAACCGTGTCAATGCGAATGATGTGAGTCCCTGAATTAGGAGAGCTCCTGCTAAAACATAGATTAAAAAGTATAAGTAATCAAGATTACCATCTGTGAAGACATCATCAACGAGAACTTTAAGAACATAAGGCATGGCAAGTCCGGAAAGACTCTTGATTATAATCAAGACCAGACCAATGGAAACAATTTTCTTTCTTGGCCAAATGTATTCCTTGAATGCCCAACCAAATGACACTTTTTTTTCGCTCATAACTACTTCTAGTCGAAAACCAAGCCAAAATAGTTACCCTGACAATTAGTCAGGGGCTCATCTGATTTGGTTAGACAATCTTATTGTTTAATTGATAATAGTGACTAATTTGACCTGAAATATTACTATCACAACCATTTTAAATGTATAACAATTATAGAGTTATATGTTTGATTATTTAGGTTGATTATCGATACTATTCCGATAATGCTAGACAGGGACACTGAAATCATGTTTAGATTCAGTAGAACTCGTAAGTGAACTGGATAGTCTCAGGATAAGAGAATTGAATCTTGAATAATATTAGTCGATGTTTCTAGGGTGAAAAGAGATAATTGCATCCTTCAGGTAGTGCTGATCAAGGTGGGTGTATATTTCAGTTGTCGTAATAGATTCATGACCAAGCATTACTTGTATGGCACGTAAATTTGCTCCTCCTTCCAATAGGTGGGTTGCAAAAGAATGACGAAACGTATGTGGTGATATGTTTTTTTTCAGTCCAACCTTTTCCGCAAGGTGTTTGATGATGGTGAAGATCATTACTCGCGTAAGTTTTGCACCACGTCGGTTTAAAAAAACGTAACTCTCGTTACCTGGCTGTATTTTCATGTGAGAACGAAAATCATCAACGTAAATCCCTATCTCTTTTTCAACACTCGGACTTACTGGAACCAATCGTTGCTTGTTTCCTTTACCGATTACCCGAATGAATCCATCTGCAAAGAATATATTTTCAAATTCTAGATTGACAAGTTCGGAAACACGTAAGCCACAACTGTACAGTGTTTCTAGAATTGCTTTATTCCGGTGGCCTTCTTTCGTGCTTAAATCAATAGCATCAATAAGCGAGTCTATTTCCTCAATTGATAGGACTTCAGGTAGTTTTCTGCCAATTTTCGGCATCTCGATCAATTCACTTGGGTCATCATTTATCTCACCCTCTAGAAGTAGAAAGTGAAAAAACTGTTTAACACCGCTTATAATTCTTGATTGTGTCCGAGCACTGAGTCCCAAGTCGTACAGCTCCGTCACAAATGACTTAATCTGCGCTGGTGTCATCTTGGTTGGACCAACCTCTAAACCAATAGCGAAGTCCATTAATTTGGAAACATCGTTCTGGTAGGCGAGAATAGAGTTCATCGCTAAGCCTCGTTCTATTTTCAGGAACGAAACAAAATCCTTAATATAGCGGTTCCAAGACTTCACTATGAGATTGTTGATTGTTAATGGACCAAATTTAAATTTAATTGGTCAACGAGAGAATGAAATTTACGGGAATGAATCCTTTGAAAGCTATTTTGATGGGTTAAAGTCTCGAAAAGAGGCGGATTTCACCTACTATCAATCAAATGTAGAAGGAGAACTAATCGATTGTCTTCAAAATTCGGATCATGATGGTATTATCATAAATGCTGGAGGATACACGCATACGAGTGTAGCTATACGTGATTGCATTAAGGCTATCAAAGTTCCAGTGGTCGAAGTTCACATCAGTAATATCACTTCACGAGAAGAATTCAGGCACGCGTCTTTGATTTCTCCTGTCGCTGCAGGATGTATTTTTGGTTTTGGATTAATGTCTTATGATGTTGCGGTAGATTATTTCTTAGGAGCTCCTAGAAGATCCCCCATGGGGTTTAAGAGATAAGCTGAGGTATAATACCTATTTGAAGAGCCGCTTGTTCAATTTCGAGAATACGCTAGCACCTTTCGCGTAATAGTTCCACAAGATGTTTCCTTTGAAATGACCAGCATCATTGAATTCAGTTTGCCACTTTTTGAGTTCCTTTCGCTTTCGTAAGAACTTACCGATCTTTCCATAGTAGGCCATGTGCGATTTAAATACCGCTCCAAATTGACTGAATTCTCCTTTAAACAAGAAGCTCATGGCGGCAATACCATCAATTACACCACGCCACATCAATCTGAACAGTAAGATTCCCTGGTGATTCTTAGTGATCATGAAAAGACTATTCCGAAAGTTTAAGTAGGTTTTTCGTGGACTGGAATAGGGGAGGGTGCCTCCTCCAATATGATAAACTACAGATTGTGGCACTGCAAATATTTTATGATTGGCCCGCTTTAAACGCCAGCAAAGATCAATCTCTTCCATATGTGCAAAGAAATCTTCGTCGAAACCACCAGCGGCATGAAAGAGCTTTGATCGAATAAGCAAGCACGCACCAGTTGCCCAGAAAATTTCAGTAGCATGATCATATTGCCCATTATCCGTTTCTACGGTGTTGAACATTCGCCCCCTGCAAAAGGGAAAGTAATTAATATCAAGGAATCCACCAGATGCACCGGCATGTTCAAATTCATCTCGTGTGGCAAAGGATTTCACCTTAGGTTGACATGCAGCAACACTTTTGTCCTTCATGATATCTAAAAGCGGAGCTAGCCAATTTTCAGTCACTTCTATATCGCTATTGAGTAAAAGGTAGAATTCAGCATCAACATGTTCTAATGCATCATTATATCCTTTGGCAAAACCACCATTTGAGTCATTTTGAATGATGCGTATATCAGGGAATTTATCTTTGAGATAAGAAACAGAATCATCTGTGGAATCATTATCAGCGACAATTACATTTGCGCCTAGCGAATGCTTTATTACTGTAGGCAAGAATTGCTCAAGGAACTTCTTCCCATTCCAATTAAGAATAACAATTGCCGTTTGATTAATCACAGGCCGAAGTTAACTCAAATTGCGAAATGATCAATATTGATTGTAATAATCGATTGCGTTTCCACCGAACTGATCTTGAACATCTCCGTTTTGGTTATCGATTGTTCCATTACCCGTGTTACGACGTGACAATTCCTGTTGCCATCCTGCGTTTTTCAACTCACCAACCATGTCAGAGTGGAGAAGTCTGTAAGCATTGTTTACTAGATCGGGATTATAGAATATGAATCGTTTGTTACTAAAGTTACCGATCTGATTGTATTGCCAGATTTCGAAAGGATACTCATTCATGTTGTTATCCTTCACTATTATATTCGTTGGCGATCCATATTGTAAATAAACACGTCCACGATCAGTTTCATATCCTGTCTGGAAATTGTTTGAGAAAGATCGTTCCACCAAAGAAACTTGATCTTTATATCTCATCCATGCTTCATAAGGATTGTCAGGAGAAGTAGCACTCCAGTACATTTGAATGTGTTTACGAGCCTTCGTTGCGCTTTTCGATTTAGCGATTGCTATGATGTTCTTAATCTCTGTCGATTGAGAGATTGGGATTAAACACTCCAAGAAATAACCGATACTATCATCTGAGATTGAAGCTTGAAATTCAGGATCTAGAATCACTTCACTCGCGAGAGTCACATTGCGAACATCATTACTTCGTTCAAATTCATAAGACTCAGTTGCCAGTTCATTCATACTCCTCGATAGCAATGTGTAGTTGAGAACGTAGGTGCCAGTAGTAAGGTCCGTGATGTCTACCTGACGCAGGAATGGTACGACTTCAGCAGCGTTATGCTTGGAGGTTTTCGTATGTGCTTCAATAGTTTTTCCTGTCAGTGCTTCAACCACTGTTTGTCTCACGCCAAAAATAGAATCATCCAGTTGCTGCGAATTGTAAATTTCAAAATAAACTGGAATTGAATTCAGAGCTGATGGGTAGAATGTCGATAACTTCGGGATGATGTCATATCCTGATTTGTAGAAAGGAGAACTTCCATCTCCAACTGTCGCTATTTCCGCCACTTCTATATCAGAGATTGAGATAGCATCTCCCAATTCTTCTACTACCACTATCTGACTGGCTTTCATAGGTTCTTCTCGACCATTCATGTCGTACAACTCGATTTCAAACTTATACTCTCCAGGAGCCAGCACAAATCGTTTAATGTCAAAGAAATCCTCAACTATGCTATCCTTCATGAAGGGCGTTTCTAAACGATATGCGTCTTCTTGGATGATATTGCCTTCTTGCTTGAGTTTCATTCGTACTGCAACCTCACCAATCAGGCCGTTGTCTTTTCCTTTGTATTCAATAGAATACCCAACAAATTGCAATTGAAATTCAATGTAATTTCCAACTCCTGGGGCATAAAACTGTTTGTTATCCAAGTATGCCTTGAGCTTTTTATCTTGAGCTTGAGCCGAATAGCCAACGAGTGTTGCTAGAAGGATTAATGCGAGTATTTTCATACAAATCTATTAGTGACATTATAAAGGTACAAAAATCATGCTTCTTAAGATCTACCAAAGCTGGTCATTGATTCTAAGGTCTAATTGACTGCGTGAAATACGCTCGATGAATGTTAATCAAGAAGATAGCACACAAGAAGAAAAAAAACGTCAATTATTTTTACAAAAACGCTTGCGGGTGAAGAATCTTTCAGTACTTTTGGCGCGGAGAATTGCCAGAGTGGTCGAATGGACTGGTCTTGAAAACCAGCGTACCGCAAGGTACCGGGGGTTCGAATCCCTCATTCTCCGCCAGAAAAAAGAGTCTTGCTTAGCAAGACTCTTTTTTTATGCCTAATATCAGCGGTTTTTCAAGAGTATACTATTTTAGTGTGTTCTTCTTATGGTATAAAGAGCTGAAATACCTATATTTACATGAATCAATTATTGTGGACTATGAAAAGAATTGTTTTACCCGTGTTATTGATGCTCTTGATCGTATCATGTGGCAAATGGGAAAAGAATACTAAGCTGTACACCTATTACAGTGAAGATTACATCGAGTCGGACATAGATGTCTTGGATATTAATACTTCAGAAATCGAGGCCTTGTACGTAGAAATGTACAATAAGGTTGAGGATAAAAATGATTATCCTGAAACCTATAAATTGCATGTAAAATCGAATGGGGTAGAGTATACAGAAGTCGGAACAATTGATTCTGATTGGAAGACATCCATCTCTTTTAATCCTGAAAATGGAACATCTTATACTGGGATCTTTCAGGAGGACAAAGGAACATACAAGTTGCCATACGAGGTTGACAATAGAGTAGAAGAGTTTACTTTTGTTTGGAAGAAGAAATGCAAATAGAATTTACCTGAATAAAACAAAAAAGCCTTATCGAGATGTAAGGCTTTTTCGTTTTTGATAGATTCGCTTAAATCATTTTCACCTTAATGATGTTCACTGGACAGGCATCTGCGGCCCGAACATTAGTATCAGAGCGTTCATTATCTAGTTTCAATGTGTGGAATCCCTTTTTGTCTGTGGCCCCTATCAATGTAGCTTTGCCATCTTTCTTTGACGTGCGCCATTGATCATAAGCAAGTTCGACGCAATAATTGCTTCCAATACACTTGTTTCGATGATGAGTAATAATGACCATGTTAATCGTCTACTTCTTAAGCTGGAACAACTTTGTATAATTTGTCAGAGGCTCGAATTGGTATATCCACATGGAAGGTTACTTCACTTCCGCGCTTGGCAATTTCTGAATCGGTATCATCAACGCGCAGAGATTCGACTTTTGTTTCGATTACCCCTGTCGTTGGCCCTGTGATCAGTATGTCATCTCCAACTCGCAGTTGTTGAGCTTCGATTTTAAATTGTCCAATCTGTGCCTTCTTGAAATAATGCATTCCCTTTCCGAGGAAAACTTTTTTCACAGTCGCTTTAGATCCTGAACTATCCGTCCAATCACTGCCTGATCTGATGCTATGATTGCTGTAATCCCTGCCTCTTTAACGCGATTTACAACAGTCTTGATTAAAGATAAATCATGATCGTAGATAATAGCATTTAGCGTTAGGTATGATCTTACTCCACGAGTAGAACATCTTTCAGCGATTTCCTCAAGGTCCCCGAGCGTAAAGTTCATTGTTGCTCTAGCTCTCATGTTCAACTGATCTACGCCGAAGTAGATTGAATCAGCTCCATTGTCTAAAACAGCCTGCATAGCGTCAAAACCGCCAGCAGGTGCCATGAGTTCAATTTTTAGATTTCATATCTGTATCTTGAAATTTGACTAATTCTAGTCTTTGTACTTTAATGCTTCTGATCTTCCTTTTCTGAAGATTTTATTGCTGATTTCCTTACCTCTTCTGAGTTCTTTTTGTTCAGCTTCTGGCAGCGCAGCAACAGATTGACATTCTTCTGTACAGCAATGGTCCATTTTTTCGGCGCAACTTGGACATTGAATAAATAATAGGTGACATGCAGCATTCGCACAGTTCACATGAGTGTCGGAAGGTTCACCGCATTGATGGCAATTTGATAAAACATCATCGGAAATCTTTTCTGCTCTACGTTGATCGAATACAAAGTTTTTGCCTTTGAACTTATTTTCTAGCTCTTCGCTTTTCACCTGACGGGTATATTCAATGATCCCACCTTCTAGTTGGTATACATTTTTAAACCCATTGTGCTTGAAATAAGCACTTGCCTTCTCACATCGGATTCCTCCAGTACAGTACATCACAAGATTTTTATCTTCCTTATGATCTTCAATTTCATCCATTATGATCGGTAATGAATCACGGAATGTGTCAACGTCGGGTGTCCATGCGCCGTCGAAATGTCCGATTTCACTTTCGTAATGATTTCGCATATCGACAAGGATTGTATCTTCTTTTGCGATGATCTCATTAAAATCAGCTGCTTTGAGATGAGTACCTATATCCCTAACATCAAATGAATCATCATCCAGCCCGTCAGCGACAATTTTATCCCTGACCTTGATCTTCAATTTCAGGAAAGACTTGTTGTCCTGTTCAATTGCTACGTTTAATCTTATTCCATTTAGAAATGAAATTGCATCGAGCTGAGCTTTTAGTTTATCGAATGATTTTGCCGGAACGGAAATTTGAGCATTAATTCCTTCAGAAGAAACATAGGTTCTTCCTAGAACGCCAATTTCGTCCCATTCAATAAAAAGCTTATCTCGAAAAAGTGGAGGGTTTTTAATATTGTAATACTGATAGAAAGAAATAGTAAGACGCTTTTCTCCGGCCTCATCTATAAGTTTCGCTCTCTCTTCAGCACTTAGTTTGTTATACAGTTGCATGCTATATAATTTATGTAAGTATGAATTAATAGCGCTAAGATAGTGATTTCATCGTGTCAACAATTTCTTGAGCTTATTATAAACAAAGAAGGGTCAACTGTTGGCGACCCTTCTTATTCAGTGTTAGTGTAGGGATTTATTTCTTAACAACTTTAATGATACTTGTCCCTGACTCGCCAAGTACCTGAAGCATGTAAACTCCATCAACTTCTTCACTTAAATCAATTTTTTGATTTTTATTCTCAATGGCACCTTTCATAATTATCTTTCCATCAATTGTGGTCAGTAAGAAATCACTTCCAATTTGGTTTGATTCCAAAGTGAACCATCCTTTAGTTGGATTAGGGTATACGACGATATTTTCTGAATTCATTTCTGATTGCCCAGCAGTCGAAATGATTGTATAACAGGTAGATTGTAGCGTACATCCATTTTCTGTCACTTGGACGGCATAATTACCAGTTGCAGTTGGTGTGAACGATTGTCCAGTTTCTCCCGGAATAATTGCATTTCCATTATCACAATCCACCCATTGGAATGTTCCTGTTGTAGACTGAGCAACTAATAGTGGTGATAAGTCGATCACAGTATTGTTTACTGGAGTGATTGTTAAATTGGTTGTAACAATTGAATCACAACCAGCAGCGTTTGCCAACGTGTCGATGTAAGTTCCATCGACCGAATACGTACTTGTTCCTACTACGATTGAATCACCATCGCACTCAGTGAAAGATTGTGTGAAACTTGTCGCATTGGTGACTGTGAGGTTAAGGGTTACAATAGAATCACAACCTGTAGCATCAGTTAATGTATGTGTTGCAGTAGTATTGTTCGCTGTGTAATTGTTTCCATCTATCCACGTGTACGAATCACATGCACTATGTGTATCTGTAGATGTTGATGCTGTACAATCATTTAATCTTAATCGAAGAATTGGTTGTGGACTATCTATCCATCCTCCCATGAAGAGTTGATTCGTATATACTGTTTGGCTGATCCATAAAAGCTGTTCATTATGGGTCGTAGAATACCTTGGTGGAGCAACAATACTCCCATTGCCTTGATATTTAATTACTAGCATGTATTCAGTGTTAGCATTTAAGGTATTCAAGTTCACAGTATTTATTAAATTCACCAATGTGTCCGTAATTAGAGTGTGAATAGTAAGTGTGTCTGCTACTGTAATAATGTGTTGGGCCCCGCCAACTATTAAGAATGTAGAATAGTCCGTTTCGGACCCTGTAAATCCTCCAGCCGGCGCCTGGTATAGTAATAATGTGAATGCCTCTCCCAAATATGCTCCGGCATTTTCTAATGCGAAAGTTGAGGTGATGGAAGTACCATTAAAGCCGCTTGCTCCAGTTCGGTATATAGCTCCGCGTTCAGCTATGAAGCTATTTCCAGCGAATCCAGCCTCACTCTCTGCATTTCCCTGAGCATTGGAAATATTATTATTATCAAGCGCGAAGGTGTTGTTTGAAATGACGAAGGTTCTGATAACCGAATCACTCGGGTTGAGCGAAGATTTAAAAACTCCCGTATATACGCCCGTCATTGTAGGTGTATAAACCCCTGGAAAAGCAACGTTAGCTTCAGAGGAAGCCGATATAGTTGGTATTGTTGCACTATACGAGGAAATTGCTCCAATTGGGTTTGAAATGTCAAGTGTTGCAGTAACACCGTTTACGGCTGCAGTTCCATTATTATAAACATCAGTACGCATATTCGTAAGGTCAATGATTTGGCTTAATGGTGTGTTTTTTGCAAAACTCAATACAGCGTCATTTACAGTTGGCACAAAAAATGAAACGTTTACGGTATTCCCTAAATTTAAGACTGATAATAGTTGCTCTCCGTCATTGAAAGAAAGAAAAACTGATGGTATAGTTATTGGACCACCAGAGCCTACGTTCATGTTACTGATTTCATATGTTCCAGCATTATTTAGAATGACGCACCCTACAGCTCCTTGAAGCTGTGATTCGTATACCTTTTGAGAAAAGTTACATGCACCTCTTCGAATTAAGGCTACTTTTCCAGTTAAATTCGTTGTTATTGTAGTGCAGCCAAGTGAGTCATTTGGCCCAGAATACCCCCATTCAAGGTCGCCGGTAACAGTTGAGATAGTTGTTGGTCCAAAATTAACGGGGTACCCATAGTTCATTTCTCCAGAAATTGGTGCAGGGCCGTTTACCAGAAATTGCATGGGTGTTGTTAGTTGTTGCGCAAAAGCGAAGGAGCATAGCACCATCGCAATAAATAGCGTAGATAATTTTTTCATTTGTGATTAGTTTATTAGTTGTGGAAATGAATTTACGCTTAATAGTTCAATTGAAAAAACTAGTGTTGAAAATGAGCTGATAATAGTGAATGTATTCGAGCTCCAGCTTTTGAATTAAACGGTTGCGAACGAAAGAGTATCTTTGGTCTATGAATTCGAAAAATGCCATGCTGTTTATTTTTATCACGATTGTGATAGACGCAACTGGCTTGGGAATCATTATTCCGTCCTTACCCTATTTGGTGGCTGAAACAGCAAACGTTACGGTTGAGCAATCTTCGGCGTATTACGGGCCTGTTTTGGTGAGCTATGCCATCATGCAATTTTTGTTTGCGCCAATACTAGGAGGCTTGAGTGATCGCTATGGTAGAAGACCTATATTGTTGATTTCCTTGTTCGGTTTAGGAATTGATTATCTATTTATGTTTTTTGCCCCTTCATTATTTTGGTTGATAGTCGGGAGGTGTATCGCAGGGATGTTTGGTGCAAGTTTCACGACAGCCTCGGCTTACATTGCTGATGTTTCTACAGCAGAGAATAGGACCAAAAATTTTGGGCTGATAGGCGCTGGTTTTGGAATTGGCTTTGTTTTAGGTCCAGCACTAGGAGGTTACCTCGCGGAATATGGATTGAGAATTCCATTCCTTGCAGCAGCTGGATTGTCACTATTAAATCTCACCTATGGCGCCCTCGTTTTGAAGGAGTCACTTCCACTAGCTAAGCGAAGACCATTTTCTTTTTCAAGGTCGAACCCGATCGGGGCATTTATGCAAATCAAGAAGTATAAGAAGCTCGCATTGTTGTTTGCAGTGATCTTCTTATACTACTTTGCTGGAATGGCTATACATAGCTCCTGGAACTACTTGACGGAAGGGAAATTTGACTGGACGCCAAAGGATGTAGGGATCTCGCTCGCGGTCGTAGGAATTTGTGTTGCAATAGTTCAAGGGTTTCTTGCTGGTACGTTCTCTAAGAAGTATGGCGATAAAAGAACCGCTCAAATCGGTTTGATAGTTTTCTTCTTTTCGTTGCTAGGGATAGGTTTTGCGTCTAGCGGATGGATACTTTATGCACTTATGATTCCCTATGCATTCACTGGATTGGCGGGTCCTGCTATAAAAGCAATCATGGCAAATAATACCAAGGATGATGAGCAAGGTGAGTTACAAGGTACTATAACTAGCCTTGTGAGCCTTTCGGAAATTATCGGACCTCTCTTCATGATGGGATTATTTACCTATACGACTGTAAATATTTCTGATGATCAGAAAATCTATGGTTCGCCTTATTTCGCCGCAGCTTTCTTTGTGTTGCTGGCCTTCATGCTCTTCAACAAGGCATTAAGAAAAAAGTAGTTTTTTACAATGAGTTCTCAACGATATCCTCAACAAGAGTTGGATCAAGTAGGGTAGAGGTGTCGCCGAAATTTGAACGTTCCCCTTCGGCAATCTTTCTTAATATTCTCCGCATAATTTTCCCTGATCGCGTTTTAGGAAGTCCAGCCACGAGTTGAATTTTATCAGGCTTCGCAATTTTACCAATTGCGTCAGAAACTGAGTTTGTCAAAGATGCTTGAATTTCAGCCTGCTCGGCAGGATTGTTCTGATCAACTACTACATAAGCGTAGATACCTTGACCTTTAATATCGTGTGGGTAACCAACGACTGCCGATTCAAGCGCGAATTTGTTCGTGTTGATTGCATCTTCGATTTCGGCTGTACCAAAACGGTGACCTGAGACGTTGATTACATCATCTACACGTCCAATGATTCGATACATTCCATTCTCATCTCTTTTTGCGCCGTCACCTGTAAAGTAATAGCCGTCATAGTTTGAGAAATAAACGTTCTTACATCTTTCGTGATCACCATAGGTAGTCCTCAGCATGGATGGCCACGGATATTCAATGCACAGGTATCCCTCTTTGTCATTCTCTATTATTTCGGCGCCATCACCATCTAGAAGTACCATTTGAATACCAGGTAATGGATATCCAGCATGTGTAGGTTTCATAGGAGATAAACCACCAAGTCCAGAAAGCATAATACCGCCTGTCTCTGTTTGCCACCATGTATC
>DKPV01000094.1:15520-15811 GCA_002471375.1 Flavobacteriales bacterium UBA7325
GTACCATTGCCAAGCTTCTTCATTAATTGGTTCTCCTACGGAACCGATAACTTTCAATGATGAGAGATCATGTTCTTCTACCACATCCAATCCACATCCCATTAAAGATCGGATTGCGGTTGGTGCTGTGTAAAACTGATTGACTTTGTATTTTTCACATACCTGCCAAAATCGTCCGGCATCTGGGTAAGTTGGAACTCCTTCAAATATCACAGATGTTGCTCCCGATAAGAGTGGCCCATATACAATGTATGAGTGTCCGGTAATCCAACCAATATCTGCAGTACACCA
>DKPV01000094.1:16112-16240 GCA_002471375.1 Flavobacteriales bacterium UBA7325
CAACCAATATCTGCAGTACACCAGAAAACATCTCCTTTTTCGTATTGGAATACATTCTGAAATGAATAGGCTGTATAAACCATATAGCCCCCACATGTGTGCACAACACCTTTTGGTTTACCAGTTGA
>DKPV01000094.1:16595-17487 GCA_002471375.1 Flavobacteriales bacterium UBA7325
ATCTTCAGCATTCATTACTTCAGGATCGCAAGATGTTGCTTTACCACTAATGACATCGTGGTACCATGCATCTCTTCCTGCCTTCATATAAGGATTAGAGTTGATACAGTCAAGCACAATTACTTTTTCAATGCTATTGCAGCTATCAAGAGCAACATCCACCATTGATTTTAAATCAACCTTTTTAGTTCCTCTGTTCAATCCATCAGAGGTAATAACAAGTTTAGCTTGAGCATCGTTAATTCTGTCAGCCAATGCATTCGATGAAAAACCAGCAAATATGATAGAATGCACGGCTCCAACTCGCGCGCAGGCAAGAATTGCAATAACAGATTCTAAGACCATCGGCATGTAGATGCATACGCGATCACCTTTCTTAATTCCAGATTCGCGCAGCGCATTCGAAAATTTACAAACCTCTTCGTAAAGCTCGAGATATGTAATTGATTTATTAGGAGCAGTTGGGTCATTAGCTTCCCAATGGAAGGCTATCTGATCTCCATTGTGCTCTAAATGTCTATCTAACAGACTCTCAGTGATGTTTAGTTCTCCTTCCTTGAACCAATTAACTCTAGGCTCGCTAAAATTCCATTCTAAGGTAGTGTCCCATTTCTTTTTCCAAGTGAATTTATTGGCAATCTCTGACCAGAATTCTTGCGGTTGTTCAATACTTTGGGTGTACTTATCTTGGTATTCTTTGTAGCTTTTTATTCGGAGATCCATCGGCTGATTTTTAGTAGTCCTAAAATACTAAAATCTTTGAAAGGAATGAGTAGATGACCTCACTGAGTCTATGGTCATAAAGACGGTTCGTTATAAATGAAAAAAAGCACCCAGCATAAGCCGAAATGCTTTTTCAGTGGTGGGGAATACTGGATTCGAACCAGTGACC
>DKPV01000094.1:17835-45550 GCA_002471375.1 Flavobacteriales bacterium UBA7325
TGCTCTAAACCAACTGAGCTAATCCCCCATGATAATCTTTGACTCGTTTGTCAAATGCGTTTGCAAATATACACTTGATTTCGGTAAAGGCAAGTGATTTTTTGAAAAAAATTAAAAAAAATCAGCAACTAAAAAGAAGCTGCCAATGATTAGAATAGTATCGTCTTGTTTAGCAATATTTTGTGCGCCTTCTAATGCGCTTTTGGGATTTTCAAAAAACTTTAAATCTCTTGGGTGTAGGTCAGATATTTCTTGAATTTGAGCAATTTTTGCACTCCTTAAATTGCTGAACTCCGTGAAGTACGTATTAGCGTGATCCGGAAATGTTGAAATTATCTGCTTCAGATCTTTATCAGCACTTAATCCAAAAATAATATGAAGTATACCTGCGTTTAATTCGGCTACAGTATCTAATGTCGCTTTAATTCCATCTGGATTATGGGAGACATCCATGATTGTTAAGGGATTTCTCGATATAATTTGTAGTCGACCTCGAAATCCTGTGTTCAGAGATAGGTTGTCAATCCCACGCATGAATGCAGAATTCTTTACTGGTACTCCTTGTTCTTTGAGAATATTAAGGGCTGAAATAGCTAGCTTGTAATTGTCTCGCTGATATAATCCTAGAAGTGAGAATTCTGAGTGAATTTCGATTGCGTTCTCACAGTTGTACATGGGAGCATTCATGGATTCTGCCACATTTTTAATTTCGTCAATCGCCGGAGATTGAATACCACCAATTAGAATCGGAGTATTCTGTTTAATTATACCAGCTTTTTCGATCGCGATTTCTTCAACCGTATCTCCTAATATATCTGTGTGCTCTAAACTTATAGTCGTAATGATACTGAGTATTGGATCGATCACATTCGTCGCATCAAGCCTTCCTCCTAGTCCGGTTTCGATGATACAAATGTCACATGACTCTTGTGCAAAATGTTGTAACGCCAATGCGAATGTAATTTCGAAGAAAGAAGGGGAGAAGCTAAGCTGTTCATCCTTTATCTGATTGACGAATTTCGTAACCGAATCATGATATATGGTCTGGCCATTAACCCGAATGCGTTCTGAGTAATCTTCAATATGCGGGGAGGTAAACAGACCAACTTTATAGTTTGATTCTGTGAGACAAGAAGCTATCATAGAGCAAGTAGAACCTTTTCCATTACTTCCGGCCACATGAACGAACTTGAGCTGATCTTGTGGGTTTCCGATGATTTCAAGAAGAACACGAATGTTTTCTAGGGTCGGCTTGTATGCTTTTGAGCCAATTACTTGATAAGAAGGAAATTGTTCGAACAACCAATGAATGGCCTCGGTGTAATCCTTATGTGGCTTTGACATAAACCGTGTAGAATGCAAATACTAAAGAAGCGCCTGGCGACTTATTGTACTTTACCTGCTTCTTAATTGCAAATCCAATCTTGTTGATTAGACTTTGATTCGTTGTGGTTGTAGTTCCTTTTACATTTGTGAAAGCAATTACATTTCCTTGTGCATCAATAGTAAGCTTGTAACCAATCTTAGCATCAGTATCGATGTATATACCGCTCACACTCACGTTATTCAAACGTTTTCTACTCGCCGCACCAGTACCGTTTCCGTTACCATTTCCAGCGGTATTTCCGTTGTCAGTGCCAAAGCCTTTACCGTTTCCACCGCCTTCACCACCACCAGAACCACCATTAGGAAATGGATTGTTATTCTGCTGAGTTGTGCTTGCTGTATTATTTTGGTTGTTTGCGTTTGTGTTCGTTGATTCACCAGTAGGCGTACTCGTCTGATTCGGGCGTGTATTCGTAATGACTTGTTCAGTCTGAGGTTTAGGCTCGTCAATTGGAGCATCAGTAGGTTCACCGCCTCCAGCGCCACCTTCCATTTTTAATTCCTTTAAAACAATCTCATCGATTTCAGTTGTTGCAACTACAATCGTGTCTTCTGGCAAAGGATCCGGTATTTCGTAGTACATGAATGATAACAATAGAAATGCTATCAGCATCAACAATAAAGAAGCAATTAGCCCCTTTCGCGCGTCCATCTTATCTACTATTGGAATATTTGCCATAATTCAAGAGTTAAGTTCACTTATCGTATGCAAGAACTGGATCCCATCCATTAGCTTGACATAAAGCCAGTACTTGAAATACCGCTTCGTAATCAGCAAGTTTGTGACCAGCAATTTTTAATTGCAATTTCCCCGATTCTTCAACAACCCCTAGTGCAGGCGTCTTAATATCTTCAAATGGCATCGGATTCGATGCATCTCCTCCTGGCATAACGTAATACAGATTATCTTCTGTAACTACTACCGTAGGGTTTACTTTTTTCTTTACTGGGTCAAGTGTTTCACTTGGGTTTGGTAAATCCAAAGGAGTAGTATCATTACTCATGATACTAATAATGATGAAGAAGATCAGTAACAAAAAGACCAAATCAGTCATGGATGACATTCCGCCTTCGACTTTGATCTTATTTTTTGAACTCATTCCCATATCTGCCTATTTACTTGGTTGATGTAACATGTCCATAAACTCAAGTGCATCGTTCTCCATTTGGTAGACAACTTTTCCAATTCGTGCAACTAGATAATTGTAACCGATATATGATACAATACCAACAATCAGACCAGCAACTGTTGTTACCATGGCTGTCATTGTTCCAGGCGCGATAGTTTCGATACTTACTTCAGAAGAAGCTTGTAAATCAATAAATACCATGATCATGCCGATAGTTGTTCCAAGGAACCCAATCATCGGAGCTGCTCCAGCCGCTGTCGCCAAGAAACTCAAGCGTTGTTCCAAGCGTAAGATTTCTAATTTACCTGTATTCTCAATGGAAGCAGATATGCTATCAAGTGGTCGACCCAAACGAGATATTCCTTTCTCCATCATTCTTGCTGATGGTGAGTTTGAACGTCTACAGTAATCTTTAGCGGCATCAACCTTTCCTTCAGTGACGTATTCTTTGACTTTAATCAAAAGACCTTTTTCTTCTTTGGTTGCTTTCCTTAACGCAAGGAAACGCTCCACAAAAATGAAGATCGAATAGGCAAACATTGCTGCCAAACTTAACATGATTATTAGACCGAATCCTTGACTCGCGTCGGCTACGATGTCCCACAATGGTACGTTCTCGACCCCTGTCTCAGATGGACTACCGTCGGTAACTTGAAGTAAAAAAGATAAACTCATATATAATGTATAACGATTAGATATTCAATTTTGTTACTAAAATAATAAGAAAGTTGCTGCTCCGGCTAGATAACCGATCAACGCTAGCCATGCGATGTTCTTCAAATACCAAAAGAATGAAATCTTTTCCATCCCCATTGCTACAACACCTGCAGCTGATCCAATGATCAACATACTTCCTCCAGTTCCTGCTGCATATGCAATGAAATGCCAGATATGCGTATCTGCCACATAAGTAGGGTCGGACATGTCAAACATACCCATTGACGCCGCAACTAATGGAACATTATCGATTACTGCAGAACCAGCACCTAAAAGCATAACAAATAAATCATCGCTCATAGAGGCTTGAACATCTTGACCAAATGTAAAGATCAGACCCAATGATTCCATAGCTGCAACAGCCATCAAGATTCCTAAGAAGAATAAAATTGAAGGCATTTCAATTTTGGCTAGGGCGCCAAACGTTGGACTGCTGTGGTGATCCACCGGCTCTTCTTTATTTTCAACACTTGTCATTGAGAATTGTCTTGCGCTAATCAATTCCGCCACTAAAGCAACGATTGAAAGAGAGAGCATCATTCCTACGTATGGAGGTAAGTGAGTCACTGTCTTGAAGATTGGAACGAATACAATCATACCCAATCCTAGGTAGAGCATAAGGGGGCCACGTTTGTTTGCGGCTGTTGTTTCTTCTGCTGATTCAAAGTTCCCTTTAAAAGGTGTAAGAAAGCTCGCGATCAATGTGGGGACTACCATACATACCAATGATGGAACCACAAGATATTCGATAAGTTTCATTGCTGTTACTTTATCACCCATCCACAACATAGTTGTAGTAACATCACCAATTGGTGACCATGCTCCACCTGCATTGGCAGCGATTATGATCATACCAGCATACCAGATTCGAAGTTTCTTATCACTGATTAGTTTACGAAGAATCGTTATTAAAACAATGGTCGCTGTAAGGTTGTCAATGATTGCAGAAAGGATGAATCCGAGGATGCATACAATCCATAGTAACGTTCTTTTCTTATTGGTCTTGATGTAGCGCTTAATAGTTGAGAAACCATCAAAGTGGTCAATTATCTCCACGATTGTCATGGCTCCAACAAGGAAAATCAAAATTTCACATGTCTTTCCAAAGTGGTGGAGAAGCGTACCTTCCATCAGGTGGAGGCGATGCTCATGAAATTCAGCGTAGGCCTCAGTGTATTCACCATTTGCCATATATTTGACACCATCGAACATCTCCAATGGCAACAAATTACTATCATGACTATCGAACCATGAGGTGAAATCATCCAATCCAAAAGCGATTCCAGCCCATGCTAATGCCATCATTAGCAATGCAGGGATAAGTTTGTCTACCTTGAGGTTGTGTTCTAAGGTTATTGCCAGATAACCAAGAATAAAGACGAGTACAATAAAAATTTCCATGAGAGTAATTTTGTGCTTGTTTAGGTTTTAGAGTTTATACGAGCTGATCCAATGCCAGTTGGAAAGCTGTTTTGGCAAGATCTGTTCTTCCTGAATTAATTTTGTATGTTCTTACGAGTGCTTCTCGAATAGTTTGACTCGTATCATTGAAAATTCCTTCGTCAGTCAACTCGTCTAAATCATTGCTCATCAGATAAGCAAATACTCTAGCCATTCCGCAATTCGAGATAAAATCTGGAATTGATGTTAGCTGATTGTCGGCTTTTTCGGCAATTTGTCCAAAGAATATTTCTGGATCAGCAAAAGGAACGTTTGCCCCTGCCGATATTACTTCCATTCCAGATGAGATCATTCTGTTTAGTTGATCTTCAGTGATCAACCTTGATGCTGCGCAAGGGATGAATACTTCTGCATTTAAATCCCAAATTTTAGAATTCACTTCATCAAACGAAAGCATATTCGGGTGACTAAGTTCGTTTCCATTCTTATTCAAGAATAAATCGCGAATTTCCTCAAATGAGAAACCATCTTCCTTAATTAGACCACCAACCCGATCAATGATTCCAACAATGATCGCTCCCTCTTGGGCTAAGTAGTAGGCTCCTGCAGAACCAACATTTCCCCAACCCTGAACGAGAACTCGCTTACCTTTGAGTTCACCGCCGTAGATATCGTAATATTGACGAATAGATTCAGCTACACCGTAACCTGTAATCATATCAGCGACTACATACTTTCGGTCAATATTTGGTGAATAACTATCTGTCTCAATAACTTTAAGAACCCCCTGTCTCAGTTGGCCAATTCGATTAATCTTTTGAGCGTCACGAGGTTGAAAGTGTCCGTTAAAAACGCCTTCTTGTGGATGCCATACACCACAATCTTCCGTAATTGGAATCACCTCGTGAATTTCATCAACATTCATATCTCCACCCGTGCCATAATAGTGCTTAAGTAGAGGAGTTACTGCAGCGTACCATCTTCTCAGGACACCTTCCTTACGTGGATCTTTTGGATCAAATTTTATTCCGGATTTTGCTCCTCCAATTGGAGGTCCGGCAACAGTAAATTTCACTTCCATTGTCTTCGCAAGTGACTCTACTTCTCGTTTATCGAGTTTCGGGTGCATCCGAGTCCCTCCTCCAGCAGCACCACCGCGTAATGAATTGATTACAACCCATCCTTGTGCTTCAGTCTCAGAATCATTCCATTCGAATGTGATTTCTGGGACCTTATTTTCAAATTTTTTAAGTAGTTCTTTCATCAAAAAATCTTAGATTCTAAGGACGCAAAGTTAGCAAACTATTTGATCCATTTGCTTGTTTTCATAGCTCGATTGGGCTGATTTATGAACAGTGACTAGGGAGTAATTACGGAAGATGTTTAACACCGCCGATTACCGCATTAGTCGCACCTGTCACTGACGGGATTGTATTTACCGAGTTGTCAAGGTTTAATGCTCCGAGGAAAGCGAAAATGATTGCCTCCTTGTATTCGATTAATTCACGTTCAGGGAGGATGATGTTTCCTCTAAATTTAGCACGGATTAGTTCAATCAGAAAGAGATTCAAAGCACCACCACCAGTAATCATTACGCTGTTCACTCTTAAAGAGTTAAGTGATCTAACGATTTGATCGGCTATATGCGTAGTGACTGTATGGATAACATCATTGGCACCTTCGTCAGCGTAATTCTCGATAATTTGTGTGAATGTTCCGTCGAGCCATTCTGTACCTAGCGATTTAGGAGGGGGCGCTGAGTAGTGCTTTATTGAATTTAGATCATTTAGCAGTTTCGGAATTAGACTTCCGCATCTTGCAGTGAGTCCGTCTTTATCATAATTTTGCTGATGATGCTTCTGCATCAACTCATTAATGGGAAGGTTTCCTGGCGAAATGTCGAATGCAATTATGGGTTCATTTAAGACACATAAATTAGCGAAGCCACCAATATTTAAAAAACCATCAGCCTTATCTGAAAAGAGCAAAGAATCCCCAATAGGAACAAGAGGTGCTCCTTGACCACCTGCTATGACGTCCTTCGTTCTGAAATCATTGATCACCAGGAGATCTGTTTTTGAGGCTAGGATTGCGCCACAACCTATTTGTAATGTAAACCCCTTTTCGGGTTGGTGAAACACAGTGTGTCCATGGGATGCTATCGCATCAATCTCGGTTTTGTTAATCTTATTTGTTTCAATGAATGTGTTTACTTCTTTAGAAAAGAATAGCGAGATCTCTTTGTCCAGAAGGGTCAATTCTTCACTTGGTAACGATTTGGAGTTTGACAATTTGCCAAGAAGTTCACGGGGATAGCTTACAGCATGTGTCGACATTATTTCGTGAGACCATTTACCAACATCTGATTTTGTGAATTGCACATCAGCGATGTCTACACCGTCCATTGAGGTACCCGACATTAAACCAATAAGTCTTTTTGAAATCATGCCCGAAAATACGAAGAACTATCGTTTTTTGATCTAGAAAAATGAAATTAAAACCTTACATTTGTGGGACATATTTTCAGAATACAAAAAGCAATATATACATGGAATTTGAATTATCAGAAGAGCAGTTAGCGGTGAAAGAAGCAGCGAGAGATTTCGCACAAAATGTTCTAAAGCTAGGAGTGATTGAGCGTGATACTGAGCAAAGATTTCCTGCAGAGGAAATTAAGCAGCTAGGTGAGCTTGGATTCATGGGGATGATGGTTGATCCAAAGTATGGAGGTTCTGGAATGGATACTGTTTCATATGCATTAGCAATGGAAGAGATTTCAAAAGTAGATGCTTCTGCGTCAGTTTGTATGTCAGTAAATAATTCTCTGGTTTGCTGGGGGTTAGAAAAATTCGGTACTGAGGAGCAGAAACAGAAGTATTTAGTTCCACTTGCGAAAGGTGAGATTATTGGAGCTTTTTGTCTTTCTGAGCCTGAGGCAGGATCTGATGCGACATCGCAAAGAACTACTGCAATAGATAAAGGAGATCATTATTTAGTAAATGGAACAAAGAACTGGATTACAAACGGTTCTACTGCATCAGTTTACATTGTTATCGCTCAAACAGATGCGGAAGTTGGTCACAGAGGAATTAACGCTGTTATTGTTGAGCGTGATATGGAAGGGTTTATCGTTGGTGCAAAAGAAGATAAACTAGGAATTAGAGGTTCTGATACGCATACGCTATTATTTAACGATGTTAAGGTGCCAAAAGAGAACAGAATTGGCGAAGACGGTTTCGGATTCAAATTCGCAATGAAGGTTTTATCAGGAGGTCGAATTGGTATTGCAGCTCAGGCATTAGGTATTGCTGGCGGAGCATTTGAATTGGCTTTGGCTTATTCGAAAGAGCGTGAAACATTCGGTAAACAAATTGCAAAGCACCAAATTATTGCTTTTAAGCTTGCTGATATGGCAACAGATATTGAAGCAGCTAGGTTGTTAGTGTATAAAGCGGCAATAGATAAAGACAATGGTCGTGATTTTGATCAATCAAGCGCAATGGCGAAGCTTTATGCATCAAAAGTGGCAATGGAGCACACGGTTGAAGCTATTCAGATTCATGGTGGATATGGATTCGTAAAAGAATACCATGTGGAGCGTTTAATGAGAGATGCAAAAATCACTCAGATTTACGAAGGAACATCTGAAATACAAAAAATTATTATTTCAAGAGGGATATTAAAGGATTAATAACTCTCACTCAAATAGATTGATACTCCTTTAGGTTTTCCTGATGGAGTTTTTCGTTATAAGAGTGTTTGCGATTTCTCTAAACCTATGCTTCTTGACCCTTTAAGAAGAACCAATTTGTTTGACAGGGGAGCGTTAGATAGGTGTGCAATCAAATCCTGAGTTGTTTGAAATGACTTAATGATATTCTCTGAATTTAAATCATGAAACTCATCACCAACAGTAAATCCATTGAGGTTTAAAGCTTCGACAAGGTCAATAATTTCCTTGTGCTCTTGGTGGCTCTCATTACCTAGCTCTTTCATGTCTCCCAAAATGAATACCTTATCAGCATGATCTATCATCGCGAAGCTTTCCAGGGCTGATCGCATGCTCGTTGGATTGGCATTGTAGCAGTCTAATATTATGGTGTTCTTGTCTGTTTTAGAAACCTGAGATCGATTGTTCGTTGGTGTGTAATCTTCTATAGCTTTAGAAATATCATTATTGCTGACATCGAAAAGTTTTCCGAATGTTACCGCGGCCAAGTAATTATAGAAATTATATTTTCCAACCATTTTAGTCTCAATATCAGATGAAGTGAATGATTCGGATTTCCATGTCATATTTACGAATGGTGTTAGAGAAACTAAGTTCCCTAGAATGTCCGATTGTTCATTCGTTCCATACGTGAATCGCTCGATGTTCTTAGGCAGGATATCAACAAGTACATTGTCATCCTGATTCACAACGATTGTTCCGGATACTTTTTCAATGGCTCCGTAGAGTTCACGTTTGGTTTTTAATACACCGTCAAAATCTATGAATCCTTCTAAGTGCGCTTTTCCAATGTTCGTAATTATTCCATAGCTCGGTTCTGCGATGTCGCAAAGTTCTTCTATGTCTTTAAACTTATTAGCTCCCATTTCAATGATAGCGATGTCGTGCTCTTCAGTTAATCGAAGCAGGGTAAAGGGTACCCCAAGATGATTATTCAGATTCCCAATCGTTGCAAGTACCTTGTATTTTTTTGCTAGAACTTTTTGTATGAGCTCTTTAGTGGTTGTTTTGCCGTTACTTCCCGTAACTCCGATAACTGGGATTTTAAATTTCTTTCGATGAAAATTGGCGAGCTCCTGAAGGTAAGTGACACTGTTAGTTACGAGTGTCATACTCTTAGGTTGAGTGAAATACGCTTTATCGTCAACGATGACGTGTCGAGCTCCTTGTTTCAGTGCAGTTGAAGCGAATGTGTTACCGTCAAAGTTTTCTCCTTTAATACAAACGAATAGGCAGTCTTTTGAAATTGCGCGTGTATCTGTTGAAATACCAGATGATTTGTAAAATTCTTCGAATGATTTTGAATACATATACCAAAAATAAAAAAGCCTTCCGAATCCAAATAGGAGGGAAGGCTTTTAATTAGTTATCCGAAGTTATTTTTTCTTTTTCTTCTTTCTACCATAGTTGTTACCAACTGGTGATCCAACTCTATCCATTGCACATCTAAATCCAATGGCATCTGTAGACTTATCTTCGTCTAAATATCTTCTGTTGCTAGCAACTAACCAGTAAGCTCTATCTTTCCAAGAACCACCTTTGTAAACTCTTGATTTATCAGAAATCATAGTCGTTGGCCATGAAGTTCTATCTCCACCACCAGGCATGATTTGACCACCTTGTAGATCAAACTGCTCGTGCATATTTTGGTACATTACCAAGTTCGCGTCACGTGTTGCTTGATTAATGCCTTGTTTTCTAGGATCGTTTGCATAGAATTTTGAGCTTTCGATGTCACCATCTAGGTAATCAGCGTAATCAGCTTTTCGGTAGTTTAATCGACCGATGTTCTCTTCTTCAGTTACTTCACGGTACTTTAATTTACCTGGAGTATTGATGATAAAATCATTAAATCCTTCACGAAGCATTGAGATGATTTCAAAAGCATACTCTTCTCCGTCAGGACCAGTTCTGATTTCATCAGCAAAAAGTCCGTCGAACAAATTGTCTTGTACATATGCAGAAGCCTCGATGTCGTGCTTTTCGTTTTTGTAACTCATAGCTACATCAAGTACAGTATTGATACTAGCAAACAATTGTAATTCGATTGAATCTTTTACTTTACCGTGCGAAACATAGAATGGATCTGGAGCATAACCAAATTGTGATGGGTTACGAGACTCAATGTTTGCAGCAATTCCTACAGGAATGATCGTGTCATTTGGATCATGTTTTTGTGCAGATACTCTTTGGAAACGAATACGTTCGAACTCATTCATGTATTCTTTCATACCATGAACATCGTACATAACCTGTGCATTCTTCAACTCAATACTTCCTTCGTTATTTAGAAGTCTTGTTTTAAATACATTTCCACGGAATGGACGGAACTCATCGTAATCTTCACTAGTAAGTGGACGGTAAACATCCATTACCCACTCAGATACGTTTCCAGCCATGTGGTAAAGACCGTAATCGTTAGGCCAGTAAGACTCAACTGGAGCAGTAACATCGGCGCCATCATTTAATTGACCAGCAACTCCCATGTAATCTCCACGGCCTCTTACGAAGTTCGCTCTAATTTGTCCAGTAAACTGTGATTCATCCTGACGAACCCAGTGTCCATTCCAAGGATAAAGTCTACGCTCACTAATGTTTTCAGTGCCAACTTGTAAGTTTCCAATTAAACCTGAAGCAGCAAATTCCCACTCAGCTTCAGTTGGTAGACGGTATCTCGGTAGAAGAATTCCATCTTCCATGCGAACGATCCTTGTTCCTAATTTCTTTCCATTAATATTAGATGGATCTAAATCAGTAATGTTTTTAACTAGTCCTTCCTCGTATTGTCCTGCGTAATACGCATCAGTATTAAACGAGTTTTCATCTCTTTGCTCAATGTTGAAATCAAGAACTCCTTCACGAATAAGAATGTACTCATTTACACGATCAGTTCTCCACTTACAGTAATCATTAGCTTGTAACCATGATACACCAACAACTGGGTAGTCTCTGTATGCAGGGTGGCGTAAGTAGTAATCAACGAATTTCTCGTTATCACCTAGCTTAGATCTCCATACTAATGTATCAGGAAGAGCATTTTTGTATACCATTGGATACGTTTCATTGTAGGCTCTTGAAATCCAGTACATGTATTCTAACCATTGAAAGTTAGTAACCTCTGTCTGGTCCATATAGAATGACGAAACTGTAACTCTAGCTGCTCTATTGTTCCAGTCATGCATTACATCTTGTTCTGCACGTCCCATTGTAAATGTACCTCCTTCAACCAAAAGAAGACCTGGTCCAGTCTCTTGATCAATAAATGGCACTTTTTGGAAACCACCTTGATTTGGATTGTTATAGTCCCAACCAGTAGCATTAGAAGCTTCATTGCTACAAGAGGAAACAAGAAATGCTCCCACTATAGCTAAAGATAAAATCTTTAAAAATCGCATATTGTTCTTTTTATTTTTAATCATCTAAGATTGACAAATTTAATCATTACAACGGATCAATAATGTTTCGTTACACTTTTTAGAAGGATGGACAAGAAATTGTTCTGAAACTAACAGGTTTGTTTCTACAATTCAAGTTTAAACCTAATGATACCTCGTGTGAACCACCCGATACACCATTATTTAATTTCGATACTGTTACATCATAACTGTATCCAAGTTTAAATTTCTGTGTACTTAATCCGATTGAAAGGATAAAGGCATCTTTATTTCTGAACCATGCACCAACTGTGAAAGCACCATATTTAACATAGGTACCTATGTTGATCTCTTGAAAACCGTTTTGGTATTGATAAACGATATTCGGCATGATCGATGTAATATTTTTGTATTGAGATTTACCTCCTAATTTAATCTCAGCACCCATGTGACCAGTAAAACGCATTGGTAATTTTGATTCACCAACGATTACTGATTCATTTGGACGATTTAAATGATGAGCTGCAAAACCAAAGAAGAAGTTTTTGCTGTAACCTACAAAACCAGCGGATGCGTCAAAGAAATATCGACTACCACCACGTGGAACATCACCAGTCTGATAGATGAACCCTCTTCGTGGATCAATCATATCTCCAAAGGTCAATTTGTCCCAGTCTAGATATTTGTTGTACATCGCTGCGCGAGCTCCAAATAACATGGAGAATTTACGGTTAACTTTAAGATGGTAAGAATAAATAAGTCCAAGCATTGACGTGTAAATCGTTCCTTGTCCCTGTTGGTCATGTGTTGCTAGAACACCAATTCCTCCTGAAATGTTTTTAAAGTATTGATCGTATGCTGCACTGTATGTAACATAGTTTCCTGTCAGATTAGGCCACTCATTACGGTAGTTCAAACCAAATCTTGGACAACCGTTAGACCCAGCAAAAGCCGGGTTTAGGTAAATCGGATTTGCATAGAACTGCGTGAATTGCGGATCCTGAGAATAGGCATCTCCGGCTGAAAGGCAGAGAAGGCTAATTGTTAATATTTTTGCGAACTTTTTCATTAAGACGGTTATAGATGCCAATTGACTATAACGTTAATTTTAAAATTAAGTTACAAATATTACAAAAGCAGTAGAATATTCAAAGGTTTATGATGGATTTCTTTTATTAAAGATAACCCACTATTTCATTGCTAACAAATGCATTATCTCGTCTATGTTTTATCTCAAACATTCAAGCCATGATGATTTAGAAATGATAATCACTAAGAACCTTATGAATATGCATGATTCAGTCCTTTGCAGGAGTCTAACGAATCATTATGTTTTCGCCTCTACTCGATCAAAATGGAGATTGGTATTAAATATGATGGAAAGGTGTTTAGATTTGAGGTGTCTAAATAATACTTTTGTTAAAAATGGATCTAGGAATAATATTACAGCGAAGTAATCGTTAATTGTGATGAAAGCATGAAATCAATGAATAATCGACTTATGACTAGCTTCCTTGAACCTCCTTCAAGAGTGGCAATAATAGTTTTCTTAATTTCTTTAGGGAACTCCTTTTCAAACTTCGCTCAGAAGTCTGTATCACTCTCTTTAAATTGGGAGGAGCCAAAAGTTATCACTCAAGGAGATCGGAGTATCACGGTTCCATCAATAGTCGGACAATACATGAATGGCGACAGGCCAAATTATTTTTGGCAAAAGAGAATAATGACCTCAGTTGACCCTGAGCTGTCACTAGTCATAGAATCAACTGAGCTTGCCAATTCAAAAGAGATAGCATATTTAAACAATCGCGGGATCTCAGTTGAGGAGGCCTCTTATCATTTATCTGTATCAAAAGCTAGGTCAGAGAGGCATGCGATGTTGAACTTATTTCCTTTTGTTAGAGTCGGATCACAAATACATAGAATTCAAAATGTTCGTGTAGTCTATTCTTCCTCCAAGAAGAAACCTAATTCTGGGCTTCAAAAAGATTTTGTAGCGAGCTCTGTACTTGCAAACGGTTCTGGTGAGTGGATTAAAATTTCCATTACTGAAGATGGAATATACAAAATAGATAAAGACTTCTTACGCGCTCATTTTGAGCCACTCGGTGTTGATGTTGAGAATTTGAATCCGGCTCATATACACATTTATGGTAATGGAGATGGTATGCTACCGGAATTGAATTCTATTCCTAGAGCGGATGATCTAGCCAAGAATGCTATTGAGATCATAGGTGAAGTAGATGGTGTCTTCGATGAGAGTGATTATGTATTGTTTTACGGCTGGGGACCAGAGCGACTTTATGCTAATGGTACCGCTGAGTTATATTCGGATGTGAATACATATTCAAAGGTTTCTTGCTACTTTATTAATATTAATTCAGCGGAACCTCCTTTAAGGGTTCAATCTGTTTCTAGCTCGTTAGATCCAGTTACCCATTCGACTTCCACTTATTCATATTATTCAAAGCACGAGAACGAGTTTACTTCTCTCGTGAAGGGAGGTCAGCGCTGGTATGGTGAATTATTTGACACTCAGTTAAGCAATACTTTTGTTTTTAATGTACAAGATGTCGATGTTTCATCGGTTGCAACGTATAAATCTTTTCTTGCCTCAAATTCAAGTGGTGGGCCATCGAATACACATTCGTATTACGTGAATAATGTATTAATGAATTCGGCGACTTTACCTGCTGCGGGGGATGACTATTCAAGAGGGTCTACATCCTTTACTTCGACTCCCACAGATTTGATGGTTCTTCGAATGGATGTTCAAAGATCATCTCCAGATATTTTAACATACTTAGATAATATTTCATTGAACGTTCGCCGAGGACTAACCATGGAGGGTAGTCAATACAATTTTCGCGATCTGAGTACTGCACAGGTAGGAAACGTCACAGAATATACGGTTTCAGGATTTCCAGCGTCAACTGGTTTTATTTGGGAGGTTACAGATAGGCATTCGCCTAGTCTAGTTCTTGGTTCGTTTTCTGGATCTGATTATCAATTTGTGTCTAACTCTGATTCACTAAGAGAATACGTTACCTCTGATGGTCAAAACTTTCTTACACCTAGATTTGTGTCTAATGTAGCTTATCAGAATTTACATGCATTACCGCAGGCTGACTATTTAATTGTTACACATGGTGCTTTCATTTCAGAAGCAAATCGTTTAGCAGATTTACATAGGGATAATGGATTGACCGTGCACGTGGTTACAACTGATGAAATTTATAATGAATTCAGTTCCGGGATGGTTGATGCGACAGCAATTAGAATGTTTGCTAAAATGTTTTATGATCGTGGAATTTCGGCACCTGAAACACAACTGAAGAGTCTTTTGCTATTTGGAGATGGAACGTTTGACCATCGGAATATTGTGTCATCTGCAAATTTTGTTCAAACGTATCAGGTACTAGCATCTGAAAACCACATCAATGGTTTGGTAACGGATGATTATTTTGGACTATTGGATGATAATGAGTCAATTAGCCCGAATGACGGAATGGACATCGCTGTTGGTCGATTACTAATCTCTTCAGCGGAAATCGCTAGACAGCAAGTGGATAAAATAGAGCATTATATGCGTAATGGATCTAGTCTCTATTCCACAGTGAACACAAATTGTGCCTCTGATGACGGTTCAACAACGTTTGGTGATTGGCGACAAAAATACGTTCAAATATCTGATGATGAAGAAGGGGGCTATTTTGTAAATGTAGACTGCGAACCAGCTTATACTCACCTTAAAGATTCGTTTCCTGCAATCAATACAGACAAACTTTACTTAGATGCCTTTCAGCAAGTTGCTACTGCTGGTGGTCCTCGATATTCAGATGTGGTTGATCTTATCAATGATCGAATAGAACGAGGAGCAATTGTCATGAACTATGTTGGACACGGTGGAGAAGTTGGAGTGGCAGAGGAGCGCGTAATCACGGTTCCTCAAATTCAAGAGTGGAAGAACATAGATAAGTTAACATTAATGGTTTCTGCGACATGCGAATTCACAAAGTACGATGATCCCGATCGAATATCTGCTGGCGAATGGGTTTCCTTGAACCCTTATGGCGGCGCCATCGCTTTAATGACAACTACGAGATCAGTATTTTTTGGTGTAAACTCTCTTGCTATCGAGAAGTTTATTGAAAGAGTTTTTTCAAGAGATAGTTTGCATCAACCATTGACATTTGGAGAGATTATGCGTCGTACAAAGAATGCGGCGGGAAGTTCTTCGAATAAAAGAAGTTTTACGTTAATTGGAGATCCTGCATTGCAAATAGCGCTTCCACATATGAATATTTTAACGGATAGTGTGAATGGCATATCACCTGCATTGGCAGTTGATACTATCAGCGCATTAAGCACGGTGACAATTAAAGGACATTTGGAGGATTTTAATGGGAATGTCTTATCAGGATTTAATGGTGTTATCTACCCGTCAATTTTTGATAAGCCAAAAATTCAACAGACGCTCGGTAATGATCCAACTTCACCAATAATCAGTTTCGAACTTCAAAATAATAAACTCTATCGTGGTAAGGTAAGTGTTGTAAACGGATATTATGAGTTCTCTTTCGTTGTTCCAAAGGATATTAATTACGCATTCGGTCTGGGGAAATTGAGCTATTACGCGGAGAATGGGATCATTGATGCGCTTGGTTCCGATACTCGCATAATGATTGGAGGAGTCGATCCAAATGGAATCATTGATTCTGAAGGTCCTCAAATTGATTTGTTTTTAAACGAGGATACATTTGTAAGTGGTGGTATCACTGATGAAACTCCTATTCTAATTGCGCAGCTTTATGATGAGAATGGAATCAATACTGTTGGGAATGGTATTGGCCACGATCTTGTTGCTGTAGTTGATGGGGAGACAGGTAGCCCGATAGTTCTGAATGATTATTACACCGCAGATCTTGATTCTTATCAATCTGGTGAGGTCAGATATAATTTTAGCGAGCTTGAGCCGGGCGAGCACACGTTGAGCGTGAAAGTTTGGGATGTGAATAATAATTCGGCAGAAGCAACAATTGACTTCATTGTTCAGGAAAAAGAAAGCGTGAGCTTAGATCATGTTCTAAATTATCCTAATCCATTCACCTCGTATACAGAGTTCTTCTTTGAGCATAATCAGGCGTGTGTGGATATGGATGTTCAGATTCAAATTCTAACAGTGTCTGGGCGTCTAGTGAAAACGATCAATGAATCAGTTCAGTGTGATGGGTTTAGGTCAAAAGGAATTCCATGGGACGGTACGGATGACTTTGGAGATCAATTAGCAAAAGGAGTCTACATCTATGCTCTCAGAGTTAAAACTCCAGACGGAACCATCGCTGAAAAATTAGAAAAACTAGTTATTTTGAAGTAAGACACAATAAAGAGTCGTTCTATGCGTATATTTGTTGAGAAATTGAAAATTAATATGATTAAAAAGATTTGGACATTAGGGGTTTTTTCTATTGCTGCATTAAGCGTGAGTGCGCAGGCAAGTGAACAAGATCTTCAGCTTAACACAATTACTACAGCAATGCCATTTGTATCTATTACTCCTGGTTCCAGAGCTGGAGCAATGGGGGATGCAGGTACTGCCTTAAGTGCATCAAGCACTTCAATATACTGGAATACATCGATGCTTAATTTTTCGGAGAAAAAATCCGAAATAAGCATTTCATACACTCCGTGGCTGCGTCAATTGACGAACGATATTCACCTGTCGTATGTTGCTGGATACTATAAGATTAATGATCGTCACGCAGTAGGTGGAGCATTAAGGTATTTTAATTTAGGTGAAATCACTTTTACGGATGATCAAGCGAATATTATTCGAGATGACAAGCCAAGTGAATTTGAATTTACCGGAGGTTATGCATTTAGGTTAGCCGATCGCTTTAGTGTAGGTATCAATGGGAAATTCATTTATTCCAACTTAACTGGAGGATTGCCAGTGGCAGGACAAGCTACTAAAGCAGGAATCGCTGGGGCGACTGACATTTCATTTACTTACAATAACGACCAAGCGAAAATTGGAAGCACGAAAGGAACTTATACGTTCGCTGCGACAATAAATAATATTGGTAATAAAGTTGCCTATTCTACTGTTGCAACTGAAGGAAGAGATTTTTTACCAATGAATTTGAAAATTGGAAATGCCTTTGTTGCTGATTTTGACCAGTACAACAGCGTTACTTTCTCGTTTGATGTACAGAAATTACTTGTGCCAACACCTCCAACATATGAATTAATTGATGGAGAGTATCAAATGATCGCGGGTATGAATGACAATGTAGGTGTTATCGCTGGTATGCTTCAATCATTTTATGATGCACCAGGAGTTGTCCTTACAGACGAGGTTACTGGTGATTTCTTGCAGAATGAAGATGGGTCATACCAAATTAAAAGCGGATCTAGATTGGTTGAGGAGTTAACTGAAATTAACTTGGCTGCAGGTATTGAGTACTGGTACAATAACACATTTGCCCTTCGTGGTGGATTCTTCTTTGAGAATAAGAACAAAGGAGCACGACAGTTTTTCAACCTAGGTGCTGGTTTTAAGTACAACAAATTTGGAATTGATATTTCATATTTAGCCGCTTTAAAACGAAATAATCCTCTTGCGAACACATTGAGATTTACGCTCCGTTTTGAATTAGGAGGTAAAGAATCGTTTGATCCGAATACGGCTCCTGAATAGCATGAAGCTTAGAATTGGTTACGGAATTGATCTACACCGACTTGAGATCGGCATTCCCTTATTTATTGGTGGTGTAAAGATTGAATCTGAAATTGGAGCAGTTGGCCATTCTGATGCTGATGTCCTATTGCATGCAATCTGTGACGCTCTGCTAGGAGCAGCAAATTTACGTGATATAGGTTACCACTTCTCTGATACAGATCCAAAATTCAAAGGGATCGATAGTAAAATACTCTTAGCTGAAGTATACAAGTTGATTGCCGCCAAGGGTTACCATGTCGTGAATCTCGATTCCACAATTGTCATGGAGCGACCGAAATTGAATCCGTATATTCCTGATATGCAAAGCGTAATCGCTGAGATTTTAAATTTAGATGTTGATGCAGTCTCGATCAAAGCAACAACGCATGAACAAGTTGATTCCTTTGGAGAAGGGAAGGCAGTTAAGGCTTACGCTACATGCCTATTGAATAAGTAATTTTCCTAGGGCACGAAAAAAGCCGTTTGCTATTATTTCAATAGCTTTTCTATTATATTTGCCTTGAAATTTGTATCCATGAAAGTGAACACACAATACACGACAATAGAGTCTTTACTCGAACTATATAATAAGCCTCTATTAGAGCTGGTTTTTGAAGCGGCAACTGTCCATCGAGAACATCATGACCCAAGAGAAGTTCAGATGTCATCTCTGCTTAGTATTAAGACTGGAGGTTGTCCCGAAGATTGCGGTTACTGTCCACAGGCGGCAAGATATCATACTGATGTAGATGCTCATAAATTGATGTCGGTTGATTCAGTAATCGAGCAAGCGCAAAATGCCAAGCAAAATGGCTCTTCACGTTTATGTATGGGAGCAGCTTGGAGAGAAGTTCGTGATAACAAAGATTTTGATAACGTTATTGAAATGGTTCGAGCGGTAAATGATTTGGACATGGAAGTATGCTGTACACTCGGTATGCTTTCAGAAAATCAGGCCGAGAGATTGAAGAATGCAGGTTTATTTGCCTACAATCACAATTTGGATACTTCAGCAGATTACTATGATGATGTCATTTCAACTCGTGAATATGAAGACCGTCTAAACACTATCGAGAATGCTCGTAAAGCGGGAATATCTGTTTGTTCTGGAGGTATAATTGGAATGGGTGAAGCGGTTGAAGATAGAGTTGGATTATTGATGAGCTATATGGAAATGGAAACGCCACCAGAGTCGATTCCAATTAACGCACTCGTTGCAGTGGAAGGGACGCCAATGGCAGATCAGAAACCTATCGAGCAATGGGAGATGATCAGAATGGTAGCTACAACACGTATTGCCTTTCCTCAATCAGTTGTTCGATTATCTGCAGGAAGAACAAAAATGAATATGGAAGGTCAGGCGTTATGCTTTATGGCTGGAGCAAGCTCAATTTTTGCGGGTGATAAATTACTAACAACACCAAATCCTGAATACAATGAGGATATGGAGATGTTCAAGATTCTTGGTCTCATTCCAAAAAAATCTTTTGCAGATGGAGAAAAGCCGGTTTCAAAGCCGGATGCTATAATCGAGGAACGCAAGAAAAAAGAAAAGGCGAGAGCTGAACAATTAGCGGAAGCACGTGAAGCTTCAACTCGAGAAGGATTTGAGCCTAGAAAAGTAACACTTGTGAAGTAGGTCTTGGATAATAAATTACATAAAAAACTAACAGATAGAAAAGAAAAGGGAACATTGCGTTCCCTTTCTTTGTCTTCAGGGATGATTGACTTTGGCTCTAATGATTACCTAGGGCTAGCAAAGACTGAATTTATAGCAACTGCTTGCGGAGCGACTGGGTCAAGACTGATTACGGGGCACAGCTCGACTATTGATGATTCAGAACGGATGTTAGCGGAGTTTTATGAATCTGAAGCAGCGTTATGTTTCAATTCTGGCTATGATGCAAATCTTGGAATATTTAGCTCCATTCCACAGCGTGGCGATGTTGTTTTGTATGATGAACACATTCATGCAAGTGTGAGGGATGGAATACGTCTCGGACTGGCTAAATCTTATTCATTTAAGCACAATGATCTTGAGCATCTGCGTCTTCAGCTTGAAAAAAATAAGGACGATATTTGCTATATAGCGATCGAAGCTTTGTATTCCATGAATGGTGATTTTTCATTATTGGCTGAAATTATAGCATTAGCAAAACAATACAATTCCTATATCATCATTGATGAGGCGCATAGTGCCGGATTGTTTGGGTTAGATGGGCGAGGTTTAGCTCATGGCGCCGATCGACACAATGATGTCTTTATTCGTCTAGTTACCTTTGGAAAGGCATATGGAACTCATGGGGCTGTGGTCTTATGCAGTGAAGACTTAAAATCTTACCTGATTAATTTTGCAAGATCGCTTATTTATACCACAGCTCTTCCTGCATCCAGCTACAAGCACATGGCTGACATTGTAAGACATGAAGAACTGAAATCTAGAAGAGATCATTTACAGTCGAATTTGGCTCACTTTAGACTTAGAAATACTGGTCTTGATAATCTTTCAGCATCAAATTCTCCCATCCAAATTATTCGATTTGATTCAGTTGATCAATTGAAGCGGGTAGAGGAGAGCTTGAGGGCAGTCAATATTTACGCAAAGGCAATTTTCTCTCCAACCGTTCCGGAAGGCACCGAATGCCTAAGGGTATGTATTCATTCATTTAATACAACCACAGAGCTAGATGCGCTATCTGGTAGCTTGAATTCATTGGAAGCTATGAGTTAATTATGCTTGTATAATTAACATTAGTATGCAAGCATAGAGTATTCGATGGGAAAGGAAATCTGCTCATCGTGCAACTGCTTCTTTTATCGAATACGAAATTATTTGTAAATCAAGGATAGACAATGTCGTCTTACAAACTCTGCCTGTTATGAAGTTGATCCGATCCGTACAATTATCGATTAAAAATCTTACTTCAGGAGAATATTTGATTGTGGTAAGAAATGAATTCAGCGATAAATTGACCAGAAGACTAGTTGTTTACTAAGCGCTGTTTAAACAGCTATAAACTATAGAACAAAAAAAATCCGATCACAGCAAAAGCAGGATCGGATTTATATTTTTTAGAAGTAAGAATTAACTCTTCGTGTCAACTTCTACAGCTGCCATTTTTTCTGAGTAATAATCTCCATTGTCTAATTTCTGTTTCATTTTCTGGAAAGATTCGATTGTGTACTGAACATCCTCCATTGTGTGTGTAGCAGTTGGGATTAATCTCAACATGATTACATCTTTTGGTACAACCGGATATATCACAATAGAACAGAAGATATTGTAGTTCTCGCGAAGATCAACAGTAAGGTTTGTCGCTTCCGCCAAGTTTCCTTTTAAGAATACTGGAGTTACACAAGAGTTCGTTAATCCAATATCGAATCCATTCTCAACGAGTCCATCTTGAAGTGATTTAGCAACACTCCAAAGACGTTCTTTATGCTCAGGTTGTGTTCTCAATAATTCAAGACGTTTACGAGCTCCAACAACGAGTGGCATTGCTAACGACTTTGCATAGACTTGAGATCGCATATTGTAACGTAAATATTCAACGATGCTTTCTTCAGCACAGACAAATGCTCCAACAGAAGCCATTGCTTTCGCAAAAGTTCCAAATAGGATATCTATTTCATCATGAACGCCTTGTTCTTCGCCTGATCCTTGACCACGTTCACCAACAGTTCCAAATCCATGAGCATCATCAACGAATAAGCGGAAGTTGTATTTTCCTGACTTGCGGAAATCAACGATTTCTTTAAGTTTACCTTGATCACCAGCCATTCCGAATACTCCTTCAGTAATTACAAGGATTCCGCCTCCAGTTCGTTCCACGATTTTAGTAGCGCGTTCCATTTGCTTATCGAAGCTAACCATGTCGTTATGTTGGAACACGAATCGTTTTCCTACGTGCAAACGCATTCCATCAAGAATACAAGCATGTGATTCACTATCGTAAACAATAACGTCCATTCTGTCAACCATAGAGTCGATTGCAGAGACCATTCCTTGGTAACCAAAGTTTAAAAGGATAGTATCCTCTTTTTCCATGAAGTCAGAAATTTCACCTTCTAATGCTTCATGCTCGTTCGTCTGACCAGTCATCATACGAGATCCCATTGGATATGCAAGGCCCCATTTTTCAGATGCCTCTGCATCCGCTTTTCTAATTTCTGGGTGGTTTGCCAATCCTAGGTAGTTGTTAACTGACCATACTAGGCATTCTTTACCGCGGAAAATCATTTTATTTCCAACTTCACCTTCGAGTTTCGGGAATGTAAAATAACCGTGAACTCCTTTAGAGTACTGTCCTAATGGACCTCTATTCTTTCTAATTTTGTCAAATATGTCTTGAGCCATATAATCTATTTTTGAGTCAACGTAATTTATTTGAATACGTCTTAGGACTCAATTTCGGTACAAAAGTAGTTGTTTTTCTATGAATCGACTAAAGTACAGTCGTTTTTTATTAACAAAGCGTTGGGTGAACTCCATCATAGTTTTATGGATTATTGATGGTTTGCCAACCAATGTTCATGGATGACTTTTGATATTCGCTTCCGGTGTAGCTTCGCACTCCTAATACGCATTCGGTCCGCATTTCTTCGAATTCCGAAAACTCTGGGCTTGTTACAGTTATCCCTTCCGCATTTTCTTTCCTTCCTATAGTCGATTTCAATAAATCCATCTAATATTTCGCCATGGTGACTAGTGACACGCGTTTGGGAGGTATAGCTTTAACTGCTTAAGTGTACTTCATCATAGATCGTCGGGCCATAATACTCTCCCGTTTGACAAGAATCAACATAACAGATTGTACTAATGGATTCCTGCAGTCTTAGTTCGATTAATTTTACAGTATAGAGTTGATTAGAATCAACAGAAATGCAGTTGTTTTGCTTTAAATAAAACCGTAAATCCTGATAGAAAGCTTCAACTAGATCCTGTCTCATTTGTTAGGTTATATACTTTCGATCTCTATCCGCGAATTCGTAATAGACTTCATCAGCGTATGCTTGTACTCCTTTAGTATCAATGTATACAGGGACATTAGTGGGTAAATTTCTACCTTTTTTACATGAGCTTGTTGAGAAGGTCAATGCCAACGATATCGTACACAGAAGTAGGTACATTAGTTTCATACAAGACGTCGTCCAAATATCCTGCCAGAACCGTTAACAAAAAATTAACAATTGGAATCTCAACTGCAGACTACTTTCTATGCAGGCTAGTCACAAATTGTTTTGCTTCTAGTATACCCTCCTCACTTCCCTCGAAGGTTGCTGTTTCTTCATCAGATGTCATTATTTTTCCTTCAACCATTGTTAGTTTTAACCAGGCGATGTTGATGCTATCCATTTCGCACCAACCTGATGAATTGATGCTCTCTGCATCGCTTGAATTCTCTGAATGAATTTTTTTACGATCAGTAATATTCCAACTTTTATCAAATGCTACAAGGAAGTACTGCACATCACTTTGGAATACTTCAATTTCGTCTGGATGAAAGGACTTGACTCTGATGATTACTGCGTGATTCCCTGATTGATCAATACTGTAGTCCGCGTAAAGTGCGTAATCAACTCCCGATCTGACTCCAATGAAACCTTTCGGTAGTATTCTATAGCCCTCTTCGGCAAGGTTCATCTCTTTAGGGCGGATTCCACTTCCAAGCGGAACAAGCGCGTCATAAAGGATTTTGTTTTCCTCATTGATTGCTTGATTAACTTCTGGTTCTTCTACGACATCGCCTAATTGTTCTTCCTGATCCGTGGAGATATCAATAGAAGTTTCTTTATCCGTTTCTTCAGTATCACTGGCGCAGGAACTGATTAAAATAAATAGCAAGAAAGAGGGAAGTCTCAATTTTTTCAAAGTATGTTTGTTTTACACCAAATATAATCCCTCATTCTCAAAATCGCAAGAAGGTGCAGAGTTTACTGTATAAGTGTTATTCTCGAAGGAATCGAAAATTTTTAAAAGTCGGCATTCACCTGCAGTTCCATGGTTTGTCCAGTTACAGGGTGCATAAATTTAATCCATTCCGCATGAAGATGAAGCCTGTTTGATCTCTTTCCATACAGGTCGTCGCCTACAATCGGAGTATTTAATCCTTTCGCATGAGAGGCGTGAACTCTAAGTTGATGTGTTCTGCCTGTGACTGGGAAAAAGTGAATTCGCGTTGTGCCCTCTGATCGTTCAATGACTTTCCATTCGGTGCGTGCATGTTTCCCATGTTCTTCACAAACCAATTGTCGTGGTCTATCATTTATATCCGTGCGCAGTGGCAACTCTACAAAGCCGGAGTCTTCATTGATTAACCCATCCAATAAGGCGATATACCGCTTCTTGATGGTTCTGTCAATGAACTGCTTTTGAATTGCTTTATGCGCATGCTTATTTTTAGCAACCAACATTATCCCGGAAGTTGACATATCCAGTCGATGTACGATAATTGGACCGCTGATATCAGGAAAGTTTTCTTGGATACGATGATAGACAGAATCTTTAATCGTCTTTCCAGGTACAGATAGAAACTCTGCAGGTTTGTTGATCACCAAGATGTGATCATCTTCATAAATCGTTTCCAATTCTTTACCAATACTTGGTACCACGAGCATTGGATTGTCATCAAGCTCTATACCTTCTAGCATATGTCCTAGAATTGGTTCGCACTTGCCGCGGCAAGAAGGATAAAACTGACCATGCTTGCGTATTTCAGACCTCGGTGAATCTCCCCACCAAAATTCGGCCATAGTGATTGGCTTTAAGTTGTGCTTAAAAGCGTATTGTAGCAATTTAGGAGCGGCGCATTCACCAGCTCCAGAAGGAGATTGTTTAAGGCTTGTAGCTTGGAATATTTCCCACAGACTTTTTTCCTTCCCTAATATGTTCAGAAAATGATAGTTGTCAAAAAGTCTTTTCTGAAGCGCTTTTGATTTTTCCTTTCTCAGGTGCTTTAAATCATTGATTTCATCCTCGTAAACGGCTACTTCGCTCTCTACTTTTCCAATCCGATCGGACCAATCTTTGTTCATCGTTCTAAGCTGAGCTTTCAGCCCGACACTTTCACTGATAATTGAATTCGTAGCCACAGCCTTTTCTTTTCCATCGGTCATCTCTGAAACTTCAAGCTTCCTTATCTTTCGGGCGGCTTTCGCAGTTCGCATTAACTCGCGATGTTCTTCAATCTTGACAGCTGCTTCTGTTTTTATAGCTTCCAGTTTTTTTAAAGAAATTGCATAATTCTCTGCCCTCTCTAATGAGATCACTCTTTGATTGAGTGCGTCGAGTCCCAGCATACCTTCGTTGAAAAAGCCATCAGGTGTCAACATATCGAATACAGGCGGAACAAAGAGGTCATGCTCGTTTGTCCCTGCGAGCTTACCTGAAAATGCTGCCAAATATCCGAGCTCTCCATTATTATTCTTGACAACAAGTACACCGAACATTTTCCCAATAGAATGAGCTTCATTTCTAGAATCAAGTCCAAAATTATGCTCCCAATCATTTTGGGAATTCAGATAATCCTGAAGTTCGCTAGCTGCAATAAGACTTAATGGGTGTGGATCGTAATAGAACGGAAATGTAAAGCGTTCAGGTAGCTCAATGCTATTAATAGTTTTTTTGAAGTGTATGAATCTATCGAGCGACAATCGTTGAATATTTAAGTCACAAAAGTAGTAACTATATCATTCATGGGAATTCAGATTTTTTTTAAAGATTCTGATCCAATAGGTATAAAAATGAACTGATTGCTGCAGCACCTAATTCAAGTTCTCGTTGATTCACATTCTCAAAGACATCACTAGGGGCATGATGAAAATCAAAATATCGCTGAGAATCTGGGACGAACCCGAACAATGGAATGTTAGGGTACTCACCTTTCAAGGGACTGATGTCCACCCCACCATAGCCTTTGTCAAAAATATGGAGGTCGTAATTTGTGAATTTCGTCTTGAAAGATTTTAGCATTGCCAAGTGTTCCTCAGTCCCATCACAAGAGAATCCTCTTGGAGCGAAACCACCACGATCACTTTCTAAGGCTGCAATCTGTTTCTCGCCCTTACCCTTAACGATTGAGGCATATGATTTTCCGCCCATATTTCCATTCTCTTCATTCATGAAGAGAACAAGTCGAAGCGTATGTTTTGGCTTGTAATTTAACTCTTTAAGGATGCGTAGTGCTTCCATGCAATGCGCAATCCCCGCTCCATCATCGTGCGCGCCTTCTCCCGTATCCCAAGAATCGAGGTGACCTCCAAAAGTGATAATCTCATCAGGGCTATCAGAACCTGTTTGCTCTCCAATTACGTTGTAAGAAGTCACATCTGGATACTGTCTGCAATCCATCTCTAATAAGAACTCAGCATTTCCCTTGAGGAGAAATTGAGAAAGTTCTTCGGCATCTTTGGTCGATATTGCTGCAGCAGGAATTCGGTCGACAGAGTCATTGTAGTGCATTGATCCAGTGTGCGGATGATGATTTATTGGTAAACCTAACGAACGAATAATCACTCCCGTCGCGCCTAATCTTGAAGCCTCAATTGCGCCGTTTCCGCGAGTAGGGTAGCAACCACCGTATGCTCTGAACGTCTGGATTTGCTGCTCGTCCATCTTTTGATTTATAAAGACAATTTTCCCCTTCACAAGATTCGGGTCGGCTTCTTTAAGTTCATTCAGTGAATTAAATTGGATGAGGTCTCCTGAGAGAACACCGCCTGTTCCGATTGATCCACCTAATGCTAGTAGATGTACTTTATGTAATTGGCCGTCTTCACCTTTGTACCAGCCAGCTTCTGTCGTGCCTCGTTCCCAATGAGGTACTTGAATTTCTTGTAAGTATACCTTGTCAAATCCATATTCTTTCATTTTTTGCTCACCCCAATGAACTGCCATTTCAGCTTCTGCAGAACCAGAGATGCGTGCTCCAATATCTTTACATAAGCTCCTCAGGTCCTCATAGGCGTGTCCTTTAGAAAGGGCTTCATTGTAGATAGTGCGGATCATGACCGAGTCATTCTGAGCGGACAGACTAGCTGAGCAGAGTAATAAAAATAAGAGAGAATATAATTTCATGTACGGTTTTTTGATGTCTCGAATATAGCACATTCGATTCAAAAACTACGCTCGATAAAAAAGTTCTAATACTTGCCTTAATATCTTCTTGATTGAAATTCAATTTCCGTAAGGAAATCAATTATCTTTGTGGGAAAATCGAAATAAATGGCTTTGAAATGTGGAATTGTTGGGTTGCCA
>DKPV01000056.1 GCA_002471375.1 Flavobacteriales bacterium UBA7325
AAATTCTTAAAAAGGGTAGGATTTTCTATTTCTGATGAAATGCCTATTCGCCAAGGTATCTTAATCACGTCTTCTGTTAGATGGCTCTTCATTCTCTTAAATGCATCGAATCTAAGAATTAATTTTTTATCTTCAAAACGCATTTCTTGATGCATCTTGCGTTGTACATCTAAGCGAATAGATGCTTGATCGTGGATTATCTCATATTCTCCGTCGTCTTTGAAATAGCTAATATTAAACGTATCTGATACTTTTTTGATGTTACGGCTAACGACTGGCTGCGATATCCTGAGAAAGTCTGATGCTTTTGATTGTGACTTAAGCCAGATTGTACAATCAAGGCATGAAAGCTCTTCAATTGATACAGCCATTGGTCATCATTGGTGAAATCATTCGCCTTTGTCTGATTTAAGTATACTCAGTTTTGATTGGCTACATGCCATAGTATTTTAATTCCTGACAGATTGCTACTCTATCAATTCTATTCTAAATTAGAATAATTTTATTATTTTGTCATTGCATATGTAAAGATGCAAGACATGGTTTTAAATTTAATTTTGTCTTTCAGTATTTGGATTCGGTATTGATGGCATGCTTTCGCTTTAGGGCACAATCCCAGCTCCAGCCTTCAACTCAGGATTTTCAGTCCAGTTTTATTCTGGATATGGTTTCGGATCTTGATCTAGATGTGGTCTCCTCGAGTCTGTTCGAGCTGAGTTGTGTTGGAATCAGTGGTAGTGAATATTCTGGAACTAAATTTTCAGTCTTTTTCATTAGCGAAAATCCAACATCTATTGAGTTTGAGATTAGAAGTTCAGAATCTCAATTTTCCAGGATTAATCGTGCCATGTTACTCACTCGAGCATTGTATAAAAAGGCGGAAGCTGATTATGATTGCACTCCTATTATGCCTTCAGTTCTTGTTTAATAATGTTTCTGAGATAGATTTGTTGGAGATTTTTCGCTGCTGTTAGATGTGAGATGATTCATTTTTTTGGAGGCGTTGCTCGATTTTTTAGGGAAAAATTATTTCGTTTTGATAGATTAAGGTCTTGTATTGGAATTCTATTCATCGGCTTGATTTGTTTTCATCCCGCCACTCAGCCATATGGTGCTGTTTTGGGTGGGTGGTTTTTGCTGGTTTGTGTGATAAGTTTGATCGCGGATTAGACTCTAGATGCATTGAAGTTATTTAATTAGCTTTAATGCATAAACATCAGATTTTGTCCTGTCATTGACGTGTCTTTGATATAACAAGCCACTCCTCTTAACAGATGGGAGGCAACTCTTGAAACGTGGAGTAAAAGCGATCTTTTGCTCAGCCTGCAGTATTGAAATTCAGACTTTGCGGGAGCAGTACAAGGAGTTCACTTACGGCAGTCGTTTTGAGTAGATTTAATTGGTTGGATAAAGTCGTTGCGATCCTACCTTTTCTGTTGAGCTCTACACAGATTGTGTGTATGTGGTGTGGATAAGTTTTTCTTCGCTTTTGCTTGGACAATTTATTTCTTATTTCGTCTACGAATGTTTTCTTTGGACGAATTGAATGGTTGAATCGAATCGGCTTATTTTATTCTAATATTGGATAAAATATAAAATTTGTATGTTCCTTTGGTATTGTTGTGAATGTTAGAGCAGCTTCAATGATTTTGTAATCTACCTTTGATAGTTTTCAAGCATCATTAGTATTCTGCATGCCTAAATTTAGTTCAAGACTTGGCTCTTTATAACCTTTTACTTCATTACTGGAATGAATTATTGTCGGTTCCTCTCTCTATTCCAGATTGTAAATTCCATAAATTATGCATCGAGATAACAAGTTCATAGCCTCAACTTCTGATGTCAAAAAAGGCAAGGAAAATGGTAGAAGTATTGCATAGTAAATATCAAGCGAAGTTTATCTGTAGCGAAATGGAGCCTTGATCGAGATGTCTGTCTCTATGAAAAGTACCTGCAGCCTGACTAGTGATGCGATGGCTCATTATCTAAGAGGTATTAGTAGGATTCCACTACTGACACCATCAGAAGAAATTGAGCTTGGTCACCATATCCAAGCCATGAAGGAATTACTTAATATCAAAGAAGTAAATCTCACCCCTAAACAATTTCGATGTATACGCATGGGGAAACGGGCACGCGATCGTATGATGGCTGCCAATCTCAGATAGGTTGTAAGTATTGCAAAAAAGTATCAAAATAATGGTCTTGATTTATTGGATTTGATTCAGGAAGGATCATTAGGTCTTTCTCGTGCAGTCGATAAATTTGATCCTTGCTTGGGTTATAAGTTCTCTACGTATTCCTATTGGTGGATACGTCAGTCGATCAACCGTGCACTTGATAACTATTCAAGAATGATTCGACTTCCATCCCATACAACAGAGAAGCTTTTCAAGATGAGGAAGATAATGAGTGAGCTTTCCCATCGCTATGGGCGTCTCCCCGACAGCGCGGAACTGGCTCTTGCCATGGGTATTGAACCCAAAGACTTAGAGGCGCTCATCGTTCAAAATTCACCTTGTTGCTCCCTCGATGCTCGCGTTCGAGGTGACGAGAATTGCAGCACCCTTGGCGATTTGATTCCTAATCCAATCGGGGACGATCCTATGCAAAATTTGGATCTCAGCCTTCAGAAGGAACGTCTGCGTGGTTTGATATCCCAGCTCGCTGAACGTCATCAGCAAATTTTATATCTGCGTTTCGGCCTTGGTGGAGATGAGCCACTCACTCTTGCCGAAATTGGTCGTCAACTCAACGTCTCCCGAGAACGTGTACGGCAACTCGAGTTAAAAGCATTATCGAATCTTCGGTCAATGGTCTAGGTCGGCACAACCTGTCAAATTTTCTGCCTTTGGTTAATTAAGACTTTCTTGATTAAGTTGCTACGTATAAATTTGCTGTCTCGATATTCCATCCATCCAACCATTCATTATAGGCGTAAATTATTTAAAGTTATTTCCATATTCCTTGGTTGTTCTTGTATTGTTTGATCTGTTGTTATGCCGGACTACTTGTTCGATTTTATTGGGGTGGGGGCTGATTTATTGATTGATTATTCTTGCTCAAAGGCCTTGGCTCTTCTGCTGAGTTGGCTTTGAGTGGATTTAGAATTAATTCCAGGTAAGTAGTATTAGCTAAGCCGTCTGTGCAACTGGTGGATTGTCCAATCTAGTGATTTCTATTCGTCTTAATTCCGTTTACCGAGCACTTTTTACCTCAAAATCTCTTAATGTTCAACAGCTTGTTATTCGAGAGTCATTTCAAGGATGCGTAGGCTTCTTTAGAAATAGCTCTGAACTCTGTGTCAGTGATCTGTCCTGCTTCGTGCAGTTCCTTGGCAAGTTTTAGTTTTGCCCGTGAACGCTGCACGTCATAGAACTCATCACAATTCTTGCCGCTATTGACAGACAGCGGAACAGTGATGAATGCACCGACGACTGTGTTGGTGTCAGCCACGGATGATGGAGTAGGCAATGCTGTGCCGTGACCAAATGTTCCAGGAACCATCAAGGGTTGAGGTTGGCCTCCACCAATCGTGAGTGTCGCTGGTGACTGACGGTGATACGAGCAAGTCCCTTCACCTTGAATGGTGATAGCCGACTTTGCGCCCTGAAGCGGTGCTCTATTTCCAATGAAATTGAGCGTGTTAGCAGAGGCTGCAGTCGATGTAACGAGCAGGCCCGCGAGGACTAATGAGCGCAAGTGCAATCTTGATTGTATGCCTGCAGGTTAAGTAGGAATGCTCGCCTTGTCTAGGCAAAGATCTCATTGCAAAGTATTTATCTTGCTAAAATATTCCTTTATTAAAGTGTATTTTTGAGTACTAGCTGAGATGGTGCTGAGGAGTAAATCAACTGCTGCTTTAAAGAGATTATTTATAGATGCAATAGTTTAAAACTTAAAGCAATTTCAATCTCATGGGTGCCTTGTCGGAGTGAATTATGGTGGATTGTTTGAACTGATGACCACCCAAGTGGGCGTCTAGTATCTGGAACGTGCTCTGTATGGGT
>DKPV01000028.1:0-3442 GCA_002471375.1 Flavobacteriales bacterium UBA7325
CCGTTTCCTCGCTATTCAACCGTTGGAAGTTTCCATTCAACAGGCAAGATAAACAATAAGGTATATAACCTAACCATGGAAGTAAAGATTACTTCTTCCAACTTATGGTTATCCAATTATACAGATTATCAGATGGAGTTATATTCCATTATCTCTGATTTACACGATAACAAGAACAAGAACTTTAAAGAGATTAGTAATTATCTAAATGATAAGGGATATAAGACCCCAAGGAATAAGGTATTCACCCATAAACATACTTGGAGTATCTATACCAAAAAGAAGAGGTCTGATAAGAGATTTGGTAGGTTATATCAACCAGATATTATTCAAGTTGGTTTGGATATCATTAATCATTCACCTTATTGATATATACCCCCTCTGGGGTAGGGCCATTAATTGAACAATATTAAGTTTTTTTGTACTTTTAACAACGAAAGCTTAACATCATTAAACAAAATAAACATGCTCAAATTAATTGTTCTTTTGTGCTTACTTTGCTTCTCAGTGAATGTACTTGGTCAGAACAATCTTAATACTCAGGATGCAGCCACAGAGGCCATTTTTGAGTTTGCTAAACTCACAAAACAAGACGGAGCATACAACACTTTTGGCAATGATTATACATTTAAGATTATAGGTAATAAGGTGTGTTTGAATTCCAAAGACACTATCCCCTACAACGGATTTCTTTTTTTACGAAGAAAAAATGATATTGATCAGTCAGATGTTGGTTCTGCAAAAAAAAGCGTCGGTATACCTATGATTGGCCATATCAATATTGGGAAATCCTCTAAAAAGCTGTATAAATACCTCATAAAAAATGAAAAAGGGCCCCATAAACCATGGTTAAACTCAATGGGCATCAAGCCATGGCTAGATAGTTTCTTGCTTCCATTATGCTCGCTGGGAAATATAGACTCCCTTAGTTCAAGGTTTTTTTTAAATGACGTTATGTACTGGGCACAACAATCAGGAGTACCGGATTTTCCTTCTTCTGGTTTTTTTGACGATAATAACTATTATGAAACTGATTACACCATCAGTTCCTCTCTTATCGGAAGCTCCTATTCCAGAATTTATGACGGTAGCCGAATACATTCTTTTCTGATTGAGTTTGTTGACGGTGCACCAAGCGGAAAGGTTATGCTTTTAAATGTTGCCAATTTACTTGTCTTTGAGGGCAATGTGAATAGTCAAAGCTTTAAACTACGAAATCCATTAGATCAATCGATCCTTTTGACACTTAATACAGAAGGTAGCCAACAAAACATTAAGGCCTTTGACCATGGGTTTTGTTATGCTGAAATCAATACCACTGTCGTTGGATCTAAAGAAGAATTAACAAGGGCATGGTGCAAAGACGGTGAAGGACTCGTTAAAATGGAATTCGAAACCAAAAACAATGGGATTAAAGAATTGAGTCTTTACGAGAGGGGTGTAATTGACAAAAAAATAGAATTTAATGCCCTAAATCGTTCAGCTATTTTTATGCTGTTTAATAATGAATACGAATTACTGGGAGCTCTTGAGCAAAAAACCCAATACAAATTGGGGCAGTTGAATGGTCTAGATATTCACTACAACGACGGGCTTATTCAGACTATATCGACATATAGAAATGACACCTTGAATGGTAATTATATTGAGTTTCATGACAATGGTCAACTTGCTTTAACTGGTTTTTATTCACTTGGGCTCAAAGATAAAGACTGGCAATCATACGATCAGGAAGATTACCCAAATAATGATTGGAAAGACTTTAACCAGAACCTCATTAATGATTATGATTACTCCTCTGGAAATATCAATCAGATAATAAATACATTTCCTAAAGAGAAACTAATTAATACAGTGAAAAAAACTGAATTATGGGATTATGGAATTAAGAAAAAATGTACAGGAGATTGTGATTAGAATATACTGTTTATCGAGTTTTATTTGCTTTTTTTACGGCGTTTCCACCGCTCAAGTTGATATCAATAGTAATAAGGTGAGCTTTCAAAATGAGATAGTTCTATTCCGAGGAGAACCTCTGAATGGGCACATCATCATTTGTCCGGAAGAGGAAAGCTATACCTTGAAAGGTGGTGAGATTTCAAGCGGATTGGAAAGCAGTCCATTAGTGAACGGAGGCCCTGAATATATGGTACTGCGTTTAAAATATAATTTTACAAATGGCTTATTGACTAATGTAAGTGTAGTAAATGACAATGAGGGCGGATTCTCTTCAGACATATTCCCGTTCAACAATGGTTCTTTCAGCTTTAACTCAAAATATTCGAGTTCAAATGGATTTGTTTTCTCTCGGAAAAGTGATCAGGATAGTTACGTCATCGAACAATACGAAAACACAAGCGACCAGTCCCTTATTGTGCGGCAATCCTTTTTGAAAGGAGAAGTCTCTATTGAGAAACACAACTATAAGAATATCAATTTAAGACAGATTCAGGACACGCTTCTTATTACCTTTTTCTCATATGAAGCTTCAAATAATGATAGAACAAGTGTACAAGAACAAAAATATATCGTAAACAGAACATTAGTGAAAAGAGAATTATATGATGACGGTCAATTGAAGACAATCATGTATTACAAAAACGGGAAACTCGATCATACAATACATCCGTATGATCTGCGCATAGAAGGAGATTCAAAAGAAATGTTTGGCGTACGATATTTTAACAATGGGATTTTGAAACGATCTGAATTCAACGATTTTTCTAGTGAGTATGATTACAATGAAGGGAAATACATGAGTATCCCTGTAAACTACATCAACAACTACAAACAGGGGAAGTTAAATTCCGTACAATATATGAAGGAGAATAATGTAATCCTGGATGTCCTTATAGACGATTATGGATTCAATGGTCCGACTAAAATTGCCTCTGACGAATATCTTTACGAATTCACCTATGCAAAAGGTCTCCCTCGGGGAAAGGTTATTGTTACTTATAAAGATTATCCGGACTTGATTCATGATGAATATTTTATCAATGAACATGGGCAAATAGAAGGTGCGCGTGTTTCAAAATCTTATAACTTCAATTCTAAAGGAACCCCATACTTATCCGATGAATTAGTAGAAGTTTATGAAAAAGGAATCATAAGATTATCGAAAACAAAGCAGCGCTTAGATGAAAAATCAAAGTGGTATGAATACGAAACTTGTTGGGATGAGTCTGGTGAAGTTATATCATGTGAATAGACCTAATTACTCCAAATTCCTTTGATTTTTTGAGATAAGCGATAAAATCTGCCGAACCTCCAACCAGCCCATTAAATGAAAATACTTCTATGGAATTCCCGCCCCAGCTCACTTTAATTGATGGTGAAGAGACCGCAAAATACCTTTCTATACGTTCAAAAGAGGAAAAACGATGGTTTAAAAAAACAATGCTGTTTTCTCGTATAAAATTCTTCAGCTTACAACTAAAAG
>DKPV01000028.1:3830-49729 GCA_002471375.1 Flavobacteriales bacterium UBA7325
CTTGAAAAATACAAAACCTATCAAATGGCTCAACGTGCTTACCGAGGAAAAGACCAAGGCAAACCGAATAAGAAAGACCGAAGAGATCTTGACCATTTTTTTAGAAGGTTGGTAGAGTCAGTTTAATAAGTCTTTACTCAAGTACTCGTCAACATTTTTAGGTATACTTTGTTATCCCTTAAACTTTCATCATGGATATTTATACTGTTTTTTTCATACTTTCTACTTTTTGGGTGGGGCCCTTTTGGTTTGCTATGCTTCTTAATCCCCAAAAAGAGAAAACTAAAAAACTACTGAGCGGTCCACTATTCTTTTTAGGTCCCATAATGATTTGGATACTTGTTATGGCAATGAATCCGCAAGGCTTAGTTGACTTTGCCAACAGTGGCTCACACCCCGATGGTTTCTTCGCAGGATTAGCAGCCGGCATGTCTTCCCCCGCAGCTATTACCGCGATGTGGGCTCATATGGTAGCAGGAGATATCTGCGTCACTCGATGGATTTGGAAAGAGGGTTTGAGGCAAGACACGAATAAAACGGTTTCGCGACTGGCCATATTCTTTGGAGTGATGCTCATGCCTCTTGGCTTGGCCATTCACCTTCTCTTTGGGAAAATTAAAAACACCCCGAAATAACTAAAATGCAAATTCAATCCATATCGGCGCACATGAAGATGAGGCGGAGTAATTAGTTGATTGAGAATAAAGAAAACCCTTCTTAGCCTTTTCGCTTTAGCTATACTCGTTGTTTTATGTCGGTATAAATGACATTAAATGATTCCTTTTTTTTTCATTAGCTTTAGGTAATTCTCCAAAATGGAAAAAACAAAAGCTCCTTGGTATTATCTGCTATTGGTCATTTTAGCCGGTGAATCCGTTTTCTTCTTGCCCTATGTACTCAGCAGGGTTTTCAGGCCCACCATATTAGATGTTTTTCAAATCGATAACGTGGAGCTGGGTATTTGCTTTTCTGTTTATGGGTTTGTTGCCATTGTTTCCTATCTTTTCGGTGGACCGATTGCCGATCGCTATCCCGCAAGAAAGCTTATTTCTTTGGCCCTGTGGCTCACAGCTCTCGGCGGTGTTTATTACGCCAGTTATCCAAGTTATTTTGGGCTTAAGGTTCTTTACGGGTATTGGGGCTTTACCAGTGTCTTTTTGTTTTGGGCGCCAATGATTAAGGCTGCCAGACTATGGGGAACATCTCATTCACAGCTTCGGGCATTTGGGTTTTTAGAAGGCGGGAGAGGACTTGTAGGGGCTGCCTTGGGAACGCTTGGGGTACTTGTCTTCGCCTTCTTTATGGGGCAGGGAATCTCCTCTCCAAGTCTCGAAGAAAGCAGAATGGCTTTTCAACCCGTTATTTACAGCTCTTCGATAATTGTTGCTATATCGGGAGTGCTCGTCTGGTTTTTCATGAGGTTGGACGATGAGCAGGAACGAAAGGTTGTGGTGAATGAAATTTCAATCAAGGAATTAAAAGTCGTATTGAAAATGCCCTCAGTTTTGTTATTAATGATCATTGTTTTATGTGCCTATATGGGCTACAAAACGACCGATGTGATCTCCTTGTTTTCTAAAGAAGTGATGTCCTATAACGACGTTAAATCCGCACAGGTGGCTACCTTTTTATTGTACGCAAGACCAATCGTTGCACTCCTCTTAGCTCTGTTTTTTATACGCGTCCGAATTACTCTTCTCCTCTCTTTTGGTTTTGTTGTTTCCTTTTTCGCCGCCCTCATCTTTACGCTTGGCCTTGTAACTCATTCAACAATCTTCTTGTTTGTACTGTCTATAATCATGCTTTCCATTGGCGTTTACGGCCTAAGGGCACTTTACTTTGCGGTCATGGAAAAAGGAAATATCCCTTTAATCTACACCGGAACAGCCGTTGGTCTGATCTCTATCATCGGTTATGCCCCCGATATTTTCAGCGGGCCTATGACCGGGTATTTTTTAGACCAGTATTCGGGCATTCAAGGATATCAATATGTATTTGCTGTTTTAGCTCTATTTTCATGCATTGGAGCTTGGGTCTCATGGAAGTATCATGTAATGTATGGAAAGTCTTAAAACAATTATTCAACCGTTACTGATTTTGCTAGATTTCGCGGTTGATCAACATTACAATTTCTCATTACAGCAATGTGATAAGAGAGCAATTGGAAAGGAATTGTCGCTAATAATGGCACTAAATGCTCATCCGTTTCAGGTATTTCAATCGTGTGGTCAGCGAAGCTCTTAACTTGATCATCACCTTCCGTTACAACTGCAATAATTTTACCTTTTCGTGCTTTAACTTCCTGAATATTACTGACAACCTTTTCGTAAGAAGTTCCCTTTGTTGCGATTACAAAAACAGGCATTTCCTCATCGATAAGAGCGATAGGCCCATGTTTCATTTCTGCTGCCGGATAACCTTCAGCATGAATATAAGAGATCTCTTTGAGTTTCAAAGCTCCTTCAAGTGCAACTGGGAACGAACTCCCACGTCCAAGGTAGAGCGCGTTTGTTGCGTCTTTATACTGAGATGAAATGTATTCTATTTGATCGTTCTTGTCGAGTACTTGTTGAACTTTATTTGGAATTGCTTCCAGTTCAGAAAGCATTGATCGATATTTTGACTCGCTAATTGTTCCTTTTTGATGTGCTAAAGAAAGCGCCATTAATGTCAGAACGGTTACTTGAGCAGTAAAAGCTTTAGTCGATGCAACGCCTATTTCAGGTCCTGCATGCGTGTAGGATCCGGCATCTGTTATTCTTGATATAGATGACCCAACAACATTACAAATTCCTAAGATTGTCGCACCTTTTGCTTTGGCTAATTCAAGTGCAGCTAAAGTATCAGCAGTTTCACCAGATTGAGATATCGCGATTACAATGTCATTTTCACCTATGATAGGGTTTCTATAACGGAATTCACTTGCATACTCAACCTCGACATTAATTCGGGCAAGGTCTTCGAAAAGATACTCTCCAACCAAGCAAGCGTGCCATGAAGTCCCACAAGCTACCATTATAACCCTCTTTGAGTTGATGATTTTCTGTTCGTACTCTTTGATTCCTCCAAGAGCAACTCTTCCTGCAGCGGCATTTAATCGACCTCTAAAGCAATCTTGAATAGAAGTTGGCTGCTCATGAATTTCTTTAAGCATGAAGTGCTCATATCCACCTTTTTCGATTTGCTCTAAATGCACTTCTAACTCTTCGATATATGGTGTTTTTTCAACATCATCAATATCGTAAAGTTTCATTCCCCTGTCGCGCTTTATCACAACGATTTCTTCATCTTCTAAGTATACTACACTTTTTGTGTATTCCACAAATGGAGTTGCGTCTGATGCCAAGTAAAAGTCACCTTCTTTGCCGATACCCACAACGAGTGGACTACTTTTACGTGCAGCGATTAATTTGTCTGGTTCATCTTTTGAAAGTACAACGATGGCATAGGCACCAACAACTTGTTGTAAAGCCGTTCTCACGGATTCGCCTAATTTCATTCCCGTTTTCTTCCGGATGTCGTCAATCAAGTATATTAAGACCTCAGTATCTGTTTCTGTACGAAACGTGTATCCCTTGGAAAGGAGATCGCTTTTGATGGCATCATAATTCTCAATGATTCCATTATGAATTATTGCTAAACCGTGATCTTCTGAGTAATGTGGATGTGCGTTTATGTCGTTAGGTTCACCGTGTGTCGCCCAACGAGTATGTCCCATTCCTAAATTCCCGGAAACATTTTTGTCAGTTGTGTATTCCTCTAGATTTGCAACTTTCCCTTGTTTCTTGTAGATATTGATTTTATCGTCGAGAAGCAGTGCAACTCCGGCACTATCATACCCTCGATACTCAAGGCGCTTTAGTCCTTTGACAATGATTGGATACGCTTCTTTCTGTCCAATATAAGCTACAATTCCACACATAAAAAAGAGAAATTAGAATTCAGTATATAGAATACTGATTTTTGGTTGAACTTTATTTCCTGTCTGTGCACCATTAAAAATAACACGGTCCACCGAGGTGATAAATGATAATGGAGACAACACTAAGTCTGTGTCGGTAATTTCTCCATTAACAATTTGTTGAACATGATTTCTTATGTCTACATCAAATTGTTTTGTAAAGTCATCATAGACAGCAAATGCTCCAGTAAAGATCAAACTATCAGATCCAGTGGACTCTCGCCTTGAGACAGTCAAAGCAGATCCTGGATAATAATTCGCACCTGTTTGATATTGAATCGGCAATTCCAATATTGCTTTGTGGATCACTGCATTTGCAGGGATGTTTGCAATTCCCGGAATCGATACTACTGCTCTAGACGAAAATGCTTGAGCATAGAATTCTAAATTTCCTGCGCTTGGGGTATTGATAACGGTCTCAACATTGGTCATGCTGTTATCAACGTCAATGTGATTAAAGTTTGCTGTGCTTGAGTTAATCAAGAATTGAAATTCCTTTTGAACACCATTTTCAGTGTAGTAAACGACCGCCTCGCTTGATGCAGAGCCTAGATCGAAATAGAAAACACCGCCATCTCCAGGAGCTTGTAATCCATTTACTGTGCGGATGTGTAGACCTTTAAAGTATTCTACGAAATCCTCGTTGGTAGCGAACGATGCTGGTGTTGAATTGAAGTCTTCAAATATCGTACGTGCTTTATTCGTGTCTAACGGTATTCTTAGTTGCGTTGGTACTGTATCAGATCCAACAACCGTTATTGCATCAGGATCCATTTTTATTACTTCCTCGCCCGCAGGTATCCAACTTACCGGGTCGGTAGTTTTAGTGCTGAATGTGTAATAAGTAGAGTCTTCATCAATTCCATCTGTATCGGTAATCTCAAAGACTTCGAAAGTCTGATTTCCTGGGATGCCGTAATGTTCATTATAGCGCAAGCTTAGAACAAATGAATCTATGATTACCGAATCAAGATCAGCAAAACTTGGAGCAAGTAAAGAAAGATTCAGCTGAGTGTAGATCTCCCCGTTTACTGTTCCAAAAACAGGATCATTATATGAGCCGAGTAAACCATAAAGAGGTTGACCGGTGCTTATAGAATCATCTTGAATTGTATAAGTGTGTAAGGTAAACGTGTCGATACCGGAGGAATTTAGCAACTCATCTTGAGCTAATGTGTTCTGGCCTAGTATATTCTCCTTCTTCTTACAAGAAGTCATTACGAATACGCTAAATAAAAAAGTAGCGGAAAGGATGATTCCCTTCCGCCACGTGAAAAATTCTAAATTCATACTATATAAGGACTTCTGCTTCAATTACCTTGTCTAAAAACTCGGAAGTTGACTTCACCTGATTTTCTTCTTCAACCCAATCCATTTTAGCGCATTCAGCACCATCAAAGATAGATTTCAATTCCGGAGTAAGTTCTTCACTTCCAACGCTAATTCCGTCAGCATATTTTACAGCAGCTTTAGTAATGTTTTCTAAGCTACCTTCTGTAAGGTCTGCAACGACATCATCAGAGAATCCATCAAATTTAAGTTTTTCAGAAAATCGGCTGTCCCAATTATTGTTAAACCCTTCGTTGTATATGTTGTAGACAACTTTCGTGTTTGTGAAGTGCGGATCATCTTTGTACAAGTTTTTGATGTACATTGGCATTAATGCAGTCATCCAACCATTACAGTGGATTACGTCAGGTTGCCATCCTAGTTTCTTAACTGTCTCCAAAACTCCGCGACAGAAGAACATTGAACGTTCGTCATTGTCAGCGTGTGGATTATCTTTGTCGTCAAGAACAGTAGACTTACGTTTGAAGTACTCCTCATTATCAATAAAGTATACTTGCATACGTGCAGCTGAAATTGATGCAACTTTGATGATCAATGGATGGTCTGTATCATCGATGATCATATTCATTCCCGATAAACGAATAACTTCATGAAGTTGATGGCGTCTTTCATTGATGACTCCAAAACGCGGCATAAAAACACGAATCTCTTTTCCTCCTTCCTGAACTCCTTGTGCTAAATTTCTCGCTGTTGTAGAAACTTCTGATTTTGGTAAAAATGGTGATATCTCCTGTGAGATAAAAAGTATTTTCTTTTTCTCCATGAAACTATAATTGGTAAAACAGTTGCAAAAATATAGAAAAAAAAGCGGAAATTCAATAAAAACGGATAGTTTTGTCCGCCTTTAATGCTTTGAAAATGGGGGAGTCACAAGTTTTTACATCAGCTAAATCGCTCCAGTCACGACTGGATAGCGAATCGAATAATTCAACTGTTGGGTTTTTACCAACGATGGGTGCATTGCACCATGGCCACTTAGAACTCGTTAAACAGGCACTCCAAGAAAACACCCATGTTGTAGTGAGTATCTTCGTAAATCCTACGCAATTCAATAAGGCTGAAGATTTAGAGAGTTATCCGCGTGATTTGGAGGCTGACTTAAAGCTTTTGAATTCTGTCGGAGATGTAATTGTTTTCGCTCCTTCGGTTGAGGAAGTTTATCCTGAAGATTATCAAAACTTATCTATCGATCTTGGTGCTTTAGGCACTAGTATGGAGGGCGAGTTTCGTCCAGGACATTTTGCTGGTGTAATGAATGTTGTAAATCGACTGTTTGACATTGTACAACCTACTCGAGCTTACTTCGGAATAAAGGATGTCCAGCAAGTTGCTGTAGTTCAATACATGGTTGATCAAGTGCAGTCACCGGTAGAAATAGTTCCTTCCGCAATCGTCAGAGAGCCAAGTGGCTTAGCAAGCAGTAGTAGAAATTATAGACTTAATGAAGATCAGCTCAATGAAGCTTTGATTATCATTGACACCCTTCATTTTGCACGAGGTATTGCCCGTCAATTATCACCACAGGAAACTAAGGTAAAGGCCATAGAGTTCTTCAAAAATGGGAGTCTTGAAATCGAGTATTTCGAAATTGTACATCCTCGGACGCTCGAATTTATCACGGAATGGGTTCCGGGTGCGCGAGCATGTATCGTTGGGTATTGTGGAGAGGTAAGACTACTTGATAACCTTGAACTAATCCCGTCAAATAAATAGCGTAAGTTTGCGTAGAATATTTGAGGCAAGTCTTCGTTTGAATAGCATCAAAAAAACAGCATTAGATTGAAAGCAACAATCATAAAAATATTAAAACTTGTAGTTCCAATAGGGATTGGTCTTTACCTTACTTGGTATTTTCTAACAGGTCTTACAGACACGGAAATCGAACAAACAAAAAGTGCTTTTTATGAAGCGAACTATTTTTGGGTTGTTATAAGTCTCATTCTTGCCTTTTTAAGTCACTTTAGCCGAGCTTATAGATGGCTTTTCTTACTTGAACCATTAGGATATAAGCCGAAATTGTCAAATTCTTATCACGCTGTGATGTCTGGATACATCATTAATTATACAGTTCCAAGATCTGGAGAAATTGCAAGAGCGGGTTTGATGACTAGCTATGAAAAAGTGCCGTTTGAGAAAGGATTTGCGACAATTATAATTGAGCGTGTTATCGATGTGATAATGCTTTTGATTGTAGTCTTTATTTCTGGATTACTTCAAGCCAATTCAGAGCAGCTAGATAGAATAACACAAACAGAATCTGGTGAGCCTAGCTACCTAATCTGGTATATTCTAGGTGGTGGATTTGTTATGGGATTGATTGGCTTAGTTGTTTATTTCAAAAGTGAAAAAGTTAAGTCTTTTGTCAATGAGAAGCTACGAGGCTTTTGGGAAGGGTTGAAATCCGTTTGGACCATGAAGAAGAAATGGGCTTTTATTGGTCATACGCTATTTATTTGGACTTGTTATGTTGGTATGTTCTGGGTGGCTGCACAGGCATTTCCTGAGACCGAATCAATTCCAATTGGTTGTATTTTTGCAGCTTTTGTAGTTGGTGCTACTGCAATTGCAGCTGTCCCAGGTGGTTTAGGACTTTACCCATTGTGGGTCACTGCCGCACTTGCAGCATATGACATTAACTTTGCTGCCTTTGGAATATTTGTTTGGGTAACACAGACCGGATTGTTGATTGTCCTCGGATTTCTATCACTCTTTTTGATACAACGTCAACCTAAATTGGTTGAAGAAAAGCCCACAGCCGATGAGTAAGCTAAGTTTCGTTCAAAATAAAATTGTAGCACTTGATGATGCAAATCAACAGGTTGCCTTGTGGCGTCTAAAATCAGAAAAGATTGTTTTTACCAACGGATGTTTCGACATTTTACATCAAGGGCATGTGACCTATCTAGCCGAAACGGCAAACCATGGTGATCGATTGATTGTTGGATTGAACACGGATGCGTCTGTTAAAAGACAAGGTAAGGGTGACGATCGCCCTGTTAATGATGAAGCTGCACGAGCAATGGTAATCGCATCTTTAGGTTTCGTTGATATGGTTGTCTTTTTTGATGAGGATACACCTATTATGCAGATTGAAACTCTTAAACCTGATGTGCTGGCGAAGGGAGCAGATTATAATCCTGACGAAACGAATGCAAATTCTAAAGAATATATTGTTGGATCCGATAGCGTGCGCTCGAATGGAGGTGAGGTTGTCGCTATCCCTTTAGTTGAAGGGTTTTCTACAACGAAGATCATTAATAAATTGAAAGGATAGATTCTTATTTCAACGAATCAATTCGTTGAAGTTTGGTTATACACAGATCCAATTACCTACTTTTACGGCATGAAAATCAAATCAGCGGAGTTTGTAATATCGAACACAGATTATCGAAAGAGTCCTACTGAGGATATGCCTGAGTATGCATTTATCGGAAGATCAAACGTGGGCAAGTCATCCCTAATCAATATGCTAACTGGAAACAAGAAGTTGGCGAAAACTTCGAGTAAGCCTGGAAAAACTCAGCTAATTAATCACTTCCTGATTAATGAAGATTGGTTTTTGGTCGATTTACCTGGTTATGGTTTTGCGAAAGCACCTAAGAGTTCACGTGTTAAATGGGAAAATTTCATTGTAGAGTACATGATGAACCGAAAGCAGCTGGTGCATACTTTTGTATTAATTGATAGTCGCCACGCACCCCAGAAGATTGATTTGGAATTCATGAACTGGTGTGGTGAAAAGCAAATTTCGTTTTCGATCATTTTTACTAAAATGGACAAGCTTTCGAGCAATGAACTTCAAAAGAACATGGCTAAATACCGAAAAGAGATGCTTAAGTATTGGGAAGAAATGCCTCCTGTTTTTATTACTTCAAGTAGTTCTCAGATTGGGAAGGAAAAGGTGTTGAAATACATTGAGCATGTAAATGAACAAATGAGGAAGTAGTCTAATCGAAGTCTATTTGCATATCGTCGTCATCGTCTTCTTTGATGGTTTCACCAAAGTTTTTGAGTTTCTCCTTTAACCTAAATCGACGTTTGGGTTTACTCTCCTCAAAGACATCATCAATTGAATCGGTTGGGTTATATTCGATGATGAGTTCTTCCTTTGGTGTTCTGACCTTAATATATTCTTGAACCGTCGTGTCGTTCTTGAATAGACCGAACTCTGATTTCCACATCGATTTGACAGTTTCTTTTTCCTTCTCGCGATTTTCACGCGCTTGTTCTTTCCGCGATTGCTTGTCCCATTCAATCATTGGGTTATCCATGTCACCATACATTCTAAGGAAAACATGGATACCAGTCTCATCATCTATAATTTCACCAAACTCACTTTCTTCTTTTTGTTTTAAATCATTGAATCGGAATCCGATGCGATAGTCGATCTTATTCTCGAATGAGTGTTTTCCGGAGAGTTCAATATCCAGTATATTTGATGCAATGGACATGTTCGGGATCGTGAGCACTCCACTTTTAATGATGAATGTATTTTCTAGATGTTCAAATTTGAGATTCTTTAAATTCTTCTCGAGAAGATCGATATTTTCTTTACCAATTAAATGGCGTACGCTTGTTGATCGGAGGCTCTCGGTAATCATTTTAAATGTTTCAACATTAATGAGTCGTCCATTGTCAATTTGTAAACCAATTGTTGAGATAATCCCATTTGAAGAGATGCCATTTCTCAAATCGAATGGTGCCTCGAAAGCAACATTTGCTTGTGCCACACCTCTAATGTTGGAACTTTTAATTACGTCCTGATTAAAGTTGCTCCATTCCTTAAACATCGATTTAAACTTGATGTTTTTTGAAACGAGATTGGTTGTTAGATAGAAATATTCTGGGTTTCTCTCCTCAATTTTTAGCGTCCCACGAATATCTGCACCACCATTTCTACCAGAGATCTTGTGAAAAATGATACTTCTGTTTTCGACACTTATATTTCCTTTTAACTCTTGAAATAAATGCGATTCGTAGTCCATTTTTTTCACATCCAAATAAACATGACCCTTGATGTCATTCGGGAGCATGTATGTCCGTTGTTGGTCCTTTTTCTCCTCTTTACTCTCGGTTCCTAAATCGGAGATGTTGATCCGCTTACTTTTGATGTCAACGTCTGCTATTAGGTCACCTTCTTTGTTGAAGTATTTAAAGATGTCTTTGAAAACCCCATTAACTTCAAAGTCTGATTTATTGATTTTAAGATGGACGTTTTTCATTCCAGCCTCGTTGTTTCTTAAGTAAACGATGCCGTCAATGTCTGAGAATAGCCTTTTGTCATCAATGATTTGCACCTTGACTTTTCGCATTTCAATTTCTCCTTCACATTTTTCAAAATCGTAACTTGGTGTGCCGTCTTCTTTAACATTGGACACAACTTCAAAATCCGATTGAATGTCCATTTCTCCGCCTAATTTGTCAACACTAGGCAGGTTGAATAGTGAATGAATAATTGACAAACTAACAGTACCATCAGCATTCCCAACGAGTCTAGGGGCATTGAATTCTGTGATCTTCAAGTTTCCAACGAAGGGACCACCTTTTGTCTTGAAAGAGATGTCCTTTAAACTAAGAAACTCTTTGTCTCTTCCATCCTCATTCGAGTACTCACCATCTAAGGATAATTCTCTCAGGGTAATTCGTGTAGTTGGATCCGTGATATGTCCGCCATTTATACCAAAATCACAATGGAGTAAAGCCGGAGAATTTGGTTCGCTGGAACCATGAATGTGCAGATCAAAAAGCAATTTTCCTTTTCCTTCAAATGCCTTGATTTCAGAAGTTCCCTGCATGGAAAATTTAGACGCTGCTTCCGCAATTTGGAGTTTTTCGCCAATGATATTGAAATCATATCCTGAAGTGTCAACCCCTCCTTCAAATGTAAATGGAAGGTCTGATACGTATATTGTCGATTTCGGTATGTCAACGGTACTTGAATCGTTATTAACGTTGACTGAAATGTCCAATTTTGCAGGTTGATTTTTTATCAAAGTGACATTACCACTTCTTGCTTCGAGAATAGTTAGATTACTTTGTGCTGAGGATGAGAAAACGGAGGAGCTTAATTCACCGGTGAGCGTCATATCATCCAGCATCGTCCGATAGGCCTGATCGGTTATCAGGTTCTCATAGGAAACTCCAAATTCAACGAGTGAAATGGACTCTAAATTGACATCAACACCTTCTGATTCGCCTTCAGGCTCCTTGAGGATATCGTAGTTTGTAACTCCTTCTTCATTAACTTTAAGCTTTAACGTTCCTGGACTGATTTCAATCTTCTTGATCGTGTAATTTTCACGCCAAATGTCCATTGGATTGAACTTCATTCGGATTTGATCTGAGTACAGAAGCGTATCATATTTTGTTGCACCCTCGATAGCGTCTTTAATGAAGACCTCATTGAAATCAACCGATAAATTGGGGAAGGTAGACCAGAAGGTTAGATCTACTTCAGAAACAGACACCTCAGTGTTTAGATACTGATTCACTTCATTTATAACTAATCCGCAAATTTCATCCTTGAAGAAATATAATCCAGTGCTTATGATCAGTACAAGACTGATCACGATGCCAAAGAACCATTTGGCGATACGAAGGAGGCGCTTCTTCCACATAAAACAAATTTACCCGATAAAGCAGCGAAGGACTGTTAACGGCTGATATACTTATTAACGGGAAGATGTGCGGTTTGGTACGTATGCAGCAGAACTACATTGAAAAAACGCGTATGACCATCTTCCGATTAAAGCTTTGCACACTCACGGCGAATTGGTATCTTTACGGACGGTTTAAAAAAGATACATGAGTTTATTAACAGTCGGGTCTGTTGCGTTTGATGCAATTGAGACACCATTCGGAAAGACAGATAAAATAATTGGAGGTGCTGGAACCTACATAGCGTTAGCTGCAGCATTCTATAACAATGATCAGAAAATCGTTTCTGTAGTTGGAGAAGATTTCCCTCAAGAGATGCTTGATCAATTGAAAGACAGAAATGTAGATCTAGAAGGTTTGCAGATTAAAGAAGGAGAGAAAACATTCTTTTGGTCTGGTAAATATCATAATGACATGAACTCTCGTGATACACTTGTAACCGAGTTAAATGTTCTTGAGAATTTTGATCCAATCATCCCAGAGTCATATCAGGGCGTTGATTACTTAATGCTAGGGAATTTGTCACCACAAGTTCAGAGCAAAGTGATCGAACGTATGGTAGAGCGACCTAAATTGGTTGCCATGGATACTATGAATTTCTGGATGGACATCGCTATGGATGATTTGAAAAACACAATATCTGAAGTTGATTTGTTGATCATTAATGATGAGGAAGCTCGTCAGCTTTCAGGAGAATACTCTTTGGTAAAAGCATCAAAGGTTATTCGTGCAATGGGACCTCGTTACCTAATCATTAAGAAGGGCGAACACGGTGCGTTGTTGTTTCACTCTTCTCAGGTTTTCTTTGCTCCGGCATTACCGTTGGAAGATGTATTTGATCCAACTGGAGCTGGTGATACATTTGCTGGAGGATTTATGGGCTATGTCGCTAGTACAAACGACCACTCATTCGCGAATATGAAACGTGCCATGATTCACGGATCTGCATTGGCTTCATTCTGCTGTGAAAAATTTGGAACTGAACGTCTAATGGACATTAATCCAGAAGACCTTGAAAATAGAATCGAAGAATTCGTATCACTTGCGAATTTTGAAATGGTTCAAACCATTAGCTAAAAACTAAGAATTATGGATTTCATTGCTGCACTCAAAGAATTTGCTGGACAAGAAGATGTTTTATCAGTAAGTCGAGACGTGAATGAGCTACGGAGTAAGTTTGAAGATTACGTTCTGGAAGAGGAACGTAAATTTCAAATTTTAGAACTAGAAGCTAAGGAAAAGGGAGAACCTAAACCAGAAATGGAAGGAGATTTCGGAAAAGAAGAGTTCTATGCAATTTATGATATCTATAAGGTTGAGCGTAAACGAATCATCGATGAGCGGAATGCGTCGGAGACCGAAAATTTGAAGTCCAAACGGGCATTAATTACGCGACTTCAAGGCGTTGTTTCAACCGAAGAAAATATTGGTGCAGCATTTGGCGCTTTTAAAGAAATTCAAGAGCAGTGGAAAGAGGTAGGATCAATTCCTCGAGATAAGAGGAATGATATCCAAAAGGAGTATTCCAAACTATTGGAAGACTTCTTCTACAATATCAACATCTACAAACAGCTTAAGGAACATGATTTTAAGAAGAATCATACCATGAAGCTCGAAATCATTGAAAACCTTAAATCTTTGCAGAAAGAGGAGAAGATGAAAGAGCTTGAAAATCAGCTTCGCAGCTTACAGAATGATTGGGATGAGGTAGGACCAGTACCAAATGATCAGTGGGAATTACTCAAAGAATCTTATTGGACAGAGGTACGCTCCTTGCAGAATAGATTAAATCGTTTTTACGAAGATCGAAGAGATCAGCAAAAAGAAAACCTAGATAAAAAGAGAGCTCTAATTACTGAGCTCAATGAAGTACTTACGGATCAGGAAAATTGGGATTCAACAAAAGCTTGGGAGACAAAAACGAAATTGGTTTTGGACATTCAAAATCGATGGAAAACAATTGGCTTTGGCCCGCGTAAGGAAAACGAACTTATTTGGAAAGAGTTTAGAGGAGTTTGTGATACTTTTTTCGATGGAAAAAAGGCATTCTATGCTATTGTTAACAGTAAGTTTGATGGAGTCGCTAAACAGAAACAAGATTTGGTTGACAAAGCAATTGCGTTAAAAGATCAAACTAATTGGAAAGAAACTACTGATCAACTTATTCGACTTCAGAAAGAATGGAAGAAACTTGGACACGCAGGAAGGAAAAACGAACAAAAACTGTGGAAGGACTTCCGAGGTGCATGTGATTCATTTTTCAATTCAAAACAGAAACATTTTGGTGCACAGGATGCTGAGTACGAGGCGAACGGAGTATTGAAGCAAGAACTTCTTGCAAAAATGGAGGCGTACAAGGCAGATAAAGACAAATCGAAAGCGTTAGCCGACCTCAAGCAATTTTCTGCTGATTTTAATGCAATAGGACGTGTTCCGGTGAAGATGAAAGATGACACGTATAAGTCGTTTAAATCGATTATGGATCAACATTATGGCTCCCTGAAAATGGAAGGAGCTGAGAAGGAAAAAATATTATTCCAGGCTCGAATAGATACAATCATTGCTAGTCCAAAAGCAGCCAAATTATTTTCGGACCTCAAATTCGATTTGCGCAAGGATATAGATAAAGAGAAAAAAGAGATTCACCAACTTGAGAATAACTTAGGCTTCTTCGCAAATAGCAAAGGCGCTGATGCGTTGAAGAAACAGGTTGAAGTTAAGGTGAAAAAAGCGGAAGATCGCATCAATGTGATCAAGCAAAAACTGAAGATGATTCCAAATGAATAAAGCGATCAATATAATTCTGGGAGTGATATTATTTCCAACTATGTTTCTTGCGATCTACGTTGGATTAGATATCCCAATTGGTTTCCTGCGTGTCTCGGGTGCAAACTTGCCCTATCGTGATGAAATTTTATTGGGATTGGGATTACTACTTTTCATAATAATCTTACGCCGATCGATTCGCCGTTGGATGGGGTTAAGGATCGTAAATCAAGTTGGCAAATTCAAATGGAATGCGCCTGTTAGTCAAGCAAGGAAGTCTAGAGTCAGAATGTACTTACTCATGGAAGCGGTTGTAATGCTAGTCGTTGCCTTTGGATTATACACATTAACTGAATTAGCGATAGCACCAACAATTGCGTTTCTTTTTGGCACCGTAGACAACATATTATTTGCGCTGTCAGCGAAGAAATATCGCATCGGTTTATCCTCTAAAGCACTAATTGTAGCAGATCGAGAAGTGATTTTACTTTATTTCACAGGCTTGCGAAAAGTTAGCGCTCATCAACAGAGCACCTTCTTTGATTACATAAAAGGACTACAAATCACATTTCCTACGAATTGTGTAAAAGACGAGGACAAAGCGGAGTTTTTTGAAGCCTTGCAAGGTCAACTTGACACTGATCGTGTTTTCTTTTCGAAGACTATGGATCACGCAGAGAAGCCAACTTCCTAGTAATTACCTTGAGATACATTTCTTAGGCTTACTTTAGATTGAAGGTTTCATTCGATTTGACTACCTTAACGAAATGAATCGTAGAACATTTCTTCCTCTTATTGGTACCGCACTTGTTGGGGCATCCTGTCTTTCGGTTAATTCAGAATCAGTGAAGGAGATGTTGGCTGGAGGTGTTATTTTCCCTAATAGGTTAAAGAAAGGTGATACAATTGGTATTGCAGCTCCTGCCGGTCCAATTAGAGATAAACAAGAGGTTTCAAAATTTGTTGACGTTTTGCATTCACTAGGGTTCAAAACGAAAGTGGCGCCCCACACCTACGGTAATTATGGTTTTTTATCTGCTGAAGACACCGTGCGTGCTTCTGAGTTTATGGACCTGATAGAGGATGAACACGTTCAAGGAATTTTCTTCATCCGCGGAGGTTGGGGCTGTGCACGATTATTGCATCTACTAGATTTTGATTCAATCAAAAGAAATCCTAAGGTAATTATGGGATTTAGTGATATTACGACTCTCTTAAATGCAATTTCTTTTAAGACAGGATTGGTCACCTTTCATGGTCCGAGTGGTAACTCTAGTTGGAATGATTACTCGATTAAATTTCTGAAAGATGTACTAATTAATGCGAAACCTGTGGCGTATCATAATTTGCAAGGTTCGGATCACGTAATCGAAACATATAGCAGTGGGACCGCGGTTGGAGATTTATATGGTGGTAATCTTTCTGTACTCTGTGGATTAGTAGGTTCAGATTATCTCCCAGATTGGAAAGGAAAGATTCTCTTTTTAGAAGATGTGATGGAGGAGCCTTATCGAATCGATCGAATGTTAACTCAATTGAAACTTGCTGGCGTGTTTGATGAGGTGAGTGGCATTATTCTTGGGAACTTCAGAAAGTGTACTGCCGAAGAGCCGGAAAGATCATTTACCTTGGAGGAGGTTTTCAAATTGCATTTTTTGAATGCAAAAACCCCTGTGTTTTATGGGGCGCAGATTGGACATGTGAGAAATAAATTTACCGTTCCAGTTGGAGTGCGTGTGACAATGAACGCGGATGCAGGAACACTTGAGTTAAATGAACCTTCGGTACTGTAGTTTGTACCTCTATGAAATAGATAAAGATGGAAATGAGATATATTTCAACGTTAATTATAGGATGCTTATGTTTTCTATCCTACAGTCAAGTGGTTGTGGAAAGAGAGCAATTAAGTAACATTAGTTCTTTTCAAGGAATTGATGAGTTACAGCGCCCGAACTTTAATGACTTTTTCAAGGAAATTGATCCGATGGAGATGATATTTAAACCTGTATCAAAGCCGGATAGTACATGGATTCGATTGGACATTGATGCGATCTATGATCTCGATATGGGGAATGCCGAAATTTCTGGGGATGATGAATATTATGGAATTGGTAGATACGAACTCAAAGGAATAACTTATTATTTCGTTGGTATGCCGATCGTTGAAAATGTTTGGAACGTGACCGTAATGGTTTGTAACGGAACCGGGGAATTTACAGATGGCTATGCAATCGCATATGGTGTTTTCGATCCAGGCGATGAAGTTGTAATCTATGGTTGGGTGGAATACCTAGAACGAAGCAATGAGATCATTCTAATCACCAGAAGGCAAGAGACATATCAGAATCGAGGTGGAGAAGAAGAGTATACTTTTGTTGAAGAATTATATGATTGCGAAGCTTTTTGTTTGAGAGAGGGCGAGTTTGCCCCTTACAATAAAGGGAATGTCAAGTCATGGAATAAGAAGTATACAATCGACGAATAGAAAGGCAAGTTTTAAGTTACGATAAAGGATATCTCTTCCTTATAGACTGAGATAAATAGTGGGTAAGCATCTCCGAGTTTATTATACTTCGCAGTCTTCTCGTCCATGCGGTGTGTAGTCACTTCAATTTTTAAGATGTATTTCCCACTCATTAAATTGGAGTTATTGAATTCATAGGTTCTTTCCTCTAAGGGGGGGGTGAATTAAAAGAATTTGTACAAAAAAACTCCAATCGAGTGCTCGATTGGAGTTGAAAAGTTTGTTTTGAATCGACTATTGGATATTCAAAACGAATGTTAAGTCAAAATCAGTATCACCATCATTTGCTCCAGATGTTGCAGTTTTAATTCCTGGTTGATGCTGCAAGCGAATATTGAAAGTCCCGGAAGATAGCTGAGTTCCTGATGTAACCCAAGTTGTTGATAAACCTACAGGAAATCCATTGTCGTCTTGATCATTATAGCCTAAAGGATCGGACGCAGCGTCTACGTTACCATCACCTGTAGGGTTAGCGAACGCATCATTTGAAAAGCTAAAGAAGAACTGGTGTTCATCATCTTCTGCTAAAATTTCTGCACCGATATCTTCTCCCGGAGTATCCAGGTTGTTTGCAATCTCGTATGTAAGGATATAGGTTTTGCTTGTATCTAGGTTAATGTCATTCAAAATGGTCAAGCTTTGAGCACCGCCCCCATCTGGATCTTGGGCATTGGCTTCGACTACATCTGATGGGTCAGCCGCATTTGTGAAAACTAGTTTAACATCTGTAATTACCTCGAGTTCATTTTCTTCTGCTGGCGGCGCAACCTCTTCTTTTTTACAACTTGTGATAGTGATTCCAGCTATTGTCATTGCAATTAATCCGTAGTTTCTAAATTGTTTCATGATTTTATTATTTATTATTTATTATTTACTTTTTTTCTTTGCTTTAAATCGATAGTTAAATGTGAAGAGTACATTTACACCTATTTCATCTGAGAAATACCTCATTTCGTTCAAATAATCTCTATAGCTTTGATTCAAAACATTAGTAGCCGATATACCCGTTGAAAAATGCTTCCAATCTAATTTCCAAGAAATATTTAGAAGAAAATAGCCATCAGGGGCGTCTTTAAAATCGAAAATTTCACTTTCAGATGTGAGTTCTAATGTTCCATCAATTAATTCCTCCGGTGCAATCGTTCTTGGGGCTTGAAACTGAGTAAAGGTATATCCTCCTTCAACAGACAATTCTGATGATTTAACCTTACAAAAACCTTTTTGTTTCCAAATAAACTTTTGGCTGATAGAGGCTGGAGGTTGATTAATCAATGTTTCGTTACTTGTAACGTTCCACGACCATAAATAACTCAATCGGGTCACTCCTGAGATAGATTTAGTCCAATTTGCTTTCCAACTGTAATCAGCTCCAGCGAAAAAAGCATTGGTTTGATCAAAAACAAATACAGGCATTGGACCTCTAATTGTTCCTATAACAGCCATTGGCCGGTCAAAAATATAATTTTCAATATAGTGTGAATAAGCTGTGAAGGTGTGCTGGTGCTTTTTCTTGATAATTTTCAATTCATTCGTAAACTTATATCCTCTCTCGGGAGAAACGGAACTTTCATTTAATGGAATCACTTTGTCAGTTCTTAATCCATTGGTTGAATTCCAATAATATCTTAGTAAACCAAAAGAGGATTTGAATCCGTGTTGCCCAAAACTAAAAAGTTCAGCCATGTTAGGCGTACGCCAGGCCGTACCTAAATTTGTTCTGAAAACCGTATTTTCCGAAATTTTTTGAATATATCCAATAGAGGCCGTCGCGTTTGTAAACTCAAAGTCATCTCTGAAAATATCTTGACTAGTTTCTCTTCCAGCTACTGAATTGGATTCATAATCAACACGTGCACCCAATTCAAGAGAACTGTTGTTGAACTTTCTAGTTTCGGTAATAAACGCACTGTAGCGCATTGATCGATAATTAGGAATAAAGGGCGTTGTTTGAGTTCCTGGATTATTGATGTTCTCCTGTCGAAATACTTGAATACCTATTAAACCATCAAGCTTAAACCATTTGGGATGATGCCAATTCAGCTGATAGTCAGTAGTTAATAATTCTAAATCTATTATTGGCAGTGCAACATCTCGTCGAACATCATATTCTTCTCTCTTATTTAATTGTATTCCTGAAATAAAGGACAACTTAGCTCGGTCCGAATAATGCCAATTCACCTCTGCCTTACCCATTTGATGCTGCGTCAATTGATTGGGTTCATTGATCGCGTAAGAAAATGGTCTAATGAATGTAGGTCTATCAGAATTTACAGCATAAACAAAAGCATTCCCACTTTCAGCAACAGAAGAGCGAAGCAAGGCCAAGTTTTGATCAACATATCCGTAATAAGCACGAAAATCCCATTTTTTAGAATGGTAGCGAACCCCTATATTTACTGATTTTTCCTCTTTACCTGAATTAGTCATAATATAGCTTGGAGTACTTCTATCGCCTATTTTTGTAAATCCTGCATTCAAAAAATAACTCCATTTTTCGACTCCTTGCTCTAAATTGAGTGTCGAATGCATTCCCAAACCATTGGTCTGAAAGCCCGTTCCAATTTCAAGTCCCAAGGGATTATTTAAATCTAATGGATTAGGGTTAACAATGATTGTTCCTCCCAACGCTTCAGGCCCAAAACGAACTCCTGTAGCTCCTTTAATTACAGTGATCGAATTTGCTGAAGAAATATCTATTTCAGGGGCATGTTCTGAACCCCAATTTTGGAACCCATGTTTTAATCCATTATTCAAAATCAAAATTCGATTGCCATGAAGGCCATGTATGACTGGAAGTTGAACGTTGGCTCCTGCAGAAATCATTGATACGCCTTCTTGACCAGATAAGAGATCTGCAAGTGACTTTGTAGGTGCATTTTTGATCTCCTTTTGACTGATATTCACCTGAGAAATGGACTGCGTTCCTTCTTCCTTATGATATTCCCCGACAACCTGAACAGGTCCTAAATCTTGTACTTCTTGTGCTAGATATATAGGTAAAGGTTCATTCTTCTCGTGGTTACCTCCGCACAACAGATCACAGTAACCATCACAAGTAACTAATAAACTATCCTTTTCTGAACAAAGTCCTCCAATAAAGAATTTTCCTTTTGAATCAGTATACCCACCTTTAGGTGAATTCTTTAATTTGATTTTAACAAAGGGTAAAGGCTCCTTTGTTTCTTGGTCGAAAACCATGCCGCTAACCGAATAATTACAATCGTTACTTTGCGTCATGCCTAAATGTGATATAAACATGCTAATGATCAATAAAATCAACCATTTCGCAAATGAAACATCTCCAATATGACCTTTAAATATCACAAATAATATCCTTCGTTAGTTTTCACTGAACCACAAATATACGGACCTTACCGCTACCTAGTTGCATTAATAAAGGATTTTTTTTTTTTTTTGTAGAAATTAACAAAGTTAACTTCGTATTAAACGGCAAAATTTGGGGGTGATTTAGCAGTTTGGTAATAGCGAGTTCATGAGTTTACGATCTTTTGAATAATGTGTGGTTAGAAATTAAATTAATGGAAATAATCCGTCACCTAGATTCCCTTGTATTGTTTGACAAATGACCACGTTTGCGCCACTTTTCGAAATGCCGATGATTTCATTGTTTGTAAGGTGAGTTGCATGGATTAGATGATATCTGTTGCTCATTTCTACATTGTCCAACATCCATTCAACAGGTCTCTTGTTTAATTATGAAATACTGTCCTCTATTTCTTTAAGTTGCTCCGAAATGTGAATGTGAAAAGGAATGTCTCGAGGTCCCGTTTTAGCTAGCTCAGCAATATCTTTAGGTTCAACACCGCGTATTGAATGGATTCCAATACCAATATTTGCTCCATTATATTCTTTACAATCATTTTTACCAAACTCTAAAAGTTGCAAATATTCCTCAATTGTTGGGGTGATAAATCTTTTTTGCCCCTCCAACGGTGCTTTACCAAATCCACCTTTCTGACAGAAAATTGGGACTAGTGTAATGTTTATTCCTACAGTTTTTGCAGCAGAAATCAAGCGACTTCCCATTTCTGAAAGATTATTGTATTGCTTCCCATTCTTATCATGATGCACATAGTGAAATTCAGCAACGTTTGTATAACCGTGGCGCACCATTTCACTATATAGCATGGTTGCAATCGCTTCCATCTGTTCAGGTGAAACGTTTAAAGCAAGCTCATACATCGATTCTCGCCATGACCAGAAGTTATCAGAAGTGTGAGAGATATCATGAACTTCAGCTAAACCTGCTATGGCATATTGAAAGGCGTGAGAATGTGCGTTTTGAAATCCAGGTATAGCGTAACCATCAAAATTTTCTGTGTTTCGCGTTTTATTATTTGAATCAATTGATGTTGTAAAACCATTATCATTTATCGTAATTACAACGTTGGATCTCCACCCATCATTTTGTAAGATTCCCTTGAAGCTAAATTTTGCCTTCTCCATTGCTAATGATTCATAGCAAATGTACTTAGCTTATACCACCAATATAGTGACCTGGGTCACATTTGACTAGAAATGCTTAAATGATAGAAGCCTAATCTCTTGCTTCAAGTTACTCTGTGCATCGGCTAATTTGAAAATAGGAACGTAATGGCCTCCACCAAGTTCTGCGGCTTCTCGCATTTCATCTTCATCATTGGATTTATTCTTTATCCCAACCACCGATAGAGTGAGTCCTTTTTTCTTGTAGCGTTTGATGTATCGTTTGTAGTCATCTGAATTTCTATTGAATGCCCCATCGGTGATGATGACAACATGATTAACGCCATTCTCAATCCTTGCACGGTGCGCTTGTTTGAATCCAAGTTTAATTCCTGCTCCGCCCGAAGTGTATCCGAATGCATGCAAATTGGAAACTTCTTCCTTGATTTTGTCCTTATTCGCACCTGAAGTAGGACGCAATAGAACTCTAGTATCAGATGCGTATGTCACAATTCCCATTTTATCCTGAGGGCGAATCATATCAGTTAGTTGCATCATGGAGTACTTCATTAACTCAATTTTGTCAACTTGTTTCATTGACGACGAGACGTCTAACACGAATACAATATTGACTGGCTTAAAGTTTTGAGCTGTAAACTCATCAGGATCGAGCTTTTCAAGTGCAGGAGGAATTGGTGCAATTGAAGTCATCGTATCTCTGGTTACAGAAAGATCAGTTTCTAACTCCTCATTGATTTCAATAATGATTTCCGTTAGTGGAACTTCTGTAATAACTGTGGTGTCCGCAGGTGGCACCACAATAACCGGCGGCAATTCTTCTGGACCTCTCTCAAGTTCTACAACGATATAGTTCCTTTTGAAATTTACGTAAGCTCCAAGCTCTGCTGGGTAATAACCTTCATGCTGCGCATAGAAATAGCTCAGACCAATTGTCGCTTCTTCCTTTATCGTGCCTTTTTTATCTGTGAGATCAGTCCAGATTGGTCTACCACCCTGCAGCATAGTTACTTTTGACTTGCTTAAAGGTTCTCGCGTCTCTTTGTCAATTGTGACAACTGTTAGATCGAAGTTGTTTGGATTTCTTCCGCTTTGACGGTCTGTAAATGACGGGCAAGCTGTGAGCATGTTTCCTCCAGTTTGAGGGAGTTCACGCATACTTCCAATCATTTTAATGGTTGTAGCCTCACCACGATCGCTTGTGAAGACGTCTGCTGAATAGCTGAATCTTCCCTTCTTATCCGGAGTGACGTGTAAACGAATTAGAATTGAACTATCTTTTTCAATGATCTGCTTCGAGACGATATAGGTTACTTCGACGGGTTTTTTTACGCTCAACAACCATTCTTGTTTGTCTCCAATGTTTGTGAGTTTTAAATCAAAATAGCGCGCAGAATATGGCTCCAAATCACCGAAATCGTGTTTGACTGTACTGAATTCGATTTGAGAATACACAAGGTTATTCAGTAATACGAAACAAATGAGTATGAGTTCTTTCACCATATATTATAATCAAAAAACGTTCCTAAGGCAACTCGGTTACACCTTATCTAAGGCAAAAAGATAATAATGATTCTTGAAATTCATCTGGAGCCTCGGCATGAAGCCAATGACCAGCGCCTTTAATCGTGTCAAATTCTACGTCGGCAAATTGCTCTTCAATGTCGGAATATTGTTCTTCAAGAATATAATCTGAAAGTTCGCCACGCATGAAAAGTGTTGGAACCATTACTTCTCCCTCAGGGAGTGCGGAGAGAATTTCAGGCATTTCACGCTCAAGAACTTTGACGTTCATTCGCCAAGCTAGTTTTCCTTTTTCTACCCAATATAGGTTCTTAAGTAAGAACTGCTTCACACCTTCAGATTCAATATGTGGACTCATTTGTACTAAAGCTTCACGGCGGGCTTTTAGTTCTTCGACTTTTACCGAGTTTATTCCCCCGATTATATGATTATGGTGCATTGGATAAGAGGTAATCCCCATATCTAGAATGACCAATTTTTCGAGTAGTTCTTCATGTTTTTGAGCAAAATGCATGGCAACTTTACCACCCATTGAATGCCCTACTAAGATGAGGTCTTCCAGTTGTAGATCCTCGTAAAGTTCTAATACATCTGCTGCCATAATTTCATAGGAGAATTCATCGCTCCAATCAGAATGGCCGTGATTTCTTAAGTCAACTAGAATTACTCTATAATACTCGGATAGCTTGATGGCTTGAGATTGCCAATTGTCAGAATAACCGAACAACCCATGGAGGATCATCATTGGTTTTCCACTTCCCATTTCCCTTGCGTGTAATTTCATCAAGATTCTTTCTGCAAAAGTAGTGAGAATCTATTCAAAAAGCTCTCTCATAATTTCACCTTCGCTCTTAGGCAATTTAAACTTTAACATATATGCTACTGTTGAAGCGATGTCTACTTGTTCATAACTCTTTGTGACAGTTCTTCCGCCTTTGAAATCAGGTCCCAGAGCGAGCAGACTTACCTTCTGACATCCTTCACAATTGTCACCATGACCAACAAATTCATCTGCAACTCCAGGTGAGTGCCTACCGTGATCATTAGTTATAAGTAAGGTAGTTTTGTTCTTGTATATTGGATCATTCTGAATGAATTCCCATAATTGGGCAACATAGGTGTCTGTTTGATTAATTCCCAGTATATAGGCATTCCAGTTTGCTTGATGTCCAGAGTAATCTGGTTCGCGGAAGTTGATTAAGGTCAAATTTGGATGATCCTCACTCAATATGGTGAGTGTCGCAGCGAACGTTGTACTATCATCTCGATAACCAGTCCCTAAGCCTAAACCTCCAATTCCACAATTAGTTGATGGCATATACTGATTATTCCAATCCGTGTCCTCACAATTGGCCAAAACAGCCAGTTTATCCTTGCTACAGATTAGCCAAGCTTTATTGGCAGCGGTAGAGTTTTCTTTTCTCCATAATTGAAATAAAGAAGGGTTCGCTGGTAGTTCTAATCCATTATTATCGATCGTTTGGTTAACCCCAGTCAGAATTGAAGTATGACCGGGAGTTGTTGATGTCACTCCAGTGTTCAAAAAGTTAGTAAAAAGAACTCCTTGTGATGTTAGGGCTGATTGATACGGTATGTTAGTATGATTAGGATCGCCCCATGTTTCGCTATATCTCGGTCCGTCGATGACAACAATAATTACATATTCTGTCGTAAGATTTTTATATGGATTGTCCTTTCTGCACCCAATGAGCACTAAAAATAGGATTAGAATATTTAAGTATTTGATATACATTACCGTACGCAAGATAAGGAATTATTCTGCAGCGTATTTTTCTTAAAAAAGTCTTGGAATAGGGATATTGTTGGCATGGCTAGATTACATCTTTTTGAATTCGAAGATTTACAATGGTTTCCCTCTACCATTCGAGATTACATGACCGATTTTCTCCAGGTGGTATCGAATAAGTTTGACTTTTATAAACCGATTACGCCAATTCTGAAACGGGGAGTTGACGCATCCGATTTTTAGAGAAATAATCGATCTAGCCTCAGGAGGTGGTGGGGGCTGGATTAAACTTGGTGAACATATTGCGGATGAAATACCAGATGTCAAGGTAAGGTTGACCGACTATTATCCTAACATTAGCGCATTTAACCATACGGTGAAGAAGCGACCGGAATTGTTTTCTCATGAGGAGGAATCTTTAAATGCACTAGATGTTCCAAAGAATTTAAAAGGCCTTCGAACGGAGTTTCTATCATTTCATCACCTTAAGTCTGGTGATGCTCGACAGATTTTGCAGAACGCAGTTGATGCAAATAGTCCAATCGCTGTATTCGAAGCGCAGAAACGCTCGGGTGGTGATTTCATAAAGTTCTTCTTATCTCCAATGAATGTACTCTTGATCACGCCATTTATAAGACTGTTCAAATTTGGGAGAATTTTATTTATTTATCTAGTTCCCCTTGTTCCAATTTTCGTTTGGTGGGATGGTCTAGTATCTGTTTTGAGAACATACTCCGAAAAAGAATTGAAAGGACTCGTTGATTCATTAGACAACAAGGATGCTTTCGTATGGGAGATTAGTTTTGTTAAAAACGGAGCAATAAAAATATACTACTTGCTCGGAGTTCCGAAGGTCTAAGATGTAAGTAGGCTGGAAAAAATTTCCAGTAGATTCGGTAGTTGAAATCCAGATCCAGAAGACATGGTAACAGTGGACTCTTCTTCGTCAGATGATTCAGTACTTGTTTCAACTTCAACAGTGTCATCTTTACGCGACTTGATTTTCGTTGTAGTACTCTCACCAACTGTAAATTGTCCATCATTAACTTCAGTTACAATTTCTACGATCTCGTCGGCTGAGATTAGTTCTTTATCAAACTGAATGGTTGCAATATCTGTTTCGCGATCCTCTTCAAAGTCAAAATTACACTCTCCGATCCCTTCAACAGTTTTAAGTTCTTTGCGAATACTTCCTCCGCAACCCATTTTGCATACCATTCCGTCAATATCAAGTTTTAAAACTCGATTAGGTGTTACGTCAGCAACTCTTTCTACTTTTTCGCCATCAGAATTTTCGGTCAAATCAACATCGGTTGTTGATGTGCTACAAGAAAAGAGGATCGTTGCAAGTCCTAGTCCAAATAATAGATTTCTCATAAGAGTTAATATCAAGAACAAATGTACGGTAAAAGAGGATTTGATAGGAAGAAAAAATGTTAAAATCAGAGGAGTCTAATCTCTTTTATTCTAAATAGCGCAAAACTCAAATAAATAACTTGGTTTACGTTAAGCGATCAAACATTCACCGGTCATATCAATAGGTGCATCAACCCCTAACCTAGCTAGAAGTGTTGGAGCGACATCGGCTAGAATTCCATTTTTCAACTTGACTTTATCATCTGTTACCAGAACGACAGGGACAGGGTTCAATGAGTGTGCTGTATTAGGTGAGCCATCAGGATTAACTGCAAAATCGGCATTTCCATGATCCGCAATTACAATAAACTCATAGCCATTTTCCTGACCAGCAGTTACCACATCCTTTAAGCACCGATCTACTGTTTCAACTGCTTCTATAATTGCATCATAAACTCCAGTATGACCAACCATATCAGGATTAGCAAAGTTCAGACAAATGAAGTTTGGCGAGTTGGTTTTTATCTCAGCTACAATTCTATCTCTCACTTCTGGAGCGCTCATCTCTGGTTGCAAATCGTAAGTCGCAACTTTCGGTGAGTTAATCAAAAGCCTCTTTTCACCCGCATATTGTTTTTCTCTTCCACCGCTAAAGAAGAAGGTTACGTGTGGATATTTTTCGGTTTCTGCAATTCTGACTTGCGTGCGGTTGTTTTTAGACAGAACTTCGCCAATGGTGTTGACGAGGTTATCCTTTTCAAAGATTACGTTAATTCCTACGAACGATTGATCGTAGCGAGACATCGTGTAATAATCTAAGGGAAGTTTATTCATTCCGAATTCTGGAAAGTCTTTCTGGGTTAAAGCAATCGAAATTTCTCGAGGCCGATCCGTTCTAAAATTGAAACATAGGAGAATATCTCCATCTTCGATGGTAGCAATAGCTGCTCCATTTTTTTTTATCAAAGATGCTTCAATAAATTCATCAGTGATATCATTTTCATAAGCCGATACAATGGCATCTTCCGCTGATTCAAAACTATTGCCAATTCCTTTAACCATAAGGTCATAAGCTTTTTGAATTCGTTCCCAGCGATTATCTCTATCCATCGCGTAATAGCGACCAATAACAGATGCGATTTCGGCTGGTGTGTCAGCAATATTTTTTTCGAGATTTTTCACAAATTGCAGACCACTTTTTGGATCACAATCTCTTCCATCGGTGAAGGCATGAATAAAAACATCCGCGAGCTGATATTCTTTTGCTATTCGACATAGTTCATGAAGATGATTTTGTGAACTGTGAACTCCACCTTCGGAAACTAGTCCCATGAAATGGAGCTTCTTGCCCGTGTTCTTTGCTTTTTCGAATGCTTGTACTAACATTCCATTTTTTGCAAAATCACCCTCTTTGATTGATTTGTTAATACGAGTAAGTTCTTGATAGACGATTCTTCCTGCTCCAATGTTCAAGTGACCTACTTCCGAGTTGCCCATTTGACCATCCGGTAACCCAACATGTTCACCACATGTAAGTAGTTCCGCGCAAGGGTAACTTTTCATCAAATCGTCCATAAATGAAGTACGTGCATTGAAAATTGCGTCTGATTTGCTTTTATCACCTATTCCCCAACCATCTAGGATGATTACTCCAATATTCTCAGTCATTTCGTAATTCTATTTGGATATCTGCACCCTGCGGTGAGTTGTTTTTATAGTTTATTTTTCCGCGATGTAATCGCACGAGTTCTCGCACAATATAAAGACCGAGACCTGATCCCTTTTGTGTCCTTGTATCCTCATTTCCGGATCGGTAAAACTTTGAAAATATTTTTTCTTGGTCTTCAAGCTTCACTCCCGAACCATTATCCTTCACACCAAAAACAAAGCTTCCAGAGTCTACTTTGGCATATATTGTAACCTCGGAGTCATTACCAGCGTATTTTACAGAATTCTCAACAAGATTGGATAAGATCGTCTCAATTAATAATTGATCACCACTCACCAGTGTTTTTTCATTCGCATCAAGAATAAATGATGTCTGTGGTGAAAGTTGCTTGAAACGTTCGATTGAAGATGCACACAATTGATGAAAATCAAATTTTTCGCGGTTTAACTGTAATGCTTTATTTTCGAGCCTCGAGGCATTTAGAATGTTATCGATCATTCGTTCTAAGCGATCGTTTTCTTCATTAGCTTTCACGAGTAATTCATCGAACTGTTTCTTGTTCAGGTTTCTTTTTAGTATTGTTTGAATATACAAACGATTGGCGGCAAGTGGAGTTTTTAATTCATGCGTAACCGACAATAAAAAATTGTTCTGTCTTTCGGAAAGTTCAATGTCTTTTTTAATCGACTTACGAATTTGCCAGATCCCAATAATTAGAATGAGTAGAAAGACAGAGCCTTCTCCCATTATCATAGTTACGCGCCTGTTAATTTTGTAAGATTCTGTTCCGGCCTCTTTGGTTAATTCTATGAGATGGTAGCCCCACCAACAGAATTGAAGGATTACATAAATACTTAGTACGTACAATATGAGTTCCGTACGTCTTTTCATAGCTTTTAATATGCCCGTTCCAGGATGCCTTCTTTCCAGTTGATAAATGCCTTATTCACAACTTTATTTCCGCCTGGAGTTGGATAGTTTCCTGTAAAATACCAATCTCCCGTGTTATTTGGGCAAGCCTTGTGCAAATTTTCGACTGTCTGGTAGATTATTATAACTTCCGCCGAAATCGAAGGAGGAGTTAATAACTCTGAAATTTTACGAGAAATCTGCTCGTTCGTGAATGGCTCGTAGATCTGTTGGATAGCGTTCTTCTGATCAACCCTTGGCAGTTTCGCTTGTTCTAAACAATCGTGGTATGCCTTATCGATGATCTGTTCTTGATCAGAATCTTGCAATAATGCTATTGCAGCTTCAAAGGCGATAAAATCACCCATTTTGGCCATATCGATCCCGTAACAATCTGGATATCTAATTTGAGGCGCAGAAGAGACTACGACAATTTTCTTAGGCTCAAGTCTATCCAGAATTCTCAGAATAGATTGCTTCAATGTGGTACCGCGTACGATACTGTCATCAATAATAACAAGGTTATCACTTTTCCTTCGAACACTTCCGTAAGTGATATCGTAAATATGCGCTACCAAGTCATCCCTAGAATCATCTTGGGTAATGAATGTTCTCAGTTTTGCATCTTTAATCGCGATTTTTTCAACACGCGCTCGTTTGAGTAATATTTCTCTAATTGTATCAGGATTTGGATTTGCTCCAAGAGCAATGATTTCCTTAATTTTATCTTCATTGAGGTGATCTTCTAATCCTTTAATCATTCCATAGAATGAGGTTTCAGCCGTGTTAGGAATGAATGAAAAAACGGAGTTCGCTAAATCGTGGTCAATTGAATCTAAAATCTGTGGAACAATTACCTTCCCTAGTTTTTTACGTTCATGGTAGATATCAGCGTCATTTCCACGAGAAAAATAAATTCGCTCAAAAGAACATTTAGCGGGTACAGTTGGCTCATTAATTAAAACTTCACTTGTACGACCGTCTTTTTTGATGATAATAGCATGCCCAGGCTTCAATTCTTGAATTTGCTCAGACTTCAAATTGAAAGCAGTTTGAATAACTGGTCTTTCCGACGCTACCACACAAACTTCATCATCCTCATACCAAAATGACGGACGAATACCCGCTGGATCTCTAAGTACAAATGCATCACCATGCCCAAGCAATCCTGCCATCGCATAGCCTCCATCCCAATCTTCCGAGGCGCGTTTCAATATCTTTTCTATGTCAAGATTCTCACCAATATTCTTGTAGACCTCTTCATTGGATAGACCTGCCTCTCTCAAAGGAGCGTACATCTCTTCGTTTTCTACGTCCAAGAAATGACCAATTTTCTCTAAAACTGTAACTGTATCAGATTTCTCTTTTGGATGCTGTCCAACATTCAATAGTACGTCGAAAAGCTCATCTACATTTGTAAGATTGAAGTTCCCAGCTACTACAAGGTTTCTAGTAATCCAGTTGTTTTGTCTTAAAAATGGGTGGCAGCTTTCAATTGAATTTCTACCAAATGTCCCATATCTCAGATGCCCAAGAAACAGCTCCCCTGTAAAGCCAGCATTCTTCTTGAGGTATTGAATGTCTTCCAACTTTTCTGGACTTTTTTCACCAATTTCTTGGAATCTTCCATTGATGTGATCAAAAATATCCTGAATGGGTTTTGAGTCACTAGATCGACGTCGAGAAATATATCGTTCTCCTGGCTTCATGTCCAGTTTTATGTTCGCAACTCCAGCGCCGTCTTGACCTCTGTTGTGCTGTTTCTCCATCAACAAATGGAGCTTATTTAGCCCATAAAAGGCCGAGCCATATTTGTCATAATAGTATTGAAGTGGTTTCTTCAATCGGAGCAGTGCAATACCGCACTCGTGTTTTATCGGATCACTCATGGCTAAACGCTAAATATTCGGGACAAATTTACACATATAAACGAGTGGAATCAAAGAATTTCGGCTTAGTTTTTGTCTATGTAAATTGGCAACCATTTTAAGATTTAAACGATTTAGTAGTACACGACTGATTTATATTTAAATGTCGTTGAGTTTATGGCTGTTAGAAGTCATAGAATTGTTGTAATTTTCCATCGTAATGAGAAATGTATTTATCACTGTACTAACATTGGCATTGTTTGGATTTACATCCTTTGGACAGGAAGTGTGGATGCACCCAAATTCGGGACAGTGGGATAGTCGCATTTTATATAAAGTGGATTTGAATCAGGGAGAAATGTACATCGAGAAAGATGGATTTACATTTAATCTTCATGATGGAAAACAAAAAATGTCGCATTCTCATGAAGGTGACAATCATCTTCATGATGAGCATGATGATGATGATGGATATCTTGTACATGCGATCAAATCCAAATTCACCGGATCTTCATGGCAGGGTGATTTAGAGCTTAGAAATAAGTCGGACTTCTACCGAAATTATTTTATCGGTAATGATAAATCAAAATGGAAGAGTCAGCAACATGCCTATTCTGAAATTCAGATGAATGACTTTTATCCTGGAATTGATTTACTTTTAGATGGCAGTAATGGTGGGTTAAAGTACTCTTTTGTTTTAGAACCAGGGAAATCTCCGGATGTTATCACTTTCGATTATGAAGGTCAATATAGTTTAAGTATTGATGAAGATGGAAACCTGCATATTGAGAACCGTTTTGGTGAAATTGTTGAAGAGCGACCAGTAGCTTGGGCGATTGGCTCAAATGGTAAAGAGGAAGTTGAAATAGAATTTAGTCTAAGTGAAAACAGAATTCATTTTGAGTTTCCAGAAGGGTACGATTCACAGAAGACTCTATTAATTGATCCAAACTTGACATTTTCTACTTTTTCTGGATCTACAGGGGATAACTGGGGACTGACCGCCGCTCCTGATGTGAACGGAAATTTATTTGGGGGAGGCATTGTCTTTAGTACGGGATACCCTCTAACTGCAGGTGCTTATAGTACAACGTTTAACGGACTAATTGATTTAGGGATTACGAAGTTTAATGTAGATGGATCTGCTTTAATTTACTCAACTTACATCGGAGGTATAGGCTCCGAAACACCAAATAGTATTGTAAGTTCACCGAGTGGTGAGTTGTTTATTTTTGGTTTAACGTCATCGGCAAATTTCCCTATGGCTGGAACTCCATATGACAACACATTTAATAGTGGGCCAAGCGTTACTGGTGGGGCTTCTAATAATTTAGATTTTAGTAATGGCTCGGATCTTTATGTTGCTCGACTCAATGCGACAGGAACTGCCTTACTTGCCTCTACATATGTTGGGGGAGGAGGTACAGATGGAATCAATACCTCCAGTTTGAGATATAATTATGGTGACCAATTTAGAGGTGAAATAATCTTAGATGCAAATGGTGATGTCTATGTAGCCTCGTCTACGCAATCTCAAAATTTCCCCGTTGTATTGGGAACACAAGGATCATTGTCAGGAACACAGGATGCGATCATTTTCAAAATGACACCAGGATTGAATTCAATGATTTGGTCAACTTATTTTGGTGGTACAGGTGAGGAGACAGGCAATGGAATTCAAATCGCAAGTAATGGAGATGTTTATGTTGCTGGAGGATCGAACTCTGGTTCTATGCCAATGTTTTCCGGGAATGATTTGAGTTTTAACGGAGGAATATCCGATGGATATGTCGCTCGATTCAATGGAACAAACGGATCAAACTTGTCTGGTACTTACATGGGAATGAATGAGTATGATCAAACTTACTTTGTTCAATTGGATATAGACGATAAAGTGTATGTGCTCGGGCAATCTGAATCAGACTGGGGTGTTACCGCAGGTCAGTGGGGAATTGCGAACTCAGGTCAATTCGTTAGAAAGTATGACGCTACTCTAAATACTATTGAGTGGTCCACAATGATTGGTGCCGGCACTGGCCATGTCGAAATTTCACCAACGGCTTTTTTAGTTTCGGACTGCTATGATATTTACTTATCTGGTTGGGGAGGGAATCTTAATGCAAGTGGTCCAGCAAGTAATTCAACAACGTTTGGATTTCCAATTACCACGGTTGCACCGAATCAAGCTTTTCAAGCAACAACGAATGGAAGTAATTTTTATATCGCCGTACTAGATCAAGATGCAACTGCGTTAAAGTATGGTACATACATGGGAGGAGTGACGAGTAGTTTCAACCATGTGGATGGGGGTACAAGTCGATTCGATAAATCAGGTCGAATTTATCATGCAGTTTGTGGTGCATGTGGAGGGACTCCAAACGGATTTACTACCACACCAGGTGTTTGGTCACCCCTCAATCAAAGTTCTAATTGTAATCTAGCAGCATTCAAATTCGAGCTCAGCACCATTGAGGCTTTAGTTTCTAATCCGAACCCAATCGTTTGTATTCCTGATCCTGTGGTGTTCAATAACAACAGTGCAAATGGAAATGAGTTCTTTTGGGATTTTGGCGATAATACGACTTCGACCGATGTGAACCCGGCGCATTATTATGCAAACCCAGGTGATTATTCCGTGACTTTGATCGTTTCAGATTCGACGGGTTGTTTTTCTCCTGATTCCGTAACTTTTGTTGTTTCTATAGGAGATTTTCAAGGAGGAGTTATCCAACCACCAGGCCCCATTTGCCCTGGTGATTCATTTCAATTTGAAGCGTACGGTGGGTCAGTTTATGAATGGAGCCCGGCTCAATTCCTAGATGATCCGACCAGTGCTGCACCAACAGCAACGGTGAATCAAACAACTGATTTTACAGTTATCATATCTGATAGTTGTGGAATTGACACTGTCTCTGTAACGCTTGAAGTGTTCAGCGGTAGTTCTGGGTCTTCCAATGATACGACGATTTGTCTAGGAAATGACGTCAATTTGTTCGTGACAGGTGGTGGAACTTATACATGGAGTCCTCCAACATACCTGGATGATCCATCGAGTTCAAATCCGTTGTGTACGCCATTGAATGATGTGACTTACAATGTTGAAATTGTTACTCCTGAAGGGTGCATTCTAAATGAAGTAATCGCAATTGATGTCTTTTTCACACCGCCTATCCCGGTTATCCCGGATACGGTAAGGCTTTGTGCAGGGGCATCTGTGGATATTACAGTGTCAGGTGGAGATACCTATGCTTGGTCTCCAAATATTAATATTACTCCATTAACTGGTACGGATGTTACAGTGTCTCCAGCTACGGATATGTATTATTACTGTGACTTTACAAACGCTTGCGGAACAGTGCGTGATAGTGTTTTTGCAGATATAGTTTCGGCGAGCATACAGGCAGGTACGGATACGATAATTTGTCCATTCGAGACGGTTCCTTTATGGGCTACAGGTGGCGTTAGTTACAGTTGGAGTCCATCAGGATCTTTAAATAACGCAGGAGCTTCATTAGTCTATGCGACACCAACAGTTCCAACAATATACATTGTAGCAGGAATAGATCAATACGGTTGTTACGATCAAGATTCAGTTTTTGTGGATCTCTATCCAATAGCATTCATACAAACGGTGCCAGATATTTATGCTCTTTATGGTGAGCAAGTTCAACTCGGCGCAACAAGTACGACTGCCGGACCTTATGTTTGGTCACCACCTGAGTTTTTGAGTTGTGTATCATGTGAGGCGCCCACTGCAATGCCTAATCAGAATTATTGGTACGAAGTTTCTTACACCGATCAGAATGGTTGTTCAGCGAGTGATTCTATTGAGATACATTATGATCCAATTTTGTATATCCCAAATACTTTCACACCTGACGAAAATTTCAATTCATTGAATAACTATTTTCAGGCAATCGGGGGGAATATTACCACCTTTAAGATGGATATCTATAACCGTTGGGGTGAATTAGTCCATACGCTCAACTCGCTAGATGAAACGTGGGATGGTAAATTTAATGGAGTAGAATGTCAGGATGGCACTTATACATGGAAAGTAACACTCTCCGATTTAGAAGGTGTAGAAACAATTCATGTCGGTCACGTGAACTTGCTGCGCTAGACAAATCGCTCGTCAACTTCCATTATGTGTCCACAATTGTCACATGTTCTGTTATCTTCAGAAGCATAGAATTCTCTAAACCGAGATAAGAAGTCATTTTCAATGTCCTCTAAAGGAAAACGGTATTCATGAAGTTTATGGTTGCATTCGTCACAGAACCACATGAGTCCATCAGAAAGATCAGTCCCTTTACGAACTCGCTCAATCACTAATCCAACAGTATTTGCTCCACGAATTGGCGAGTGAGGAATATTAGGAGGAAGTAAGAAGATGTCACCTTCTTTAATGTGAACATCTTTTGATTTACCGTCTAATTGAACCTTAACCAAAATATCTCCCTCCAGCTGATAAAACAACTCTTCACTCTCATTGAAGTGATAGTCTTTTCTTGCATTTGGGCCTCCGACAATCATAACGATAAAATCACCTGCCTGAATATATAAATTCTTATTACTAACCGGTGGCTTTAATAAATCACGGTTTTCATCGATCCATTTCTGAAGGTTAAAAGGCATCATCATAATTCTACATTTTTATCGTCTTGCTAAGGTATAAAAGATTGATGAAATTGCTCTAAATCATCTATAATTCCATCGTTATTCTATTTTTGTACTCATAAAAATTTACAAGATGGAATTACTCGGAAAAAAGGCTCTCGTATGTGGTAGTACACAAGGAATTGGATTTGCCACGGCAAAATTAATGGCTGAAAGGGGGGCTTCTATTACGCTGGTCGCTCGAAATGAAGCAAAGTTGAATAGTGCAAAGGATGAGCTCGATACCTCAAATGGGCAGGTTCATTCAATTCTAATTGCCGATTTTTCGAAACCGGAAGAACTCAAAGAGGTGATTTCGAGTTATGTTGCTGACGGTAATCAACCGACTATTCTTGTAAATAACACAGGTGGACCAAAAGGAGGGCCAATTATTGATGCGGAATTAGATGAATTCCATGCTGCCTTCACACAGCACTTGATTTGTAATCATGTATTGGTTCAAGCGCTCTATGGAGGAATGAAGGATCAGGGATCAGGTCGTATCATTAATGTAATCTCCACAAGTGTAAAACAACCACTTAACGGTTTGGGTGTTTCGAACACGATCCGAGGAGCTGTTGCTAATTGGAGCAAGACTCTTGCGAATGAATTGGGAGCATTTAATATAACGGTAAACAATGTATTGCCTGGAGCGACAAACACGGGTCGCCTGAATAGTATTGCTGAATCTAAAGCTGGAAAAACAGGTCAGTCTGTAGGGGATGTCCTGTCTGGTATGGCGCAACTCTCTCCAATGCAAAGAATCGCGGAACCAACAGAAGTTGCCGAAGCGATAGCATTTCTCGCATCTGATCGAGCTTCTTACATCAACGGAATTAATGTTCCTGTAGATGGTGGAAGAACGAAATCTCTTTAGAGAATTATTCGAAAATATTGGTCTATTTACTTCAGTAAGTTTACATGCCCCAAGATTGTTTTTTGGCGCTCTGAATTTGTCAAGAAATTGATCTTGTAGGTATATGTTCCATCGGTAGACATCACCCCATTGAAACTTCCGTCCCACACAAAGTCAAGGTCTTCTGAGGCGAAAACAGCTTCTCCCCAACGGTTAAATATCATAATACTTAATCGTTGTATCCCGACCGTACTAGCTCGGAAATCATTGTTGAATCTATTCCCGTCCGGAGTAAAAGTATTTGGAACATAGATGTACCATTCCTCCTCAATTTCTATCGGTTTCGCAATTGTATCTGTACAACCCTTATCATCATATGCGATTAGAGTTATGTTATAGAATCCAGGGTCACCATAGGTATTGCTAGGGTGAATATCAGTGGATGTACTGAAGTCACCGAAATCCCAAAAGTATGTCGTTCCGTTTTGCGTTAAATTTTCAAACTGAATCGGCAGATTATTAAATACTGTTTCTGAAGTAATAGTGAAGTCAGCAATTGGTGCTATAACTGCCACTTCTGTACTTCCGTTTATGGTAAACGTTTGACATTCATCAGATACAATAACAGTGTATGTTGCGGTTTCACCTGGAGTTACCCAAACAGACTGAGTCGTTTCATTACTGTGAGGCCATAGATAAAAATAATTACCAAACCCACCAGAAGGAGAAGCTGTGAGCAAGACTGAATCATTTGCACAGACTTCTAACGCAGGAGTCATCGCTACGACTAGCGGTGGACTCGTAATAGTATAAACTATGGATTCCGTTGTAACATTTCCGCAGTTATCAGTTACCGTTACTGTATAAGTTGTGGTCGTTGATGGAGTAACTGAAATGGTTGGTGTTGTTCCTAAATCGGGATCAACAGTTGACGACCATTGGTAAGTGTAGTTTCCTGAACCTCCAACTGGATTCGCTTCAAGTGTTGCCGTGATGTATGGACAAATCTCTGTTATATCAGGAGTCTGATTTAATACAAGAGGGTCTAATATTGGTATAACAACATCAAATGAGTTACTAGCTGTTTCATTTAAGCAATCATCTGTGACATCAACTGAATAAGTCGTAGTTGCTCCTGGGGAAACTGTTATTGATTGTGTTGTTTCACCCGTACTCCACAAATATGTATATGGCGGTGAGCCACCTGATGGATTTGCAGTGAGTGTAACGGACTCTCCCGGACATGCCACAATTCCGCCAGTTATGTCAACCGCAACAGGTTGTACATCTTCGATAAAAATTGTCAACGAAATCGGACTTGGATTTCCACAAGGGTCCAGAATAGGCAATGTCATTATTATGGATTCTTGCCCTTCGGTAATCCCATCTTGGAAAGCATCAATGTTGAATTGAACCTGACTTACTCCAGCAGGAAAAGTAATTGAATTTGGAGTGTTTGTATAATCAACACCTTCAGTTGCTGTTCCTGAAATGTTGATCGGAATCGTCATGGGGGTCGCAATGTTATTTATTCCTCGCTCAAGTGTAACCGTAGTTGATACACAACCTTCCGCCATAATGTCCGGATCATTGTATACGTTCTGCGTCATTTGATGAGATATTTCTACTGGTGTTTTCGAAGAGAGGCTGTTCGCTTCTAGGAAAATACCAGAATCAAATATTCCATCACCTACATCAGCAATAGATATTATAAGGTGATAAGTCTCTCCACATTGAACCTCCGAAGAAGCCGTAAGTACTTCTGTAAATCCGTCGTATTGAATGTAGTTCGGTGAAGCGTTTTGAGGCCCAGTTGTTCCATCTCCGTTATTGACGAAGAACGCTTGATTAGCACCAGCATTTACATTATTAATTGCTACTGGTGTTCCATTCGGAAGTTTGGCAATGTTTTGAAGTCCAGGAATTCCAGGCCCAGAGATAAAAAACGCAAAGACGTCATTAAATTGAGAGCCCACATATTCTGGATATTCTTCAGATCCAAATACATAGTTGAAGCTAACGGTATCAGAGTAAGGAACAAAATCAAACTCTAAAATTGATGCATTATAAGTTGCTGTTCCACCAATGAGGTTCGTTAATAAACCAAAACCGGGTGTTCCATTGTCAACTCCAGCATTTGATTGATTGTTTGGTCCATGTGGACCTGACCCATTGTTTTGGACTGTTCCTGTTGTCATTACGACACCAGACTGAAGCCCTACGTTGCAGTTTGAACCATCAAATGATCCAATTGAAACAGCTGCGCCATTATACGCGATATTTGAAACTGTCACACCAGAACCCAAAAGCACGTTTTGCACGAGTCCCGCAGGGGATTGCGCTGTGCTTGTAACTAGACCTTGACCGAAAGAAATCAGTGAGAGATTTAGTAAGAATATGGTAGTGATAATTTTCATTCGTATTGTAAAGACGTAGAATATATAAAAACGTTTGCCTTTTGACATGCAAATTTTAAGCCAACAATCGCATTTATATATTGTTAACGATTGATTTTGCTAATTATTTGCTGAAATCCTATAAAATAGTGAGTTTTGCAGAGCATGAATTGGTTCCATAAAATTAGTAATAGACTTCGAACTACCATCAAATACTCTGCGTCTAATCCAGAGAATTTTGAGGAATCTTGGAGTTTTCAGAGTAACGCCATTCGATTAATCAGTTTGATTTTGATCGTTTTCATCCTTGTTGGCGGCTTGTCAGTCTATTTGTTCTCTGGTCCACTCTCTGGAATTGTTGGAGAGAAAAACATCGAAAGAAGCCAATTAGAGGATCAGAACATCTTGATCGAAGAACTTTCTTCCAAGCTTGAATCGCAGGAGAAGTACATTGAAAATATTCGCCTTATTCTTTCGGGAGAAGTGCCAATGGAAATTGAGAATGATTCAATTGTTAATCTTATTGACATTGATTTGGATGAATTGAAAACATCGGTGACTAGTCCAGAATCAAAACTTTCCAAGGAGGTTCGTAATGATATTAGTACACCTGCGAGTAATAAAAATGTAGGGCTAACTTATTTTGGAAGCCCTATAATTGGAGTGGTAAGTCAAGCTTTTGATCAGAAAAGCCACCCAGGAATAGATGTGGTGACAAGTAAGGATAAAACAGTGAAGGCTTGTTTGGGAGGCACTGTTATTTATTCAGGTTATACTAGAAAGGATGGTCACATCTTAATTATTGCTCATGCCGATGATTTCATGTCCGTATATAAACACAATAAGATGGTGCTTAAAAAAATGGGAACGAAAGTTCAATTAGGTGATCCGATTGCAATTGTTGGAAATACCGGTGAGAATACGGATGGACCTCATTTGCACTTTGAACTTTGGTATAAACAAGCTCCAGTTAATCCTGCCGATTATATCAAGTTTACTCGTTAATTCCTTGTAGAGACGAGAGTCTGTGGTACATCCCCTTCGCTTTCATAAGATCATCATGATTTCCTTCTTCGATGATTTCTCCTTTAGAAAGTACTAGGATTTTATCCGCCTTACGAATTGTACTTAATCTATGTGCTATAACCAAGCTTGTCCGATCTTTCATTAACTTATCTAGAGCTTCCTGAACTAGATGTTCAGATTCTGTATCTAAAGCAGAGGTTGCTTCATCTAAAATTAGAATTGGTGGATTCTTCAATATCGCGCGGGCGATACTTATACGTTGTCTTTGCCCTCCAGAAAGCTTATTGCCTCGTTCTCCAATATTAGTTTCATATCCCTCATCCAGATTTTCTATGAAATCATGGGCGTTCGCAATTTTAGCCGCTCTAATGATTTCTTCTTGACTCGAATCAAGCATTCCAAATGCAATGTTTTCATTGATGGTTGCATTAAACAAGATAGATTCTTGTGATACAATTCCAATCTGCTGTCTTAAATTGTGAGCTGTTACATTTTTAATATCAACGCCATCGTATGTGATTGAGCCGTCGAGTACATCGTAAAATCTTGGAAGTAAATCTGCAATGGTTGATTTACCACTCCCAGACTCTCCTACCAACGCAATTGTTTTTCCCAATGGAATTTCAAATGAAACATTCTTCAGTACTAAATCATCTTTGTATTTAAAGTTGACACCATTGAACGACACTTTCTCATTGAGATCAGTGATCTTAGTGGGGTTTTCTGTATCGTAAATCTTTTCATCTGCGTTAAGCACATCGTTGATTCGATCTAAGGAGGCATCGGCTTTATTCATATTGGCCATCGAACGTGCAATGCCTTGAATTGGCCTCAATAGTTGAGAAAAAACAATGATGAAAGTGACAAATTGAGCGCCATCAAATGTTGAATCGTTATTCGGATCAAGGATAAGTGATCCACCATACCAGACAATAGATAGCATCACAATTGCACCAACAGTTTCATTTAGTGGAGAGGACAAATCTCTTTTTCTAAACGCTTTTGTAATTAGCTTTTGATGTTTGAGGTTTTCATGCTTAAAAGAATCTGTGACTTGCTTCGATGCATTGAAAGCTTTAATAATTCGAATTCCCCCAAGTGTTTCTTCAATCATCGAAAAAACTACACCCATTTGAGCTTGTCCTTGCTTAGCTGTTCGCTTCAGACTTTTCCCGATGACAGATATAATAAGTGCTGTAAATGGAAGAAGAATAAGTGAAAACAATGTTAACTCCGGACTCCAGTAAATAAGAAGTCCTAGATGAATGATAATTGATATCGGTTCTCTAAATATCAACTCCAAGACTGATATCACAGCTATCTCAATTTCACCTACATCACTCTGCATTCGCGACATTAAATCGCCCTTTCGCTCATCCGTATAGTAGGATAGAGGTAATCTAAGCGATTTTTGATAGATCTTATCTCTAATATCACGAACAACCGACATTCGAAGTTGAGACTGAAACCATATAGCACCATATCTAAATAAATTCTTCAAAAAGAACGCAATGGCGACTGAAAAACAAACAAACAGAAGAGCATTCAACGGACTAGTCTCCGCCATTTCTTGCATTGTGTATTGAAACTTATTCGCAGCATAGCTGAATGCCTCGAGAAATCCTCCATTGTAGATAGGCTCAGTGATCTTTTCCGTCGATTCTTGATTCAAGAATATGATCTGAAGAAAGGGTACGAATAGCGCAAGGGATAGAAGATTAAAAACGATATATAGCAGATTGCAAACAATCATTGTGACCGCTGTTCCTCTGTACTTAAAAGTATATCTAAATATTTCTCTAATTCCTTTCATTGAGGTGACAAAGATAAGTTTTGTTCCTTAGAAATGTAACGTGAGAATCAATTACGTATTTTTGTCGCATGAGTTCAATAAGACAGAGCAGGATAGAAGAGGTAGTTAAAGAAGAATTATCAATGTTTTTTCAACGTCATGCGCGTGATATTTGTTTGGGTGCAATGGTGACCGTTACAGTTGTACGTGTGACGCCTGATTTATCCCTGGCACGCGTTTATCTTAGCGTCTTTGCTGGTCCTGACAAAAAAGAGGTGTTGGAGAATGTGCAGCATAATGCATCAAGAATACGTGGAGAAGTCGGGAAGCGTCTTAAGAATATGAAAAAAATACCGAATTTGAGTTTTCACATTGATGATTCTCTGGATTATGCCCTCGAGATCGATCAATTGTTAAAGAAATAGATTTAGATTCTTTTTTCCACAACCACTAATCAAAGACAGATAAACGTTCCGTTTTACATAGCGCGCAGATACCTTTCTTCAAAACGAAAAAAGAATGTGATCAATTGGATCACGCGTATTTCTGTTGTTGGAATTGCCGCGATAACGGCCGCTTTGATCATCCTTCTTTCTGCATTTAATGGAATTGAGAAGATGATTGAAGAGTTATATTCTGAATACGATTCGGATATTACAATTAGAGCAGCAGAAACGAAAACCTTCAATGAAATCCGTATAGACTATGGAGCGCTTAAAAAAATTGAAGGAGTTCAAGCCTATTCGAAAGTGGTTGAAGAAGTGATTATCCTAAAGCATGAAAAGAAGTGGGTAAACACTAAGCTAGTAGGGGTTGAGGATAGCTTTTTGGAAATGTGTAATATGAACAACCATCTTCTTCCAAAAAGCAGCGCTTATTTAGAAGAAGACGGCACGCGATATGGAATAATTGGTGCTTCGTTGCTTGATAAATTAGGAGGGTATATGCCCGAGAATGTTGGTCATGAAAGCGTTGTCTGCTATGTACCGAAACGAAAAATAAAAGTTGGACTTGGAAAAAACCCCTTTACAACGAAGTCGGTTCCGGTCTCAGGGAAAATGAATTTTAATCGAGAGGTCAATTCAGAAAATTTTATAGTCCCATTAGATTTAGCTAAGGAGCTAATGGGTTACAATAGCCAAGTTTCCGGAGTCTATTTAGATGTTAAAGACGGATATGAGAATGAAGACCTCAAGACTTCAATTCAGAATCTTGTCGGAGATGATTTTTTGGTAAAGACCAATTTTGAGAAGAACGAGTTGATTTACAAGACAAGTAAATCTGAAAAGCTCATTGTCTTGTTCATTCTAGTGTTCATTTTTATTCTTGCTGCTTTTAATCTGGTGGCTTCCCTCACCATGTTATTTGTAGAGAAGCTCCCGAATATTGAAACGATGCAAGGCTTCGGAGCGAATCGACAATTTATTTTTAAAATTTTCTTCTTTGAAGGCTTGCTGATTGCCGTTAAAGGAATCTTGTTTGGTACGCTAATCGGATATGCAGTATGTTTCATCCAACTTCAATTCGAACTATTGACAATGCCTAATTCTGGAGGAGAGCCATTTCCCATTTCATTTTCTCTAATGGATGGAGTTCTTATAATCTCTCTTGTATCTATATTAAGCGTCTTATTCTCGTACTTTCCTGTTAAGTATCTGATCTTTAAGAACATTGATACATAGCATGATCTGCAATCGATAAATACATTCACACATTAAAAAGGAGTTTGTTAAGTGAAAAATGATGCAATTATAGGAGCCTCTCGTCGAGAAAAGCAATTTGTAGCATTGTTCTTTCTCTTGCTTTGGACCTATTTGATCATAAGAGCTTGCAATGTATTCTACATCCACGATGAGATAGTAACCAAATGGACCTATATGGTTAATTGGAATTACTTACCGGGATCTGGTTACATTGATGCGAATAACCACTTTTTGACTAGTTTCTTCGGAGGTCTCTTCTTGAGGCTATTCAATTCCGATGCAATGCTTATAATTCGTTTGTCTAGCATTCTGTCTTTCCCTTTATTCTTTTGGTCTATCGTTGGAATGAGATCTTTCTTTCGTAATAGGGTCAATTATTGTGCTCTGTTAATAGGTCTTACTTGTACTGCCTTCTTATTGGAGTATTTTGCCTTCGCACGTGGTTATGGAATGTCATTCGCATTTCTCGTTGCGGCGATGCTTCAAATGATGAAGTTCTTTCGAACTTCACATAAAGCGGCTCTTATTCTTGCAACTATCCTCTGGTCATTGGCGATTTGTGCTAACCTTACACTTCTCCCATTTGGTTCCGCAGCTGCAGGTTTGATGCTGATTTTTGCGATTAAGAATAGAATGAAATTCTGGATTTTTATCCCTTTAATCGTTGTTCTGCCGCTAGCATATTTAGTCAACTACTCTTTTTTACTGCAGGATTTAGGGAAGCTGTATTCTGGCGGTGAAGAAGGTTTTTTCGTTACAACGATTCACACCCTAACGCCATATATCTGGGGAGTAAAGAATGTTGCGCTAGATATTGTCCTTGTGCTGGTGACGTTATTCATAGGTTTCAGACTCCTACAAGTCTATTGGAAAGAGAGAATTATTTTTGATCCAAAAACATTTTTTGCTCTGTTCCTATTTCTGGCTATTGGAAATATTCTTGCACAACATTTGATTTTGGGAATCAATTATCCTAGCGATCGAACAGCTCTTTATTTATACATCTTTTTTGTGGGAGCCTTAGTTTTTACAATTGATCATGCCACTAAGTCGGTTTTTTATTCATTAGGCTATTCCGCTCTGACTCTAGTAATATTTCTCATTCATTTCAATATTGATTATTCCATCCTGCATAAATGGGAGCATATCGATGAGAAGTTGGTAAGTTTAATTCCGGATGAGATTCGCGGTACGCCACCAACAACAGGAGGGCGATGGGCGATGGAGAATGAAATGAATCGAACATTGGGGTTGCCCGTTCGAATGTTTCAGGTTGTTAATTCAGAGTATGATACCCTTGTCGACTATATGGTTTATACCAGTGCAAGGCGACCAGACATTTACAAATGGTATCATCCGGTCTATACTGAGGAGGTTTCAGGGCAAACCCTTTTTGAAAGGAATCATTTTTTAAGCCGAACGAAGATTTATGAGTTAGAGCTTGGATTATACGGTAATGATGAGTTTTTTTCTATTGAAAGTGCATCATTTTCATCTCCAAAACTGGTCCGTATTGGTGGGCAAATGAATGAGCTGACACCACAGTCAGATATGCATTTCGTATTCTCGACAAAGGACACTGTCTCTGGAGAACAATTAACTTATGAGGCGATGTCCTTAGTTTGTAATAGTAAAATACGTCACGACAATAGTATCCGATTTGACTTTTCATACGCCTTCCCAAATGTCAAGGAGGCCAATCAATTCGACGTATACTTATGGAATCCAGAAGGAGGGAATTTAAGCGGTGTAATTGACATCGAAGTATTCAGATTAGGTGATTAATAGAGGATTTTTCTCACCTCATCTAAAATCAACCAAATATTTCTTAATAAACCATGATAGGTTTGGAGAAAAGGCGTATATTTGCACCCAAATTCCGAGAAATCGGAGGGGAATAAATAAAAGATTTAAATCTCATAAATAGACGCCAAAATGTCGAATATTAAGGGTAAAGTTTCACAGGTAATTGGTCCTGTAGTTGATGTAAGCTTCGGAAAAGGATCCGAGCTACCAAACATCTATGATGCATTGGAAGTATACAAGCCAAGTGGGGCTCGTGTTGTTCTAGAAGTGCAAGCACACATTGGAGAGAATTCGGTACGTACCGTATCGATGGATTCTACTGATGGGTTTACACGAGGAATGGAAGTGACATCAACAGGTGCTGCGATTAAAATGCCGAATGGTGAGGAAATCAAAGGTCGTCTTTTCAATGTTGTTGGAGAGTCAATTGATGGTATGCCAAACGTTGATACTACTAACGGTAGTTCAATTCACCGTGAAGCACCGAAGTTCGAAGATTTATCTACGGCAACTGAGGTTCTTTTCACAGGAATTAAAGTGATTGATTTGATTGAGCCTTATGCAAAAGGAGGTAAGATTGGTCTTTTCGGTGGAGCAGGTGTTGGTAAAACAGTATTGATTCAAGAGTTGATTAACAATATCGCGAAAGCTTATTCAGGATTATCTGTATTTGCTGGAGTAGGTGAGCGTACTCGTGAGGGTAATGATTTACTTCGTGAGATGTTGGAATCAGGAATTATTAAATACGGTGATGAGTTCATGGAGTCTATGGAAAAAGGCGGATGGGAACTGGATAAAGTGGATATGAACGAGATGAAGGAGTCAAAAGCTACCTTTGTTTTCGGTCAGATGAATGAGCCTCCAGG
>DKPV01000028.1:50046-50422 GCA_002471375.1 Flavobacteriales bacterium UBA7325
TGAGCCTCCAGGAGCACGTGCACGTGTTGCATTGTCTGGATTGACATTAGCTGAGTATTACCGTGATGGTGACGGAGAAGGTCAAGGACGTGATATTCTTTTCTTTGTTGATAACATCTTCCGATTTACTCAAGCAGGATCTGAGGTGTCTGCACTTCTAGGTCGTATGCCATCAGCCGTTGGTTACCAACCTACTTTGGCAACTGAAATGGGTGCCATGCAGGAGCGTATTACTTCTACTAAGAATGGATCAATTACATCTGTACAGGCCGTTTACGTACCTGCGGATGATCTTACAGATCCAGCACCAGCAAATACATTTGCTCACTTGGATGCAACGACAGTACTTTCACGTAAAATTGCTGAGCTTGGAATT
>DKPV01000028.1:50725-61177 GCA_002471375.1 Flavobacteriales bacterium UBA7325
AAATTGCTGAGCTTGGAATTTATCCAGCGGTGGATCCATTGGATTCAACGTCTCGAATCCTTACTCCAGAAATCGTTGGTGAAGAGCACTATGCATGCGCTGAGCGTGTAAAAGTTACCCTTCAACGATACAAAGAGCTTTTAGATATTATCGCGATTCTAGGAATGGATGAATTGTCTGAAGAAGATAAATTAATCGTTCACAGAGCACGTCGTGTACAACGTTTCTTATCTCAACCTTTCCACGTAGCAGAGCAGTTTACTGGTTTGCCGGGTGTGTTAGTTGATATCCAAGATACAATTAAAGCATTTAACGAAATTCTTGATGGTAAATACGATCAGTACCCTGAGGCAGCATTCAACCTTAAAGGTGGAATTGACGAGGTGATCGAAGCTGGAGAGAAAATGTTGGCTGAAAACGCTTAATATAAAAGCACATGCAATTAGAAATCATCACACCAGAAGCAGAAATTTTTTCAGGAGAAGCTGAAGCAGTTCAGTTCCCAGGATTAAATGGTGGCTTCCAAGTGTTGTCAAATCACGCGCCGATTATCTCTGCATTGAGTAATGGTGTTGTCAAGGTGAACCTGGACAAAGCTTTTGCTGAGTCAGATAACACAAGCGACATGATTAAAGTTGACAAATCAAATAAAAATGTCATTCGAATTGACATTAAAGGAGGTGTTATGGAAATGCTGAACAATAAAATTATTGTTCTTGCTGAGTAACATGCTTTGAGCATAGATTGAAAGAGGGATTTGGAAAACCATTTCCCTCTTTTTTGTTAAACTACGTTAAGCTCAAGCCTTGTTTTAAGGGCATATACTAATGTTTGTTTATTTTCGTTATTAATTCTCAGTATAGATGAGTCTTTTAGAAAAAATAAATCGTGATACGACTCCAAAGCACATTGCCATCATAATGGATGGGAATGGTCGTTGGGCTCAACAACAAGGTGAAGAACGCTTGTTTGGGCACAACTTTGGCGTTGAGGCGGTTCGTGAAACTCTGAAAGCAGCTCAAGATATGAATGTGGAGCATCTAACGCTCTACGCATTTTCAACTGAAAATTGGAGTCGACCGAAGGAGGAAGTTGATGGCTTGATGGATTTATTAATAAAGACAATTGGAAACGAAGTAGAGGAGTTGCACAACAGTAATGTTGTAATTACCACTATTGGAAATACTTCTGGACTTCCTGAATCTTGCCAAAAAGAACTTCGTGATGCCTACGAAACAACAAAGAATAATTCAGGAATCAATTTGATTTTAGCGCTGAACTATAGTGCTAAATGGGAATTGACAAATGCAACACGAGAAATTGCACGTCTGGTAGCTGCCAAAGAAATTGGCCTGGATGATGTCAATGATGATTTGATTTCAGATCATCTCTCAACCAAAGGAATTCCAGACCCGGAATTGTTGATACGCACAAGCGGTGAAAATAGAGTAAGTAATTTCTTACTTTGGCAAATCGCCTATTCAGAATTTCATTTTACGGAAATACTATGGCCAGACTTTGGAAGAGAAGATTTATATAAAGCAGTACTTGATTACCAATCGCGGGAACGTAGGTTCGGTATGGTTTCTGCTCAAATTGAAAAGAGCTGATGATGTTTAGACGATTTTTAATGCTCCTAGTGATGTCTTGCCTGACCGTAATGGTGAATGCACAGGACTCAGCGGGTGTTCAAGGGATAGGGGATTTTTATATTAATTACCTCGACCCTCAACAATATGAAGTTGGGCCTATCCGCGTGGAGGGAGCAGAGAATTTTGATCATAACGCAATTAAGCTAATCGCCGGTTTAAGACCTGGTTCGACGATAACTTTGCCAGGCGAAAAGATTTCAAAAGCAATCAGAAACCTTTGGGATGAAGGCCTTTTCTCTGATGTTGAAGTGCTAGCTGAAAAAGAAATTGCGGGAGTTATTTATTTAGTGATTAAGCTTAAACCTCGTCCGAAACTATCTCGATTTAAATTCACAGGCGTTAATAAACGTGAGGCGGATAAAATCCGAGAAGAGATCAACTTATTCTCTGGGAAGACAATTACTGAGAACTTAATATTTGCAACTGAAAGTAGAATCAGAGGTTTTTACAGAGAGAAGGGGTATTATTCTATCAACGTGAACATCTCCAGATCTCCAGATCCTTTGATGAATAACTCCGAAGTTTTCTCCATTAATGTTGAGAAGAATGCCCGAGTAAAAATTGGAAAAATTAATATCGAGAGTCAGGAATCAATTAAAGTTTGGAAGTTGAAGATGGCCATGAAGGATACGAAGCAAAAGGCTTTCTGGAGATTCTTCAAGAGATCGAAATTTTCTGAATCGGCTTATGACCGAGATAAACTTGCTCTTATAGAAAAATACAATGCTATTGGATTGAGAGATGCTGAAGTAAGTTCGGATACTGTTTATCTCGCTGATAGTAAAAACCTTCACATTGATATAAATATCGATGAAGGCCAACCTTACTATTTTGGTGATATCGAGTGGGTTGGGAATACAAAGTTTAGATCTAGCTTGCTTGATACAGTTCTCGGTATACAACGAGGAGATGCATACAACAAGTCTTTATTAGATCAGCGTCTATTTATGAGTCCAGATTCACGTGATATATCTTCATTGTATATGGACCGCGGATACTTATTCTTTCAGATAATACCTGTTGAGACTTCGGTAATTGATAATCACATCAGCTACCAAATGAGAATCATTGAAGGAAAACAGGCTCGAATTAGAAGAATCATTATCAAGGGGAACACAAAAACGAATGATTATGTGATTCGCCGCGAGATCAGAACTAAGCCCGGTGATTTGTTTAACAGAAACGATATCATCAGAACTCAAAGAGAGCTTGCGCAGTTAGGATATTTTGATGAGCAGGCTTTTCAAGTTAACCCGATTCCAAATCCACAAGATGGTACGGTAGATATCGAGTACATCGTTGCTGAAAAATCTTCTGATCAGATTGAACTTTCAGGAGGATATGGTGGAGCCGGAGTAAATGGTTCAGGTGGACGATTAATTGGAACACTTGGATTGACATTTAACAACTTCAGTATAAAAAACATTTTTAAGAAAGGTGCCTGGACCCCGCTACCTGGTGGAGATGGACAGAGACTTTCGATCCGCGCTCAGACCAATGGTCGATTCTATCAAGGATATAACTTTTCGTTTTCAGAACCATGGATGGGTGGAAAGAAACCAAATTCATTCTCATTGTGGATGAACCATACGGCTCTTTCGCAAAATGGATTAGTTAAGACAAATCCAGATTACAAAGGATTAGCAATTACAGGTGTAGGCGTTGGTCTTGGGAGAAGAAAGAAATGGCCGGATGATTATTTTCAAGCATACTATGAGTTAAGCTACAAGTATTATGATGTAGTTGATGATGCTCGATTCGGAATCTTTACTGATGGGTATGCGAATGATATAAGCTTAAAATACCTCTTACAACGTAGTTCGGTCAGCTCGCCAATTTATCCGCAAGGAGGATCTAATATCAAATTTACTGCGAATGGAACACTTCCTTATTCGTACTTTGACGGGGTAGATGATTATACGGGCTACTCTCCGCAAGAGCGATACAAGTATCTCGAGTATTATAAGTTGAAATTGACTGGTGAATGGTACTTGCCACTTACAGCAGATAATAAGCTTATCCTAATGCCTCGTTTTGGGTTCGGTTTCATGGGTGCGTATAGCGCGTCTAAAGGATTGACACCATTCGATAGGTTCTATATGGGTGGAAGTGGATTGACAGGTGTTAACCAAATCGGAGGTCGTGAGATTATTGCCATGCGTGGTTACGAAGACAATGCGTTGAGTTCTGTAAATGGAGATCCATTAATTGCTAAGTATACGCTAGAGTTACGTTATCCGATCTCACTAAATCCTTCTGCAACTTTCTATGTTTTGGCTTTTGCTGAAGCCGGAAATACTTATCCATCATTTAAGAAGTTCAATCCATTTAATGTGAAAAGGACAGCAGGAATTGGAATAAGAGTGTTCTTGCCTATGTTTGGTATGCTAGGCTTAGATTATGGTTTAGGATTTGATAATCTTGATTCTTGGTCATCTGGATTTAACAGTGCCGCCGATCAACAAGTGACGAGAGATGGCTTCTATCCGAAGTTGAATTTCACGATTGGTATGAACCTCGGAGAACTATAATAATTAGCGTCATTAACAATAAATGTGTTAAATTCGCCGTTCGGCTGAAAAAAGAAATAAGTCATGAAAGCATTAATTCTAGCCCTAACATTGATTCTTGGCACAGGGTTTGCCAATAGTCAGAAGTATGCATATATAGATTCAGATTTTATTCTGAATGAAATGCCAGAGTATGCAGCTGCGAAAGAAAAGTTGGATAAATTGGCAGATCGCTGGACAAAGGACATCGAACAACGGTACGAGATCCTGCGTCAAAAGAAAGAAAACTTTGCTCGAGAAGAAGTACTGCTTCCAGCTGAGGAGAAAAAGAAGCGAAAAGAGGAGATTGATAAATTGGAAACGGAGGCGATGCAAATGCAGAAAGTGCGTTTCGGCGTCAAAGGTGATTATTTCAACAAACGAAAAGAACTCATTAAGCCAATCCAAGATAAAATCTACGATGCGATGCAGATTATAGCTTCGAAGCGATCTTATGCGATGGTATTCGATAAGGCAAACCAAAGTAATTTGATCTATGCCGATCCGAAATACGATATCAGTAAGATGGTGTTAAAAGAGGTAAAAAAGAAGTAGGGGACTACTAGAGATTAAAAAGTAAACTAGAAACAAATGCTCGACCTTATTCGAGCGGATTTAAAAAAGAAAGATGAAAAGATTATTATTAATAGTATGTTTAGTTGTCGGTGCAGGATCTGCAATGGCACAATCGTCAATAGGTCACGTAGATTCTCAAGCATTATTGGATACATTACCGTCACGTAAAGCGGCGTTGAAAGATTTTCAAGAGTTCGAATATGCGGGGATGGTAGAGCTTCAAGAAATGGAAGCGGATTTACAATCTGCTGCAACAACATTGGAAGGGAAATGGCAATCATTGTCTCCCGTGATGCAAAAAATTGAACAAGAAAAGTTGCAAAAGAAGCAAGCTGCTTTGGTAGCAAGAGATGAATCTTTTAAGCAAGAATTACAAGCATACTCAGCAGAGTTGAATGCTCCAATTCTTTCAATGGTTCAAGAAGCTGTTCAAAATGTAGCTGCTAAGAATAAAATGGATTACGTTATGGATGCGACTACGCTTCTAGTGGCGAATGGTAAAGATATTACTGATGAAGTGATCACAGAGCTTCTAAAATTAGACGCTGCAGCATCTGCAGGGACGAACTAAGAACAAAATATATTTAATAGGAAAAGCACTCGATTGTTCGAGTGCTTTTTTGTTGCTCTTAAGTTTGCAGCAGTATGATATGAAATCGAGAGAAGAACAAAATCATTACCTTTAACCTATGCAACCAATAGGCGTTTTTGATTCTGGATATGGAGGCCTCACAATTCTAAAAGATTTGAGGGAACGCCTTCCTGAATATGATTATCTCTATTTAGGCGATAATGCACGTGCACCATACGGAACACAGTCATTCGATGTTGTATATGAGTTCACCTTACAGGCGGTGAAAGAATTGTTTAGTCGAGGATGTGAATTGGTGATCGTAGCATGTAATACGGCATCAGCGAAAGCACTTCGATCTATACAGCAGAATGATCTTCCACATATAGCGCCGAACAAAAGAGTTCTAGGTGTGATTCGTCCAAGCGCTGAAATTGTCGGTGACTTTAGTTCCTCTCGTACCATCGGAGTTCTAGCAACGCAAGGAACGGTTCAGTCTGAATCCTATGTGATTGAGATAAATAATTTTGCACCTGATTGTACTGTCTATCAGCAAGCGTGTCCTCTTTGGGTTCCACTCATTGAAAATAATGAGTTCGATTCTCATGCGGGAAGAGAGTTTATTCGAAATGATGTGAATGCGCTATTGTCTCAAAATGAAAATATAGATACGATAGTCTTGGGTTGTACCCATTATCCTGTCTTAAAAGATTATATCGAGAGTATTCTACCTGATTCTGTGAAAGTGGTTGCGCAAGGATCAATCGTTGCAGATAGTCTGGCGGATTATCTTATTCGCCACCCGGAAATGGAAGAAAGATGCACAAAAAAAGGGCAGCTTCATTTCCTTACCTCTGAAAGTCCTGAAGAGTTTGATATAAATGCCTCTAAGTACTTGGGGATTGATATCCATTCCGAGCACATTATTTTACAATAGTAAAAAAAAAGGTGAAATTATTAACTAATGCAACCTCCCGTGCATCCTTTTCTTCAAGTCATGCGTCTAGCCATGGAACGAACAAAGATAAATGTGTATTTTTGCAAAAGCGACTGGTAAAATCAGTACAAATTAATTAATTACTATTACATGAAAAGATTACTTTTTATTGGGTTTCTTCTACTTGGAATGACAAGTATGGCAAACTCTGAAATTATCCAAACTGTCCTGACCAGTGTGAATGATCTTGAGCCGGCTGAAGAATGGCAAGTCTATAACACTTATGATGGGGTTAAAGTTGAATATCGTCTTGCAAGATGTGGAGATGGTGTTGAATTGCGTGAACAAAATTTGTTGTTGTTTAAATTTACAAACACAACGAATGAGTCTAAATCGATTTCATGGACAATGAAAATGTTCAGAGATGGAGAATGCTATAACTGTCATCGTATAGAACGTGATGAGTATAAGCATACAATCAACCTTGCGGCGAATGAGTCAATTGAAGGTGATTGCAGTGTTGAGACAATCAGAAATCAAGCGTTGAGTACCCATGACAATTACATCAAGCATGTACCTGGAATGGCAAATACGAGACTTACAAATTTTGAACTAATTGACGTAACTGTCCGCTAAACCACTACTGAAATGAAATATTTAAAAATAATATCTTGTGTAGTTGCGATAGCGACTATGTCATATAATGTACAAGCGCAGTGCACTGTTAGTATCCTGCCATCGTCACCTACAATTTCGTGTGGTGATTCAATCGCGCTAAATGCTATTGGTCTTTCGGCATCTCCTGCCTTAGCTACTGATTTCAACGCTGGAGCTTTAGGGCCAGGTTGGGCCACGACAGCGACCTTACTTTATTCTAATCCTTGTTTTCCGCCACCAGATGGAACGCCAGCTGCTTGGTTCGGTAATGTACCACTTCCAAGAACGCTAACAACTAACGCATTCGATGTTAGTTGTGGAGGTCAGGTTTGTTTTGATCTTGATTTTGCAGCAGATGATTTTTGTGGAGGATGCAGTGACTGTGAGGATCCAGATTTAACAAATGAAGGTGTATTCTTTCAATACAATGCAGGTGCTGGATGGGTAGATATTTTCTACTTTACCGCAGTTTCTGGTTATGCAAACGCGTACTATACTTGGGATAACTACTGCTTTACTTTACCACCTGCTGCGTGGTCACTTAATACTCAATTCAGATGGACACAGCCAAGTGCATCGAGTAGTGTAAATGATCACTGGGGAATTGATAATGTAATCATTACACCTTCTAACTGTGGGTATGCTTATGATTGGGCACACGTTGCAGGTACTGATGATCCACAAGGAACGACAGTTGGACCATCTTCTGATGCTACTTATTATGTGGCGTATTACGACACCGTAGGAATAGATACATGTTACGATACGGTTACAGTTGTAGTCAACCCTTTAGCTGCTTCAGTTATTGCGACTACTACTAGCCTTGACTGCGGTGCATGTACTGATATGAACGTGTCTATGGTTGGTGATCCAAACCCTCAAACTTATACATACACTTGGTTTTCATCGATAGTGGCAGATTCAACAGCGGCGACAACAAATATTTGTCCACCTGAAGGTGCGAGTACGTATATTGCGCAAGTAGTAAACGACATCACAGGCTGTGTAGCCACTGATTCAATAACCCTTGTCACGGCCCTCTGTAATTGTTTCTTTATGGATTTTACTGCAACAACTGTATGTCAGCCAGGTCAAGTATTTGATGTAGTTGGTAATTACCAGTATGCATACAGTCCAACAACAGGTTCGATAGATATCTCGGCTACAAATGGAACAGGAACATATACTACTACAGTTTTACCTCCGTTTACGGATAGCGTAATGACTAACTATACTATTTCCGGGATACCAAATGATGGCACGCCAACAACAGTAACGATAGTCTTTACAGATTCGTTATCATGTACTGCTACAGTCGTGGTTAACCCTCCTGTATTGCCAACCGTAACAGGGATTTCTGGCGGTGCAATTTATTGTGAAGGTGATGCAGTGACTAATATTCAAGCAACCGTGACTGGAACTGGTCCGTTCGTTCTTGATTATACATTAGATGGTGTTGCAAACACTGTTAATAGTGCTCTAAGTCCAATTGATTTAGGCTCTACTGCAGGTGTCTATGTAATTACAGGAATTTCAGATGCTATATGTTCTAATATAGGTACTGGAACCACTACTATTACGGTGAACGCATTACCAGCTGTTGACGCAGGAGCAGATACAGAAGTATGTATCGGCGATCTTTCAACGTTAAATGGATCTGGAGCGACAAGTTATTCTTGGGATAATGGAGTGAGTGATGGAGTGAGTTTTACAGCTCCGGCAACTACTGTATATACGGTTACAGGAACAGATGCAAACGGATGCTCGAATTCTGATAATGTTACAGTTACAGTACATCCTTACCCAACTGCACCGAATGTGAGTGTTGATGGTCTTGAGTTCTGTTGGAATACACCATTGGATCCATTCTTCACGGATGGGACGGCTAGTCTTTATACTTGGTATTCGGATCCAGCTCTGGCTACATTTATTTCAAATGGACCAACGTATACGCCACCAAACCAAGTTGGAAATCCAACATACTATGTTACTCAGACAGAGAATGGTTGTGAAAGCCCTGCAAGTCCAGTAAGCATTATTATCGTTGGATGTGATGGTATCATAGAAGTACCAAACGTAATTACGATTGATGGTGATAACGTAAATGAGTTCTTCACACCTATCGTTGCTTTGAACTTAGTTGAGATGAATACGCTTATCGTTAATCGATGGGGTAACGTAATCTTTCAAACAAATGATATAGCAATCAACTGGAACGGAACAGACGCTTCTGGGAAACAAGTTGAGGAAGGAACATATTTCTACAAAATCACTTATCTTGATTTAGCAGACAATGAAGTTGTACTTCACGGATCTGTTCAAGTTGTGAAATAATAGAGATTCTAATATTAAAAATCCGCGCATCACTTAGGTGCGCGGATTTTTTTCTGAAAAGAAGAGATTACATTTTACTTTGGATTGTCCAGTTAATCAAGGCTGCACGTTGCCGAGCTGCCTCTGCTCGCTCTCCTATAAAGAATTGATCGAGAGAAGCGTTGAACAACTTGAGCCATCTGTCAAAGTGCTCTTTAGATAGTTTCATGTGCATGTGCTTTTTGGTAACATCTGTTGTATATCCAGCTTCATCAAGAAGTACAAATGACCAAAACTGAATCATTTTAGGTTTATGTAGATCAAAATCCATTGATTTAAAGAATGGTGCTAGCAGATCATCCCGTAACACATCGTTGTAAAAAGTGTCAACCAAAAGGGCAATGTCTTTTTTTGTTTCTATGTCATTCATGGTTTTCTATGTTTCCAGACTGATCTCAATAATAGAAATGAGAATACTCCGATTGGGATGAATAGAGTAATGTAGCTGAATAGAAGTTTGTTGGCTAAAAGAAAAGCTTTCCTTGATCTTTTTCGAATTGATATGGACTTTTCCATTCACTTATTTTTTGGGCATACAAAACTGTATAAAACATTACTAAATGTAACGCTCAATGCTCACATTCAGGTCGAAAAAATCGACAAGATTTGTTAAAGAGTCTGGTTAGGCTAATAGTAACCCTGATTCTCTAAGCTTTGTGATTTCTTTTGAATACCAAAAGGGTTCAAAATCTCCAAAGTTCAACTCAAAATCATCTTTCAGTTGGTTGAATGTGAGTACCTCTTCCGAATGAATCGACAACGCGTCGAGTTTCTCAATGAGCCAATTTCCTTCATTTACTGGGAAACTGATCTCAATAATGTCTTGATTTGTCATAACTTTAAAGACTAACTGATCATGCCTATTTACAATTAATGGAGCCGCTCCAATCCAAATTGGCTTGGCATTGGGCCTAGTCATAGCCATCAATTCTGTTGCTAAATAGGACTCAATCAAATTATTGGATATCGCCGTTTTTGGGGTTTTAAAATCAAACCATTCATTCACCGGGACATCAAATCCTATATCGTGCATGAAGTTGTATAAGGATTTCTTTAGGCCATCATTAAACTTAGCGTGATCTATACCTGTTCGATCGGTGAATTGAATGTCGTTATCTGCGAATGATATAGACTTGT
>DKPV01000091.1 GCA_002471375.1 Flavobacteriales bacterium UBA7325
TCTTCTACCAAATGGTTCAACATATGCTCAAGTTTTACCCCGTGTAATTTGTTATTCGTTTGGTCTCCCGGATGATTTTTTTTTTCCATTATCGAAATTTAGTTCAACAAAGTTATAAAAATTTACTAGCTCAAACCCTTGCAAATCCTGCGAACTAAAAATTAATTTAAAAGATTGTTTGGAGATTAAATTTATTCTACCGCTGCCTTTACGGCGTCGATTACAATTCTTGTAACAGTGATTGATTTGCAAAGAAGAGGGTAGAGATAGGCTCGTTGATCTTCTGGCAACCCCCACTCCGAAAGGATGTTTAAAGGGTCAATTTCTGTTTCGAGTAGATAATCCGCCGAAGAAATATAAATAATTACGGAAAATGACACGATCAAAAAGAAGCGTTCACAGCGGTAAATTTGTTTTACAATCGATTCAAGGTTTATTTGATTTTAATCATCTGTTTAGGGTTATCAAGCAATAAAAATAGCCTCAATTTTTTCAAATGCCTTGGGAATTGCGGGAGGTTTGGAAAAGGGTAAGGCATTTGAAAATGCCTAAGATGTATGGGGGGATATAGATCAAGCCCTAAGAAAGCGACTAAAAGCGATAGCTGATTTTGAAGTTACCGTAAATGCTGAAGACCGCTTTTGGAAACTTACTAGCATGTTCTGCTGTGACCTTGCCGTTTGGAGAATAATTGGTTTGATAGGAAGGGCCAACATCTAATCCAAATGCCATTCGATTTCGGGTGAAATAAGTCAACCCTATAGGAAGATAAGTGATGTTCCTTTCTCCACCAGAAAGCCGCGAATTAAATGTTGTTTTCACGCCAATATAGGGAACGAAACCTCCCAAGTAAATGGGTTTAAACATGTAAATTGTAGCGCCAGCTCCAACACCTAAAATTCCAAATCCAACTTCAAGACTTAGGCGTTGACGAATCAATCGTTCATACGAAAATCCGACATAGGTCCCTGTTCCCAGAGCGTTAATTGAAATGCTATTATACCTTGGGGTGAATGTTACGCACGGCGGTTTTTCAGCGAGTGAAATGTTGCTCGAAAGCGTTATTAAAAGTACGGTGCAGATAAACTTTTTCATGATGTTCTAAACGAAGTTACGCATTAATTACGGATGGTGAAATGTTTTGTTTGGCTGTCAGTGATACTATTGACATACAATCGAAATGAGGTATATCGTTAATCGATTCCAAGGTCATTTATAAACGAGGCGGTTCGGGTAATTTCGCTTTTTTTAATTCCAAATGAGTCGTGAATGATAGTTATTACTCGAATATCACATGTTTTTTCTAGAAATCGAATTGTCAGATTTTTGCACAACCTTCCACACCAAATCTAATAAATCTCCAACCGTTACAATTTTACTTGCGTCTCGATCGTCAATTTCAATTTCAAATTTGGTTTCAACATCATGAACGAGTGTGACTGCATCTAATCCCATTTTATCAAATTATGATTTCTTATGACCGAATATAGTGGATTTATTTTTAACTTACGAATCGTAAAATTAAATCACATGAGATATATATTTTCCCTTCTATTACTTTCAGTTTTTCTATTGTCTTGCGCAAAGAAAAAATCCGAGAAACAAGCTGCCGAGGATGTGACTATTATACAGAATTACATTGCTGATAACAGTTTGCTTGCGAATTCGACAAGTTCAGGATTATATTATGTGCGCAATGTAGTTGGAGCAGGGGAAAGTTGCAATACTTTTTCTACCGTTACAGTGGCCTATAAAGGTTATTTCACAGATGGAACTGTTTTTGACGAAAGCCCGGCTGAAGGAATAACTTTTGGTTTGCAAAATGTGATTAAGGGCTGGACAGAAGGTATTCCTTATTTTAAAACAGGCGGAAATGGCATTTTGTTAATTCCATCTGCCCTAGGTTATGGTAGAAGTGGTCGTGGTTCAATTCCAGGTAATTCAGTATTGATTTTCGATATCGAACTGATAGAAGTACTCTAGGATTTACTTGTCACTTTTTTCAAGCGCTTGCTTGCCAATGTGCGAATTCTTTTGCCACATCCATTTGTTTCAAAATCGTTAAGGATTTTTTCATCTTCTGTTTGCGCAATAATGGTAACTAATAAACGACTATCGTCAAATTTATTCTTGTAAGCCAAACATTCTTGATAGAATTCAAAGGTTAATTCGTCTTTTGTTAAACGTCTATTCAAGTCTTCACGAACGATTAATTTCTTCGTCCAATCTCCAAACTCAGCCAATTTTTCTTTTAATCCTTCAAATTGTTCATCCGTTAAAATTGGTGACAAATAAAGGCTACGAACAGCCGATCCTGCCATTAATTGATGCTCATCTTCATGGGCCAAAAGTAAGTAATTTTCGATTTCCTTATCTGAAATTGATTTTTTAGATTCTAACCAATTAATGAATGTATAATAGCGAAAGTGTTCGATATTTGCTTCTTCATCTTTTCCCGATTTTTCCAATTCTTCCAATTGTTCATTGAAGATTGTTTCATTCAAAAAATTGAATTTAATCCATTTAGGGGTATATCCGAGTTTTGCTAATTTCATTCTTTGTGCTTATTTCAGATGCAAAGCTAGCCATTTTTTAGGTTCAGACAGCCAAAAGTCCATTCTCACGCAAAATGTTCATGGATTTAGAATACCAAAAAAGTTCAAAGTCGGGCTGCTCTTTTTCATAATCCATTTTCAATTCGGAAAATGAAAGTAAATTCTTATTCGTAACAGAAAGACTTGGCAAGGTTTTCAGCAACCAATCGCCGTTTGTTTTATCTAATTGAATCGTGACTGAATCGGCGGTTAATTGAAATTCTAAGCGTTGCATCTGCCAAGAGTCTCCTCTTTTAGATTTTGTATAGGTTTCTGCGAATGGTTGAGTTCCTAACCACAGAATTTTATGTGAGGGTTTTGTATTAAAAGGGGATGTTTCAGCTAAACATGCTTCGATATAATTCGGTTTTACTTTTGTTCGAGGAATATTAAAATCAAACCACTCTTGTAGAGGCAATTCAAAGCCAATATCGTGCATATAGTTATAGAGTGATTTTTTTAAGCCAAAGCTAAAAGCACCGTGATCAATTCCTGTTTTATCCTCAAAATCAATGTCGTTATTTGCAAAAGTAATCGACTGATAATTTGGGGTAACGCCATATTCACTCGGATTAATACCAATTGGACTATGTGCGGTTAATGCAAATTGATGCCAAAATCCAGATTGAATAATTCCTAATTCGAATAGTTGCCGAACCATTTCAAGACTATCGATTGTCTCCTGTTCGGTTTGAGTAGGGTATCCATACATGAGGTAGGAGTGAACCATGATTCCGGCACTTGTCATATTTCTTGTCACACGAGCAACCTGTTCAACAGTGACCCCTTTGTCAATTAGTGTGAGTAAACGATCTGAAGCAACTTCTAGTCCACCCGATACTGCTATACACCCGGAAGCTTTTAAAAGAAAGCAGAGATCTTGAGTGAAGCTCTTCTCGAACCGTATGTTCGTCCACCATGTGACAGTGAGATTACGTTTGATGATTTCTATTGCAAGGGATTTCATCAACGCAGGAGGAGCCGCCTCGTCTACAAAATGGAATCCGTATTCACCTGTTTGAGCAATAATTTCCTCCATTCGATCTACAAGAAGCTTTGCTGCAATAGGCTCATATCTTTTTATGTAATCAAGTGAAATATCACAGAATGTGCATTTGCCCCAATAACACCCATGAGCCATCGTTAGTTTGTTCCATCGACCATCACTCCACAAACTATGCATCGGGTTTGCAATCTGAATTACAGAAATATAGGATGTAAGCGGGAGGTCAGAATAATCTGGAGTACCGATGTCTTCTTGCTTGTAATCGCTCTTTAATGTCGTGTTGAGGTATTCAACCTTATCATCAATAAGTTTGAAGGTGCGTTTAAATTCTTGCGTTTCTTCCTCTTGAATTACATTCTTGTAGACTAACTCAATGGGAAGTTCACCATCATCGAGCGTAATGAAATCGAAGAATTCAAATACCCGTCTATCGGTTAAAGATCGAAGCTCAGTATTTGGAAAACCACCTCCCATAGCTATTTTGATCTCTGGATAATTCTCCTTTATGTATTGAGCACAACGAAATGCGCTGTAAAGATTCCCAGGAAAAGGAACCGAAAAACAAACTAGTTTGGGTTTGATTTTTAATATGTGCTCTTCCAAAAGAAACAGCGTAAACTTATCTATGACAGTGGGGTGTTCGTTTAGTTCTGCATAGAGCTCTTCAAAGTCATTAGCACTTTCTCCAAGTCGTTCTGCGTAACGGCTAAATCCAAAATTGTCATCAATACATTCGATAATGAAATCAGATAGGTCTTCGAGATAGAGCGTAGCGAGATGTTTCGCTTTATCCATGGTTCCCATATTCCCAAAGGCCCAGTCTAAGTTTTCTAGTTCATTAAACCTTGATGCTTGAGGTAAGAAATCATGAGAGCAAATCTGTCTTCCGAGTGTGTTATTCTTACCTTGAAGAAAAGCGATTACAGCATCAATCGTTGAAACGTACTTGGATTTCAGCGCTATTATTCTTTCTGAATTGTCAGAAAATCGGTCTTCATTCTCTTCCGCAAGTTCAAATAAGCTTTCCAATCGATAGGCGGAGAATATTTCCAGAATCACTTCTATTCCCAAGTCTACTTGAAATGAAGTTATCCCTTTTGTGTTGAGAAATCCTTTTAGATAGGAAGTCGCAGGATAGGGCGTGTTCAGTTGCGTAAATGGCGGTGTAATGAGGAGTAGGTCTCGCACGTTTTCGTCTAAAAATGATTCATTGATCCCATGGTGCAAGCATCACCTAATTCTTCGCAGGTCATTGTTTTCATCAGTTTCTTCTTTTCGAGTTAAAGTATTGAAATACAGTAATACTCAAAGATATAATTTTTAGGCCTTTCTATCTTCCTTAAGATTACTTTAACTGATTCATTATTCGTACGTTTATAATCCAGTTAATACAAAATCTAACCAAATGAAAAAATCACTACAAAACATCCTTAAAAAATCGATGTTATTGCTTCCGCTGCTTGCAGGCGCAATAAACCTGAATGCCCAAACCTATACATTCACAAACTGTGGAGTAATTGGAATGGATGGTCCAACTCAAGGAGAAGTTACTACTGAATATGGTGGTACAAGTCTTAACGGATTAGTTACAATAAATACACAAGGAATTCAGGAATGGATTGTGCCAACTACTGGAATGTATAGTATTGAAGCGAGAGGTGCTCAAGGAGGTTATGCTCTCACGAATGTGCTTGCTTACGGAGGTTCTGGAGCAATTTTGAAAGGTGAAGTTATGCTTACTGCCGGTCAAACTATTTTTATTGCTGTTGGTCAATACGGTGGAAGTAGTAACGTGGAATTTGTAGGTAATGGTTCAGATGAAGGCGCCGGTGGTGGTGGCTCATTTGTAGCCGTTGGTGCTACTTTAGCTACATCTACGCCGCTTGTTGTAGCCGGCGGCGGAGCAGGAGGAACTACCTATTACGATAGTTATGGCTTCAATGCTTCGACGTCTAATACTGGTGTTAGCGGTAACACTGGTGGAGCTGGTGGAATTGGTGGCTTAGGCGGAGATAATGGAAGTGCAGGAGGTTCTTATTTCTCATCAGGAGGAGCAGGATTTTCAGGAGATGGACAAGCTGGAATGGGTGGTTTCGGAGGAACTGCCTTTATCAATGGTGCCATTGGAGGAATTGGCGGAAACTCAAATTTAGGTTTCGGTAATTCGAATGATAGAATAGATGGTGGATTTGGTGGCGGTGGATCCGCAAGAGGAAATACGCACTGCGGCGGAGGCGGCGGAGGTGGATATTCTGGCGGTGGCGCTGGAGGATCTGATGCTCCTGGTCGTCATGGTGGAGGAGGCGGTTCCTTCATGGAAGCTACTGCAATCAATGTATCAAGCTCTGATGGATTGTACAATGGGTCTACGACGCATAATGGTTCTATTGTTAACTTGAATAGCTGGAACTCAGGAAATGGAACTATAATAATTACAGCTCTTTGTATTCCTACATCGATTACTCCAGATCTAGCTTTGCTTGCTGCGATTACTGGAGATTGTTCTGCAGCGATGCCAACAGCTCCGACAGCTTCGACGAACTGTGGTGGATCATTCAATGGTGTTCCAGATGTAACTTTCCCGATTTCAACTCAAGGTACTACTGTTGTTACATGGACATATAATGATGGTTCAGGAAATGTAACGACTCAAACTCAGAATGTCATAATTACGGATACTACATCACCGGCTCCAGATAGTGCATCTTTAGTGGATATTGAAAACCAATGTTTGGTAACATCATTAACAGCACCGACTGCAACTGACAATTGTTCAGGTGCGATTACCGGGACTCATGATGCTACTCTGCCAATTACAGCGGGTGGATTAACAGTAGTTACTTGGACATTCGATGATGGTAATGGAAATACTAGCACACAAACGCAAAACGTCATCAACCAAATAGTTGATGTTGGAGTTACTGAGACGGGAGGTGTATTGAGTGCTGATGCGCTTGTTTCAGGATACCAATGGCTAGATTGCGTTAGTAATTACGCAATTATACCAACCGAAGTAAACCAGACCTACGCACCTTCAGTAACAGGAAATTATGCTGTTGAGGTAACTACGAATGGCTGTATAGATACTTCGGCGTGTATTTTGGTCGATTTCTCTGGATTTATTGAATTAGGATCAGATCAATTGACGCTATACCCGAATCCTTCGCATGACGGATCATTCCAAATTGAATTTGATGGGTTGATTGAGTCTATTCAAATTGTAGATATGCTTGGAAGAGAAATCGACTTTGAATTTGACTTAGCTACGAATAAGGTAAATACTGAGTCTATTGAAAATGGAAACTACCTAGTTCTTATTCATACGGACAAAGGAACAGCTACAAGAGAGTTAATCCTTATAAAATAAGGATTGTATACTAATGAAAAGGGCTGTCGATATCGATAGCCCTTTTTTTGGTCTTAGTTATTAATTATGATAGCGACAATGAGCTAGTCAATGTCCTTTGCCAAACGAAAGCCTATTCTCGTGTTACGAGCATTGGGTGTGATATGATAACGGTTATTAACTCGACAGTACTTCTTGTCAAATTCTAATTCACCGCCACGTATGATCTTGGTTGTTCCAGTAGTTGGACCATGTGGGTTTGATACCGAACTTATTACGTAATAGGTACTATCATACCAATCGCTGCACCATTCCCAAACATTTCAGCTCATGTCATACGCTCCAATTTCGTTAGATTCTTTTTGATCTAGAGTATGAGTTTTGTATTCTGAGTTACCTTAATAATATAGTTATTATTAATGCGCGATTCTTTCCATGAAAGGTAGCAAACGATCTGTCGTTCACTCTCCAAGTTACTCATTTGGAATAAGCTAATTCTCTTTCCCTCTTTTTTTCTTCCTTTTCTTGCCGCTCAATATTTGGAGATCACCGACGGTTTCCAAACCAGTTATGCTGGATGTCTCTTCGAAAATTGTTTTGGCATTTTCATCGAGAATCGTCAAGTGTAGATTGGCATCAATGCTTTCAGATATTCTTCTATCCATGGACCCTTTTACTGGAGCCTTTAGTACTCCTGATTGACTACGATAAACCTCAAGATTATAGGTGAGTTCTTTCTCAATAATACTTATTCTTATTGTATCTGAATCTGCTGGTTCTAATTCTAATTTAGCCTTCGTGTATGTCGCAAATCGATGAATGCTATTCTCGTGAAGAAAGAACCCAAGAAAACCCGTAAACGATCCAGAAAGCCAAGGTATATTGGCTATGGATAGCATGAAGGATGTGTTTTCTGAATCAAAACTATTTGATTGTATCCAGACCCAAGCTGAAGGCATCGATTTTCCCCAATCTTTTTCGATGTAGCCTATTCCCTGATCAAAATTGTGCAAAGTATCATTCATTGTCATTGTGCCAGTGAGATTATGGTTGAGACTGACCAATCCATGGTAGCACTGCATAAACGGGACGAACCTATACCAACCCATAATGGCTTCCCTTTTGTTTTTTTTCAACAATCTTACTTGGTTCGACATTTTGACTTTTCCCTTTATCGACGTGGAAGAGTTCTCTAGATTGAGAACTATGTAGTCTTCAGAAAAATAATTGTCTCCGATTCGAATCGAAAATTTGTCTTTTGAAAAATAGAATTCTTCAATTGGAAATGAGAAATAGGACGATTCGGCAGTAGTACCATTGATTACCTGGATAAAGGCGTGTTGTTCTTCTCCATTTTCTGATAGTGAAATACCTGGGATAATGCTAAGGATAGAATTTTGATCATTAGACACCATTTTAAAATACCATCCTTCAAAATAGTTCTCCTTCTTCTTGTTTCCCTGAAACACTTGAGGGTTCTTCCTCTTTTTCTTTCTATAGCCTGGAACGCGCTCATGCTTACTAAAATTGACTTCATTTATTGAATCCTGAGCTATTGCTGGCTTTATGCCGATGCTAAAAAAAATAATCAGAAAGGGAAGTGCTAAAGTCTTACTCATGATATCATAACTAGTTATTGCAATGTAGATCAATTAATAATTCTTTGACGGATGCTATCGGAAAAACTTAAATGAATTATCACTTTAAACGTCATAGCATGACTGTACTCTTTGTTGGAGCATATTGTTTATTCGCCTGTTAAGATTTGCCGAAAGACTGAGGTACTCTTCGAATTCTTCATGAGTCAATAGGCCTGTAATTAATCCGCGTATTTCAACTTTGAATCGATTATCGTTATTAAAAAATCGCTGAATCACTACGCTCTTTTCAGTTCCATTTAGTTCAGAGATCTCTACTTTATTTTGTCGCAGATAATACTCGAAATAGCTTATGATTAAATCGTGTTGCAACTTAATGATAGGGCGCAAGATGGAATTCTGAAATGTTTCTTCTTTGCTCGTGTTTTCCATTAATTCGATACTCGAAATTATTGGACGCATTTGTTTTTTGTGATCTATCATGGGTTAACGCTATTTTAAGAGAAATGGTTGAATTGTCTTTCTGCTAATCTTTAGTGAGTAAATTTGCTAGTGCATTTTTGAGATTAGGGAACAAGAAATTATAGCCTTGAGAAGTTATCTTTTCTGAAGACACCCTACTACCCTTTAACACAATCTCCGACATTTTACCAAAGAGCAATTTCATTACAAAAGAAGGAATCTTTGGAAACCAAAATGGCTTTTTTAATACTTGAGCCAATGATCTCATAAATGTTTTACTCGTATGATGTTCGGGAGCAACTGCATTGTAAACACCCTGCATTTGTTCATCCTCTATCGCCTTGAGATAAATGCCACAGAGATCATCTATGTGAATCCAAGGCATGTATTGATTACCGCTCCCAATGGCCGATCCAACACCTATTTTGGTCGGAGTAGTCATTTTAGCCAACGCACCACCTTGCTGCGCAAGGACAAGCCCTGTTCTAATTCTTATTGATCTAATTCCTCGTTCATCAAAGTCGTTTGTAATTTGCTCCCATTTTTCACAAACGTTTCCCAGAAAGTCATCTTCTGCAGGATCATTTTCCGAAAATATCTTATCCGATGTTAATGCACCATAATAACCGGTTGCTGATGCCGTAATAAATGCTTTCAAGGA
>DKPV01000003.1 GCA_002471375.1 Flavobacteriales bacterium UBA7325
TTTATTAATGCTCAACACAACGAGGGCGATTTATTCCTTCATTACAATGGGGCCTTTCATTCTAATCGCTACGAAGGTATCCTTTGGTACTTGATGCAATCCAATCCTGGAAGGGAATATACCACTTTGACTACTGTAGATCAAGCAAATGTAAATCAACTCGAGAAAGACAACAAGGGTTTAGCAGATTTCATTATTTGCGTGGATGAGAATATGACGAGTACCTATTAATATAAGAGGATTCAGAAAACCAGATTAGTCTTTGCTGAAAAATCTGTACATTGTGCAGAGCATACGAATGAAAAGTATGTTTACTGAATCTCTGCTATGAAATTATTAATTACCTTCGCGATACTAGTCTCTTTTGGTGCTAGGAGTGCTGTAGATCATTGGGAAACAGTGGTGTACGAATCGGATACTTGGCGCTATTTGGTGCCAACTTCAGCGGTAACATCAACATGGAATACGTTAGCCTTCAACGATGCTTCATGGTCTACAGGACCAGGAGGGTTTGGCTACGGTGATGGTGATGACGCAACAACCTTCGGAGTATCAGCTTCCTGCTACCAAAGAATTATTTTTTCGATTACAGACCTGTCGGCAATTGATAAGGCAATCTTTAATATAGATTATGATGATGCCTTCGTCGCCTATCTAAATGGCGTTGAGATTACACGCGATAATATTACAAGCGTTGGACAGCCTCCGTTTAGCCAATTTTCTGATGGACTTCATGAAGCAGTAATGTATACTGGCGGGTATCCAAATCAATACACGCTTGATGCAGCTTTTTTATCAGCAAACTTAAACCTTGGCAACAATGTTTTGTGTATTCAAACGCATAATGAATCTACAGTTTCGAGCGACATGTCTTCACGTGCATTTTTATCATTAGGGATAAACAATACTTCAAATGATTATGGACCAACACCAGCTTGGTTTGTTCCGCCATTTGATTTTTCTTCTTCGAATTTACCTATTGTGGTGATCGATACTTATTTGAGTATGACAATTCCAGATGATCCAAAAATAGATGCTACCATGGGCATCATTTACAATGGTGAAGGAGTGATAAATAACATGACTGACCCTTTTAATGAATACAATGGAGATATTGGAATTGAACGACGAGGTTCTTCTTCAGGAGGCTTTGCGAAAAAACAATGGGGATTAGAAACCAGAGATCCAGCGGGGAACAGTGCAAATGTAAGTATCTTCAACATGGCTTACGACAACGATTGGGTACTTTATGCACCTTATTCGGATAAGTCGCTTCTAAGAAATGTACTTAGTTATAAAATGGGCTGGGACACCGATCGATATGCTCCTCGAACGAAATTATGTGAAGTAGTGCTGAATGGCGAATATCAAGGAGTTTATGTCTTTACAGAGAAGATAAAACGTAAAGATGGAAAGGTTGGGAATAATGATCTCGAACCGTGGGATGTTTCGGGCAATGAAGTTACTGGTGATTACATCTTGAAGGTAGATAAAACAACTGCTGGAAATTCAACAATTTGGACTTCTTCTTATCCACCATACACAGGAGCTCCTGGATTAATTAATATCCAGGCACATGATCCAGAATTGGATAGTTTGGTACCAGCTCAAATGACATACATTGAAAATGTTTTCACCGCATTCGAAGCCGCACTTGATGGACCGAACTTTGCGGATCCCGTCTTGGGATATGCCCCATTTGTAGATATGGGGTCCTACATAGATTTTATGTTGGTCAATGAATTCGGGAAGAACGTTGACGGTTATCGGATAAGCACCTACTTTCATAAGAAGCGTTTTAGCGATGGCGGAGAATTGGCAGCAGGACCATTGTGGGATTTTAATCTGGCATGGGGTAACGCTAATTATTGTGATGGTGGAAATACTGCTGGATGGGAAATCGATTTTTACACGATCTGTGGAGGTGGAGGATTACAGAATCCGTTTTGGTTCGAGAAAATGGTGCAAGATCCAACTTTTGCACATGATATGAACTGTCGTTGGCAGGAAATGAGAATGGGAGCATGGCATACAGATACGCTCAGTGCTTATGTGGATAGCATGGCCGCCTATTTAGAAGAAGCACAAACGCGAAATTTCCAAAAATGGAGCGTGCTTGGGACCTACTTATGGCCGAACAACTATGTTGGCGCTACCTATGCAGAAGAGATAGCCTACTTAAAAACATGGATAACGGATCGTGCAGCATGGATGGATGCAAATATGTTTGGGACATGTGATGATCTTGCAGTTGATGAGAATGCATATTCTAGATTACGTGTTTTCCCAAATCCATCGGATGGAGTCGTAAATATTGAGTTCCCAACGGAAGTGTCAAATGCTCAGGTGATGTTGTATGATGCAACTGGACGTGTTCTTGTTACCCAGCATTTATCCAACACTTATGCAACAAAATTAGATGTAAGTACACTTCCTGCAGGAATGTATACCTACAAAGTTATCGAAGATACAAACCATACTACAACCGGAAAGTTGAGTGTAAATTAAAGCAACATAAATGAGATTACTTAGTTATTTCTCGCTGACCGTTTTAGGATCAGCTTTGATTTTTTCATCATGCAAAAAGGTAGAAGGACCAGGTGGGACTTCTGCTATATCAGGAAACGTTTCTGGATTGATTTTATCAAGTTCAGGAGGGGGTACCGCAGAACAAGAGGTCACGACAGTAATTTGTGCGCATGCCGATGGTGTAAGCGGATCTATTCTGGATAATAGTGATTACTTCTTACTTAATACTCCTGATGGAGGGACGAATTATTATGTCTGGTACGAGAACACAAATTGGCTGGGGCAAGATCCAGGTTTGTCTGGGCGAACTGGGATAAAGGTGACCTATAGCAATTCAGAATCGAGTGTTACGATTGCTACGAATACTGCTACCGCAATTAGTACTGCCGCATCTTCCGACTTTAGTGTATCAGTAGCGAATGATATTGTTACGATCACAAACGTGAGTTTTGGAGAGGTTATCGATGCAGATGATATGAATACACCTTTTGCTGTCGATGTGAGTAATCAAGGAAAGAGCGCCACTGGCGGATCTTCTTCATCTATCGAAGCCGCAATGGCGGATGAGCGTGTTTACATAAAGTATGGTGCAGAAGATTTTTACAGTGAATCGGTTCGTACTGATGCTAACGGAAATTATCAGTTTAAAGGGTTAACAGAAGGGGATTACACAATCTATGCACTTTCTCTAGATACCCTTAGTGCTGGTCTTACAGTCATGGAAGTAGTAGTTAGCGCTTCTATATCGGATAAGAAGCAGGTGGTGTCTGCACCGGATTTATTCATTGTTAAGGACTAATTGATGAGATTGAAATCATGCTATTTGCTCCTATTGGTGCTTCTTCCAAGTCTTTCGACGTTTGGACAAAATGACTTTGGAGTATGGGTAGGTGCCGAAGCGAAAAAGGAAATCTCTAAACGATTTGATGTCGCACTGCAAGCGCAACTTCGCCTGGATGATAATGCAACGCATCATCAGAAATCCTTTGTTTCACCGAGTATTTCTTTCAAGGCGCATAAACACATGGCACTTGGAGCTGCCTATCGACTTTCTAGCGTTCCGTTTAACTCCTCAACGAGTAACAGAGCATTCGCACATCGATATACGTTCGATCTTGAATTTAGAAAGCTGATAGATCTGATTAAGGATGGATCAAGATTAGGTGCTTCAATCAGGTTACGTGAAACTACCGAACTCGAAGATCAAAAACTCACGGAAAACACACTTCGTTGCAAGTTGAAGTTTGATTACAATATTCCAAAATCAAAATTGGAACCATTCATCTCAGGTGAGCTGTTTTACCGATTCAATAATCAACTGACCTATACGGCAACGGAAGTAGTAGCCACAAATGCTATAAACAAGTTGCGAATGAAAGTGGGAGCTAGCTACAAAATTAAAGGTGGGCACTCTCTTAAACTCTATACGCTCATTCAAAAACAGTTGTTGAGTCAAGAGACAGAAATGATTCTGGGCCTTGGATATGGTTTCGCATTTTAAGTAGTTACTTCATCAAACGTTCTGCCTCGCGTCTAGCTAAGCCTTCAAGACCTGAATTCTCAAGATAGCTTTTCACTTCATTTGGATTCGTTCTTGAGTGTTGTCGTAAACTCCAACCAATTGCCTTTTGGATAAAGAACTCCTTGTCTCCCTTAAATTGATCGATTAAATCGGTGAGCAGTTTGAAATCAATAGCCTCTTTATGCTTTAATTGAAAAATTAAACACGTACGTTGAAGCCATAAATTATTGCTGTTTCTCCAACTTGTAATTACGGGTTCAACTTCTTCGGGGTACTTAAGAAAATACTTTCCAACGTAGTTGCTGGCTATTAGATCCACTGTGTCCCACCACGACTTAGTCACGATAGTGTGTTCTAAATTTCGCCAATCTTCTTCAGAGAATTGCTTCGGAGATCTTTTCTTCATCATGTCTATGGCGACCATCTGAAATTCACGCTCATTTTTCTCAAAAAGAGCATAGATCATTTCCCAAAAATCATATGTTTCCACATTTATTTGGGCAAACCATTCTTTTTGAATTTTTTGACGGAGAGGAGCGGAGACTCCATAATAGAAAAACTTCCCCTTCACATAAGCTGACATTTGATCCGCTCGATTTTCATCCTGCGCTTCCCGTAAGCTCGTCTGGAGTGGCTCTATAAGCTTTTCATTATTCAAATTGATCTATCTATGTTGGTCAATAAAAATGGTGTTTCCATCAGGATCTGTAAGAATGAGACTCGCTGGTCCTGAAGTTGCTGGGTCGATTTTATCTCCCGTTTCGATATCTTTTGAATCTAAGATTGTTTGAATTTCTCGAACGTCCTTAAAGCTTTCTAAATTTTGAGCGTTTTCATCCCAACCTGGATTAAAAGTCAAAATATTACCCTCGAACATCCCTTGAAAAAGACCAATTAAAGTCGTTCCATTTTTCATGATGACATAATTCATTTCCGTACCTCCACCGAATTGCTCGAAACCGAGTTTCTCGTAAAATGCAATTGAAGTAGCGAGGTCTTTCACATTCATACTCACAGAAAAGGTTCCCAAGTTTAATTCTTCCTTCGTGTTGATTTCATCTTTCTTAAAACTCTTTGGTGTGTCTTCGTTGTTATTTGGTGGTGTATTGTAGTTGGCACTCACGTAGAACCCAACTAGAAAAATACCTATAAATGCGATTGCGATTATTGCTTTTCCTTTCATCTTATTTTTATTTACCGCAAGGTACTGCAATATATTTATTCAGTGATGGGTGAGTTGAATCATCGTTTTTTAATAGGTGCCTCGTATTAATTTGATTGATAACTAGGTGTTTAACACACTTAACTCAATTGAGCCTCGTCTCGGGCATCATTCAGTCAAATAATCCTTTATTATTCGTAATTTGCAGTCGAAACTAAAATTGTTAAACGTGATTAAACGAACTCTCCTCTTATTCGCAGTGGCATTCTATGCACTTGCTGCAAATTCTCAGATTAACTTAACTCAACTTTCAAATTACCAGTACCCACCTTCTCGAGGTGATTGCAGCGATATTTGGGGGCATGTTGATTCTCTTGGTAATGAATACGCAATTGTAGGAAATAACAATGGAACTTCGATTATGGACCTGTCTGATCCGAGTAATCCTGTTGAAGTTTTCTACACTGCTGGACCAAGCAGTATCTGGCGTGACATCAAGGTATGGGAGGATGTTGCTTATATCACAAATGAAACTAGTGGTGGACTGAAAATGATTGACATGAGCAGTTTGCCTGGTGCAATTACCCCAACGGATGTATCCTCATTTACCGGAGTATCATATCCATTCGGATCAGCTCATGATTTCTATGTTGATGAGTTTGGTAAAGGCTATGTGCTTGGTGCTGACTACCTAGAAGGGGGTGCGATTATCTTAGACTTAGTAACAAATCCATTGGCTCCAATAGAACTTGGATTATATGATGATGTTTACTTACACGATGCATTTGTTAGAGGTGATACTTTGTGGGGTGGAGCAATCAATGATGGCTTTTTCGTAGCGGTGGATGTTTCTAATCCAGCTGCACCAACAACGATGGCGACTCACTTTACTCCATCAACGTTTACACACAACTGCTGGTTGTCGGATGATGGAAATACACTCTTCACAACTGATGAGATTTCAGGGGCTTTCATCGCTTCGTACGATGTAAGTGACTTGTCGAATATTTCCCAATTAGATCAAATACAATCAAGCCCTGGGCAAGGAGTTATTCCACACAACACATTTGTGAAAGGGAATTTCATAGTTACATCTTATTACCGTGACGGGGTTACGGTTCATGATGTGACTTATCCGTATAACATGATCGAAGTAGGGAGCGATGATACCTCGCCGTTATCTGGTGATGGATTCAATGGACTTTGGGGAGTATATCCTTATTTTCCATCGGGTTTAATCATTGGTAGCGATATCGAAACAGGACTTTATGTGTGGTCACCGACATATGTTCAAGGGGCATATTTAGAAGGAACTATCACTGATTTGGTTACAACGGCACCATTGGCCAATGCTCAAATTGACATCGTATCAACACCAGGAACTGATCTTTCAGACGTTCCAGGGAACTACGCAACAGGTGTTGCAAACGGCGGAACTTATACAGTGAACGTTTCAAAATTAGGGTATGTACCTCAAACAATTACAGGGGTTGTATTAACGAATGGTGTGATCACGATACTCGACGTCGCGTTGGATCCATTAGTAACCTACACATTGTCTGGAACTGTAATCGATTCGAATTCGGATCCAATTATTAATGCACAAGTGGAGATCACTGGACCAGGTTACACCACAACAGTAGTAACAAATGGATTAGGGAACTTTGATGTCCCTGGTTTCTTGGATGGAGAATACGAAGTTCATATCGGACATTGGGGATATCACGCTTATTGTGGTACTGCCGATAGCTTGTTGATCGCGAACAATCCGTATGTGTATCAGTTGGCGGATGGATATTCTGATGACTTTACGCTTGATCTAGGTTGGACGGAAACGAGTTCTGCTTCATCAGGTGATTGGGAACGTGATGTTCCAGTAGGAACTACTTTCGGTGGAGGTCCATCAAATCCAGGTGTAGATGCATCAGGAGATTGTGGCGAAGAAGCATATATCACTGGTAATGCCGGTGGAGGTGGAGGAAATGATGATATTGATGGTGGAGATGTAGAACTCTACTCACCGATATTTGATCTTTCAACATATGGCGATCCTTACATCGAATTTGAGCGTTGGTTCTTTAACGATGGAGGTTCGGGTGCACCAAATGATTCATTAGTGATCGAGTTATCGAACGGTACAAACACGGTAGTGATTGATTTTGCTGATGAGGGGGATGCTGATTTGGCTTCTTGGGCATTTAAGAACATTCGAGTAGCTGACTTCGTTACGCCAAGCGCAACTATGCAAATACAAGTTCGTGCGATGGATCAATCACCAGGACATATTTCTGAAGCTGGTTTTGATAAGTTTATGGTTGTAGATTCATCTACAGTGAGTATTGATGACTTAGTAAAAGCAACAGAGGTGATAATATACCCATCTCCATTCCAGGAGAAGCTTAGGATTGAAACTTCAAGTTCTGCAGATGTAATCTCAATTGAAGTATTTGAAATGACTTCAGGAAGAAAGGTTGATGCTAAATCATTTGACAATGCTCCAACGATCAATTTCGATAACAATTATGCGAAAGGGATTTACCTGATCCATGTTTATGGTGACGACGTTCTATTAAAAATGGAGAAGGTTATCAAGATGTAGAGCTCTTTGAGTGGGTTCATCTAAAAGTTATAAGGCATGAGAAAGCCCCTACAGCCAAAAGGTCGTAGGGGCTTTTTGTCAGATTATATTGTCTACCATTCACCCATCTTGCGAGAGATATATCTTGCCCATCCTGCCTTTTCAGCTTTCTCAGCATATCCAAGCGCTTCTTTTGCCAACTTCTTTGCTGCTGAAGGATCTTCTTTTGCAACCATTTGAGCCTTCATAAATACGTTGTAGTAAGTACGTTCGATTTTTAGGGACTGAGCTAAATACTCATCAGCTTTCTCAGTATCACCAGAGTCGTATGAGTAATCCGCTGCATTTGAATAGACACGTGCTAGGTCTTCTCCTTTGTTCACGGCTGCTTGGATGTTATCCATAACTGCTGCTTTTGTATCTGTTGTCATTGGAATTGAAACAACTGCATTATCCCACCTGATCACGATGTTTGCACTCGATTCCATAATCTGTTCCAATCCAATATAGAATGATTCAGTATGATCACCACTTCCTGCAGAAACGGAATATTCAAGAACGTTTTTAGAAGCATCGTAGTCGTTTGAACCCCATTGCTCTGAATCAGTATTGAATACGACTGTCCATTGGTTTTTCTCGAGTAGAGCATACATAGAGTACGTCCCTTTTTTTAATTTTTGCCCGCCAATTGTGATTGGATATTCAAGCGTGATCTTTGTGCACTCATTTGCTCCCAAACGCCAAACCTCTCCATAATTCAATAGGTCTCCGAAGATTGTTCTTCCATTTACATTAGGACGAGAATAGTCTAGTGTGATTGAGTTCAACCCAACTTCTTGGGTGATTTTTACCGATGAACTTGCCCTCGGAAGGTCTTGTCCAAATGTGATAGCTGTGAGAAGTAGCGCGCAGAGTGTAAGTATGTTTTTCATGATTTTAAAATTAGTTCGTAACAATAATAAGGGTGATCTTTTTTATATTTTAAATACACGGGACCAAGATCGGTGTACCCGCGATTTGTGTAAAATCTTTGATTTCTAGGGTTTTGACTAAAAGTGTCCAATCGAATTGATTCATAGCCATTCGTTGCAGCGAATTGTTCAGCATGGTCCATGATCGTTCTAGCAATTCCACGACCTTGATAGCCTGGGAGTACGGCAAGTCGATGAACAACAAGGTTCTTAGAACCAGGTTTTGTTAACCATTCGATGTCTGAGTATTCTTCATCCTGTGTTTCATTCAGAACTACAATCCCAATGATTTTATTCTCATCCCGATAAGCAAATAGCGTTTGACAAGCGATGTCATTTTCGATATTCGATCGATCTGGATAATTCTCATCCCACTGATCAATGCCATTGTCGCGCATGTGTTTACCGCATGCTTTAGTCAAAGCAATTATTTCGTCAACCTCGTTAGGTTTACCTAGAGAGATCATTAATCAATAACGCTTAAAGCTTTTCCGACCTTGATGAATGCAGCAATAGCTTTATCCAAATCAGCCTTGGTGTGTGCTGCAGATATCTGAGTTCTAATTCGGGCTTTCCCCTTTGGGACAACTGGAAAGAAGAAACCTATGGCGTAAACACCTTCCTCTAGTAGTGCATCTGCAAACTTTTGAGAAAGTGCAGCATCATAGAGCATGATTGGCACAATCGGAGAATCTCCAGGTGTGATATCGAAGCCAGCAGCAATGATTCTTTCTTTGAAGTAATTCGTGTTTTCTTCCAATGTATCTCGAAGATCCGTTGAAGAACTTAAGATGTCAAATACTTTATTCGCTGCACCAACAATTGAAGGTGCTAAAGAATTCGAGAATAAGTAAGGGCGAGACTTTTGACGTAGCATGTCAATCACTTCTTTTTTACCAGTAGTATAACCTCCCATGGCTCCACCTAACGCTTTACCAAGTGTTCCAGTGATAATGTCAACGCGATCCATCACATTACAATATTCCGGAACACCTCGTCCAGTTTTACCAATAAAGCCTGCAGAGTGACATTCATCTGTCATTACTAGGGCATCATACTTATCAGCTAAGTCACAAATTTCGTCCATTTTGGCAATGTCACCATCCATTGAGAATACACCGTCAGTAACAATGATTCTGAAGCGCTGGTCTTGGGCTTTTTTCAATTGCTCTTCCAAATCGCCCATGTCGGAATGTTGGTATCTGTAACGTTGTGCTTTACACAGACGAATACCGTCGATGATTGATGCGTGATTTAATGCATCAGAGATAATTGCATCCTCCGCTGTAAAAAGAGGTTCAAAAACACCTCCATTTGCATCGAATGCGGCAGCGTATAATATCGTGTCTTCAGTTCCGTAGAACGAAGCAATTTTTTCTTCTAGTTCTTTATGGATGTCTTGTGTACCACAGATAAATCTAACGGATGACATTCCAAAACCATGAGTGTCAAGTGTGTCTTTTGCAGCTTGAATTACTTCAGGGTGAGACGAGAGTCCTAGGTAGTTGTTGGCACACATAATTACCACATCTTCACCTGTACTTACGTGTACATTAGCTCCTTGAGGAGAAGTGATAATCCGCTCTCTTTTGTAAATTCCAGCTTCGTCGATAGCACTTAATTCTGCTGCTAAATGCTCTTTTAATTTTCCGTACATAGTCCAACAATTTTTCGATGAGCAAATGTAAGAAATCTAATGAGATGTAGGTGTTGTCTATTGATTTCGATAGCGACAAAAAAATGAATACTACACCTTGGTATATTTCATCGCTGTAAAACTCTCGGAGTGTCGTTCGTCAATCTCTTGTTCGAAGATTGTTTCTACTCTCCAGTCTTTCAGCTCGAACTCTGGAAAGAAGGTTTCCGCGCCATACGAATGATTAATATGTGTAATGTACATTTCGTCAATAACGTCATCTTCCATTACCTGACGATAAACTTGTCCTCCTCCAATTATGAATACCGTACGCTCAGTTTCATCTTTATAGTGAAAGAGGGCATCATCCAGCGAGTGAAAAACTTCACAATCTTCGGCTTCGAATGACTCATTTCTAGTTAGAATGACGTTCAATCGATTTCTTAATGGTCTATACTTTTCAGGGATGGAATCATAGTTCTTTCGACCCATGATTACAATTTGTTCTTCAGTTGTGTCTTTGAAGAAACGCATGTCATTTGGCAAGTGCCACATGAGGTCGTTGTTTTTCCCTATTCCACGGTCGAGATCCATGGCAACTATTAATGATACTTTCATTCTATTGGAGTAATTCCTTCAGGTGTAACTTTGACTAGTTTCGGGTGAACAACTCCACAATCTCTTAAAAAGTTCATTTGTCCTTTCGCGATCTTCGCGTCATTGTAGTAACCTGATAGGATATGGTGTTTACCCTTGATGTCAACAGAGCGATGAAAGTAATGACCTAAGATGTCATTCTTCATCATACTTAGCCCGTTTTCCGGTGCCCAGATACTATAATGCCAAGAAAGGTGGTGTTTAAAACGTTCTGCAATCATAGGGTTGTCCTTCACTAGACTTTCCTTAACGATTCCCTTGTTTTCTTTTCCATACAATTTCCTGCTATCTGCAAAAAACTCATTCATTTTCTTCGTTTCTGCCGGAGATATAAAGCCATTACGGTAAGCATTGTAATTAAACTCAGGTAGAATGTAATACTGCTTCACTTTGCCTTCTTTTCGCTTAAGTACGTATACCAGATGATAGTCAATGTCATCTAGTTTCACCTTATTTCCTTTCTTTTTTATTTTGGCTCCAACCATTACCCCGCCGCGCGTGTATCGAATTTGCATGTTTGATACAAAATTCCCTAAGGACCAAACCGTGAGTTTGTCTTCACCTTTAATTTTCTTCTTTTCGATTGGTTGGACAACATGCGGGTGACCTCCAATTACCATATCAGCACCTGCTCGGTAACAAACTTGCTCATAAGTTTTTTGATATCGATTCGGAAGCGGCTTGTACTCCGTTCCCCAATGCATATTGCAGATAATGTAATCGGCATTAAGCTCTTTTGCTCTAGCGATATCTTTCTTGATAATCACGCTATCAATGTAGTTGACGATTAGTGGTTTTGCTACCTTTAATCCATTCGTTCCATAGGTGTAATTGAGCAAGGCTACTTTCATACCGTTTTGCTCAATCATCAAAGGATAGTTAGTATCCCGCTCAGCCTGACTTCTAAATGTCCCTGTGTGCTTTACTCCAAGTTCGTCTAGTACATCTAGTGTTCTGATAACACCTTTTGCGCGTCCATCGCATGAATGATTATTCGCAGTAAGGATTACATTAAATCCGGCATTCACTGCTGCTTCGGGTAATTCATCTGGAGCTGCGAATTGCGGATAACCCTTGTATGGCTTTCCTGGATGAGTTACCTCGAGGTTTGCAATTCTAATGTCATATTCCTCAACTATCGGTTTGATGTATTTCCAACCATCATCATAGTCATAAGTCTTAGTTGTAGGGTTGTATGCGGCCTCAATTTGACCATCATGCTGCATAATGTCGCCCACAAAAAGAAACGATAAAGAGTCGTTTTGAGCTGTACTTGAAAAAGAGAGCGCAAAGATGCTAAACAGCCACAGCAGCCTTAATTCCTGGGTGCGGATCGTAATTGATAAGTTCGAAATCTTCATATGTAAATGCAAATAAATCTTTAACATTTGGATTAATCTTCATTGTTGGTAGTGGACGTATTTCTCTACTTAGCAGCAAGTCTGTTTGTTCCATGTGATTACTGTAAAGATGGGCATCTCCGAACGTATGAACAAAATCTCCGACCTCTAAATCACAAACTTGTGCGATCATCATCGTTAATAATGCATACGATGCAATGTTAAAAGGCACTCCTAAGAAAGAGTCAGCACTGCGTTGGTAGAGTTGACAGCTTAGTTTTCCATCGGCAACATAAAATTGGAAAAGTGAGTGACATGGTGGTAAAGCCATATTGTCTACATCAGCAACATTCCAGGCAGAAACCATATGTCTACGCGAGTTTGGATTGTTTTTAATCGACTCAACAACTTTCGTTATTTGATCGATCGTTCCTCCGTTCCCATCTGGCCAACTTCTCCATTGATGTCCATAAACTGGGCCAAGATCACCGTTTTCATCAGCCCACTCATCCCAAATTGAGACTTTGTTGTCTTTTAGATACTTAATGTTTGTATCTCCTTGTAAGAACCAAAGTAACTCAATGATTATGGAGCGCAAGTGCAACTTCTTCGTTGTTACACATGGAAAACCCTCTGACAGGTCAAAACGCATCTGATAACCAAATACAGAAACCGTTCCAGTTCCAGTGCGATCACCTTTTTGAGTTCCGTTTTCTTTAATGTGATGAAGTAAATCGTGATATTGTTTCATGGATGTTGCCCAATTTTATGTTGTTCAAAAATACTAGTTTTCCATCGATTCTGCCATGGAATGTTCGTAACTGATGGCGTTGTTGAAAAAATCAAGACAAGCTTTACTGGCATTTCATCTTAGGGACATCTGTTTCTGGAATTTTTACTAGAATTTACTTAGCACGAAATTTGTTATCTTCGCTTTATGAGGTTATTACTAGTATTGTTGATCATGCTGCCATCATTGGTTTCTGCTCAGAAGGAGATTGAGCTTAAACGAAGATACTTTGGGAACTATGAAGGTAAAGTGGCTTCGTACAAAATGGGTTCTGCGATTAATGTTGTTGATGTCGATGAATCAACAATCCAAATTATTCTTGCGAAAGATCAAATAGCTGTTACGGTGGGTAATCGAAAGATATACGGAACCTACGAAGTCATGTTTGAGGCAGATAAGTACTACCTATTAGATGCTAAAATGGATGGGCAAATAGTAAATGAACGAATTTTAGTGTACAAGCGTGGAAGACGAATTTCGAGAGACGGTCTGTATCCACAACCTGTATCCAATATGAAAAAAGTAAGGCGTTTTACTGAAGGGGAAGTTTAATCGAAAAGGCTGATCCTTTATCTAGAATACTCTTCACGTTAATCTGGCCGTCATGTTCGTCAATGATCAATTTGACGTAATGCAGTCCAAGACCAAACCCTTTTACATCATGTAAATTCCCAGTGGGAACACGGTAAAATTTGTCAAAAATCATCTTGATATCATCACGCTTCATTCCAATTCCATTGTCTTCAATATCGAGATAAAACCACTTGCCATCTGATTTACTATGGATTGTAATATGCGGTGTTGCTTTACAGTACTTGATCGCATTATCGATGAGGTTGTAGACAACATTTGAAATGTGAACTGGATCAGCACTGATCGATTCGGTGGTCGCGTTCATGTCAAGTTGAATAGTCCCTCCTGATTCATTTTGATTGAATAGAAAGTTGTCTTTCACTTCTTCTAATAGCTCGTGAACATCAAACTTCTCTTTGGACAAAGTGATTTTATCTTTTTCTAACTTAGCAACTTTAAGTACACGTTCAACTTGATGTTCGAGGCGCTTATTCTCCTTGAAAATGATTCCGGCGTATTGCTGAAGTTTTTCCGAATCGTTCGTGAAATCAGTTCGCATGATCATCTCAGCGGAGAGCCCGATGGTGGATATGGGTGTTTTCAACTCATGTGTCATGTTATTGATGAAGTCCGTTTTAACTTCAGATAATCGCTTTTGACGAAAGATAACACTCACGGCAAACATGAAGAACACAAGAACCACTGCGACGATAATAATCAGGTAGTAATAGGGCGAGTAGACCTCATCAATATTACTCTCAAACGAATTTGTTTCCAAGTTTGGGAAGAACACCGTAAAGTAATGGTCATTGCTCGGTTCCATTAAAGTTTGATGCAGCTCCATTGACGCTTGATCCGGAATAGATTTAAAGATCGTATCAAACTTTATCAGGTCTCCAAACACGAACTTTTCAGTGAAGCAATCATAGATGCCATATCGAAAATCTTGATGCACCTGCTGTGCGTAAAGTTGCCGTTTTAGAAGATTTTCTAGGTGCAGGGGAAGAATGTCTTCACTGATTTGTACAGCGAAATAGTTGTCATCTATCTGCTTTACGGAACCATATAAATCTGAACTGTCCTTTATATCAGTAGAAATTTCTTCGAGGACATTGTGGAGTGATATCGTAGTTTGCTTCGTGAAGCTGACAAGGTTAAGGCTATCTTCTCGCTCTTGTAATTCGATGTTTGTTGCCTGCATTGCTCCGGTACGCTGAATCCAGAGTACTTGAACGACCATAATGCTGATCAAAGAAACTGCCCCGAGTACAATTACAGTATTTATCGTTCTTCTATTCACGATCTAAAAATACGAAATCTATCATAGCATTTCAGAACTTGAAGGATCTTTAGGATATAGTCTAATGAACCATGATCTTGTCAACAAAATAATTTCCGCCCTTCTGCAAATGAATACTATAAACTCCTTTGCTCATTGATTCTGTCAATTGTATTGAAGCTCGATCGATTCCTTTCAACTGTTGAGTATGCGAAGAATTAACCTGCTGCCCTAACGAATTGTAGATATCGACTTGGTAGATGCCATCTAGGTCATTTGTAAATAGATGAATGGTGTTTTCAGTAGCATTGTAAGATGCAATCATAGATTCAATCTCGTCGGAACAGTCATTATTGACAGCAATAACACTTAGATATTCACGCTTGCCATTTAGATCAACTTGGAAAAGCCTGTAATACAGAAGAGGTTCAAGAAATCCTTCATGAGTAAATTGATAAGTCGTAAGTGATTGTGAATTGCTAACAGAAAAGACAGTATCTAGCGGTACAAAATGTACTCCGTCTATAGATTTTTCTACAACAAAAAAGTTATTATTCGATTCTGACGAAGTGCTCCATTCAAGTTGATTCCCGCGTGAATTGCATTCTCCAATAAAAGAAATGAATTCCACTGGTAATGGGTTTGGGTCTGTCGTAAAACTCCCAGATTCTAAATACACCACGCTATCGTAGGCTCCATCTTTTGCATCAGCAACAATCAATCTTATGTGATATGTAGCTCCTGGGGTTAATCCAGTGTAGCTAGCCGTTAATGGGTTCGTGCAGCCGTTCAATTCAGTCCCGTCAATGAACCCATTGAATTCCGTAGTTGGCGCTCCAGATATCCATAATGGATTAGCTCCAGTGCAGTTCGCCGCATTAGGGCTTCCTCCACTTGATCCAACAACACCATCGTTTACAGAGTTGATTCCTACTTCTGATCCATTTGCTAATCGGGCTATATTCAAGGCGTTATTCAAATAACCCTGGCCACCCGATATTCCTGGCCCACTTATTAGAAAGGCAAATTTATCATTGTAGCTTGAGCAGTTATAGTTGATCCCAAAAGCACTTCCAGATTGATCGTTATACTCTTCTGAACCGAAAACGTAGCGAAACGACACTTCATTTGAGACAGGAACAAAGTCAAATTCGAGAATGGCACCGTTGTAATAGTTTTCGGGGCTAATTAAGTTGTTGACATCTGCATCTTGACCAGCAGCGGAATTACTCGATCTAATTTCGCCTGGGGTTCCGCTTGTATAGTTTCGTGACATTTGGGCAACACTTCCTGGGTTAATTCCTAAACCAAGTGGGATATCAGCTGTATTTCCGGTTGATAGAACGACCCCGGAGGAAAAGTCCATGGCTAATTGTGTAGTTCCGTTTGTCGTAAAATGTCCCGCTTGATAACGATTTGAGACGTTAAGGCACCCTCTAAATTGGACGTTACTTACTGTCGTTAAACTGCCAGCCGGCACTAATATCCCGTCAACTAATTGGGATGTTGAGTAGCTCGTATTGTCTATAATTATCTGAGCATTCGAAATTAATAGCGACAAAAGAAATGAGAGAGATAAGATGTATTTCATCAATGAAATTATTTAGTTAAAATGGATAATGTTTTGCTACTCGAATTTGTCGTGACCCTAGCAATAAAAGTGCCGTCGGAGATGTTTGTGGGTAACTCAAAAATGAGATGCTTTTGGTTTATATTCGTATATACTGTTTTACCGTAAATTCTACTCCCAAGAACATTATATAGCTCAAATTGTACAGCTTGCTTGGTTTGTATAGGGAGGTGCACGTTTACCGAGCGAGTGCCGAATGAATAACTTAGTTCCAATTCTTCGGAGGAAAAGCAATGCTCTTTTGATATGGTGCTAAATATTTCTTGGTTGCCATCAAAATCAACTTGAATGAGGCGGTAGTATTCGTTACCTTCAATAACTGATAAATCTTCATAGGTATAGTGCACAAGTTCTTGACTCGTACCTGCGCCGTCAATTCTTACTATTTCTTTAAAATTGCCTCCTTCGTCTGCTTTTTCAAGAATAAAATAATCGTTATTTCTTTCTGAGGCAGTAGACCAATTTAGGGTTTGGAATCCGTCCTTGCATTCTGATGAGAAGTCCATTAATTCAACCGGTAAAATTGTGAAGCAGGGACCAACGTAGGAAGGGCAAACTGTGGAGGGAGTAGTTATTGGCGAAGTGGTGTTTATCATCGTGATTCCTGATCCAGAGATGACAGGTGATCCAGAATTCTGAATTGAGATTGAAGCAGAATTATCTTGACGGATATCCTGAGCAGTTGCTGCGAAGCTGCATTCTGATATGGTGTAGGATGCGGCGTTTCCAGATCCAACTCGAGCGTATAGATGATTACCTTCACTGGATGCGCTGTTGCCTGAAAAGGAACATGATGTAAGTGACACGCTCGCAGCTGAGCCACTTCCAGAAAAACTCGTATTGATCGAAATCGCTCCACCTTTACCAGAATTTGAAACGGAATTGTTTGTAAACGAACAATCTGATATAACGAGCGTTGCTCCTCGCGCTACACAAATAGCTCCGCCATACTTGGGGCCACTTCCAGAGTTTGTTTGATTGGATGTGACACAGCAGCCGCTCATATTGAAATTGGCTCCCGAGACGAAAATTCCTGAGCCACCGCTTGATGATGTGTTTAGGTTGTTGGTTATGATTGAATTTGTCATGGTGACCGTCGTACTGCCGTTACCTGAAATATAAAGGCCTGATCCACCTTGTGCTGCCTTTTCATTGCCTGAAAAGGTGAAATTGTCAATTGTTACTGTGTTTCCGCTTCCTTCTACGCTCATTCCACCTCCAGCAATACTAGCTGCTCCTGGGTTGCAATTCGATCCGCCACCACTAAAAGAAACTGTGGATCCTCCTGAAACTACAATAGCGGAAGATCCACCGCCAGATGCATTTTCTGAAACCTCAACATCTGTAATAGTTATATTGCTTGCTCCCGAGATGTTTAATGCGGACGCTCCGCCAAGTCCGTAATTATATCCAGTCAGATAAATTCCTTGAATAGTTATGTTGGTGCCAGTGATATTTGCCCAACGATTCGCATCTGTGCTTATCTGATTATTATCGAAAAACGTGAGCGTGCTGCCAGCTCCAATAATTGAGATTCCTGAAACGGAAAGTGCGAGATTCGCATCTGATGCAACATATGAACCTGCGTCAACGTATATAATATCCCCGGAAGTGATGGCATTTGTGCCGGAAGGACCGTAGGTGTTCCATAAATTAGTTAGTGTTGCTTTTGGGCTTGCTAGGCTCGTTCCATTGTTGCTATTGTTCCCAACTGCAGAAGTGTGAATGTCGCCTGTAAGAGAACCATCATTTACGTAATAGTTCGTAGCTCTAGTAATTGTTCCGTTGAACAACATCATGCAAATACAAACAACAAAAACCGGATTGAACTTTTTCATGCATATCATCTTAATAGTAAGCTGATAGTAAATCTAGTTCAAAGTGCAGTCCTTACATAACCTCTAGTTGTATACGGTTTGGAAATGCCGCTAACACCTATAAATTGTAGTGAATGGTTAGCCATTTATGGTGAATGGTTATCGTAAATTCTCGTGGATTTGGATTTTCTATTAGCGCGTGGACTAGGTTAGTACGCTTGTTACTAGTGTAATCCAAGGATAGAGATGTCGAAAGAACGCGACACAGGAATAGTAGAAGGCAAAAACTCAACTTCTAATTTGTACGCTTGAGATTTCCCTCTAATCTTGGAGATATAGGTTAAATTAATGAGATACGATTTATGCACACGATGAAAGTTTGAACTTTGCTCGGATATCATCCCTTCAATTTTACGTAGAGATATCCGCTGCATAGACTTCTGAAGTTTTTCATTCTCATCTAAGTAATAACTTACAACATAATTATCATTTGCTTCGAAAGCGACGATCCTATTCACTGAAACCTCAATGATGGACTTTCTTTTTTCGTTTTTGAGCGCAAAGAATTTTTCAGCTGGGAGATTCTCTGGATTTGATTGCTTTGCTTCGCGACTAACTTTCGATATTAAGTCGAGATATAAAACATAAAGAACATAAACTGCTATTGGGAGTATTGGAAAAATCAGAAATGAACTGAAGTAGAGTACTAAATCTACAGGATTGAAAGTGCTAAAAGCTGATACTATTATCGCCGCTGAAATTGAAGGGATAAAATAGGTGCCAATTATTAAACCTATGTGATATTTCTTCGGCTTCACATGATTTGAAAATGCTCTGAGTAAAATGGCGGAAAGTATAAAAACGATCACAGAGAAAATTGCAAGTTCTTTAACATGGTTTGATTCAGAGATAAACTGGAAAGGATCAAAAATCAAACAAAGTATAGCACAGTATAGTGCATACGTTGAGCCTAGATAAATGCTATGTATTTTGAAACTCATGACCGCTGTGATAGTTTTCGAATTCCAAATATACTGAGTGTAACTAGAAAAATAATTGAGCCAATTAGGAACCACACCACCTTTTGACGATGATTAGAGGTGCTCTTTTCTATTTTTTGATTTTCTAAAGCGAGATCCTTTTCATCTTGAATAAGCTTCAACTCAAGCTCCTTTTGATTTAAAGTATTCTGAAAGGTCAAATCTTCAAGCTGATTTTTCACCTTGAGGGTGTTTAGTTGATCTTTTAAAGAGCTGTATTTATCATATGTTTTTACAACTTCCTTCCATTTCTCTTGCTTTTTTAATAGCGGAATTTGAGCTAAATAGATATCTAATAGATGGATTCTAAACCCTGTTTTATGGGATATAGATTCTGCTATTTTGAATGCTGAAAGGGCTTCATCCAAGCGTCCTTCCTTGAAGAGTAGCTTTCCCTTAAGCTTCGAGTATAGGATTTTTTCTTCAACCTGATGAGTTTCAAGTTTATCGCTGATTTCATCTAAAAGAATCCAGGCGTCCGGATTTCGATCAACCTTGATATACACATCTGTAATACCAAGTAAGGCATATATTTCACCTTCCAAATTTCCAAGGTCTTTCTCGATAATCAATGAACTATTGAAGTAACTGAGAGCTAATGAAAAACTGTCCATTTTTGCATAAACTTCTCCGAGATTGTAAAGCCTGATTGATTTTTGAAGCGGTGCGCCCAATGTTTCTTCTATATCAAGGCTTAGCTCAAAATATTCTCGTGATTTCACGAAGTTGTTCTGCAGCTGATATACGGTTCCAATGTTGTTGTAGCATGCAGATGTACGCCCTTCATCTTTGATACTCTTCGCTTGATTAAGTGCCTTTAAATAATGATTAAGGGAAGTGATATAGTATCCCTTATCCTTGCTGACGATACCTAGTATAGTGTGAGCGTTTATACCGAAAACGGAAGGCTTGCCAGATTTTTCACTTTCCTCGAGAAGCAAATTCGCCTTCTCAACAACTGATGTATCGCTGCGTTCTAGAGCAGCAAATGCTTCATCATTCATTTTAACTAAGATAAGGCTATCCTGACCCGAAACTTGAAAGCAAGCGGTAATTATAATAAAAAGAAGGGTAAAATGGGTTCGCATTGGCACCTAACGAATCTTAAGAGACAAGAAATGTAGTTAATAATTTCAATTGTACCTAATGAGACGGGGTTCGAGATCGAATTAGAATCCTGAAATCCCGTTTACAGTTGTGTACTTAAGTACGTTCTTTTTGTCAGGATGAATTCTTGCAAAAGCGGATTGAACAGCTAAAGTTCCTTCATGGAAACCACATAGAATCAATTTAAGCTTATTGGTATAAGTGTTGACATCACCAATTGCATAGATTCCAGGTATGTTGGTTGAGTAATCCAATGTATCTACAACAATCGCATTCTTTTCAATTTCAAGTCCCCAATCACCAATTGGACCAAGGCTTGGTTTCAATCCAAACAATGGAATGAAGTGATCCGTATCTTTTACAATTTCACCTTGAGTTTTGTGTTTTACGGTGATGTTTTCAATTTTTCCGTTTCCACCAACTCCAACGACCTCAGCCTCTGTGATCAAATTGATTTTACCTTCATCTGCTAGATCCATGACCTTTTGAACAGAATCTAAATGACCTCTAAACGATGTTCGCCTGTGAACTAACGATACCTCTGACGCAATATTTTTATCAGCTAAGTAGATAGCCCAATCTAACGCTGAGTCACCACCTCCAGCAATGACACATCGCTTATTGCGATACATTTCTGGATCTTTAATGATGTATTCAACCCCTCTATCTTCGTAGTTTTCCAATCCTTCAATAGGTGGTTTTCTAGGTTCAAACACACCGAGACCACCAGCTATCATAATAATCGGAGCTTCATGTTCTGTTCCTTTTGTAGTTGTTACGATAAAGTTTCCTTCGTCGTTTTTGTCAATCTTCACAGCTGCTTCTCCAAGTGTAAATCCTGGGTTAAATGGTTTAGCTTGTTCAACCAAATTGTCGATTAATTCACCCGCTAAAATTGAAGGGAAGCCTGGGATGTCATAGATTGGTTTTTTAGGGTAGATCTCGGAACATTGTCCTCCTGGTGCCGGGAGTGAATCGATGAGATGACATCTTAGTTTAAGTAGTCCCGCTTCAAAAATTGTAAAAAGACCTACAGGTCCCGCTCCGATAATAATGATATCTGTTTTGATCATAACCTAAAATTTAGTGGTGCAAATGTAATTAACTGCTCGCATTAGTTTGACGGAATTCATTAAAATTCGATAAGTTTGTTTCAAGTTTAAGAATTGATTTTTGAATACAATTACCTCATTTCGTGACAAACTGTTCATGCCTGTATCTTCTGCAAGCCTTGGTTTGTTTAGGATTTTGGTAGGGTTTATTCTCTTCTTTCAGACCTCATCGTTAATTTCGAGTAATTTTGTTCAGGAACATATTTTTGAATCAAAAATCCGATTCCCGTTTGAATATTTCGAGTTTCTAGAGCCCTTACCGAAGGATGGAATGAGATGGCTGCTGCTGCTAATGTTAGGTGCGACGGTTTTCATGATTCTTGGGAGATTTTTTAAAATAGCGACTTTTCTGTATACAGTTAGTTTTACCTATCTCTGGTTGCTCGACAAGAGCTACTTCAATAATCACTATTACTTTATTACCCTTTTAGGCTTTCTTCTAATCTTTACTCAAGCGGATAGTTGGGGGGCTCTTAAAGGAAAAAACCGCAGGGAAACGATTCCCTATTGGCATGTTTATATTCTTAAATTGCAGCTGCTGCTTGTGTTGTTTATTTCTGGGATTAATAAAATAAATTACCATTGGCTGATCGACTTTCAACCGATGAAACATATTTTAGAAACAAAGGCCGCAGTTGATGGTTATGACTGGCTTTTAAATGACTTTTTCTACATTTTTTTCACATGGGGAGGTATGCTGCTCGATCTTCTTATTGGTTTTTTACTTTGGAATAAACGCACCCGAAAGTTTGCGATCACGGCATTTATCCTTTTTAACCTAATAAACTATTGGCTTTTCCATGATATTGGTGAAATAGGTTTCTTCCCATTCCTACTTCTTGCATGTGTAAGTATTTTTCTTGATCCACTCCAAGTGAAAGCTAAGCTGAATTGGATAGTACCACAAAAGGTGAAGCCAATTACCAAGATATCAGAAACAAGAGTTGTTGAAAAAATTAAGAAATCAAATATTGTTTTTGGATTAATTGTCGTCTACTTCTCCATTCAAATCCTAGTGCCATTTAGACATCTCTTGTATGATGACCATGTCGACTGGACAGGAGAGGGTCAACGCTTTTCTTGGAGAATGAAAATTATGTATAAGGAAGTTGATATGCACTTCTATTTGATAGAAGAGGGTAAGTCCGAAAAATTGGAAGTTAACGTCGGTCATTTTCTAAATGACAAGCAATACACTAACTTGATGTATTATCCGGATTTAGTCCCGCTTGTTGGGGCTTACATAAGTGATGAAGGACGCCGTAGAAAACTTAGTAATCCTGACGTAGTGTCAACATTTTATGTTGGGTTCAATGGGAGGCCGAGTCAGTTGCTTTTTGACTCTACATTGAGAATTAATCGTTTAAGCCCTGAAAAATCAAATTGGATTTTTTCTCTGCAGTAGTGAAATGTCAATAAAAAGAAGTAGCTTTATCTAGCTAAAATGAACTACCACCATAAACTATGTCTAAACTACGACAAATAATTTTACCGTTTTTCCTATTTCTTCTCGTGTTCAGCGTTTCTGAAGCTTATGCTTGTGACACAAGTCCTGTGATTACTGCTGCAAATACAGTTGATATTGGAGGCGGATTTTATACAGTTGATTTAACTGTTTGTATCGGTACTGACGGCTCACAAGATGGGTTTGATCTTACCATGGGCTGTGGATTGAATATTACTGCTACGAGTGCTGCCAGCCTCACAAATGGTGGAAATGTCGCAGTTTCTAGTATTGCGGGTGGAGTTCTAAGTTATGTCTACACACCGGTTGCTGTCGGGTCCTGGTGGGAGCCAGATGATGGAATTTCCGGACCGTGTTTCAATATGACACTTACTGTGGATGGTGATCCTGCGGGATGCACAGTAACCACCACCGGTGTCAATGATGGTTGTTTGATAATTGTGACATCATGGGCTACAACAGTTGCCGGGCCTCCCCCAGCGTGTAATGTAGATTATGTTATGAGCGGGACAGGTTCCCAGGCCGGGAGTACTGCTGGTGGAGGAGATAATTGCACATTAAGAGCTAGTCAAGATCAGATTGTTCAAGTAGACCTTGCTTGCAACGACACCTATACATTCGATATTTGTGGATCAACCTGGGATACATATCTTTATTTAAGCACAACTTGTTGTGGACCGTCAATCGCAAGTAATGATGATGGGTGTGGCTTACAATCAAGTATAACGCAGGTTCTTGCAGCCGGCACTTATTATATAACAATTGAAGCATTTAGCTCTGGAACGACTGGCTCGTTTACACTAAATGTTGCTGGCACTAGTCCTTGCTTTCTTCCTGTTGAGTTGAGTTATTTCTACGGTGATTACGACGAAAAAATTGATGGAAATCTGCTCCATTGGGCAACATCCTCGGAGTTCGAAAATGATTATTTTATCGTCGAAAAAATTAATTCAAATAATCATTTTGAGCCTATTGGTCAGGTGCTAGGAAATGGGAACAGTCAGGAAACCATACGTTATGCTTTTGAAGATTTAAATGTAGAAGATGGAACATCTTACTATAGATTAACTCAAGTGGACTTTAGCGGTGGATATGAATACTCAGATATTGTAGCGATCACACGTTTAGACTCAGATGATCTGCTCATTACCAATTTAAGTCCTAATCCAGCTGGAACCAACTTTTTGTTTAAGGTTGAAAACGATGAGCTAGAAGAGCCGATCACAATTCAGATCGTTGATTTCTATGGTAGGGTAGTGCGTACAGAGGAGATTGGAGAAAAATTAAATGCTCAATATAGCGTTGATGTATCGACTTTGGCAAGTGGGATTTATTCAATCCAATTCACTTCAGGTAGCAGATCTAATACACAGAAATTAAGTGTGGTTCACTAACTAGTCAATCCACTTCTTGGTAAATTCCCAAATCACTATTCCGGCACAGACGGAAACATTCAAACTGTGTTTCGTTCCGAATTGGGGAATCTCTATAATGTGATCAGAATGGTCGATAATTTCCTGATCAACACCATTTACCTCGTTTCCAAAAACCAACACATAATGGTCGTTTGGAAGTTTGTCTACTTCCTGAAGTAAAGTCGTTTTTTCCGTCTGCTCGATTGAACAGATTACCTTTCCTTCCGACTTTAATTCAAGGATCAACTCAGAGATGGACTCGCGATGTTCCCATTCCATGGATTCTGTTGCACCGAGAGCAGTTTTTTGAATTTCACGATGAGGTGGTTCAGCTGTTATGCCGCAGAGATAAATCTTATCCACATTGAAAGCGTCACAGGTTCTGAAGAAAGTGCCAACATTCGTTAGGCTACGAATGCTGTCAAGTACTACCGTCACTGGAAGTTTGTCCTGTGATTTGAACTCTTCTTCGCTCACGCGATCTAATTCCCAAAGCTTTAATTTCTTGTTCATTTTGTGGATAACAACTGGTGTGTATATTTTGTATAGTCGATCTGCAACCATACTTTTATTCTGCAAAAATCATAAATTCAATCGACTTGGCGAAAACAAGCTCTAAAAAAGTAGTGAAGGAGACTCCACTGATGAAGCAGTATAATCAGATCAAAGCAAGACACCCACAAGCTTTGCTACTTTTTCGTGTAGGAGATTTTTATGAAACTTTTGGAGAAGATGCCATAACTGCATCGAAGATTTTAGGAATCGTCTTAACCCAAAGAAAGAATGGTGCTGCAGGTGCCGTTGAATTAGCAGGTTTCCCACATCATTCCCTTGATACATATTTACCGAAGTTGGTCCGTGCAGGACAGCGAGTGGCAATTTGTGATCAATTGGAAGATCCTAAGATGACCAAAACAATTGTTAAGCGCGGCGTTACAGAACTTGTAACACCTGGCGTTTCGTTTAATGATCAAGTGTTGGATACTAAAAAGAACAACTTTGTGTGTTCCGTTCATTTTGAAAAGAATCAAACGGGGATTGCATTTTTAGATGTGTCTACCGGTGAGTTTTTAGTTGCGCAAGGAACGAATGAGTATTGTGAAAAGCTGATACAAGGTTTCGAACCTACCGAGATAATTTACAACAAACGTAAGTCGAAGGATTTTGATGAGCTCTTCGGGAATAGCTATTACTCTTTCAGACTCGAGGACTGGATTTATACCGAGGATTACGCATTAGAAAGTTTGAATAAGCATTTTGGAACCAAATCCCTGAAAGGATTTGGTTTAGAAAACCTCGATGACGCTATTATCGCTGCTGGTTCCATTGTTCATTATTTGTCCGAGAATCAGCATGATCGATTGGGGCACATTCGCAATATTTCTAGAATAGAGGAGGAGCGCTACGTGTGGTTGGATCGATTCACCATTAGAAATTTGGAGTTGATTAGCTCGCCTCATGAAAATGCAACGACATTGATCGACATCTTGGACTGTACCAAAACAGCAATGGGTGGTAGAATGATGAAGCGTTGGATGGTTCTTCCATTGAAGGATTTAAAACCGGTGCAAGATCGTTTGGAATGTGTTCAATCATTGTACAACGATGAAGAAAATTCATTTGCTCTAGGTGAAAGACTCAAATCGATTAGTGATTTAGAACGATTGATATCGAAAGTTGCTGTTGGGAAGATCAATCCGCGGGAAGTTCTTCAACTTAAGCGGACGCTCCTTCAATTGGGCCCAATTAAAGAGCTTGTTTCAAAAATGTCTTCGGATATAATTCAAGGCATTACTAAGCGAATCGACCCATGTGAAAAATTACTTTCAAAGATCGAGTCAATGTTGCATGAAGAAGCAGCAGTTCAGATTGGAAAAGGAAAAGTTATAGCAGATGGGTTTGATAAAGAACTGGATGATCTCAGAGCTATCTCTTCTTCAGGAAAGGATTATTTGGCTGACCTTCAAAAACGAGAGAGCGAAAGAACAGGAATCACGAGTCTCAAGATTGGATTCAACAATGTCTTCGGTTATTACATAGAAGTACGAAATACACATAAGGATAAGGTTCCAGAAGAATGGATCAGAAAGCAAACATTGGTGAATGCTGAAAGATACATCACCGAAGAACTTAAAGAATACGAGAGTAAAATATTAGGTGCTGAGGATAAGATTTACGTGATCGAATCTAAGCTTTATCAGGATCTTGTATATGCAATGTCTGACTTCACACAACAAATTCAACTTAGTGCCTTGCTAGTCGCGCAGTTGGATACATTATTGTCATTTGCAGAGGTTGCAAGAGCCAATGATTACGTGATGCCAGTGGTGAATGAATCCTATGCGATTAATATCAAAAACGGTCGTCATCCAGTCATAGAAAAACAACTTCCAGTTGGAGAGCCATACATTTCGAATGACGTTTATTTGGACAATGACACCCAACAAATCATGATGATTACCGGACCGAACATGTCTGGTAAGAGTGCATTACTTCGTCAAACGGCATTGATTTCCTTGATGGCGCAAATGGGATCTTTTGTCCCGGCTTCATCAGCGGAACTTGGACTTGTTGACAAAGTGTTTACCAGAGTTGGTGCTTCGGATAATATTTCATCCGGTGAATCTACATTCATGGTTGAGATGAACGAAACATCGAGCATACTGAATAATCTTTCCAATCGGTCATTAATACTTTTAGATGAAATTGGACGTGGAACGAGTACTTACGATGGTATTTCGATTGCGTGGGCGATTTCAGAGTATTTACATGAGCATCCACAGTACAAGGCAAAAACACTTTTCGCGACGCATTATCATGAATTGAACGACATGACGAATCGTTATGAGCGAATTAAGAACTTCAATGTTTCAGTAAAAGAGATCGGTAAAAAGATTTTGTTCTTGCGTAAGCTTGTTGAGGGAGGCAGCGAACATTCATTCGGAATCCATGTCGCTAAGTTGGCGGGAATGCCAAAGCAGGTATTGTCGCGAGCAGAACAAATGTTAGTTCAATTAGAAGCCTCCCATGAAATGAGCGGAAATTCTACGACAACGAAAAAAGTATCGAAAAAATCAAAGAGCTCGGAGGAAGTGGAAGATATGCAATTGAGCTTCTTTCAATTAAATGATCCGGTGCTCGAACAAATTAGAGATGAACTGGTTACGATAGACATTAATACCCTAACTCCAGTTGAAGCATTAATGAAGTTGAATGAGATCAAGAAACTGACAGGAGGTTAGCATTAGCTTGAGTTACAATTTCTAGTTAAAAAGTCTAATGTTTCTTTTCGTATTGTTGAAAAACTTGTTACATTTGACGCCGCGCTTAGCGAAGCGCAGACCTGATGAAAGTCAGAAATGAAATAAACTTGTAGTTAACTACATAAGCGAGAGTAGCTCAGCTGGTAGAGCGCGACCTTGCCAAGGTCGAGGTCGCGGGTTCGAACCCCGTCTCCCGCTCATTGAAATAGTATTTACCAGATTTATCGGTCCGATAAATCAAATGCTCGAGTGGTGGAATTGGTAGACACGCCGGACTTAAAATCCTGTGCTCTTTGGGGCGTGCGGGTTCAAGTCCCGCCTCGAGTACTTAACGGGA
>DKPV01000077.1 GCA_002471375.1 Flavobacteriales bacterium UBA7325
GTCGTGGGTTCGAGCCCCATCTTCCACCCCATTTTAAGGTCTTGTTTCGGCAGGACCTTTTTTTATGCATGAATATTCCTAAAAATAGGACAATTAGAATACTTGATTGATGTTCCGTTTCGAAGACTCTTTTTAATTCCTCACTCCTAATTCCCACTAGCATTATCTTTCGATAAGAGATTTTTCGCTTTATCGATATCCATTAACTCATATGGCATGGATAAATAGTACGGTAATTCTGTTTTTACATCAGTAAGGATAAGAAGCTTCGCATCAGCCATGCGCTCAATTATTGATAATAGCGTACGTAGTAGATCTGGTGGCCCACCTCCTGAATATTTTTGAGTAAGAAGATTGTGCAGTTCCTCGATCGTATGCTGCCCATCTGCTAATTGATAAACAACTCCTAGCCTTAATTATTAAACGTCAAGGACACCGAACATCAAGTATATCAATCTACTAACGACTAATCGCTGTATGAACCTTTAGTTAAGAAATCGGAACGAACCCAGAAAATGACCGTCAAACTCAGGATCATAAATCTCCTTTGGTGACATCATGATAATCTCATATTGAATTTTGTCGATCACAATGACATAGCAATAAACGAGCATCTCAGGTTTACCCGCCTCGGCCATTTCGAACTTGCCTTTTACACCGGTAACACCTCGTTCTATCCAGTCAATCTTTTCAGTCACCGTACCCTTGGCTTTTGCCGCTAAAGTGTTAAGTACTTTGAGTGCCTTTGCCTTTTTATCAGCTGGCTCAGTTTTCAGATCTAAAACCTTCAGAAAGTAACTGCTCTGTCCATAAATAGCGTAGCTTGTATACTTTGTTCCTTCGGAAGTGTTCTTATGGACATTCGTTGGTACACCTGGAAACTGAATTAAGCAATTGTGATCATAATCAGTAGTTGTACTCCACGTGATGCTTTGTGCATGCAAAGACCCCGATACTAGCACAACTATAAGAAAAGAAGTTATTGAAATAATTTGTTTCATAATCTTGTTTATAGTTTATCTAATTCCTCAATGCGAAAATAAGCAAGTTGAAGCGCGGCATTCACTCCAAACTCCTTCCCTTCCGTTTTCTGTTTTCGATCCAGTTCTAAACATAGTTCCGTTTCATCTAGAAAGGGAACCTGGTCCAGGTCTTTCAAACTGTTTAAGCTGATGTAAACAATACCTCCTGTAAACCAGGATTTCTCCCATCTAATTTCCTTCACCTGCTCAAAAGGAACGAACAACTCTGTGAGCTCAGATTTCATCATCTCAAAAACCGTATCTGTAACTTGATACTCGAACATCACACCTTTTTTCGTGAACCATGCAAAACCACGCGCCTGAGTTAGGCCAAGCTTAGCATCATCTGTCTCGAATAGAAGTTTATTGATCAACATAGTACTGCAAAGATAATGGTTTTTCGGAAAAGCCATTCAACGGAATTAGTTCACAGTGCAGGATCAAAAGAGTTATGTAATTTAGAGAAATCTAAAACTGTTAAGACTAAAGCGTGGTCGGCTTAAAAAGGTCTACGATTATCAAATTCTGCTTCTTAATGAAAATTGAATGGGCCTTGTTTATTAATTCACTTTGCTCTGTTTTTACATCATTCTGTTTTTTTTCAACAATCATAACTCTATCATTTGGCAGCAAAAAAAGGTCTGAAATACTTGAGTTATCTAATGTTTTCATGTCAAAACTTTTCCTACTTTTGTACTGAAATGAAGCGTTTAGCGACATATCTCTTTTTTATTACGCTGTTGGTCCACACCTTCAGTCAGATTGTAATTGTCGGGCAATTCCTTATAAGTAAGGATTTTATCGCAGCCGAGTTGTGTGAGAATAAGGATGTTCCAGAAATGGAATGTAATGGTAAATGTTACCTCAAAAAGGAGCTTAAAAAGGACGAAGAACGTAAAAGTGACGAAAAGATAACGAAAGTTGAGGTTTTGTTGTTTTGTGAATTCAAAATTATTGAATTAGATCCTGTTCCCGAATTTCAAATCGAAAAATCTGAAGACTCAAAATATTTAAAACGCCCACTTTCAAGTGGCTACGACATGGATATTTTTCATCCGCCTTGTTAGTTAACTAATTTCTCGGAAATCGGCACTTCTAAGTGCCTTCACGTGAGTATTGGATGACCAACATTCTAATCACGTGCAACCAAAAATTAATACAACTAAAATAAAATATTATGAATAAGATATTAATGGGTGTACTTATGAGTGCACTAGTATTTGCCTCGTGTAAAAAAGAAGAAGTTACTCCAGATGATCCTACAACCTCATCCACACCGGTTCCGCTTGTTGAAGTTTCGTCCATGACAAATGCATCGAATCAAACTGTGACACTATATTCGGAAAGTTCTGACCTGACAACAGGTTATACAAATTTCTACGTAACAGTAATCGATAGCTTAGGCAATAGCGTTGAATCTGCGAATGTTGAGTATGCCCCACTAATGACCATGACTTCTATGTCTCACGCTTGTCCAATTGAACAACCTACATTTGATGCAGCCCTTGGAAAATACAAAGGAGCACTAGTCTTCATCATGTCGTCTATGGGCGGTGATTGGACATTAGATGTTTCTGTTGATGGCGTAGCTGTCCAATTCCCGCTAGTTGTTGCAGAGTCTGACACGAGAGTTGTTGGAAACTACACAGGAACAGATGGAATGACTTATTTCGTTTCCGTGCTTCGCCCTACGAATTGGGTAGTTGGGATGAATGATTGGGAAGTGTTGATACACAAAAGAGCATCCATGATGAGTTTCCCTGCAGACAATGATTTTACAATAGAGATGGTACCTGAAATGGTCTCAATGGGACATGGTTCTCCGAATAACATATCACCTGTTTCAATTGGAAATGGTCACTATAACGGTGATGTAAACTTCACAATGACGGGAGATTGGAGAATGCACATGACTCTTTCCAAAGTCGGAACTGAGATTCATTCTGATGCATATTTAGACATCGTATTTTAATAGGTTCTTCTGGAGTTGGTAAGATTGCTTACTAACTCCGCTAGAAGTAATATTTTCTTTTAATGAAACAAGTGAACTTATTGGTCACACTTGTTCTTTCAATTGGTTCGTTTTACGCGATTTCCCAAGATGACTCAACGCATATTGAAAATTGTGTGTTGGCTGAAGAGGTAATCATACGTGGAACGATAAGAAAGAGCAATGGACAATCTGTAGAAAAGGTAAATGATGTACAATTGAGCGTTGATAAAATACTTGGGACCACCTGTGGTGTATCTTTAATTAAACGCGGCAATTATGCACAGGAACCTACTGTACGTGGGCTAAATGCGGGTCAAATAAACACAACGATTGATGGTATGCAAATGTTCGGTGCATGCACGGATCGCATGGATCCTATTAGCTCTTATGTCGAGCCAAACAACTTAAATAGTATTGGCTTAAACTTAGGGCCTAATGATGAACAATTTGGAAGTAGTATTGGCGGAGGATTCAATTTCAAGTTACTCAAACCGACCATGAATGCAGAAAAATTCATTTCGGGCTCCATTGGAACAGGTTACGAAACAAACGGTAATGCTTTTCGAGGACTTGCATTAATCCAGCTAAGCAAAAAAAAGTGGGCATTGCAAGCCAATTCGATCTATAGGAAATCCGAGAACTATATCGCTGGCAACAATCGTGAAATCCACTTCTCACAATTTGAAAAGTGGAACCTTGGAGTTAGTGGTGTTGTTCAGATAACTCAGAATAACACTCTCTCTATTGACTACCTGCAAGACAACGGCTCAAACATTGGGTACCCAGCATTAACAATGGATGTCTCCTTTGCAGATGCGAAAATCGCGTCGGTAAGTCATCACTATAAAAATCGAGATCGTTTCTTCTACGAACTTGAAACGAAAGCATACATCAACTTCATTGATCACGCAATGGATGACACCAAGCGACCATCTGAGTTAGTACCGATGCACATGGACATGCCCGGTACTTCTCAAACAATTGGTTTCTATAGTAACGCGTCGTTTAGAGTCGCCAAGAAGCACTTTATCAAGGTGAAATTAAACGGATATGTCAATGACTTACATGCTGAAATGACAATGTATCCCGATTTTGGAGCTGAAATGTTCATGCTGACAATACCCGATGCAAGACGAATGCTCGTAGGAATCGATGCAAGTGACAAATACTACTTTAATTCTAAGTTAAATATAGTTTATGGTTTAAGGTGCGATTTTAGTCGATCTTCTATCATTACTCTCACGGGGCGACAAACGCTCACTAGCATCTATAACGGTGAGTTGACCAAAGTCAATTTCTTGACGAATGGTTTCGCACAGGCGAATTACAAACTAGCTAAGAATACTAAGGCAACGATTGGGGTAGCAAAAGCAGCTAGAAATGCAACACTTCAAGAAACCTATGGATTCTACTTGTTCAATCGATTGGATAATTATGATTACTTAGGTAACCCAGAAATTCTGTCAGAAAACTCTTGGAACTTGAATCTAGGTGCAGAATATAGCGGGTCGAAAATGGGGTTGTCCGTTCAATTATTCGGATACTTCTTCACGAATTATATTGCGGGAACGAAACAAATCGATTACAGCGCCATGACGATTGATGCGTCGGGCGTTAAGCACTATGTCAACCTCGACAACGCATCGATTATTGGTACTGAGATTAAGCTCAGCTGCACGATTCAGAAGAACTTGTTGTTCACCTCAGTCAATTCTATTTCATACGGAGTTGATGATGAGAATATAGCACTTCCATTGATTCCACCATTCAAGTCGATCAATTCCTTAAAATACAATTGGAAGAAGATTCGATTTGCTATGTCATACACCACAGGTACGAAGCAGAATCATGTAGATTTTGAAAAATACGGTGAAACTAGTTCTAATGAGTTCAATGTACTTGACGCATCGATTGGTCGATCCTTTGATTTTAAGACTTCGACATTGATTCTACATTTGACAGCTGAAAACATATTTGATGCTGCCTACAGTGAACATTTAGATTTCATGTCGATTAATCGACAAGGACGAAATTTCATTGTCAATTTGACTTACAATTTTAACTAACTACTATTCGCCATCATTCTTCCGTCTCTCAACAGAGAGGCGGATTTGGTGGTTATCGTTTCCACTTATCGAAAGCTCTTACCTGATTTGTGTCGGGTTTTTCTGTCTTCCGAACTGTATAGGTCATATAAAAGTTGCGATCAAGAACTGGAAGTTCAATAGTTAATAGCTTTCCCCCTCGATTCACTGAGAGCATTTTAATCTCGTCATCGAAGTAATCTAGCCACTTGTTCAATTCACCCTCACATGAGTAACCATTTACCCCCGTGATTTTATCACCAAGAACGAGCCCCCCCATCTCTGCCGGTCCGCCTGGATACATTGCCGCTACTTTGAATTCATTACCTGATTTCACGACTTTAAAACCAAGTCTTCCTTCCGAGTATTTCGATGATGGTACATGACCCAAATCTAGACCGATAGATTCTAAACAGTCAATTAAAATTGACTCGTATGGACGTGTTCCGTTGATGTAATCATCAAAAAAGTTTTGGAACGAAATACCTGCTGATTCTTCAATTGCTGCTTGGTAATCCTTCTCAGAAACTCCTCTTCCCTTAAGTGCAATATCAAAGTACAAACGTCGCATCACTGTATCAAGTCCATTCTTACCGTCTGAAGAATTACTGATGATTACATCTGTACAAAATGCCAGCAGACATCCTTCTGTATAAATAGAAACCTTTCGCCCAGGAGCTCCGGCAACATAACCATCTAGCCAAGTATCTAATGATGAATCCGCAACTGAGTAGTGGAATCTTCCTGGATTATCAAAATGTCGCTGTACTTGCTGAGTAAGCTCTTTCAAATACTGTTTCTCATCGTAAACTCCGCTTTTGTAGAGCATTAGGTCTCCTTGATAGGTTGTCACTCCTTCGCAGATATAACCAAGTTTAGAATAGTTTTCTTCTCTGAACTTATATGGATACATTTCGATTGGACGAATTGCCTTCACGTTCCATGTATGGTATAACTCATGTGAGCTAACTCCTAGCAGTTCAACATATAAAGACTTGAAGACCTCATAAGATGGTCCCAATGAAATAACTGTAGATTTCTGGTGCTCAACACCATGGTACGCCTTAATGGGCAGTATTTGATTCAAAAAATGATACTCCTTTACCGGAAACTCAGTGAAACGAGCAATTTGCAAGTCTGTAAACGCTTTGAAATCTTTAATCAATCGATCCCATTCAGGTTTAACTTCGCCATTAAACCAAACATGAAATAGCACTCCTGCAGATTCGTATGATTGGTGTTGAAGCATTGATGAAGCAATGAAAGGTGTATCAAGAAGTTCTTCTGAATTATCTGCATACCACTTCCCTTCGCTCTTCTCGAGAGAAGTTGCTACATCCCATGCACTTGGGATATGTAATTCTACTTCCACTTGTTCTGAGTAAGTTGCTTCTGTATACACACAGCAGTTAACTGGATTGACATACAACTGAGTATCGTCAAGAAAAGTTGAACCAGCATTTAGTTCATTTGCATAGAAATTGTATTCAACACGCATGTGAGCAGTGTTCTCAGTGGGAACCTCCCAAGAATCTTTGGTTAATTTCTTGATTACCAACAATGAATTTGAATCATCAAAAACTCTAAAATTTCTGATGTTTTTTGCAAAGTTGGCTAATTCGTACCTCCCAGGTCGCCAGCTTGGCAATAGAATCTGAGTAAGATCATCTGATGTTTCAAATGTCGCAGTTATTTGGACATACTGAAGATTGGGATTATTACACCCGAAAGTAAATTTAACCATGAAGCGAAGATAAGTAAATCGATTGTTCGATTTTCCGATTCGCTAATTTTCCCGAGAAATAACTTAGAAGTCTTAAAGTAACAACTAAGCGTAGAGTCCTTCTTGAATCGCTGCGATCTTCTCGTCCTTCAAGAAATCAGAGTAAGACATCATTTTATCGATCGCACCATTTGGTGTAATTTCAATGATACGATTTGCAACTGTGTTCACCAACTCATGATCATGTGATGTGAAAAGCATTGTTCCCTGGAATTCTGCCATACCATCATTCAGAGCAGTAATCGACTCAAGATCCAAGTGATTTGTTGGTTCATCCATCATCAATAGATTCGCTTTTGCAAGCATCATTTTAGATAACATACAACGCACTTTTTCACCCCCTGAAAGAACATTCGCTGTTTTCAACGCCTCTTCCCCTGTAAATAACATTCTTCCGAGGAAAGTTCTCAAGTACACCTCTTCGCGTTCTTCATCTGTATGAACATACTGACGCAACCAATCGATCAACTGAAGTTTATCTTCAAAATAATCATGATTCTCATTCGGTAAATACGCCGTTGTTATTGTTGTGCCGTAAACAAATTCTCCTGAATCTGCTTTCGCATTTCCCGTTAATAGCTCAAAAAATGCAGTTAAAGCAACTGAGTTTCTAGAAACGAATGCAATCTTATCTCCTTTATTTACAGTGAAAGAGATATTCTTGAATAAACTCACTCCATCAATTGATTTCGACAAGTCCTCAACATTCAATATTTGGTTTCCTGCTTCACGCTCCTGGTGGAAGGTAATTCCAGGATATTTTCTACTTGATGGTTGAATTTCTTCAATATCAAGATTCGCAATCATTTTACGTCTACTCGTAGCTTGCTTAGATTTTGCTGCATTCGCAGAGAATCGAGCAATAAAGTCTTGAAGTTCTTTCTTCTTCTCCTCGGCTTTCTTGTTCTTATCAGAACGTTGTCTTGCAGCCAATTGAGATGATTGATACCAGAAGGAGTAGTTACCCGTAAATAGGTTGATCTTATTAAAATCTATGTCACAAATGTTTGTACAAACAGTATCTAAGAAGTGTCTATCGTGAGAAACCACGATTACAGTGTTCTTAAAATCCAACAAGAAATCTTCCAACCATGCGATCGTCTTCAAATCTAAATCATTGGTAGGCTCATCGAGAATTAGCACATCCGGGTTACCAAATAAGGCTTGCGCCAATAAGATTCGGACTTTCAAATCGTTCGAAACCTCACTCATTTTCATGTAGTGCTTCGATTCATCAATCCCCAAACTTGATAGTAAAGATGCCGCATCCGTCTCTGCATTCCATCCTTCAAGGTCAGCAAATTCTCCTTCGAGTTCAGCCGTTCTCATTCCATCTTCATCAGAAAAATCAGGCTTAGCATACAATGCATCCTTCTCTGTCATGATCTCATAAAGGCGATTATGCCCCATTATTACAGTATTCAAGACCTCATATTCATCAAACTCAAAGTGATCTTGCTTCAAGAAAGCCATTCGTTTACCTGGCTCCAAATGCACGTGTCCTGTTGTAGGATCTTGAGTACCCGTAAGGATTTTCAAAAAAGTTGATTTACCAGAACCGTTGGCACCAATTACACCGTAGCAGTTACCGTTAACGAATTTTGCGTTCACATCATCGAAAAGCACGCGCTTACCGAATTGTAGAGAAAGATTATTTACTGAAAGCATGACAAAATGAAATTTTGCGCAAAGATAGAGGTTTTATCCGATGTACAACTAGTTCATCTCCGCTTTTAAAGCTTCACGAATCTGTGTACAAATGATTTACCATTATCTAATTGAATCTTAACAAGGCACGCGCCTTGGGCTTCGCCTTCACAGCCTTAAGGATTTTGACCAGAATTCACCTTTTGCACACACACATCTTTACCGTGAAGATCAGCTACAAAAACTCTAAGTCTTCATTGGTCAAGTTCTGAGAATAAAACGAAACCAATTTCAATTAAGCATACATCTCATTTACCAAATCTCCTGTTTCGTAAAAGTTCTCGCGCTTCAGTGATAGAAATACAATCGAGTCTTGAACATCGTGCTTACCAAAAAGGATATTCCTTCTTATGTACTGATCAAATTTGACCTTACCAGTTTTTTATCTGTAATCCATAAGAATTGAGTACGAAGTTTATCTATGTCTGCACGCATGTTTTTTTTTGACGTGTAGACACTCCTCTCAACTTGTGCGAAATAATTTGAAAATATAAGTATGAAGAATATAGTGAAACGAGATCGTATCACTTACTTTCCTATTTATTCATCCAATGGAGATTCCTCGAATAGAGGAATATGAATAGGCCTGAAAAGATCGCAGATACAATCGTGAGGATTGTAGGAACGTTTGCAGGCGAGATATAAACATAGATTATACCCATTGAAAGAAGGCTGTAGATTATATAGACATGAAAGCCGATTTTCTTTCCTTTCATCATCATAAACACTCCGTAGAAACCAATAAGACTTACGATCATACCAAGAAATGCAGCCAAGTAAAAACTATCGTTTGCTTGTTGTCCCATTGCTTCTATCTGATCATAAATCCCAGTCCAAGATTCCAACCCGGCTTTTCTCAATTCAGATCGAGCCTCGGCCATTTGAACACTTTGGTCCAACATAACTTCATCAGATTGCTTCCCAGATATTAAGCCAAATATGCCCGATATTAATGAAATACCGATACTGATAAAACTCAGTACAACTAAAACTGTTAAAAATGCTGGTCTTTTCTGCTCTTCTTGGTACTCTAGTTCTTCGCTCATATTCTTTACTTTCAATTCAAAATTACATTATTGTTTTCACAAAAGTGACACTATCCATTATCAAGGGGTGCAAGTACTCGTCCTTCTTTACATAAGGAACATGATTTCGGTATGAACTTCTAAGCTCCTCAATCACTTCTGAACTTTTCTCCTCACGGAAATCCATCGCTTGAGCAGCATTTAACAATTCAATTGCTTGAATCGAATAGGTGTTCTCTACGATTCGGTACAGTTTAGTCGCTGCATTCGCCCCCATACTTACATGGTCTTCCTGCCCATTACTAGAATCTATCGTATCCACGGATGCAGGCATGCAAAGCTGCTTACTTTGACTCACTATTGATGCTGCCGTATACTGTGGTATCATAAATCCAGAATTCAATCCGGGCTCAGCCACTAGGAATGCGGGCAACCCTCTTGTTCCTCCAATTAGTTTGAAAACTCTTCGCTCTGAAATACTCCCCATTTCTGCTAAGGCTATTGCCATGAAATCCAAGATGAGTGCTAATGGCTGGCCATGAAAATTTCCAGCAGACACTACTTCATCCGCATCAGGGAAAACAGTTGGATTATCTGTCACAGCATTGATTTCGCGGTCAATCACCATCTCACAGTGCAATAAAGAGTCAAACGACGCTCCATGAACTTGTGGGATACATCTAAACGAATAAGGATCCTGTACGTGCTCCTTTTCTCGCTTAATCATGGCACTCCCTTCTAACAAAGAGCACATTGTTTCTGCAACTAAAATTTGTCCCGATTGATTTCTGATCTCGTTAACATTCGCTTGAAATGGATTGACACGTCCGTCGTATGCTTCTAAAGAAAGTGCAGCAATTGTATTGAACTGATTCCACAACTTAAACCCTTTCGCTAAACAATAGGTTGCATATGCACTCATGAACTGTGTACCGTTCAGCAACGCAAGTCCTTCTTTTGACCTTAATTCAATCGGCTTCAAGTCATAACGCGACAATAGCTCTTTTCCTGAAATACGTTCATCACCAAGATCCACTTCACCTTCGCCAATTAAAGGTAGTGACATATGAGCTAACGGTGCTAAATCACCTGATGCTCCCAAACTTCCTTGTTGAAAAACTACTGGAGTTATATCGTTGTTATAAAAGAAGATAAGCCGCTCAATTGTCTCCAGCTGTGAACCAGAGTGTCCATGGGACAACCCAAGCACTTTTAGGATAAGCATACGCTTCACAATTTCTCTAGGCACCTCCTCACCTGTTCCACACGCGTGCGAAATAACTAGATTGCGCTGTAGTTGACCTAAGTCTTCAAATGAAATTGCTGTGTTGCATAAAGAGCCAAATCCAGTATTTACTCCGTAAATAAGCTTATCAGCGCGCCCGACCTTTCCATCAAGATATTCTCGACATTTCACAATTTCAGACTTAGCAGAATCGCTCAACTCAAGTTTGTCCCCCGATGAAATTATATCCTCTAATTCCGATGGTGTTACCCATTTGTTGTCAACAGTATACATCACCGATTCCTATTTTAATGCTTTTATAATATTGTCAATCGTCAATGACTTCTGATCTCCAGAGTCCATATTTTTCAATTGAATTAATCCAGATTCTATTTCGTTGGCGCCTAACATTGCTACGTGCTTCACTCCGCGTGCATTTGCATATTTCATCTGCTTCTGCATTTTCGCAGATTTAGGATAAACCTCAGAAGAAATCCCGGCTGCTCTTAACGCCCTCACATTCTTAATGCAGTGACTTTCCTCCTCTTTACCGAAGTTCACAAATAGAACTTCTAAACGATTATCGACGGTCGTTGGGAATAGGTCTAACTCTTCAAGCACATCATAAATTCGATCTGCACCAAAGGAAATTCCAACTCCAGAAACATCCTTCATCCCAAAGATCCCTGTCAAATCATCGTAGCGTCCACCACCACAAATGCTACCGATTTTCACATCGTCTGCAGCTACTTCAAAAATGGCTCCCGTGTAATAATTCAAGCCACGTGCGAGCGTAACATCGAACTCAACCTTCGCATTCTTGACACCAAGATCATCGACTTGATCAAAAATATACTCAAGCTCATCTATTCCTTTTATTCCAATCTCACTCCCCGTTAGGTAATCTCGCATTTGTGCTAGACGACTTCTTGTGTCACCGGAAATATTAAAGAGTGGAGAAATTTTATCCATGGCAGCTTGTGAGACACCACGATCTATAAATTCTTTCGTAACGCCATCTATTCCAATCTTATCCAGTTTATCAATAGCAACCGTAATTGCAATAAGCTTATCCTCTTCCCCGCAGACCTCTGCAATCCCTGAGAGGATCTTTCTATTATTGATCTTAATCGTGAAGTTTGGAATATTCAAATTTGATAACACTTCATCAAAAAGCAATACAAAATCCATCTCATAGATGAGAGAATCACTTCCCACGACATCAGCGTCACATTGATAGAATTCCTGATACCGTCCTTTTTGCGGCCGATCAGCTCTCCAAACAGGTTGAATTTGATATCGCTTAAATGGAAAGGCTAGCTCATTCTGATGTTGAACCACGAATCGTGCAAACGGAACTGTCAGATCATATCGAAGCGCTTTCTCCGCTAGTGAATTTGAGAAACGGGCAAGATTCCCGTCAGTCAAGGCCTGCGTATCCGCTTTCTTCATCTTATCTCCAGAGTTCAAGATCTTAAAGATCAATCGATCTCCTTCTTCGCCATACTTCCCTAGTAGAGTTGATGACAATTCAAACGAAGGTGTTTCAATCGGTGAAAATCCATATGTTTCAAACGAGGATCTAATCGTGTTGAAAATATAATTTCGCTTCGCTACTTCTGCCGGTAAGAAATCTCTTGTTCCTTTTGGTGTAGACGGTTTTTGCGCCATGCTGAATTGTTTTTTCCGTAAAGTTAATAATTGGGAACGATCTCAATACGTCGAATCATAATATTAGGAAAGTTAGGACATAAAAAAAGCGATCAATTAAAAATTGATGGCTTCACTAAAATCTATTGACTACCTAGTAGCAGCCCATTTTCTTACTTCTGTTCTGAACCATTCATCAGCAGCCTCAGTCCATTTGTAGTTATCTCTTAAATATGCAACAGTATCTTTTTCGATATCTGTGTATGAATTCCCATCACGCAACGCTTCGTCAATTGTCTCTGCATCTTCAGTAGAAATTCTTCAGTCACCTCCACCTGATGTTAATTTATCGGCTAATTCGATTAGTTCTCTGTCGAACTTGTTTCCGTCAATTGTTTTGTAGTATGCCATTGTTTTTGATTTATAGTTTAATCAAAAAAAAACACTTCTCTATAAACTCTCAACAATAGAGGCAATTTTCTTTAAACAAACGAGAAGTATCGATTAGTGGAATTTTATCCATCAGGAATCGAAAAATCGACGATGGTAATTAACTTGACCTAAATGATATGAAAGATGGGATGACAGGTGCAATAAAAAATAAGTTGTTGACATCTCCTCACCAAATACATTAACAGGATAAGTTTCCTCGAAACTAGAATTTGTCATCTTCTCAAGTGATCTATCAACCACCCGCTTTGTTTCCTCCAAATCTAATAGTAAAGCATCACGAGATGCTTCCTTTAAAAACTCTAATTCGCGCTCTCTGACATATCCGGAATTTCCAATTTGTGAACCAATAAACCAATTCAGGTTACCAACCAGATGAAGTGCTAAGTTCCCTGCAGAATTCTTTATGTCATTGTCAATATACCAAATTAGCGACTCATCTGAATATGCTAAAAGTTCTTCTTTAAGCTTATCTATATCTCTAGAAAAAAGTTTTCGAAGGGATTCCAACATCATAATCTAATTAACCAATCTTCTCTTGCCCCAACCATCTGAGAACGTTTGAATTCCAAATATTATCTGATTCTTTCTGTGTGATTATATCTACCTCGATAGCGAAATCGATTACACGCCCTGGATAAGATGTGCCCACGCCTTCCATCTCGCCTAAAGGATACGGATCGTCGAGTCCTGCAACAATCTGATCAACACCTACTCTGTGCTTCAATAATTGAAGCGTATAAGAATCATGAACCAAGGTGTCAAAAAAGAGATTTGGATGACCTAGCGAGCCTCGTGGATCATTTGCATTTTCAAATAAATCTGGACGCCCATCATATCCTTGTATTCTTCTTCCATAATTTGCTTGCCCCAGCATACATCCATGCGCAAAGCAAGTCCTAATATTTGGAAAGCGATTTGGAATATTTCTTAGCGTGTAAAAGTGAAGTGTATCAGCAGTTTGAGCCATCATCCAGACAAGGTGAAATCGCCAAAAATCATCTTTTAGTTTCACCATTTTCTGTCCATCATATGGATGGATTTCAACAGCTAAACCATAATGGTTCGCTAGTTCGTATATTGGATCTACACTTTCATCAGCAACCGACAACCATTCACCATTTTTAGTGAGGTAATGCGATGGCAAGCACAAAAGTCTCATCCCCAGTTCGGTCACACATCTCTCAATCTCTTTGAGCGCATCTTCCATATACAATGGCTGGACCACGAAGCCACAGGTAAACTTATCCGGTCTACGTTGGTGAACACTATAATTAAAATCATTCTGCCACCGAATCGCATCATTCGCATCTTCTCTACTCCATCCATTACAATAGATTTGAGACAAGTTCAACATGACCGCATGATCAATTTTATACTTCTCCATCCAAACTAATTTCTCATCGAAGAAAAAACTAGAATCTGTTATTGGTCGAGCCCAATCGCCTTGACGCATAAACGAGCGGTCCTCATCAATTGAAAAGAGCTTTTTGTCCTTCATGAATTGAGGAATTTCACTTGGTTCTGGAAGAATGTGACCGTGCCCGTTAATTTTCATTTAAACTAAATTTATATGCGATTAGGATTAAATCAAAGGTAGTAAAAAACAACAGCAGAAACTTGAATTAAAAAGGTCTCACACGATTTCTCATGTAAGACCTTTTAATCGCTACAATTCTCTTAATTCTATTTACGCACGAGACGCACTGTCTGCGTATTTCTCTCGTTTGTAATAGTCAGTATGTAAACCCCGGCATCATATAATGAAGCATCAATTTCTACTTCACCCACTGCAGTACCAGTTCTAACCAACCTTCCTCTAGCATCATGAATCACGTACTCAAATTCACCATCTAAGGTAATTCCGAAAATCCCATTCGTAGGATTCGGATATACCTCTAGGTCATCGAATACCCATTCGTCGATAGAAGAGCAATCTTGAACCACTATTTGTATAGTTGCATTCGCTGAGCAATTGTTGACATCTGTATAATCGTAGGATACATTAAATGAACCAGCTCCCGAGACAGAAGGGTCAAATAATCCTCCTGAAACACCAATTCCAGAGAATGTACCTCCAGCAGGTGTACCGGTTAACGTAACCATACCAACACTCTCGCAGAGCGTATCATACTGAGAGTTGATAGTAACCGTTGGTAACTCTTGCGCTATCAGAACCATTTGATCGGTAGCAACACAACCATTTGAATCAGTACCTGTGACAGTGTAAGTAACAGTGCCTACTAATGGATTAAAACCAATTCCATCAAGAGCTCCATTGTCCCATGTGTAAGAACCTGCTCCACTTCCACTCAATGTTACTACTGCTCCTGCACAAACCTCTTGATCAGGCCCTGCGCTAACTGCAGGTAATGCATTTACAATAAGATTCACAGCAGCAGATGAGGCTGTACATCCGTTTCCATCTGTATATGTTACAGAATAAGAACCAGCACTTGTAACCTCAATCATATCTGTTGTTGCTAAATTTGACCAATCATTTCCGGTAGCATACGAAGATGTCAGTTCTACCGTATCACCATCGCAAATTGTAAGTGGCCCGTCTACAGATATTATCGGGTCAATTGGATTGGGGTTAACAAGAACAGTAATCGGTAATGAAGTTGCCGCGCAACCTGCTACCGTAACAGTTACACCATAATTCCCACTTGAATTAACAGTAATCGCCTGAGTCATTTCTGCTCCGGACCAAACATTCCCTGTTGCCGCCGAGGACGTCAAAACAACTGATCCACCCTCACAAAAAGTAATTGGGCCTCCTGCAGATATAGTCGGTGTTGGTGGAGGTGTTGGATCTGTAAATGGAGCAGCCACTGAATTCGAGATACAGCCATTGCCATCTGTAAAAATCACATTATAGAAACCAGCACCAAAACCAGTTAACGTATTCGGAAGCGATACACCATTTGATGAACCACTCGTAGTACCAGACCACGATAAATCACCAGCACCCGAACCAGTTATTTGAATTGTTCCTGTAGCAGTTGAACAAGCAGTTGGGTCTGTAATAGTTCCTGTCGATATTGTTGGATTAGCGTTTACCGTAATAATAATTGGTGTCGATGTAGCTGAACAACCATTAGCATCCGTATGAGTCACCGAATAAGGCCCGTTTGTCGAAGCTGTAATCATATTAGTAGTTACCAAGGTTGACCACACATTACCACCCGTTTCGGAGGATGTGAGGTTAACTGAAGCTCCATCACAAAATGTCGTTGCGCCACTTGCCGACACCGTTGGAGTAACCGGCGTTGGATGTATCGTAAGAGATTGAGAAGATGACAGCGTACCTCCATTTATTGTCAATAAAACCGTTGATGACCCACCAGTAGCATAAGTTACATTATGTGGGCCAGCTCCTATTGCTGTTGCTGGTGTCGCACCAGCGCCAAAGTTCCAATTCCATGTTGTTGCACCAACAGAAATATCTGTAAACGTAACAGTCTCCCCTGGGCAAAAAGCACCTCCGCCCCATGTGAAATCAGCGAAATCTTGAGATGGCACACAGAAGTTATGCGTTGTGTCCGTACCGAAATCAGGATCACCCCCCATTGCCACGAGGGTATCATTAAACTCCGTAATCACATAGTAATCTCCATCGTCGTTACATGAGCCATACTGAGACCCAAACATCCCGTCTCCATACGAATCATTTATTATGAAATCATAGCAGGCTACTTCTAAACAAACAGAATCTGTATTCACGTTCAATGCGTTTCCATCCGAATATGGTCCTCCCGCTAGTACCGTTGCGCCCAAGCCATCTTGAATTTCCCAAGACACCTCAGACCCCCAGCAATCTTCAATCAACTTAAAATAGACATTAACACCGTTCACAACAGCACTGAAGTTAGATGACATAGTATCATTTGGAGTATTCGTATCAGCAACTCCATTTGGAGAAGACGTCCAAACAGTAAAAGTACTAGCGCCATTTGCCATAGCTGAAGGGAGCACAACCTGTTGTGAGGTAAATGACCCTAAACTTCCTATCCAGCTATAAGTTGAGATTGGACCAGCGTTTACTTGATAGTTGATATCAACTTGTGTAAGTGTATTTGAACCATAATTCCTTAATGTAACTTCAGGAGTAAAAGTATCTCCACAGAAAGAACCAGTTGGATTATCAATACTTGCTATCCCCGCATCATCTAGGAAAACTTGTACACCGTAGACGCCAGACTCCCAAACACCACGTCCGTATGTTCCTGCTCGGACAACACCAGCTGCCTCGTTTATTTCAAGATCATTCACGATCACATTTGGCAAATTCACCATAAACGGCATAAAATCTCCAAGTACATCATCTCGATAATAGGCACCAATATCCATACCTACATAAAGTGCGTTAGTTGCAGCAGCCGTTGATTCGAATTTTACAACATTACAAGGCAAGTTAGGTAAGCTTCCTGATACATTTGTCCAAGTAGTGCCTCCATTCGCAGTATAAGCAACTTTATTACCGGCGGTCCAACCACTAATTGAGACCCATACACGATTTTGATCTGCTGGATCTACTTCAATCGAAGTGATAATGTTTCCGCTCAAAATTGCAGTAAGACCATTTGTCACCTCTGTAAAGGCGGTGCCATTATTTGTAGTGCGGTATATTCGATCGTTAGTTGATACATACATTACGTTTGAGTTCCCCTCGTAAATTTCTATATTTCTCAGTAATGCCGGGAAATTAAACGTTGACAATTGATTCCATCCAGTCGTGTACTCGTATAAGTCATTATATCCTGCAACAATTCGTTGTGTAACATTAGGGTCGTGCTGCATAGGAGTAACCCATCTTCCGGATTCAGGAGAACCTAATCCTTGCAAGTTATTACCTCCATTCGTTGTACGATATAAGTCACCATATTGGATCATTCCAAAAACACGATTGGAGTTAGTTGGATCTACTGCAGCCTCCATTCCGTCAGCGCCATAATAGACCTTCCAGATTCCACTATTCAAGAGATATCCACCATTATCTTGCAATCCTCCAGCTACAGTCGTAACGTCGCTTGGAGAGCCTGCAATTTTATAGAATTGTCCAATTTGAATACCATCCGTCAAATCTGTAAATGAGCTTCCATTGTTAGTAGATCGATAAACTCCTCCATCAGAACCACAATAGAAGTTACCTCCATATCCACGTAAAAAGTGAATATCAGCATGTGTATAGGAAGCTCCTCCGGGATTACTCCAACTGTTCAACTGAGTTAAGCTAGACCCACCGTTAGTTGATTTCCAGACGTTTAAACATCCTGTGAAAATCGTATTGGCATTAGTCGCCGACACTCCGATCGCCATATCATACCAAGATTGCGTGGAACCTTCAAAGACATCCGTAGTTGTATTTCTGGGTGAGAATGACGAGCCACTATTAGTTGAACGATATATCCCATCGTAGCCTCCAGTATTATCAGCAACAAGAATATAAACATATGCGCTATTCGCAGGCGTAACCGCCATTGCAATTCGATCACCACCTGTAGGCACTCCAGTCGATTGAGTCCATGTTCCACCTGAATTCGTGGAATAATGAACTTCATTTGATGTAGCTGCATAAACAGTTGTTGATGTCCCTGGCTTGAATTCTAGATCTCGAAAAGATCCGCCAAGAACATTTGTCCACGAGGTACCCCCATTGGTTGTCTTTAATACACCGGCATTCGAACATACATATGCAATGTCTGCATTTGTTGGATCCACAATAATATCCCGAAGGTTTCCATTAACGTTTCCAACCTCGGCCCAAGTTAAACCTGCGTCAACAGATTTCATTACGCCGATGCTGTATGTGTCACCACCATCAGCATCACCTGTGGCCAAGTAGATTACATTGCTATTTGAGGCTGAAATTCCGATCGATGAAATCCCCATTACAGCGAGATCATCCCCTAGAGCTGTCCAAGTAGAACCGGCATTCGTAGATTTCCATATACCACCAGCAGGAGCTCCTACATACAGTATATTAGCGTTGTTCGGGTCTTCCACAATGAAGTTCACACGGCCTAAACCTGGACTCCACGATTGCGTATTATTGTATGTCGTTGGGCCAATTGGTGACCAATTTCCACCAGCTACTTTCGCATAGCCATTATCAGATTCATACTTTTTAAATTCTTTGTACGCCTGTTTGAAGTTTGGAAATTTTCCATTCGTCAATAGCCTGGTTTCCCAAAACGATTCCCATCGATGGAATTGCTTCCAGCCATGGCCTTTGATATAGGAATATCCATTCCAGTTATTGTAAAATGATTGTTTAACCGACTGGAATTCTGCCCTTGTTGAGAGCATCGTATCAGACCAATTAGATTCTTGAGCCTTGCTGCGAGTTGTTATGGAGAGAGCAACTACAAGACATACGGAGAGTTTAATCGCGCTTTTAGAGCGAAGTGAGTTTTTCATAGTTTTGAGAATTTAGCACTTTGAAGATACTAAAAAATAAATACTCGAACTAAAAGGATTTAGGAATCACTATTGAAAACCTGTACTAAGTAACTAATAATGAGTAAATTAAGGCTTTATTCGGAAAAAAGAGAATCTACGAACTCAGAACGGTTGAAAAGCTGAAGGTCTTCAATCCCTTCCCCTACACCAATGTACCTAACAGGTATTTTCATTTGATCAGAAATTCCAATAACCACTCCACCTTTGGCAGTACCATCAAGCTTTGTGATTGCAATAGCCGTAATATCCGTAGCGGCAGAAAACTGTTTTGCTTGCTCATATGCATTTTGTCCAGTCGAACCATCTAGAACTAACAACACCTCATGAGGAGCTCCTGGAATGACCTTACTCATGACGCGCTTGATCTTCGTAAGCTCGTTCATCAGGTTGACTTTATTATGGAGTCGCCCCGCCGTATCAATAATTGCTACATCGACGTTATTAGCTTTAGCTGACTCTAACGTATCAAACGCAACGGATGCTGGATCAGCATTCATTCCCTGCTCTACTATGGGAACACCAACACGCTCAGCCCAAATGATTAATTGATCTACAGCTGCAGCTCTAAATGTATCAGACGCTCCCAGCATTACGTTTTTACCAGCTCCTTTTAGTTGATGAGAAAGTTTTCCAATTGTTGTTGTTTTCCCAACTCCATTAACACCAACGACCATAATCACATGCGGTCCATTTTCCTCAGTTGGCACATCAAATGAATCGGTGTCTGTGGTGTTGTTTTCTTCAAGAAGGTTGGTTACCTCCTCTTTAAGAATACGATTAAGTTCGTCTACCCCCATAACTTTGTCACGAGATACACGTTCTTCAATTTTCTCAATAATTTTCAGAGTAGTATCAACCCCAACATCGGATGAGATCAATAACTCCTCAAGGTTATCAAGAACCTCGGCATCAACTTTAGATTTACCAACAACAGAACGTGCAAGCTTATTAAAAAAGCTTTGCTTCGTTTTTTCGAGGCCTTTATCGAGGCGCTCTTTTTTGTCCTTCGAAAAAAAACTAAAAACTCCCATAATTCTCTAAAATAGAAAAGCTTCCGTCACAAGGAGGGAAGCTCTAATTCAATACGTTTGTATGATGACTAGTTTTTAGTAAACCAATCTTTTACATTGTCGTTATGAACGATTTCTTCTTTGAAGGTATAAGTTCCCGTCTTATCAGACTTGCTCATTTTAATCACTTTTGTGTGTGATTTTCCTTCTCCTTTTTGCAATGATGCTACAACTTTCTTTGCCATGTCTTATCTTATTTAATTTCCTTATGAACCGTCATGCGCTTCAAAATCGGATTAAATTTCTTAATCTCTAATCTATCAGGAGTGTTCTTTCTGTTCTTCGTAGTGATGTAACGAGAAGTTCCTGCTTGTCCGGACTCTTTGTGCTCAGTGCACTCAAGAATAACTTGAACTCTATTTCCTTTTTTTGCCATTTTGCTATGTATTGTCTAACCGCTTAGGGTATAGAATCTTTTTTACTTGATGAATCCTTTTGCGCGAGCTTCTTTTACACAAACACCAATCCCTTTTTTATTGATAGTTCTCAACGCTGAAGTTGAAATCTTCAAGGTGATGTATTCGTTTTCTTCAGGAATGAAGAATTTCTTTGTGATTAAGTTCGGGTAAAACTTTCTCTTCGTGCGCCTCTTTGAGTGGGAAACATTATTCCCAACCATTACTGACTTTCCTGTTAATTGACAAACTCTAGACATCTCTTATTGTATTAATCCTATTACTAAAACGGGTGCAAAGAAACCAAATAATTTAGAATTTGACAAGGTTTCAATTACTTTTTTCACCTTTTTTTAGATCAATGCTTAGAATAAGCCTCTAGAGGCTATAAGTCAGAGCGAACATGGGACTTAATACAAAAAAAAGAGAATTCGTCTTATCCGTCTGAATAACAGGATAAAAGTAATCAAAAAAATTGTGATGAATTAGATTGAGTTCTATTCTGACGAAATAGTTAAATCGAAGAAAAAATGATCAAATTATAGTTCGAGTAGCTCGCAACGAAGCAAATTTAATGCTGTTAAAACAGTCTTACGAATATTCCGCTCTCGGTGGTCGCCAAATAAAAACTTTTTCGCTATCACTTTTTCAGGGCTAGCCATGGCAATCCAAACTGTACCGACTGGCTTACCCGGAGTTGCTCCACCCGGACCTGCAATACCAGATGCTGCTAGACAGTAATCCACTCCCAGCATCTTCTGCCCTCCCCTGGCCATTTGAAGCACTACCTCTTCGCTTACAGCACCGTGTTTCTTTATATCAGCCATGCTGACTCCTGCTAGACTCTCCTTTAAATCATAAGAATATGTAATAAAACTCCCCTCGAAGTATGCAGATGAACCTGGCACACCAACGATCTCAGTTGCGAGCGATCCTCCCGTGCAACTTTCTACAGTTCCAATTGTTGCCTTTCTTGAAGCTAGCAACTCACCCACAACCTGATTCAACTGTTCTTTTCCTCTTCCGTATACGTACCTCGGTAATCTCTCCTCAATTTGCCGCATGAACCCAGCAATGAGTTCTTTATTTTCAGGATTAACCTCAGATGTAAATCTAAGACGAAGCTGGCCTGGTGATGGTAGAAACGCGAGCCCGATGTTCTCTTGTCTCATCTCATTTTCGATGTCCTCAATACGCTCAGCAAGGAACGATTCTCCTAACCCTTGAATATGCATTGTTTGATGATAGATTGCAGTCATAGGGAATTGCTTTCCCAACTTATCAAAGATCCATCTATTCATGAGGTATTTCATCTCATAAGGGACACCTGGTAAACTAATAAGAACTTTTCCGTCTTGTTCGAACCACATCCCAGAGGCAGTACCGACATCATTCTTCAGGATTGAAGCTTTTTTTGGCAGTGCCGCTTGTTGAACATTTACATCCAACATTTCTTTTCCGCGAGAAGTAAAGAATGATTTAACATGCTCTAATACATCTCGGTTTATCTCTAATTCTGTATTGAAATATTTACAGAGGGTATGTTTCGTAATATCATCCTTCGTAGGTCCAAGTCCGCCGGTCAGAATCACCACATCCACTCTAGTAAGGGCACGATCGACTGCATCGATGATAGCCTCTTCCGTATCTTGAATAACAGTTGTATGAACTACATTACCACCACGAAGCGAAAACTCAGCGCCCATCCAGGCTGCATTGGTGTTAACAGTTTGCCCTATTAGCAACTCATCTCCGATGGATATTAGTTCAACATTCATTCTTCAGCTTTGGTAAATTTAGCGATGGACTCAATATGCCCCGTATGTGGAAACTGATCCACAAGTGAGATTTTGTCAACCACGTATCCAGCAGAAATCAGCGTATCCATATCTCTTGCTTGAGTTGATGGATTACATGATATGTAAACAATGTTTTGTGCTCCAAGGTCAATTACTTTCTGTAAAGACTTTGGTGCGATACCCGCTCTAGGGGGATCCAATATGACAGTCTTGATCTTCCCGATGAAGTTTGGATATTCTCTCAAGAACTTTCCAACGTCGGCAGCAAAAAAATCTACCCCATCAATACCATTTCTTTCCGCATTCCTTTTTGCATCCTCTATTGCTTCTTCAACAATATCGACACCTATAATGCGGACTCCTTTTAATTTTGAAGCTAATATTTGACCAATCGTCCCAGTACCACAAAAGAGGTCCATTACTACGTCTTCTTGACTAAAATCAGACTCTAGGACATAGTCAAGCGCTTGTGTATATAATTTCTCTGCACACTTAGGATTCGTTTGAAAGAAACTCTCCATTGAAATTTCAAACTTTAATCCTAGCAACTCCTCAACAATTACGGGTTCACCATACAATAACGTACACGTTCCATTTTCAATTTTTGCTCGATCAGCAACATTATCATTAATAGTATGCTGTAATCCCGCTAATCGCTCACCTAATTTCTCTTTTAAGAAATTCGTGATGACATTTGGATCAAAGTCTTTCAACCCTTCAGATGAAGTCACCAAATTGATTAGAAGCTTATCCTGATGAAATGACTTTCGAACGACAATATGCCGGAAGAAGCCGTGCTTTCCAGGAGGATGCCAAGCCTTCAACCCTGTATTCTTCAATTCATTTCTAAGCTCAGCAAGAATTGTCTCAAATTGCTCATCGAACATTCCACTAGGCTTATCCAATGATTCAACTTTCCACCATGTTCCTCTGCGCTTAAATCCAAGAGCAAAAGCATCATCAATATCCTCTCCAGTTGTTCGATCATGCTCAATACACGAAAAGCTATACTCCATCTTATTTCTATAGAAGAAATGGTCTGGCGAAGACACGAAAGTATCAAATACAGATGAAGGATCTGGAACACCTCCAATTCTTCTGATCACCTCAAGTGTAGCATCTTTCTTTTCTTTTTCTTGAAGCTCGATTGGTACGTATATATAGGGGCCTCCTGAAATTTCTTGGAAATCTGAGAGCACCTCAACATCTGACCTTTTAGTCACATCAATGAGTTTTGCTTCAGCGTATCTTTTTTTCTTTTTGGTAATTCTGGCGTTCGCCGTTTGCCCAGGAAATGTATTATCGACAAAAATGATGTAATCACCATTCTCCGTTGGGATTTTAGCGATTCCCTTACCTCCAAAGGCGTAATCTGTGATATCCACAGTTACTACTTCTCCTCTTTTGAGTTGCATGCTACTAGATTAATCCTTTGATAATTCCTTTATCGGCATTCGCGATGAAATCCAAAATTTGCGTTCTCGCATCAGATTCTGGCATCACCTCTTTAATCGCTTCAAGTCCTTTTGACACATTTGCGTTCTGAACATATAGCAAACGATAAATATCTTCAATTTGCTTCACAAAGCTATCCTCAAAACCACGACGTCTCAAACCAACCGAATTAACACCAGCAAACCCTAAAGGCTCACGAGCAGCTTTAATGAACGGCGGAACATCCTTACGAACTAATGATGCGCCAGCAATGAAGGAATGTGATCCAATTCTTACGAACTGCTGAGTCGCTACCTTCCCCTCAAGAATGGCAAAGTCCTCAACTATAACATGACCACTTAGCCCTGTATAACTAGCAAGGATCACATTATTACCAATTTGACAATCATGCGCTACATGAACATATGTCATAAGCAGACAATTATCACCAATTGTCGTTTTCCATTTATCCTTTGTTCCGCGATGTATCGTTACACATTCGCGAATCACCGTATTGTTTCCGATTTCTACGGTAGTATCTTCTCCTACAAATTTCAAATCTTGAGGCGTAGCACCAAGTACAGCTCCGGGAAACACTTCACAGCCTTCGCCGATTGTTGTTCCAGAATAAATTACAACGTTCGAGTGTATGATGGTATTAGCACCAATGGTAACGTTATCGGCAATTGTAGAGAATGCATCAATTCTGACATTATCACCCAAATTAGCCCCTGAGGAAATATTTGCGAGTTTACTTATCATTCAGTTTTATCCTTGACTAGTGAAGCTAACATCTCTGCCTCAACCACTGGTATTCCATTTACATATCCAACTCCACCCATATGAACGAGACCTCTTCTCATAGGAGATAATAATCCCAACTCAAAAACAATCGTATCTCCTGGAAGAACTTTTTGTTTGAACTTCACTTTATCAATCTTCATAAAGTAAGTTGTATAAAGATGCGGCTCATCTACCTTATCTAGAGCGAATATACCACCAACTTGTGCCATCGCCTCAATCTGAAGTACTCCTGGGAAAACAGGATTACCTGGGAAGTGTCCAGTAAATATTGGCTCATTCATCGTGATGTTCTTAACCCCAACAATTTTATCTTCGTTCAGCTCAATAATCTTGTCAACCATTAAAAATGGGAAACGATGTGGGAGCATTTTTGAGATATCATTAATATCAAACACAGGCTCTGATTCAAGATCAAATTTCCTTGGTGCTTTCGCTTTTGATTTCATGTAAGCCTTAAGCACTTTAGCAAAACTTACGTTTCCGTAATGTCCAGGACGTGCAGCTAATATGTGCGCCTTGATTGGTTTCCCAACGAGCGCAAGATCTCCCATAATATCTAGAAGCTTATGTCGTGCTGGTTCATTTTCAAATTTCAGCTTTGTGCTATTCAAAACACCTTTACCCTCAATTTTTATATCTAAATCTTCTTTTCCAAGAAGTTTTGCAAGCTCATCTAATTCGCGTTGTTCAACGTTTTCACGCTCAACAAGGACAATCGCATTATCAAGATCACCACCCTTAATTAAGTTATTCTTAGCTAAATATTCTAATTCTCGCAGGAATACAAAAGTTCTACATGGAGCAATATCGCCGATAAATTCATCGATATTATACATGGTAGCGTGTTGTGTACCCAATATCGGAGAATTATAGTCAACCATCACAGTTACTCTATAGTTCATATCAGGAACGGCTAAAAACTCTATGTGCCTTTCTGCATCTTCCCAAACAATATTCTCACCTAACTCTAAATATTCTCTGTCAGCACTCTGATCTTCGTAACCTACGGCTTTAAATCCATCTACAAATAACTGAGAACTTCCATCCATAATTGGAATTTCTGGGCCATCTAATTTGATAATTGCATTATCTACTTGACAGCCGTACAACGCAGCTAGTATATGCTCAGTAGTGTAGACACGGACTCCATTTTTCTCGAGTGTAGTTCCTCTATCTGTTGCTACAACTAAGTCACAGTCAGCGTTAATTATAGGCTCGCCTTCCTGATCAACTCGTTGGAATTTGTAACCATGGTTCTCTGGAGCCGGAACGACTTCCAAATTAACAGTTTGTCCTGTGTGTAATCCAACTCCCGTAAACTTAACGGAATCTTTAAGGGTTCTTTGCTTTTCAGCCATTCAGAATTAGTCTTTCGTTTGTTCTTTCAACTTATCCTCCAATACTTTGAGGCGACTCAGAATACGCGGTAACCTGCGGAATCCGAGATATGATTGTTTGTATTCGTCACTATTAAATGCAGGCGATCCCATCATCTTCGTACCATCCTTCACATCTGAGCCAAGTCCAGATTGAGCCGCGATTCTAACACCGTTACCAATCTTAATATGACCCGCCAGTCCTACTTGTCCACCAATCAATACGTTGTTTCCAACTTTGGTTGATCCTGCAATTCCTGTTTGAGCAGCCATTGCTGTATTCGTTCCAACTTCAACATTATGCCCAATCTGAACAAGGTTGTCGATTTTGGCTCCACGTCTTATTATTGTACTTCCTAAGGTAGCTCTATCTATTGTAGAATTCGCTCCTATATCGACAAAATCCTCAAGGATAACATTACCAATTTGAGGAATCTTCTGAAATTCTCCTTTTTCGTTCGGAGCAAATCCAAAGCCATCTGCACCGATAACGGCACCAGAATGAATGATGCAATTTTCACCTATGATACAATCACGATATACAGTTGCTCCAGGAAAGATAACTGTCCCTTGTCCAATTACAACATTTGATCCAATGGTAACATTTGGGTGAATAGCCACGCTATCCCCTACTTTCGTATTCTTACCAATGTACGATGATGCTCCAAGGAACAATCCCTCGCCCACTGTTGCCGTTTCATCTATATAGCTGTTCGGCTCAATTCTAGGCTCCTCCTTCTGCATTGTATCGTAAAACTCAAGAAGCTTAGCAAAACATGCATAAGCATCATCAACTTTAATCAATGTTAGAGAATCCGGAAGATCTGAAGATGGCTTGAAGGTATTATTTACAATACAAATGCTCGATTCAGTTTTGTAGATATGCTCTTCATATTTCGGATTAGCAAGAAATGAAAGAGATCCAGGTGTACCTTCTTCAATCTTTGCTAAAGCGCTAACCTCTATCGATGGGTTTCCATCAACAGTTCCATTTATGATACCAGCAATTTGTTCAGCCGAAAATTTCATGTGTCAAAAATATAAAAAACAAGGGGTTCAATACTAGTACAACGTTGCATTTATCAACATCGTTGATTTGAAAGCCTTATTCGCAATTAGTAGAGTCCGGAATAACGAACGATTGTAAGTTCAATTTGTTTTTATACCAGATCATTTTCATGCCAATTTCTTTATCATCTCTCTCAAACATCAAGTAGTGTTCGGGCTTTGGAGTGATGGTTAAATCAGATTTAGCAAAATCAATTCGTCCAGTCTTTTTAAGTTCCTTCAAAATATCCATTGGATTGACCAGACCGAGGTAGTCCTGCTGACAGGTAACCAAAGCTGTTGAATCGGGATAAACCAGAGTGCTATCATTAGGATATCGCCAAATCTGCCCGTAACCTTCTGTTGATGTCTTCGCTTCAGACGCTTTGTTTCCTAACTGAACTTCAGCAATAAAACTCTCAAATGGCAAGGTGAAGAGATATTTCTTACCATCCTTTTCGATAACATAAACCTTATCGTCCTTATCTTTCTCGCTCTCGCCAAAAATCACATCGCCATCATTTAAAAATTGGATCAGCTCTTTCTTATTGACTCCTCTCTTCTTCAAAATTTCTGCTGTCTCATCAGAAACAACTAACAATCTATCAAGGATTGAATTCTTTACGCGATTCTCTGGAAGCCAAGAACAACCCCTATTTTGAAAGAAAATAAAAACGAACAAGAGACCGATTCCGAATCCAACACCGTAAAATTTCAATCTTCTAATCCATGATTCCATAAAGCCGTACAATTATTTAAATTACGCCATTACTGCACCTGACTTCGATTTAATTCAATGAATTAATTAAATCGTCTGCAAATGCAATTCACGCAAAGATACTAACCTGAAAATGATTAGCGCCTAATATTATCAATTATTGAATACAAAAAAACCCGCTGAGTGATCTCTCAGCGGGTTCATATTTACTGCTATATCGCAGCGCAAATATTTATTACAATAGAGGATCTAGTTTTCCAACCAATGCAGCTTCAGGAACAGCTCCAACTGATTTGTCTGCCACTTCACCTCCTTTGATAAACAATACTGTTGGGATATTTCTTACACCAAACTTTGCAGAAACACCAGGATTCTGATCAACATTTACCTTTCCGATAACTGCTTTTCCTTCATAATCTCCTGACATTTTCTCGATAATTGGAGTCAACATACGACAAGGACCGCACCATTCTGCCCAAAAATCTA
>DKPV01000029.1:0-10144 GCA_002471375.1 Flavobacteriales bacterium UBA7325
TCACTATTTAAGATTATAGCTTCAACAGTATCGGCTTGTGCACTTGAATACTGACAAAATGCCAATAGACAAATTGTAGCAATGATAATTTGTTTCATGTGTAGATTTGTTTTCGGACATGAAAATACGACTTTTTTTGAGAGCGATAGAATTGAAGAGCCAGCATGTTTCTTAGAGTGAGCTAACACCTTGGGACAAAAAAAGATCCATAGTGGGATTAAGCTTCCCACCTATAATTACCTCTTATTTAACTTCATGAAAATCAATTTATATAAAGTTATTCCATTGGTGCGATGAAGATTGCGTCATCTTGCCATCAATTTGATCGATTACTGTTTCAATTAATTCGATTCCAAACCCACCCTTTTTATTAGAGTCGACTCCTGAGCCATTGTCTTTATGTACCAGCTTAAATCATTGATTAATCTAAGGACTTAAATATCAAAATTCTTACGAGCAAAAAAATAACCCCTTGCAATTACTTGAATTACAAAGGCTTCTTCTTTTTTGAGTTGTCCCACCAGGGCGACTGAATTAACTCCTAATGCCTTTATATTGTTGAATACAGTTCCTTTTGGTAGCAATATGGGATAATTAATCAATTCTCAATTTGAGTCCAGAATTTGTGATGACATTCCGTTAAAGTACAAAACCACGTAAAACTACGCGGTGTGGTACTTCTACATTTCGCTGCTGTTCTTCGAATAATTTATTAGCATCCAGTATAGATACCTATACTCCATAAAGTTTCGGTAGATTTTAAAACCTAAGGCTTAACCAGCTTCAGCGAAGTTGTTTTTTCCGTTGTTCGAATAAGAACAGAATGCATTCCCGAAGAATAATTTTCAATAGAATACGTCTTCAAAATAGTCTCTTTCGCCCCAAAAATCATTTCCGATTCAAGCACTCTACCAAGAATGTCTCTGATTTCTATCTCCAGGTCTTGCGAATATTTAAGATCAACTGTAACCGTGAAGTCACCATTAAAAATAGATCCTCCTTCAAAATCTATTGGAAGTGTTGCGGTTTGAGCATCAATTCCAAAGCCAATGAGAAGAGTAATAATCAATAGTAGAGCGTTTTATTCTTCTCCCTTATAATAATTTTCTGCGTTTCGAGTCTCAAATAACATTGTTCTCCAAATAGGAAACCTCATTTGCTCACGCAGTGATAGTTGCTCCCATTTTTTTGATCCGAATCTTTCTTTTCTAGATTTATTGATTCGTATGAAGGTGTGTTTGAAAGTACGCATGGTATTGACTACTTTAAATGTTATGCTGGTGAATATGTTGTATCAGTTCTAAAACTTTGAACGAATATCCCCATTCATTATCGTACCAAGAAACAACTTTTACAAAGGTGTCATTAAGAGCCATTCCCGCATTAGCATCAAAGATGGAAGTTCTTGAATCGCCTAGAAAGTCGGAAGAAACAACAGGCTCTTCTGTATATCCTAGAACACCTTTTAAATTCGTTTCAGAAGCCTCCTTCATTGCCTTTTTAATTTCCTCGTAGGTTGCAGCTGTTTTAAGGTTAACCGTAAGGTCGACAACAGAAATGTTTGGAGTGGGAACTCTAAAAGCCATTCCTGTCAATTTGCCATTTAATTCTGGTATAACTCTACCTACGGCTTTTGCTGCTCCAGTAGAGGAAGGAATTATATTCTGGCCAGCACCACGGCCTCCACGCCAATCTTTATTAGAGATTCCGTCCACAGTATTCTGGGTTGCTGTAGTTGCGTGAATTGTAGTCATCAAACCGTCTTTAATACCGAAGGCGTCGTTCAAGACTTTAGCTATTGGAGCTAGGCAATTTGTTGTACAGGATGCATTGGAAACTATATTCATGCTGCTCTCATACATTTCATGGTTGACACCCATCACAAACATTGGCGTATCATCTTTGGAAGGAGCGGTCATTACCACTTTTTTCGCTCCAGCTTCAATGTGAGCGTTCGCTTTTTCCTTCGTTAAGAAAAGGCCCGTTGCCTCAACAATATATTGGGCTCCGATGTCTCCCCACGCTAAATTAGCTGGATCTTTTTCAGCAGTAACTCGAATAGATTTTCCATTAACGAGGAGCTCGTCATTAGCGACTTCAATAGTTCCGGTAAAGCGACCGTGGGTTGAATCATACTTCATCAAATACGCCAAATAATCTAGCGAGATTAAATCATTAATTGCAACAACTTCAAGTTGGTCTTGCTCTAATGCCATTCGAAAAATCAAACGACCAATTCGCCCAAATCCGTTAATTCCAATTTTTATCTTTTCCATAATCTACTGACTTGTTAACCATGATCCACCAACGGCTATTACATTATCTAATTTCAGGTAATCTTGATAATTTTCTTGACTTATTCCACCTGTTGGGCAAAAGGAAACGTCCTTGAAAATGTTGCCGTAGACTTTAAGCGCTTTTGCTCCGCCAAATAAATCAGCTGGGAAAAACTTGAAAATGCGCCATCCCATGTCGATTCCTCGAATAATTTCACTTGGTGTTGAAACTCCGGGAAGAAAAGGAATTCCACTGAAATCAAACTGTTGAATCATGGAAGAGGTGAGGCCCGGACTAACCATAAAGTCAACTTTTAGCTTAACACATTTTAGGATGTCCTCAGGGGAAATAATCGTACCAACTCCTACTTGAAAATCAGGATACTTTTCTTTGAAAAGTGCGATTGCTTCCCATGCGAATTCAGTTCGAAGCGTAATTTCAATACATTTTATTCCTTGTGAGCTGAGTTTTTCATAGATCTCTTCGACTTGACCAAGATTCTCAATTGTAACAACGGGAATAAGTGGGTTTGCCTTTAATATGGTCTCTATATTGTTTTGTAACATACTGTTCTATAGTATTCCGGCTCCTTCTTCACTAGATGAAATGAGAGCTCTGAGGTTTCTAAATAATTGTCTACCATGCGTCGAGTCATTGTATTCAACATGTCGCACTGGGCGTTCTTCTATATTTTCTTCAAGGCAATTCAATGTTCCCTGTTCTGCGTCTAAAATCAATCGATCTCCGGTTTTAATGCGCCCAATTAATCCGCCTTGAGCAGCTTCGGGATTGAGGTGAATTGCTGCAGGAACTTTTCCAGAAGCACCAGACATTCGGCCGTCTGTAACCAATGCTACTTTAAATCCTTTCTTTTGTAGGATAGATAAAGAAGGCGTGAGTTTGTGTAATTCGGGCATTCCCTTTTGTTTGGGACCTTGAAATGGAATGACAGCTATAAAATCGCGTTCCAATTCTCCCGCTTGAAATGCTATAATCAAATCATCTTGATCATCAAATACAATCGCTTCAGCTTCAACAATTCGATGTTCTTCTGCCACTGCAGAGGTTTTAATCACGGAAACTCCAAGATTTCCTTTTAGAACTCTTAATCCGCCTGTTTTCAGAAAAGGATCCTTTGCTGATCGAATAATTGATTCATTCAAAGATGCTGTTGGACCATCTTCATAGCTGATGGCTTTGTTTATCAACTTAGGTTCGAGCGTGTACTTGTATAAACCGTTTCCGATAATTGTATTTACGTCTTCATGAAGAAGGTTTCCATCGAGTAATGTTTTGATCACAAATGCCATTCCACCAGAAGCATGGAAATGATTGATGTCCGCTGCGCCATTTGGATAAACGCGTGCAATAGATGGAATTGCCTCTGAAAGATCAGAAAAATCATCCCAATTGATTATAATACCAGCGGCCTTTGCCATTGCTACTATGTGCAGTGTGTGATTCGTTGAACCACCTGTTGCTAATAATCCAATGATACCGTTCACAATACATTTCTCATCCACAATTTGACCAATCGTAGTTGAGTAATCTCTATTTCTAATGTTGTCTACGAGAATACGCACGGCCTCTTTGTTCAAGGCTCTTCGCATTTCTGTAGCAGGATTAACAAAACTGGAGCCTGGTAATTGCAGTCCCATGATTTCCATCAACATCTGATTGCTATTCGCGGTTCCATAGAAAGTGCATGTTCCAGGGGAATGGTAGGAATCTGATTCACCTTTAAGCAGTTCTTCTCTTCCTATTTTTCCTTCTGCAAACTCTTGTCTAATTCTTGCTTTTTCTTCATTTGAAATCCCTGTAGGCATTGGCCCAGCAGGAATGAATAGCGAATGTAAATGACCGAAGCTCAAGTTTCCAATTAGCAATCCGGGTACAATTTTGTCGCAAATTCCCATATTCATAACTCCGTCAAACATATCATGAGAAAGGCCAATAGCAGATGAGAGGGCGATAACATCGCGACTCAAAAGAGATAGATCCATTCCTGGCTGACCTTGCGTTACGCCGTCACACATCGCCGGAGTTCCACCTGCAACTTGAACAGTTGCCTTAAAATCATTGGCGTATTTTCGCATTTCATTTGGATACGTCTCATAAGGCTTGTGCGCCGAAAGCATATCGTTGTAAGCCGTAACAATTCCGATGTTCGGTTCAATTCCTTCTGCAATTGTTGATTTATCAGATGGACCACAACCTGCAAATGCATGGGCAAGATTTCCACAACTCAAGCGGTTTCTTCCACGAACGTTTTCAAAATTAACGCGGGCATTTTCCAAATAAGAATCTCTAGAAGCTTTGCTTCTTGCAATAATTCTATCCGTAACTTCTTTTATTTTTGAATGTATCATTTTGCTAGAAAATAGATATTAATGTCATTTCTCTTTTTGAGCACATCGTGAATGGGCAAGGAAAGCTCATTGTTTTCAAGAATATTTAATTTTTCATTACCTGAAATGATCAGGTAAATTGATGAGGCACTGGTAATCATGTCAAGACTACATGTTATTCGTTTGTTGGGATAATTAGGTGCTTTTGTGCTAAAAACACTCTTTTCATTGCTGGACAGCACCTCGTTTGATTGAGGATCGTTAGGGAAAATTGAAGCTGTGTGTCCATCTAGTCCCATCCCCAATATAACAATATCTGTTCTATTAATGAAGTCTTGATAGTTGGTTTTCAGAAGTTCAATATTATTTCCCTCGTCTTTAATGTCGTAAACCATGCCGCATATGTCGTACAATTCACTTGGTAACTTTGTAAAACACGACTTTATCAAGCGTTCGTTACTAAATTCACTATTGGAGGCAACAAAGCGTTCGTCAACTAAGCCAATTTTTAGATGCTTTGGAAATGCACATATTTTATCCAAGGCCCTGTAAATAGGGCCAGGAGTACTTCCTCCAGAAAGCAGAATATTGGCAGTTCCATTGGTGTGAACCGATTGCTCTAATTCTGAAATTAAAGTGTCGACAATTGAATCGATCAAACGATCTTCATCTTGGAATGTATTAACCTCCATGTTTATTTGGTTTGCCATTTTATGTTTTCGTCAAGTATTTGATCTCCAGGCCCCCAAGAACCTGATTCATACAATGAAAGAGGAATTTCTTTTTTCCAATGTTTGTTCAACGATTCAATCCAAATCCATGCAGCCTCGAGTTCATCCCGACGCATGAATAATGTCTGGTTTCCGCGGATTACGTCAATAATTAATCGTTCATAAGCGCCCGGCATTGGATCCTGAAATGAATCAATGAAATCCAGTTTGAGTGAGATGGGTTTGAAGCGATATCCGCCAGGTCCGGGAATCTTACTTAGTTGAACCAGCTCGATACGCTCTTCCGGCTGCAAGCGAATAATAAGTTTGTTTTTAAGCGGGTATTTTGATTCTGGAAAGATGCTATGCGGCAACTCCTTAAAGTTTATGACAATATCCGAATAGCGTTTTTTCATGCGCTTTCCTGTTCGTAAATAAATTGGAGTGTTTTTCCAACGCCAGTTGTCGATGTGGGCTTTAATAGCGACAAAAGTCTCCGTTTCAGAATTGTATTGCTCTATATCTTCGAGGTAAGAATTTAGTTTTGTCGCGCCGTTTGCTCCACGCGTGTATTGGCCGCGTACCACATTTTCTTTTATTGTATCTTTTGTGAAAAGACGAAGAGATTGAAGGACTTTTACTTTTTCATTACGAACTGCATCTGGATTTAAACTTGACGGCGGTTCCATTGCGATTAGACATAAAAGTTGCAGTAAATGATTCTGCATCATGTCAAGTAATGCTCCAGTATGGTCATAATACCCTGCGCGTTTTTCAACACCTAAACTTTCAGCTACCGTAATTTGAATGTCCTCGATATTCTCAGCATTCCATGCGCGCTCAAACAAATGATTTGCAAAGCGAAGAACCATTAAGTTTTGAACGGTTTCTTTACCCAGGTAGTGGTCAATTCTGAATATTTGTTCCTCCTTAAACGCTGCAGAAATAATATCATTAATTGCAATGCTTGATTTTAAATCATTTCCCAAAGGTTTCTCCAAAACGACTTTACTTTTAGCATTGATTAGTTTCGAACTCTTGAGTGTATTACAGATTTCTGAGAAGGCAGCAGAGGGAACTGAAAAATAATAAACGTTCTGGTAGTCTTCAGTTTTTTCAAGATCTTCCTTTAATTCGCAGTAAGAAGGAACATTGTTCTTTTCAATCTTCAGAAGTCCAACTCTTTTTAAAAAATGATCAATACCTGCGCTGTCTTCATTTTCTTTTAAGTCCAATTCAATGAAGTCCTTAAGGGTTTTCTTAAATGCTTTTTCATCGCTTAGGCTTCGTGATACACATCTAATTGTAAAGTCTACTTTAATCTGCTTATCAGCAAATCGATGAAAAAGAGCAGGAATTATTTTACGCTTCGATAAGTCGCCGTCACCTCCAAATATTACTAAATTGAAGGGTGTTATTTCGTTCGGAATTGTTTGTCGGGAACTCATACGTTGCGTTGAATGATTTAGTTCAAATTTAAGTACTTTTTGTAAATAGTACCATAAGAAAAGGTTTTTTATTATATTTGGTCGAAACCAACATTTTATAAATTCATGATTTTAGTTGTCGAGAGTGGCTCAACAAAAGCCGATTGGATGTTAGTTAACAGTGGCAAGGAAGCTATCTATAGCACAAAGGGCTTTAACCCGTTTTATCATTCAAAAGAGGATATTCTAATTGAGTTAAATGATCATTTAGGATTGGACTTGATAAAGTCTGATGTTAAAAAGATCTTTTTTTATGGTGCTGGCTGTTCTTCACCTGAAATGAATGAAATTATTGAAGTTGCCTTAAATTCGTTCTTTACCAATGCAAAAGTGAAGGTCAACCATGATTTGGCAGCATGTGCTTACGCGTGTTATGAAGGAAAACCTTTGATCGCTGGGATTCTAGGCACAGGTTCTAATTCGTGTTATTTTGATGGCAAGGAGGTAAGTGAAGTTGTTCCCGCTTTAAGCTATATACTTGGCGATGAAGGTGGCGGATGCCATTTCGGGAAAAGAATACTTGCTGATTTCTTATACAATAGATTGCCCGAGCCAATGGCGAAGGAACTAAGACAATTGGGGATGACAAAAGCTTCAATTAACAAGAATGTTTACATGAAACCTGATGCTAACGTTTTTATTGCCTCGATAATGCCCGTTCTCATTCGTCACAAAAGTTTGAGTTACTCCCAAACACTCATCGAAAATAATTTCCAAGAGTTTATCGATATACACATTAAGTGTTACACTGATTACAAGAAGGTTAAAGTGAATTTTGTTGGATCAGTTGCTAGTTTATTGCAGAATGAGCTCATGGCAGTATGTGATAAGAATGATATTCAGCTCGGAGTGATCATCCGAAGACCGCTTGATAAACTTGTGAAATACCACTTGAAGCAGCAAAGTTTTACTTCAAGTACTCTTGTGAGCGAAGGTGCTCAGCAATTAAACTAATTTTTACTTTTACACCATGTCGTTTGTGCGGCGAGGGCTATTACAAGAAACTTAAACAAATTATTGAAGTATGCCGAAAAGGAACACTATTACAACTCTTTTTATTGTACTAAATTTTTTAGTCTTTGCTCAAGATAAATTAGACCCTGTTATTGAAGGACGAATTACAGAGTTAATGTCTACCATGACAGTCCAGGAAAAAGTTGGGCAAACGTGTCAGATCACTTTGGACGCCTTATTCGTGAGAGACGAAGAAGAGAAGGTTTTAGATCCCGAAAGAATTGATCCTGCCAAACTCAAGGAGGCAATGAGCACATATGGTATTGGCTCTATTCTCAATGTAAGTTGGCATACCTTTGATTTGGAGATGTGGGAAAAGGTAATGAGTGAGGTTCATGCACCTTTTAACAATGGAGAAACAAAGGCGCCTATCATTTATGGTATCGATGCCATTCACGGCGTAAACTATACAGTTGGCGGGACATTGTTTCCTCAAGAAATCGGTTTGGCTGCAACTTGGAATCCTGCTTTAGCAATGCGATTCGGTGAAGTAACCGCTTATGAGACTAGGGCTTCTGGAATTTGTTGGAACTTTTCACCTGTACTTGATTTAGGAAGACAGCCTTTGTGGTCGAGAAACTTTGAAACTTTAGGAGAGGATCCATTCCTTGTCTCAGAAATGGGAAAAGCAATCATTTGTGGATATCAAGGAAAAGATGGAATAGGTTCTGAACATGTGATAGCATGTATGAAGCACTTTGTCGGCTATAGTAATCCATTAACAGGTCGCGATAGAACTCCAGCGTGGATTCCAGATAAGTACATGAAAGAATTGTATTTACCTTCATTTAAAGCAGCCGTAGAAGAGGGAGCTCTAACCGTTATGATTAACAGCGGCGCGGTTAACGGCATTCCTGGACATATAAACTATGACTTAATCACCAAAACCCTTAAAGAAGATTGGGGTTTTCAGGGATTTGCCGTTTCTGATTGGGAAGATTTTATTTTTCTGAATAATGTACATCAGACTGCAGAAGACAATTATCAAGGAATTATTAGTGCTTTCAATGCCGGTGTTGATATGAGCATGGTTCCTTACAATCCACAATACAAGGAATACTGTGAATTGATGATTAAGGCGGTCGATAATAAGGTTATTTCTGAAGAGCGATTGAATGACGCCGTTCGCAGAATTCTTCGAGTCAAAATGATAGGTGGACTGTTTGATAAAGGAATGAATCAAGCGAAAAAGTATCCAGATTTTGGGAGTGAGAAGTTTAAATCCATTGCACTAGAATCTGCATTGGAGTCAATTACACTTTTGAAAAATGAGAAAGACATTCTTCCGCTTTCATCTTCCTCAAAAGTTTTAATCGCTGGGCCAACGTCGGATAACTTGATCTTTTTGAATGGAGCATGGACGCATACATGGCAAGGAGCGAATACAGATTTTAATACGGAAGGAGCTAAGACGGTGCGCGAAGCGTTTACTGAGAAGTTGGGGTCAGAGAATTGTCTCTTTGCAAAAGGGGCTGAGTTGTATCTTGATGAAGGCTTCGAGGCTACAAAGCTTGTTGATCAAGAAGATTTTAAAGTGAAAGCTGATAAAAGTGATGTAATTGTTCTTTGTTTAGGAGAATATCCGAGCACTGAGAAGCCTGGAGATATTCGATCCTTAAACCTGGATCCAGCACAATTGGAACTAGCTGAAGCGGCTTATTCAACAGGAAAGCCAGTTGTTTTAGTAATGGTAGAAGGAAGACCTAGAGTTATTCGAGAGATTGTTGAAGGTGCTGGTGCTATTGTTCAGGCATATTTACCTGGTGATTACGGTGCCGATGCGCTAGTAGAATTGATATTCGGCGAAGAGAACTTTAGCGGTAAACTTCCTTACACTTACCCAAAGTACGATGGTATTTTTGAATTCTATGATCACCCAAAAAGTGTCGCACGCTCTAAAGGAAATGATTTTGAGGCCTACGATCCACAATGGGATTTTGGCTTTGGTTTAAGTTATAGTGAGGTTGAATACTCAAATTTGCGATTGAGCACAAAGAATATGACTACAGCCGATTCATTGGTAATTGAAGTCGATGTCACAAATAAAAGTGAGAGAGATACAAAAGAGATTGTGCAGCTGTATGTGTCAGATCTTTTTGCGTCAATGATTCCAAACGGGAAATCGCTAAAGGGCTTTGATAAAGTAGAAATTAAGGCAGGTAATACAGAAACAACTAGATTTGTGATAACTGCTGATGATTTAAAATTTGTTGATGCATCAGGCAATTGGATTTCAGAAGCTGGAACCTTTGAAATTTCGATTGGAAATTTATTAAGTAAATTTGAATTAAAATAGAATTAAAATAGA
>DKPV01000029.1:10469-26066 GCA_002471375.1 Flavobacteriales bacterium UBA7325
GAATGGGGTATAAAATTAAGTTCGATAAGTTCTTTTCGTATTCGTTTTCATTGGATTGCGTCATTTTTGGCTTCCAAGATGGTCAAATAAAGGTGCTGCTAATTAAGCGTGCCATGGAGCCTTATCTAGGAAGCTGGGCCATTCCTGGAGACCTCTTATATCCGGAGGAGGATTTGCCAGATGCGGCGACAAGAATTCTAACTGAATTAACAAGTGTGGAAGATGTCATTTTGCATCAAGGTCGTACTTTTGGAAAACCAGATCGTCACCCACAAGGTCGTGTAATAACCAACGCTTATTTTGCTTTGGTCAAAATAGATGATATTCAGGCAAAGGCCGCTTCTTGGGCTGATGAGTTAAAATGGGTTCCGATCAATGAGGTTGGAGAACTAGCATTTGACCACAATGAAGTACTTGCATCTACGTATCAAATTTTAAAGTACAAATTGAAGAGGGAGCCTGTTTGTTTCGATTTACTTCCTGAAAAGTTCGCATTGAATGAAATGCAGCAACTCTTTGAATATGCCTTCGATATAAGCATGGACAAAGCCAATTTTAGAAAGAAAATCAAGTCCATTCCACTGATTAATTTGAATGTTAAACAAAAGAATGTAAATCATCGACCAGCAAATTTGTTTGAGTTTGACGATTCCGCATATGAAGAGCAGATAAATGAGGGTAATTACACTTTCAAAATGTAATTTTAACGCAATATATTTTGCTTATAGTATTTTATACCATATATTACGGTAGATAACTTAAATAATAATCATATGAAAAGAATAATTACTCTCGTATCACTCATTCTGATTGGTACTTCGCAGTCATTTGCTCAAAACGATGTTGAGTCATCAGCGGCAGACAACTGGATTGCCTATATGAACATTTTCGACCTACCGGCAGACGGAGGTGCGTATCAGTTCGGATCGTCTTGGGCCTTGGTTGATGTTAAGTCTACAGCAGACCTTGGAACCAATACCTTGATATTACAACCTAATTTTAGTACATACGCAGCCAATCCAACCGATGCTTTTTGGGTAAACCAAACGACCGGAGATGGAAATAAAGAAATGGAAGCGTTAACTTTTGTCGAACCGGGACCTAGCTATAATGGTGTTGATTTGACTTTTCACGGTAGAGTTCTTTCACATACGTTAGATACTGGCTATACTGCTCAATTCTTTATTAAAGCACTTGATTCATTGAATGGATATGCAGATGTCTTTGGTGGAGCTCAAGTCTATGACCTGCCAACAAGTGGAAACTTCACTGTTAGCGTTACTGCAGCGGAAATTCCGTCAGGACTGCTCGTTCAGTATGGTTACAGTATTCGAGGTGCCAATTCAAACCCACTTGACGAAGCTTCTTTGGGAAGTGTTGTTATTGGAGCTGAAAACGCAGGAATTAACGAATTAGATGCATCTGATGTCGTACTTTATCCAAATCCAACTACTAACTCAGTTAGTATTACAAGCAATGAACAAATCATTGGTTTTGAAATTCTAAACCTTTCTGGACAAGTTGTAATTTCTGGTGCAAATCCCAGTGCCATAGATGTATCAAGTTTAGAAGCTGGAACTTACTTTGCGCGTGTTGAACTTGAAAACACAACTGAAATAAAGAAACTGATTAAAAAATAATTTTTAATTCACTAGGATAGAAGGGAGGCGTGTTCTCCCTTTTTTTTTCAAATTATGAGATTTTTACTGTGTTTATTGTTGTTTCCTATGTCCGTGAGTGCTCAATATTCGCTTGTTTGGGCGGATGAATTTGATGCGCCCACCTTGGATGGTTCGAAATGGATGTATGAAATTGGCACCGGAAGTGGTGGTTGGGGAAATAATGAATTACAGTATTATTCTGGAAGTCAAAATAACGTCTTTCTAGATACGGGTTATTTGCACATTGTTGCGTTAGAACAATCGTTTGGTGGTGCAAATTTCACTTCGGGAAGAATAAAGACACAGGACTTGTATGATTTCCAGTATGGTAAGATAGAAGCACGGTTGAAGGTTCCTTCAGGCCAAGGATTATGGTCAGCATTTTGGATGCTTGGTTCAAATATTACCACAGTAAGTTGGCCGCAATGTGGTGAAATTGATGTAATGGAGCACGTCAACAACGAACTGATTGTGCATGGCACGCATCACTACAATTACTTCGGGCATACCTATGATGGCGGACAAGTATTTGCCGATGCCTCAGAGTTTCATGAGTACAGCATTGAATGGACACCAAATGAAATCATCTGGTTTTTGGATGGTGTTGAATATTTCCAAACCAACATTGGGACAGGAGCAACATCTAAAGAAGAATTTCACGAGCCATTTTTCTTATTGCTTAATATGGCAGTTGGTGGTAACTGGCCTGGAAGTCCGGACTTAACAACAACGTTTCCGGCTACTATGATGGTGGATTACGTGCGCGTATATCAAGAGATAAACAATCTGTCGGAAGAAACAATAAGTTCTATTGCCCTATTTCCAAATCCTGTAACAGATGTTTTAAGCATTGATGCTGATACAGGTGTTGAAGCTTATACAATTACGAACCTGCAAGGAGAAGAGCTGTTATTTGGCAACTCAAGTACAATTGATTTAAATGAACTGATCCCTGGAATGTACCTTATAAATGTCGAGTTGTCCGATGGTACTTTATCAACAGCATCCTTTGTAAAGGACTAATTCAGAATAAGAGCTCCCCATTTTTTAGGTGACTTATGGAATCCTGGTTCGTGACCACTGTTCCATCTAATTTGTTCCTTTCGACCTTCCAATGTTCCCAGATCGACAGCAATTTCCATGTCTAAGTTAAATCCAGACTTTGGTTGGAACTTGTAAAAAGCATTGGTAGGAATAGCTAATTCTAAGGTGTATCCATCCTTCGTTGAAGTAATCGTGTAGTTAGCCCCGTCGATTATCGAATTACTCTTCCAGTTCCAAACGTATGAATCTTCTCCACAATTAATACCAATGTGTTGATCACTCATCAATAGAAATGAACGTTTCGGATTAGCAGAAGGATTCGTCGAAAATGCTATTTCTATGGCATCTCCTTTCCATAAGTTTTCCTTAGTACCTTTATTCTGTCGTGGCGTATCATCGATTATGTTAAATGCGAAGTACAGTGAGTCTGGAGAATGATTAACAGCGAAAGAGTGACTATCTCCAAATTGAGTTAAAGATCCTTCCCAGTCCTTTAAATTGCCATCTACGCTTATTTTTTCAGCACTCTCATTTGCAATGAATTCATTCTTAAGCTTTTCTGCGAAAGGAATCAGTTCAATGGATTTAATTTCAAGTTCTCCACTACCAAACATTTGAACCATGAATTGTTTGATATTCGAAAGGTCTACGTCAAAATCTTCGTATGGGAAAAGTTGCAAAGGGATGGTAACCTTGTTCCATTCTTTGGTTATTGATTTCTCAGATAAAAATGATTTATTAAATCCTACCCATGCTTGGCCTCCAGAATAATCTTCCAGGCATAGCGCCCATGGTATATTTGTAAAAGGCTTGTCTACTGAGCGTACAGTCATTTCTAATGCAAGGGTATCAGCAACATAGCCCAGATCCTTTCCAGACCAACTATCCCAACCGAATCCCATTCCGACCCAGTCACAATTGCTCCCGCCTTGATCCCACTTTACGCGTAGGCTCTGAGAAGTCTCATCACTTACAATTTTTCCAGTAATGCAATTTGAGCCATCAGATGTCCAAAAATCTCCTAAACTTCCGTTAAAGATTGTCGTTTGCGTAAATCCGCGGATATTGTACTCTTCTACATCGGCACCATCATAAAGCCCCACCTTCTTAAAAATACTTTTTTTGCCTACAACACTCATGTTATCAAAGACCAATGTGTCCTGAGCTTCCAAGGTAAATGCGGAAAGCATTAAAATCGAGAAGAGGATGTTACGGATTAAGAGCTGCATTTTCTGTAAAGATTAAGTAGTCCAATTTTGAGATAGCTAAACCAGATGATGGATCAGCAAGGTGCAACATGTTCACAGCATTAATTTTATCAGGATTATGCACTCCGCCACCTGCACCGTTTCCTTCGAGGTCACTATACTTTACTGAAATTAACCTCCATCCTTCCCAGTCAATTAGTATTTCATAACCGAATTGGTCTTCATTTACAGCATTAAAGGTTCCTCCTTCGTCTTCATCTTCATCAAATTGAAAGAGAACTCGACTGTTTGGAAGTCCAGGCTGCCCATATATAAGCGCATTGAAATAGAGGTTGTCAGCATTGCTAGAAAGTGGAAGAGTTGTTGTTCCATAAGCGGCAGAGTTAAAGTTAACCAAGCCTACAAGCCAATCCCAATTAACGATTCCTTGCATGTTATAATGCGAACCTAATTGCGGGGCAGAACCATCTGTTTTGATATTGAAATCCATATTACCGCCAGACTGAATGAAGGAAGTCCATCCGCCAACCCATCCAGTTTCGAAATCGGCGAGTAGAAAACCAGCATTGGTCTTTGGTGCGTCTATCGTTACTGTCGTAAAGAGCGTATCTGTTTGTCCATTGAAGGAAAGAGCTACGTCACAAATTTCAGCTTGAAACATTGGGAAATTTGTTGTGCTTCCGTTCCATGTGCTTGAGCTAGCCTCCAATACCTTTCCTGTTCCGGTGATGATCTTTTCCGCACCACTTGATTGACCTGTGATTTTTAACTCCCAATCAGAGATAATGCTTATTTCGGCGGTAAAATATACACTTTGACCAGATGTGTAGTCTACGTTAGACTGACTGGCGACCAATGTGTTAATAACGCTGAATTCACCATAAACATCCGTTAAGTTTGGTCCTTCAGTTAGATCAATCTCATCTTTTCGACAGGAGAGAAATGTAAGTCCAATTAATAGTATTAATCCGTATTTTTTCATCTCTTAAAATTTAATTACGTAATAGATCGACATCTGATTAAAGTTGTATGGATTGTCAGCGACGAATGAATTTTTATTCCACTCGTACATGGCGGCTAAATAGATCGTTTTCGAGAAGTCGAATTTTAATCCACCTGCTAAATTAGTTTCTATTCCACTTACTTTAAATTCAGAGTAATTGACAATCACATCATTTGCGTCTCTCACTGGGAGTTGATCCGTTCCTGCACTTTGTAATACGAAGACATTGGCCATTAGCGAAAGTTTATCAATAAACTCAATTTCCAATCCTGCATTCAAGGTTAAAGAACTTAAGTCTACCTCCTCAAACGTAAAATCTCCGTCCCGCGTTGTTTGTTGGAAAACAAGGCCGGCATGAACGCCTAATTCTTTCTTCCAATTCAATAGATTAGATAGGCTGAAATGCGCATCCACGTTCACATAATTAAATGTTTTCAATACGGTAGTTCCCTGTCCTCTTATTTCATTTAGGTAGTAATATTTGGCGCTGGCATCAATGATTTTAGCTGAATCCGAGTAGCTGGCACCGACATAGGCACCTCTTCTGTTAAACGTAGCGATTCCGTAGGGCAGGGCATTATTCACTGCAGGATTGTAATCCATTATTCCTGTTTGAATTCCCACCGAATATAGATTTGGATCATTGTACAGGTCATACATTGACACTGGTCTCACAATTTGATTGTTTGTATAGCGCTTAAAGAAGTTATTCTGTTGTGAGTAATCGATGCGCTTAGATTGTGCACCAAAGCTTCGGAAATCAGCTCCATTGTCCATGTAACCAACATCGAAACCAAGATTCTTTTTCTTCAGGTTCATATAGGCACGTGCATGAATGAAGTAGTCTTTCAACGTCTCATCTGGAGTTAAACTCATGCCACTGGAAGAGATTCCAGATTCGCCATCAACTCCAAACTTTATCTTGTCGCCTCCAAAAGAAACATCATACGTAAGTGTACTTACATTGTTTGAATAGGCATTGCTGTCTACGGCTGTTCCTTGCAGATCAAAAATACTCACGTGGTTTACACCCAACATTAAGTGCTTGCTTTGAGTGATTACAACGTTACCACCGCCATAGAGACGTTCTAGAATATTATTGAAATCAGTAGGATTGAGACGGGTAATAAATCCGTTGAATTCGATTTCCTTTACAACTTTTGGAAATTGCAAAGCAAAATTGATTGAGGCACCTTGCTGACGCCATGTGTTTTCCTTGTAGAACGATTCGTAGTTGAATATATCTTCTTTGACTCCAAGAGTTCCAACTGAACGTGTTAGTAAATCAGCATTGTGGTTGTAGAATGTATAAGGTGTTAACTTGTAATCTAAATTTCCGATTTGGTAGCGAAGTACTTTTCCTGCTACACCGCGAACATATAACTGTCGAACATCAAATGAGACACCGCCTCCCCAGAATGCGCCAAAATTATTTCGGATCCGAAACATTCCAAGAATCTCTGTACTCTTATTTGGATTGATTTTTATTCCAAGGTCTACTAAAGCATAACCACCTGTGGATTTAGGAGCTGTAACTGAATCGTCTTCAGTGGATGTGAAGTTAGCATGTGAAATTAGCGAACGTGCCCCTCCAATAAATTGTACTTTCTTACCACGCTGTGCAAATGCAGGAGAGATAAGTGTGAGTATAACGAAAATTAAAATGTATTTCATGTTAGAAGAATATTTTTAATTCAACAGTGGTCTCTGTGCCATTGTATTTATCCAAATCGAAACTGTAATCTATATAGTCCATCCATCTTTGACGAACGTATAACCCAACATTTTTAGACAGTTGAAAGTCAAGGCCAATCGCATAACTTATACCTTGTTGGTTTTTTGCCCTCTGACTTATTACGTCGACTTCGGTATTGTCTCCACCGAATATTCGATCGTATCCAAAGTAATTTGACAACACAACCTTCGGAGCCAGAGAATAATAGAATTCAAGCTGGTGATTATAGCTTTGTAAGTAGGAGGCAGTTGAGAACTTAGGTAATGGCGTGAAATCTCGTTGAACAGTATGGTAACCGCCTAAATAGAAGATCATGAATTTCCTGTTGAAAAGTGTGAAGTGGGTTTTATAGCTTACTTCAATGGAGTTAAATCCTTTGGCTGAAATTGAATCCGTTATATTCATGGATTCATAAACTCCGCGGTAGACCTTATTCACATTGCCATAAGGGCCTACATCAGAAGGGAATGCCCATCTCCAAAACCTTGATAGTGCGAGATTGTTCGCCGGATGGCCATACGTTATTCTACTGGAACGTGCTTCTAATTCTTGAGCCATACTATAGCCTATGGTCAGTTTATGTCGTTTGAATTTTAAATCAGTATTTAGAATCAGACCGCGACGGTTATTGGTCATCTGTCCAATAGAAATTAATGAACTTGCAAATGGAAACAATAAAGGTGTTTGTCCACCAACAGCAACATCTGCTTGTTCTGGTGAGTATTCTTCAATTGATGTATTCCAGAAAACTCCGTTGTTGTTAATAACATTCGGGCTGATTTGAAAGTAGCGCACCTCAATTGGGAAGAATGTAAGTTTTTCTGCAAAATTTAGTTTTATATCAATCGCTTCTCCCCATTTACCTTCGCTTGTTGGAGAAAAGTAGTTCCCAGCGCCTATCTCTCCAGAAAGTTGTATGATATCCTTAAAGTGGACTTGGAACTCAGAGGTTATCATATTGAATCCTATAAGATCCTTAGCCAAACTGTCTGAATAGGTTTTACTTCTCAATCCATTTATACTAGCATAGTTTCTACCAAGTTTCTTGGCAATTCGACCGCCCGTAATATTGTTCGGTAGAGGAGCAGCACCGCCATTCAATTGAGATTTACCTTGCATAAAGCTAAAGGAAAAGTCTTGTGGTAAATCAGATGCTTCAAATATGAATCCATGAAATGCTTGTTGACCCCATCGTTCATCTTGAGTCAATGATCCATTTTCATAAAATGAATCGTACCTGTCAAATACATTTCGAGTATTCGGGTCCCAAGGATTTCGCTCAAAAAGGCTAAAACGATTGTATCCCGTATTGGATGCAAAAGTCATAGGACTTAATTTATACCAGTGAATTCCTCCAGTTTTAACTGCAAACGTTCCGAACTTTGTACTATGACTTCCTGCAAGATTGACGCCTAAGAGCAAGCCTTTTACATAATCTTCTTCTAATCCAGTCATTGGAGCCCACATGTATAAATCAGTAGAGAATACCGTATTTTCCCCTGGGGTAACCGTGATAGTTGTACTTAATTGAGGAAGGTTACTGTCATCACCTAGAAACAATCTGTTTTTCACACCCTGCATTTCAGGGTACTGCGTCTTCATAGATGAATATGCTCCCATGAAACGATAGTATCCAGAGATCGAGATGTTCTTTAGTCCCGATTGAAACTTTTTAGGAAACAAACCCCCAGCATTCGGTTTGAACATGCTCGAATCTTGTTTTGACTGACCATAAACTTGACTGGTCATCAATCCAACAAACAGCAATAAGTAATATGTTGTTTTCTTAATAGTCATCCAATTGTTCTAATTCCTGTGTTTTGAATCGAATTCTACTCATCTCTGATTGTGCACTGTTTTGAACATAAAAAGGGATGTTCATATAGGCCATTTTTTCCTTGTCGTCAATGAATACAAATAATCTATATCGACCTTCTGTAATTGGAGCTTTCAGAGAGATTGATGCCGTTTTACTACTCTTAACTTTACCGGTAATTAGAGGCGGTTTGCCTTCAACATCTCCTCCCGTTTTAAGATCAGTGCTCTCAGGATATAATTCCCATGAATAATTTAATTTGTCTAAATTCTTATCTGACGCGAATATTACGACTTCATTTTTGGAACCTGCATCCGTAATGATGTTGAGTACTTCAGAGCTGCCATTAAAATGTACAGAATCAATAGTAGGGGCTCGGTTTTCTGGGTATGCACCGGACCAACAATATTGAAGTTCGTCGAGCGCAGCCGTGGGCATTCCGTCTTCAGTAAATAAGCCGTACCATGTTGAAGTGTACTCTTGTTTTTGTCCCCAGAGAAAACAGAATGAACCGATACATTGTTGTTTTTGAGAACTAATGTACTTCGTGAATCGCTCTAGGTAAGAAGCTGATTTTTCAGTGCTCGTTTGCTCAACAGATGAGTTCCATATTGTTTTTGTGCATTCCCAATGTCCTGTTGGCCCCCATTCAGTAATCATGTATGGCCCTTTGAAATTCCCTTTTTCGATCACTTCTTTAACGACATTAATTCCAGCATATGTGTTAATCCCGTATATATCAATGTCTGGAAGCTCATCCATTACAAATTTTAGTTTTTCAGCATTTGTGCCAGCTGTTACCGTTGAAGTTGGATGATTTGCATCCTCTTCTTGAATCATTTTTGCGATATCATTCACAGCGGCCCAAACCTTTGTATTTGAATAATTCAGTTCGTATTCATTTCCTATTCCCCAAAGCAATAGGGCTGGATGGTCTTTGAATTTTCTAACGTCTTTTCTGAAGTTTTCCAATTGAGCTTTTACAGCCGCCTCATTATCATAGTCAAAACCATGACGTTCATGTTGTACCCAAAGGCCCATCATTACCTTGAGTCCTTTTTTATGAGCGTCGTCTAAAATTTTCATTCCGTTCTCGGTTCCCCAAGTACGAATCGTATTTCCGCCAGCTTCTAAAAGAATGTCTAGATGATGAATTCCCCCCGCCCCATTTATATAGAAGGGTTCGTTATCTACTAAAAGCGACCATTTTCCATCGTTTTGAACCACTTCAACTTTACTTGATTGTGCATAAGATGAGTTCAGTATAAGTATAGCGCACAAAGAAAAGAGAACTTTGCTCTTTTTTCGCTGAAGACTTATTGCCATTGAAAAAATCATGTTATGGTATTTTATACAATAATACAATTTTTTAATTAAAACTGTAATAATTATACAAGATAAGAGAAAAGTACTCTTGTTCAATTCCTAGATCGTAATACTAAGTTGAGTTTGATGAATTGCTCCACAGATTGAGCATCAACTGAGTTCTAATTTAGATTTTTAAAAATAGTTATTGTATTTAGTACTATAAGAAAAAATAATTATATCTTGCTCGTTCGTAAAGAGGATAATTTTGGATTATACACGTCCTTTTTACCTGAAAACATACTTACAACTACATTCAAATAATAGCTATGGATAATCAGTTTGAATTTGTCGACTACTTAGTTTTTGTACTTTATGCCTGTCTAATCTTAGGCATTGGCTTGTGGGTTTCGCGTCCTAAAAAAGGTGAAATTAAAACTGCAGAAAATTATTTTTTAGCAAGTAAGTCACTTCCGTGGTGGGCTGTTGGAGCATCTTTGATTGCAGCAAATATATCGGCTGAACAATTTATTGGAATGTCTGGTTCTGGATATAAAGTAGGACTCGCTATTGCTTCTTACGAATGGATGGCCGCGATCACACTTATCATTGTAGGAAAGTTCTTTCTCCCAATCTTCATTGAAAAAGGACTCTATACAATACCCGAATTTGTTGCGAAGCGATTCTCTGAAAGGTTGAAAACAATACTCGCTGTCTTTTGGATTTCATTGTATGTATTCGTGAATATTGCTTCAGTTCTTTACTTAGGATCCCTTGCTCTTGAAACGATTATTGGGATTCCAATGGTATACGGTGTCATTGGTCTTTCGCTATTCGCAGCTTCGTATTCACTTTATGGAGGCTTGTCAGCAGTGGCGTGGACGGATGTTATTCAGGTTGTTTTTCTAGTCTTTGGTGGATTACTGACGACTTATTTAGCCTTAAACGCTGTGTCCGGCGGAGAAGGTGTTCTTGCTGGCTTTAGTAAGATTTACAATGAAGCTCCCGATCGTTTTGCAATGATACTCGATGAGTCCAATCCTGAGTATTCCAACTTGCCGGGTATAGCTGTTCTTGTCGGTGGAATGTGGGTTGCAAATCTTTATTATTGGGGCTTCAATCAGTATATCATTCAACGAACATTGGCGGCTAAATCATTGAAAGAATCTCAGAAAGGAATCCTCTTGGCCGCTGGACTTAAATTGGTTATTCCACTGATCGTTGTAATTCCAGGAATTGCTGCATACGTGATGACGCATGATCCAGAGGTAATGAGCAATCTTGGGGAACTTGGACAGCAAAATCTACCAACGATGGAAAGTCCTGATAAATCCTACCCATGGTTACTTCAAATACTTCCGGCTGGGTTGAAGGGACTTGCATTTGCCGCATTAACCGCCGCGATCGTATCCTCCCTAGCTTCCATGTTAAACTCTACATCGACCATTTTTACTATGGATATTTATAAGCCTTACTTTAATAAAAAGGCAAGCGATAAGCAACTTGTTCGAACAGGTAGAATGAGTGCTGCAGGAGCTCTAATTATTGGTGCCATTATCGCGCCTCTGCTAGGAGGTATCGATCAGGCATTCCAGTTTATTCAGGAGTACACGGGGGTTGTGAGTCCAGGTATTCTAGCTGTCTTCATGCTTGGCCTCTTCTGGAAGAAGGCTACTAGTAGGGCTGCAATTATAGGTGTACTTTCTTCTATTCCTATTGCCATGTATTTCAAAATAGGCTCTAAAGGATGGATTGATAATCTGCTATTTGTTGACTTACCATTTTTACATCAAATGGGACTTACTACTCTCTTAACGATGTTAGTAATTGTAATCGCAAGCTTAGGGCAAAATAAAGGTGCTGACGATGAGAAAGGAATAGAAATAAATTCTTCCACTTTCAAAACAACACGTGGGTTTAATATAGGAGCGTTCGCTATTATACTTTGCCTAGTCGCATTGTACGCTCTATTTTGGAAATAACATAAATAGTACAACACTTAATTATAATGAGAGAGTTAATCAAAAAATTTCCGAATCAATTATTGGAAAGTATCGATATATCAAATGGTTATTCTATAAGCATTCCCAAACAACCTAAAAATGTTGTTGTTTGTGGTCTTGGTGGATCTGGAATAGGAGGGGAAATTATTAAGCAGTGGGTGCGATCCAGTGGAATAATTCCTATTGAAACGTGTCACAATTATTCACTTCCAGCCTATGTGAATGATGAGTCACTTGTAATTGTTTGTTCGTATTCAGGTAATACTGAGGAAACATTATCTGCACTTCAGGAGGCTCTCGATAAGAAGACTATAATTATTGGTATTAGTAGCGGTGGAAATCTAGAGAATATCTTACATGAAAATAGTAAGCCTTGCATTAAAATACCTGGAGGATTACCACCTAGGTCAGCGTTAGCTTATTCTCTGGTTCAATTGCTTGAGATATTTGTGCAATGCAAGTTAGCTGACACCTCTCTTAAGGATGAGCTTGTAAAGTCGGCTCACCTGCTAATTTATGAGCAGGAAAGAATAGAGTCTATTGCGGGTAACTTGTTGGATGAAAGTAAGTCAAAGCAAATCCTGTTCTATGCTGAAGAGGCGTTAAGTCCAGTCCTTTTAAGAGCGTGTCAACAAATAAATGAGAACAGTAAGGAACTTAGTTTCTTTAATGTAATCCCAGAAATGAATCACAATGAAATCGTTGGATGGGCAAGTGAACCCAAAGAATTATTTGTGACGTTTATTCGCAGTAATCTTGAAAATATTCAGAACAAGAAGCGTCTTGATATAACGCAGACTATAGTTTCTAAACGAACAAATAATATTATAACTATTGATGCCAATGGAAGTAGTTTAGTTCAGCAAACAATGTATTTAATTCACCTCCTTGACTGGTTTTCGCTTCTTAAGGCAGAGAAGAAAGGCGTCGATGTAATAGAGGTTGAGATAATAGACTTCTTGAAATCTGAATTGGCAAAGAACTAAATGTTTAACAGAAGAATTATTTAAATGGAAATAGCAATTATTGCCCATGATGGGAAAAAGGCCGAAATGGTTCAATTTTTAAATGAGCAGAAGGCCTTTCTTAAAAAGAATGAAATCACGTTGGTCTCAACTGGTACAACTGGCAATAAAGTAGAGCTTGCTGGCTTTAAAGTGACTAAATTCCTTTCAGGACCTTTAGGTGGTGACGCACAAATAGCAGCAAGAGCGGCGGAAGGTAAATGTGATATGGTAATTTTTTTTCGTGATCCATTGGAAAAGCATCCACATGAACCAGACATTTTTATGCTGATGCGGATATGTGATGTCTACGATGTGCCGTTAGCTACTAACCCAGCAACAGCATCCATGCTTTTCAAAGGCCTTATTGTAAGTCAATTAAGACCTAGTGAATTGAATAAGTAGGATTGATCCACCAGACGGATCTTATAGTTAGCTTAGTGGAAAAAGCCTTTCATCAATTGATGGAAGGCTTTTTTTCATTTTTATGGAAATTCAGCCCATAGTTTATGTTCTAAATCAACATTTGTATAAGTATATTGAAGAAGTTTTGTTTAACGTTGATTGCCGAAACACCCTGATTTCAGTGCTAAAATGTTGATTTTCAAAATAATTTCCTGTTTTTTGGCTCAAAAGTTGAGGTTTGAGTAATAACTTATTGTATATTTGACCAAAACTTAAAATTTTACCTCATGAAAACTACTTTACTCATATTAGTGGGTGTATTATATTCCTTTTCAGGAATGGCCCAAAACGTTCCTATCGATTTTGAGGCAGGAGGAAACGGTGCAGGCTGGACTTGGACTGTAGTTGAAAACAATACTAATCCACCTCTTCAGATAGTTACAAACCCGAGCACGTCAGGAATTAATACTTCTTCCACCGTTGCTGAATTTACAGCTCTACAGTCTGGTCAGCCTTGGGCACTAACAGAAAGCCTAAATAATATGGATCTTGGTTCATACGTCTTGGACGCTACCAATAGCACCATTACGATTATGGTTTATAAAAGTATTATTAGTGATGTGGGTATAAAATTAGTTACCCCTACGCTCGCCGCGCAACCTGAAATTAAGGTACCAAATACCTTAATTAACCAATGGGAGGAAATAACTTTTGATTTTTCCGGATATATTGGTCAAGGCGTATATGCTACTGAAAATGTGAGCCAAATTGTTGTATTTCCTGATTTTGATTTAGGTGGAAGAACACAAGACAATGTGTGTTATTTTGACAACATTAACTTTGGACCACAAGGAGCGGCTGTTGACCTTACAATAACAACTGAGGTTTGTAGTGCAGCATCAGAGGTTCGTTTGACTGGGCCTTGGTGGAGTTGGGATCCTTTTGGAGGACCGAGCGCTGTTGATAATGGAAATGGTACGTGGACATTTACATTATCTCCTGCACCAACTGCTAACATGGAATATTTGTTAGTTGTTGATAGTATTCAAGAAAACTTAATTGCTGAAATGCAAAACGGTGGAACATGTGCACCAGTTACAGATTTCGCAAATTATGCAAATCGTCAATGGTTAACAACTGATCCAATAGCAATAAACAACACTTACGGACAGTGCGCTGCATGCAATCCTCTTGTAGATTTGGATATTACTGTTGAGATCTGTGATTCTGTATCTGAAGTTCGAATGACAGGTCCATTTTGGGGATGGGATCCGATGGCTGGTCCTTCTGCAATAGATAATGGAAACGGAACATGGACATTTAACTTGTCTCCTGAACCTACAGCGGATATGGAGTACTTAATTATTGCTGACGGTGTTCAGGAAGATTTAATTTCTGACATGGTGAACGGAGGTGATTGCGCGCCAGTTACTGATTACTCTAGCTATGCAAATCGCTTATGGACTGTTGGTTCAGGTGCTGTAACAGGAATTGTTTATGATCGTTGTGTCGCATGTGAGATCGATGATTTGATTATTACAACAGAATTTTGTGACTCAACATTAAATCCAAGTCAAGTCAGTTTAACTGGTCCAATTTGGGCTTGGGATGTAACTGCTGGACCTCAAGCTGTCGATAATGGTGATGGTACTTGGACATTTACAATGTCTCCTGCACCTGCAGATTCATTGGAGTACCTACTAGTGGTTGATGGAACAACAATGGAAGATTTACTTGCTGAGATGATCAATGGTGGAACATGTGCTCCTCAAACGGATCTTGCAACGTATGCAAATAGATTATGGGTAAATGGAGATGGAAATGTTGACAATTTTTATGATCAATGTACTGCTTGTTCTTCGATCGGTATTGATGATGTATCATTTGAAAACCTTTCAATATTCCCAGTTCCTGCATCTAATGTGATTAACATTTCTGATGAATCAACAATTGGTAATGTCGTTATTTATTCAATCGTTGGACAGAAAGTAATTGAAGTTGATATGGCGAGTACAACGGGATCAATTGCAATTGATGACTTGAACTCTGGTTTATACTATTTGACAGTATCACGTGAAGGATCATCTTCAACGCATCAGATTGTAAAGATGTAATTGAACTTCTAAACTGGTTGAATAATCGTTATAGATTATACAATTAAGAATTATTTTAAAACAGCAGTGGGATTAGTCTCATTGCTGTTTTCGTTTTATAAATATTTACTCATTTAAGCTTCGATCTCTTTGAAAACCGCCAACGGTTTAATAAGCAAGAATGCACAAATGGCATTCAGGTTTTGTTAGCAAATCGTTTATTTTCTTGTATTATTATCTCTCTATGAGCTTTCCCCCAATTCGTCAATTCGTTAATTAATGGCACTAGGGTATACCCATAGTCCGCTAATTTATAAGTC
>DKPV01000014.1 GCA_002471375.1 Flavobacteriales bacterium UBA7325
TGCTTTTATGATTCTTACATCACTCGGTATTGGGGTGTACTTCGTGCTCTTCTTTCAGGTGTTCAATGTTCACGAATATTACCTGATTAACTTGCTTGTGATCATTCCATTAATGACTTTGTTGATATTGCATTTCCTCAAAAAGAATCATGTCTCGATTTTTAATTCTAAAGCTTTTAAAGTGACGGCCAGTATTGGTCTTCTATTCTTGATCTATTCTGCAGGCGTGAGGACCCAAGTCAAATATGATGTTGGCCCAAGTTGGATAAAAAATTCAGCTGTCCTTGACAAACCTGAGGTAGAGTTTTGGCAGTGGTACCATTGGAATTACGGAAACACCTACAAAGAGCTTGAAACGATAGAGCCATACCTCGAGAGCCTCGGAATTGGAAAGAAGGACAAGGTAATTTCTATGCCTGATGGTAGTATCACAATTACTCTTAATCTAATGAACCGCAATGGTTATAATGATTATGGTTACCACCATATCCCAAAAAAAGAAAGAATAGAAAAACAAATTGAGTGGGGAGCAAAATATTTAGTGGTCAATGATACCTCCATTCTAGGTGAGGACTACATGCAGCCATTTATTTTAAATAAAATTGGTGCTACTGAACACGTTTTCATCTACAAGTTGTAGTCTCTTTTCTTAGTCAAAAATTACCTGGAGCGTCTCCCTTTTCTCATTCCTTAGTACGACCACATCGGTTGTATCTCCCTTTTCAACTAGATTGAGGGCGTCGACATAACCTCCGACGATATACAATGTGCTATCTCTCTGAATAAACTGTTGATTGGTGGACTGGAGCTGCTCAAACAGAGGCGTTGAAAGCGTATTCAGCCCAGCTAGCCAGGTTTGATCCGTTACCGGATCTATCACAAATACATTCTGATTGTTATCTGACTCTTGAAAAGTCGCAAAAGGCTGACGTTGATGCAATCCATCAATTCTTCCACCGATTATCACTCATTTATGGTCGGAAGTCATTCCCCATGAATAGGAGTGAATTCCCGGTTCTGAGAACATTCCATTAGGAAAGTTTTCTTCTCGTGTCAATGAGATTAAATCACTTGGTGTTACTTTATTCTTTCTCGTCCAACACTCGTTGAATATCCTCAATTAAGGTGGTCACCTCCACCTTACTTGTGCCATCGTAGTATCCGCGGATTCTTTTTTGCCTATCAACAAGAACAAAATTATTGGTATGAATGAAGTCACTTCCTGCATCGCCTAAATTTTGTGCTTCAGCGGGCTTCAACATAAAAAAGGATTTTCGAGCTACCTCATACAGCTTAGCTTTTGAACCTGTAAGGAAATGCCATTGACCATCTTGAGCACCGTGTCCGATGGCGTATCTTTTCATTTGTTCCACCGTGTCAATCTCAGGATCGACAGTAAAGCTCAAAATTTTAACCTCTTCATTGCTTGAGTAGGCGAACTGAACCCGTTTCATTTGTTCGTTCATCTTTGGGCAAATAGTTCCACATGTAGTAAAGAAATACTCTGCAACAAAAACTTTTCCTTCGATCTCTTTCTGAGTTATTAACTCATTATTCTGATTTTTGAACGCGAAATTTCCGATCTTATGTCCCATTCCAATTCGAAGCATTTCCGGATCCACCATCTCTTCCTCGAGATCAACAGGATTGATTATTGGAAGTCGTTCTACGTTAGGCTCAATGATAAAATAGGATACCGTTATTCCGATTACAAAAACCACTAAAAGACCTACAATCCATCTCATGTTACAAATTTAAAGATTAGACCTATACCTTCTCAAAAATCGTTACTTTTATTCATCAAATAAGAAATGACATGCCAATAAATGTAGACCTCCTAAATAAAATTTGCACAACTCCCGGTGCCCCTGGTTTTGAACAAGAAATTCGCACGCTCGTTTTAAACGAAATTAGAGACTTAGCGGATGAAGTTGAAGTTGATAATATGGGTAACGTTTACGCTATCAAACGCGGAACAGGTGATAAACGAGTAATGGTTGGCGCTCACATGGATGAAATTGGTTTTATCGTTACACATATTGACGATAATGGCTTTATCAGATTTCATACGTTGGGAGGATTCGATCCGAAAACCTTAACAGCTCAGCGCGTAATCGTACACGGGGAAAAAGACATCATTGGTGTAATGGCATCAAAACCCATTCATGTAATGACTCCGGAGGAGCGTAATAAAATAGCTAAGACGAAAGACTATTTCATTGACACAGGCATGAGCGCTGAAGAAGTGAAAGAAATTGTTGAAATCGGTAATCCAATCACGCGAGAAAGAGAGTTTATCGAGATGGGGAATTGTGTAAATGGTAAATCTCTCGATAATCGCCTTGCCGTTTTCATATTAATCGAAACCCTTAGGGATCTCAAGAATAAAGAAATCCCATTCGATTTATATGGCGTATTTACCGTTCAAGAAGAAGTAGGCATTAGAGGTGCTAACGTTGCTGCACTTCGGATTAATCCAGATTTCGGATTTGGGCTAGATACGACTATCGCCTTTGACTTACCCGGTGCTGCAGCACATGAGAAGATTACTGAATTAGGAAAAGGTACTGCCATAAAAATCATGGACGCAGGAACAATTTGTGATTACCGAATGGTGAAGTTCATGAAGGAAACCGCTGACAAGCATAAAATTACATGGCAACCTGAAATCTTAACGGCCGGCGGAACTGATACTTCGGGAATTCAACGCATGACTGAAGGAGGGTCAATTGCAGGCGCCGTATCTATTCCAACCCGAAACTTACATCAGGTGATTGAGATGGCAGATAAAGATGACATTCAAGGAAGTATTGACCTATTAACAGCATGTGTTAGTGAACTTGACACATTCGATTGGAGCTTTAAATAGGCAAGAATTGCGCGTTTAACGAGAGATTTATCGTTTCTCAAGGATTATACGATGGGCGATCTGGTATTGAAATAGACGGGAATGAAGCTGAAATAATTATGTCGTTACTAAATCAACATTCGTCAGCTGGTCCGTCTTCATGGGATAAAGATGAGATCAAAGATTTAACCAAAGCTCTTCTAGAAGAAATTCAGGAGTACACCAAACGCTTACATGCAGAATCGAAGCAGAGTATTCTCGTCGTTCTTCAGGGAATGGACGCTTCAGGTAAGGATGGTTTAACAAGAACCTTATTCGGTAAGACGAGCCCTACTTGGATTGATGTACACTCTTTCAAGAAGCCTACAGATGAAGAGTTCGCTCATGATTTTCTCTGGCGAATACATAAATGTACACCGAAAAAAGGAATGATTTCGGTTTTCAACCGATCGCACTACGAAGATATTTTGGTCCCTTCTGTCTTTGGTTATATTGATTCACAGACAATTGATGCGCGCTACGATCAAATTAATCAGTTCGAAAAACACCTCGAAGCGAATGGGACTAAAGTCATCAAATTCTATTTGAATTTGAGTTCCGAGAAGCAGGAGGAAAAGCTCATGGAACGTATCAATAACAAGGAAAAGCATTGGAAACACAGCGATGGAGATTGGGAAACTCGAGAACACTGGAATTCCTTTATGGAGGTTTATGAATCTATCTTCAAGCGTTGCAATGACATCCCATGGCACATTATCCCATGTGATAAAAACTGGGCTAAACTCTACAGCGCAGCATTAATTCTGCGGAACCAATTACGGACTATGAATCCTCAATATGGTGGACTAGAATCTGAACGATTTGTTCCAGACTATTCGTGAACGCATTAAGATATTCCTATCTTATACTAAAATCACATTATGAAACCTTCTGTAACTACGCTTCTGGAGGGTATTTCCTTCAAATCACGCTTGATAACGGTATTATTCAAACACACAAAATAGTTCGTTAGTTCTTATCGAGAACCTTAGGAATTCTAAAATAATCAGAATCGCTTTTTGGCGCATTTTTAAGTGCGTCATTCTGAGTTATTGAGTCAACGGCTTCATCCGGTCTCAATCTGTTTATTTCATGGGACATAAAAATTAGTGGCTCGACATTATCCGTATCAACTTCTTTCAGTTTATCGATGAACGTAATGATCCGCTCCATGTCTCCACGGATAGCATCTTTCGCCTCACCTTCAAACTCTAATCGAGCAAGATGAGCAATATGATCAACCGTTTCTTCCGTAATCTTCATGAAGCAAAGGTACAATCCTGCGCCAGAATATCGTAATTTTCTAGCAATAAAAAAGGCGATAATCTCTTATCGCCTTTTAAAAAAATTCTCAACAATCTAGTCGATCACTATTCGACGCGAATAATTTTCGAAGTTTTTCAATCTTAATAGATACGTTCCAGAAGCTAATGCTTTTACGTTGACCACGTTAGTTCCGTTTGTTAGTTCTCCAGTGAGAACTACTTCTCCAGTAATTGTAAGCAGCTCAAATGCTTGATCTTCGTCAATAACCAACTCAACCGTTAGCTGCTCATCAGCTGGAACAGGGTAGATTGACATTGATAAAGGATGTAACATATCCACGCTCGCAGTTGAAACTGAAACCCCAAAACACGTATCATCGATACAACCATCTGCAGACGTAATTGTAAGACAAACAGTATATGTACTATCAGCTGCATACGTGTGAGATGGGTTTTCTAAAGTTGAAGTGTTCCCGTCTCCGAGTGTCCATAAATAGGTGTCCCCGTTCGTTGAAGTATTCGTGAAATCAGCATCATGTCCTTGTGTAACAGAAGTAAAATCAGCAACAGGAACGGGATAGTAGGTTACCATCATCGTATCATAAGCCATACATCCGTTTGAGTCAATTGCTACAATATCAATTATACCTTCTGCTGTGACCGTTTCAGTGTTTGCTGCACCACCTGTGCTCCAAGCGTAAGAATTATGTACCGTTCCAGCGTCAAGAATGATAACTGAATCAGAACAAGCAGTAATGTCCGTCCCTATCGATACAGGAACTGGTATGAACTCAGTTATTGCAATAGAATCCATACTTACACACCCTGCTGAATCGGTAGCAGTGATCGTATAAGTACCAACGCTTGATGCAGTTGAAGACTGAACAGTCGGACCATTTGACCATGTGTAACTAACGAAACCAGCACCTGCGTCTAATTGAAGACTATCTCCCGAGCAAAAACCTGTGTTCGGTGCTGAAATACTTACAACCATCATTCCTGGTGGAGTTTCCTCAACACCAGAAACAGATGTCGGATCCATCGCAGCATATTTTCTTACACGCACCCAGTTCATATCAATAGATCCTGAACCACTTGAAATTCCACCAACGCAAAGGCGCAAATCCTCATCCTTGTTATAAAGTACATCTGTACATGGAATGTTCCCAATTGTTGGAAAATCCGCCATAAAATTACCCGTTGAAATCCACGTGAATGACCACAATCCAGCAGTACTCGAATAGGTAACCAACGATGAAGCCCAGTTATGACCAGAACAATAATCAGTACCTCCTCCTGAAAGAGAAACGCGCGCTTGCGTTACATCTACCATCAATCCATAAGATTTTTTTGTCACATCCTTCGCCCAGTACAATCCTGGCCAAGTACCTGTCGTTCCGACAACATCTGATTCAACAGTATAAGCGTCTGACATCGGGAACGTAGCATTTGAACCAAGCATTCCTGAACTACCCCATGAGACATTTAAATTACCTGAAGCAAAAGACTCTGTAGTTGTTCCACAAATATTCGAGAATGATGTTTGAGCGGCACCATCAAAATCTTCAAATAGGTCAAACGTACAAGCTCCATTTGAAGAATCTGCCGCTGCTGTATTTCCATAATACATATAAACTACTGCACTTCCAGATGCTGGAATGCTATCAACGTTCACCCATACATCCGTTGCAGTTGTGTTTACCCCGGCCTCAATCCAATAACAAAGTTGAGAGCAACACCCTGTTGCCATTCTTAAATCAGAAGCATCTAGGTTCATCTTGGCAGCTGAAATTAGCGCTTGTGTATTAACCGTTAATTTCACCTGGTGATTTACAAGTGCAACTGCATTCGGGTTAGTAATTGTTATTGGCATTCTGTATTGCCAATTTGGTAAGCACGATTGTGCATTTGAATTAAAGCCGAGCATTCCAAAAAGGAACATCAAAGCGATAGTTGAGTAACTCTTTCTCATCATTTAAAGTGTTTAGGTTATTTATTAGGTGCAAAATATGGATTAGTTCCTTAAACGCAAAACGGTTTTTAGGAATGATTAATTATTTCTTTGCAAAGACGTAATTATTAGGATAGAACAGTGTATCTTTGTGATACACAACCTAAACACTTAAAATGAAACGAAAGTTATTCACTGCTTTCATTGCGCTTACATTTGTATTTGCAATGAATGACACTAAAGCGCAATGCTATTCTGCGGTACAACTTGATGGTACAGACGATTACATGCACACCCCATTTGCCACCTATACTTTTAACACATTTACAATGGAAATGTGGATCAATTCGGCAAACTACAATCCAAATGAGCATTACATAAGCTTGTACGAAAATGCTTACATCGTTCTTGGAGGATGGGGCGGTGGTGGAGTTTTCGATACCTGGGCAAGTGGTCTAAGCCCGGTAGCTATAAGCTCTCCATCTTCACCAGCAATAAACACTTGGCACCATATTGCCTTTGTGTACGACGGGACAAGCCAGATTCTTTATGTTGACGGTGTGGTAGTCGCATCTGCTCCAACTACAGGTGCAGTTTCTTCATCTGGATTTACACAAGGTCTAGTAATTGGTGCTCGTTATACTCAAGTCACACAATTTACAAATACAAAATTTGATGACGTGCGAATTTGGAATGTTGCTCGAACGCCAGCAGAATTAACTGGTTCCATGAGCTCAAATTTGACGGGTACTGAGTCAGGACTTGTAGCATATTACAGATTTGAAGACGGACCAGGTAGCTCAACAGTTACTGACTTAACTGGTAATGGTAACACATTAACACTTTACAATATGGATCCGGCAACTGATTGGATTAGTTCAACTACTCCAGTTGGAAATGGTTCAGCACAATCGGTGGATGTCCAAGCGACCTGTGATTCATTAACTTGGATTGATGGTAACACATACACAGCAAGTGACAGTACGGCAACTTTCGTATACGTGGGCGGTGCAGCTTCCGGATGTGATAGTACTGTTACCCTGAACCTTACTGTAAACAGCGCTTCTGCTTCTGTTGATGCATTGGCAGCGTGTGATTCTTTAACATGGTTGGACGGAAATACGTATACAGCCAGTAATTCAACGGCTACTTATTCTGTACCAGGTGGATCGGCAGTTGGCTGCGACAGTATCGTAACTCTAAATCTAACAATTACAAATTCACAACAGCTCACTGATACGCTTGTCGCGTGTGACACCTATACTTGGATTGATGGAAACACATATACAGCAAGCAACAACTCAGCGACTTATTCGGTTCCAGGTGGAGCTACAAACGGCTGCGATAGTATCATACATCTTGACTTAACGATCAACACAGTAGATAATACTGTTACAACTTCAGGTTTAGACTTGACATCTAATGCTGTTGGAGCTCAGTATCAATGGGTAGATTGTGATAGCAGTTATGCCGCAATTGTTGGAGATACTAATCAATTATTCACGGCAACTTTTAATGGTAATTATGCTGTGGTTGTATCAATGAATGGTTGTTCAGACACCTCAGCTTGTGTTGCAATAACAACCGTTTCCTTAGCTGACCTGAACTGGACGAATGGAATTGGAATTTATCCAAACCCGACCACAGGTGAATTTTCAATATCATCGGAGGTTTATTCTGGCGAAGTAACAATTAACGTTGTAGATCTTTCTGGTAAGTTAGTGTACAATGCAACAGAAAACTTAGGGCCAAATACCAACGTAGAAGTTGATTTGAGCAATTCATCAAATGGTGTTTACATTGTTCGAATTTCAAATGAAAGCGAAGTTCATTCAATGAGATTGATCAAAAAGTAAGCGCAAAAACTAAATTGAAGGGAGCTTTTCGAAAGAGAAGCTCCTTTTGGAGCGCTTTTTTTATGTCTTTATGTTTTTGAATTAGGAAACGAAACCCTGATTTTTGAGTGCTTTACGCATAATTGGAATGAATAGAAATGGGAAATAAGATAAAATAAGCATCGCTGGATAACCATAAGGTAACATCGGACTTTCTTCTTTTGATTCAAGTATTTGATACGGTTTTGCACCCATATAATGATGGTCTGAGTGTCGTGTAAGTTCAAATAGTAAAATACGTCCTAAGATGTGATCTGAATTCCAAGAATGAATTGCTTTTACATTTTCATAGGTGCCGTTATCTCTTTGCTTTCTTCTGAGCCCATAATGTGAAAAATAATTTTGTGCCTCTAAAATAGAAATCCCGAATACTGCAGCCGCGAAATAAAGTAAGGCAACCTGTAGTCCAAATAGAATAAAAATGATAGCTAGGAAAGTCCAAGGAATTATTGTGTGAAGTATCATGGGATTCAAAAATGTACTTTTGCCCATTTTTCTTGCCTTTTCCACCTCTAATTTCCAGGTTTTGAAATATCCTCCAATTTGCGATTTTAAAGCAAATAGATAGAAGATATCACCTTGTTTTGCAGAAGTGAGGTCATTCGGTGTTGCCACATCTCTGTGATGCCCACTGTTATGGTAAGTCATAAAGTGATTTTGAATGGAGGTTGTTAGTAATACGTGTGCCATTAATAGTTTGAAAGGTTCTCCTGTCTTATGACCTAGTTCATGGCCACCGTTAATTCCATTTACACCTAGCACCGTTCCCATCATTAGTACATATGCAATTAAGTCAGAAAGTAAAATGTCTGGATTTGAGATCGCGTTTAGAAAAATATAAATCACAAATAGGTGAAGTGGAACCAATAAATAAAGAACGATGTCATAAAATCGATCCTTTTTAGCCAGTTCTTTTTCTGAGGTGCTGAGATTATAGGAATCCTTAGGAATTACATTTTCTAAAATGGGAATACACAAATACAAAACGATAATTCCTGAATAGGCCAATATCCCATTGCTATTGAAACTTATAAGTGCCAGTAAGGGTGTGAAATAAACGCCAAAATATTTCAATTTATTCATATTCAATATCTTTCCTTAAAGTTATGAAAAAAATCAACGGTCGATTCTTAGATCTACTAGACCAAAATTTTTCAGTATTTCCTTGTTATTTGTCATGCAATTCACCCGCTCAGGCATGAGATAGTATTGGCGATTTAGTGTTATATTCGTTCAAATAAACTGAAAACAATGAATTAATCTTTACTTATACTGGCCATTACTTTTG
>DKPV01000053.1:0-6494 GCA_002471375.1 Flavobacteriales bacterium UBA7325
TAACCAACTGAACTACCAGACCAAGTTTCCAAATTCTTACGAACACCGACAACAGTCGATCGAGTGGAAATTGTTTCTCGCTTTGCGTTTAAAGCGTGGGCAAATGTAATACATTTTTCTATAACTAAACAACGTCTAGATGAAAAAAAACGACTTTTTTTCTAATCTACTTTTTGCCAAGTAAATACCACAAAAAAAAGAACCGCTCCTTTCGAAGCGGTTCTTGATATAATAAAGTTGTGATGTTCTTACTCCTTAATAAAGCGAACAACTTCCATTGATGATCCGTAACTTACACGAACGAAGTATACGCCTCCCTCAAGATTCGCAACATTCATATCAATTGATCCAGTAGTTACATCTGATTGAGCAGAAAGTACTTTTCCTGCAGCGTCCATGATCGCAACTTCAGAAACATCTAATCCTGAAAGACCATCCAATGTAAATGTCTCTGCAACTGGGTTTGGATAAAGTCTGAATTTAGATGCTGAAGCTTCATCAATTCCTCCCGTAGCACAAGTTGTTGCAACTTCGATTGTGTAGTAATCAACATCGATACTTGCCTGTGGTGACGCAAGACCTCCGAGATAAGCATCTGTAGAAATGTTAAGGTTATATGTTCCCTCATCTCCTGGTGAAGGAGTACCTGAAATCAAAACACATCCAATAGTGTTTCCTTCAAAAGCACACCCGTCAACAGGTGAAGTAACGTTTCCTCCATCATAACAAACGTATGTGAATCCTGGTGGTAATCCAGTTACGTTTGTAATAACAACACTGTCAAATTCAAGTGTTACTGGGAAACCTGGTATGATTTCCACCGTTGTATCTAGTGGAACAACATTTGTAACTAATTGCTCGTACAAAGAATCAACGCAAGCACCTGCAAATCCAGTAGTACTATCTGGGTAAACTCCTGATGCTGTATAAGCTGGGTCTGGAGTACATTGTGCTGTAGCCATGCTCACAGAGAAAAATGCCATTGCACTTAATAGTAGAATTTTTTTCATAAAATTTGTTTTTTGGTTTTAACTGTTGCTAATGTACGACATTTTCGATAGGTGTTCAAACTCTATTCGATTACCTTATTAAGTTAGAATTGTTCAATTCAACTGAATAGGATAGAGGCAACAGGAACTTTCATCCTTCTAACAATCGATTAAATAATGTAAATCCATACATTTGCCCTACAATCATTTTACAACCTTGATTGACAACGCAAATTGCTTATGAAATCGATATACCGTTTCCTCTCTCCTAAGTTTAAAACGCTCTTTTCGGAGTATAAGGTTGATTTCGCGCCACGCTATGGACATGGCAAGCCCCCGCATGCGGAATTAAATACTATTATCGATGCCAACCGTGAAGAATATAAGTCGATTCTGCAGGAGGCGTTGAAGTATACTGATAAAATCCACGAGATTAAAAAAGCGGTAGAAGAAGGAGATCCTAACAAGCCCGGGTGGAATAATGGGATGTTGCCAGGGTTAGATATCGTCGGTATATATACCATGCTAGCGATGAAGAAACCAAAGCGCTACATAGAAGTAGGTTCAGGTAATTCAACAAAGGTTGCTTACAAAGCAAAAATGGATTGTGGATTGGACACTGAGATTATATCAATAGACCCAATGCCTAGAGCAGAGATTGATCAACTGACGAATAAGATCATTCGCGAGCCTTTTGAGAACATCAACTACGATGAGGTTCTTAATCTTGAAGCGGGTGAGATCTTGTTTATTGATAATTCACACAGAATACTTCCAAATTCGGATGCCATGGTCTTCTTCATGGAGATTCTTCCACGATTGAAAAAAGGAGTGATTGTTCATATTCATGACATCTATCTTCCGTATGATTATCCGCAGTTTATGTGCGATAGATTTTATACAGAGCAGTATGGATTGGCTATGTACATCTTGGCTAATCCTGAGAAATACGCGACAATACTACCGAATTACTTCATCTCAGAAGATCCAGAGTTAAGTAGAGTGATAGCTCCAATATGGGAACACCTTAATCTTGTTGAAGTTGAGCGACACGGTGGATCGTATTGGCTCGAAATAAGATAAGCACTGTTCTCAGGTCTGAGCCGCAAGTTACCTTCTGATGCTTGGATATTCCCTCCCTTTCAAAAGTTCGACAACCGAGACTCCTTTATCTGAAAAATCATGCGTCACTGTTTGTGAACCTGCCCCGCCAATTATTCTACTAGTAATAATATCGTGAAAGACAGCTTCTGATCCACCACCTCCAATGATCTCTTTTCTGGATATATCGTGAGATAGGATTTGATGTCCACCATCGCCAATAATTCTGAAGACCTTTTTATATGGTGTGTCTTGAATTTTCTCGCCATCTGCATCGTAAAGGTAAACTTCGTTCTTGGAGTCGCTCATGAAGAAAACCTCATGGCTAAGAGGTCTGTTGGATAGAGCTTCAAGTTGAGTGATAGGGTTTCCATTAATGTCAAAATAATACCACTCGGTAATTAGTCCGGCTTCCAAATTGTATGCTACAAAGTAATTGACACTCGCCACATTGAAAACGCCATCAAATTTCAAAGGAACTACCAGGGCACCTCTTTTATTGACAATTCCCCATTTACCTAAACTCTTTACTTCGGCGTGTCCGCTTTTAAATGTACTTGCTTCCTCAAATCGTTGTGTAAAAAGTGGCTTATACCTGAAATTCGTAAAGCCAAAATCACTTTTAGTCTTTTCATTGTAAATGATTGTGATAATGGAATCTGTATGATCGAACCCCTTAATTTTTAACGATGTAGGTTCAGCTAGCCAGACTTGAGTTGAACTCATAATCCCAGTCTTTCCACTATGTTCGGTGCGTTGAACAAGACCTCCTTGAAAGTTGGTAAACTCCTTCTGTTTTTGTTCGAATTCAATCACGATTCGCCCTTCTAAATCCATATATCCGTGACCTTGGTTTTCGAGACCTACACATATCAGTCCATTCATACCATTAGTGAAGTATGAGTATGTGTGTGCATATTTTGGAGCGATTATTAGCTCGCCATGATCAGTCACAAATCCTTTGAGATACTCGCTGTCATCTGAATAAGTGTTTTTTACCATCACACTCCATGCTCCATTACTGTAGTCTCCGATTTTTTCAAATTCTAGATCATTCAAACGAGATCCGTATTCGTCTATCTGGTAGTATTTTTTTTGTCCACGTTCTTTGACCCATGTTGTCTTTCCTAAGAAATCTTTAGCGTCCTCATAATCAATTGGAATTACCTCCTGACCTTTATGATCTAGATATCCATAAATAGGCACCGCTACCCCATCGATAATTAATGATCGCTTTATTCGTATTCTATCGTTGTATACGGGAAAAACTTCCTCAGCATTGATGTGATGTATAATTTCCCCTCTCACGTTAATGACGGCGAATTCACGATCACTTTGTGAGTATCCAGTAAAGAGTGTAAGAAGGGCAACGATGAGTAAGGTAAATTTCATATTGAGATTAATTATAGCTTAAAAGTAAATACATTTCTTTAAAAGAAAATCTAATCAGTCCATTTATCGTACCAAAGTGATGTATACGATGCTTTCATTGATAGTAGAAAGTACTCCCGTTATTCTATGTAAAACACCAGGTTTTTCTTAGTGTTTTGAGGATGGTAGTTTTTCTTCTTTCAAAATTGGCTTCAAATGCGTACTTTTGCAGCACTCTAAAAGAACATTATGGCAAAAGAATCCGTCGCAAAAACAGCACTTGATGCAAGTTTCGAATCCTTTAAGGACCAAGTTTTAGAAGATTACAATTTGGCACGAATCTCACGAGAAACATCTCTATTGGGAAGGCGTGAGGTATTGTCTGGTAAGGCAAAGTTTGGAATTTTTGGTGATGGAAAGGAATTAGCTCAAATAGCATTAGCTAAACAATTCCGAGATGGGGACTTTAGATCTGGTTATTACCGTGATCAAACAATAATGATGTCGATTGGACAGCTGAATGTTCAGCAATTCTTCGCTGGATTGTATGCTCATACGGATGTAGAAGCTGAGCCACAATCTGCAGGTAGACAAATGGGAGGTCATTATGCAACTCGAAATCTCGATGAAAATGGAGACTGGGTGAACTTGATGGGACAGAAAAATAGTTCTGCCGATATTTCTCCTACTGCTGGACAGATGCCAAGATTACTTGGATTAGCGCAAGCATCGAAGGTGTATCGTGAACATCCTAGCCTCAAGGATTTGGAAGAGTTTAAGAAATTCACTAACGGTGGAAATGAAGTTGCATTCGGAACAATCGGAGATGCTTCAACTTCTGAAGGTCCATTCTGGGAGACAATAAATGCTGCAGGAGTACTGCAAGTACCAATGGTAATGTCCATTTGGGATGATGGATACGGAATTTCTGTGCCTAGAGAGAAGCAAACGACGAAAGGAAGTATCTCTGATGCACTTGCAGGAATGCAAAAAACAAAAGATTCAAATGGTTATGAAATTTTCATAACCAAAGGTTGGGATTACGCTCACCTATGCGAAACATATGAGAAGGCTGTGAAAATTGCTAGAGAAAAGCATATCCCAGTTCTTATACATGTGAAAGAAGTTAATCAACCTCAGGGTCACTCTACGAGTGGTTCGCATGAACGATATAAAGATGAGGATCGCCTCAAGTGGGAAGTTGATTTTGATTGTATCAATAAATTTAAAGAGTGGATTCTTTCGTTCAAAGCGAAAGGAAAAATCATTGCCACGGAAGAGGAGTTAACCGAAATTGAAGAAAGCGCTAAGAAGATTGTTCGTGAAGAAAAGTCTGCTGCTTGGAAAGCTTTCACAGAAGGAATTAAAACGGATCTCTCTGCTGTAATTGCTTTAATTAATGCTGTTGCGGATCAAAGTGAAAGTGGAGTTTTCATCAAGAAAATTGCAGAGAACTTACAACGGGAGATGAGTCCTATTAGAAGGGATGTTTTGGGTGCTGCTCGACAAGTTCTCCGAATGATACGAAATGAGAATAATCCAGCGAAAGCAGGTTTGTCTCAATGGATTCAAGACCAAATAGCCACAAATTACGATCGCTATAGCTCATATTTATACTCAGAATCTGAGAGTTCAGCATTGAGTGTAACACCAGTTCCTCCAGCATATGATGATGATATCAAAATGGACGATGGGCGAATTATTCTGCGTGATAACTATGATAAACTTCTAGAAAACTATCCTCAAGCACTTGTCTTTGGAGAAGACGCTGGGAAAATTGGAGGAGTAAATCAATCACTCGAAGGAATGCAAGAGAAGCATGGAGTTCTCCGTGTATCTGATACCGGAATTCGCGAGTGTACGATTATAGGTCAAGGAATTGGTATGGCAATGCGCGGTTTACGTCCGATTGCAGAAATTCAATACCTCGATTATTTGCTCTATGCTGTTCAAGTATTGTCTGACGATCTTTCTACGGTTCAGTACAGAACAAAAGGCGGACAGAAGGCTCCATTGATTGTAAGTACACGTGGACATAGACTAGAAGGTATTTGGCATAGTGGTTCTCCAATGGGAATGATTATTAATGCACTTCGAGGTATGTACGTCTGTGTTCCTCGGAACATGACAAAAGCAGCTGGTTTTTACAATACATTGATGGCTGGGGATGATCCTGCATTAGTAGTGGAACCATTGAATGGATATAGAACGAAAGAACGCGTGCCAACAAATAGCGGAGAGTTTAGAGAACCATTAGGTGTTCCAGAAGTTGTAGCTGAGGGAACTGATTTAACAATTGTTTCTTACGGATCTACGTTTAATCTGTGTGAGGCGTCTTTAAAGCAACTTCAAGAACTTGAAATCTCTGTAGAGCTAATTGATGTACAAACATTGCTTCCGTTCGATATTGATCATATGATTAAGGATTCATTGGCGAAAACTAATCGATTATTGATTGTCGATGAAGATGTTGAGAGCGGGGCTACAGGTTTCATGCTTGATAAAATCTTAGTGGAACAAAATGGATATAATCATTTGGACTCTGCTCCAATGACATTGAGTGCTAAGGATCACCGACCAGCATACGGATCGGATGGAGATTACTTCTCGAAGCCGAGTATTGATGACATCGTAGAGAAAGCTTATTCAATTATGAATGAAACTGATCCAAGTAAATACCCTGCAATTTACTAGAAAAACAAGATTTCTTTATCTCGTATCTGTTGAGATAGAGTAGACTAGCGTTTTTGGAGATTTTTTTTTCGATTCTCGATTAAAAAATTGTGTCGAATTAAATAAATTGCTTAGTTTTGCACTCGCTTATCGAAAGAAACGACTTTCGAATATTAAGTTGAAATAGGAAGAAAAAATTACGCTCGGGGTGTAGCGTAGCCCGGTCATCGCGCCTGCTTTGGGAGCAGGAGGTCGCAGGTTCGAATCCTGCCACCCCGACTTTGAGGGGATGAGTAATCATCCCCTTTTTTTATAGCATTTTTTCGTATTTCGTGAGGGCTCGTAGCTCAGCTGGATAGA
>DKPV01000053.1:6857-14504 GCA_002471375.1 Flavobacteriales bacterium UBA7325
TTCGAATCCTATCGGGCTCACAAAAGTAAATGCCAATCTGTTGTTTTTTAACAGGTTGGCATTTTTGTTTCCCGAAATATTCCATAGTCTTTGGTGGTCAATTGTAACGCTTACTACGGTTGGATATGGGGATATAGTTCCAATAACAATAGGGGGCAAGATATTTACATTTTTTGTTCTGATAATAGGGATAGGTATAGTAACTGTTCCTGCTGGACTGGTCGCAACAGCGTTAACTAAAGCTAGACAAATCGAAGAGGATGAATTAGAGAATAAACAAACTTAGGTTGTTGGGTCAGCTAACAGATATTTATATTGAAACGTATATATAGAAATGGTGCTCGAATAGAACCACCCTTGATGATATTGAAGGATCTCTTCAAAATTGTATCATTTCCTTTTAGATGGATTATTCAATGACCACATTTTCTATTTAACAATAATTACCTCCTTTCCATTTGCCGAACCGTTGGAACCAATACTTCATCCTCAACAGAAGCATGGATAAATAGATCATGCCGCAAGAGTTCAAGTTTGGATAAAATCATTTTATAGGATAGCACGTCACTTTCCAGAATATTCATCCTCATGAAACGAAGCAAATCTCCCAATTGATCTTCCTTATGCTCGTGCTCATTTACAAATTGGTCAATCGTATAATCCATGGTAGAGACGCCGTTCACCAACAGTTGTTTGACATACGTAAAGCACAATTTTTCTTCCACTTCGATATGCGCAACCAAGTCTTGTTTATAGACATAAAAACGATTCATTAAAGTTTCAACTACAGGATGTTTGCCCCCTAGAAGTTGTGAGAAACGAAAGATATTCAGTTCTATTTCAGGAATCAATTTGTCCAAATAGTAGGCATGCGTTTTTTCCAGATACTCCAAGATCATAGAAGCGTCAAACCGTATTAAACGATCAACGTCGGGTACAGAATTGGATTGAAATGCTTCCCACAATACTTGAATGAACTCCAATTCAATTCCATTAGATTCACAGAACTGCATAATTGGTTGGTTCTTTAAGCCTCCTGAATAATGGTATCGATTCAATACTACACGACCATTACCGTAAGTTGAGAGTTCATTTAAATTGTACATATCAAGTCTGTTTTTAATTCTAGTACAAGAACAGAAAAAGATGATGGAATGTAAATACTATAAAAGTGGTATTTCAAGACAACTTACCAACAATCAGATTGTTAACAACCTAATTCATAACTGCTGAACTTCTAATTTTGGATATCCTTTTTCTCCCATATTATTGTAAAAATCAACGAAATGAAGCTTGTAAAAATACCCCTCTGAAGTATGAACAATATAGTTTATTGTTGGATCAACAGTATAAATGGCATTGGTATAGTCATACTCCTTCCATTCATATCCGATATAATTTAAATCATCTGAATAAGTCAACCCAATGACATCATCATAGGTTACATCTGTAAAAGGCTTATTTGAAATATGCGTAGCTGTGGTATTCGATCGATTCAACAAAACTCCAGTAACTAAATAAGCATTTAGTGGGTCATAAAACAAGTGGGTGTATTGGGTGAAAAGTAAATCCCAAGCATCACTTGCAGGAGCAATTGACACCTCACCAATACCAAACTTAAAATGCGTTATTACATAGTTTGTATTCTTGGAAATCGTTGTTGTTTGAGCCACCACATCAGTTAGATCACCAAATTCAATAATGTAGTCTGAGGCGGTTACAGAATTCACCCTCATTTTCTTATATCCAAGATGAGCACCTGTGTGGTCGTACCCCATATCAATAACGTACAAACCATTATCCGTTTGCCAATCTCCAATTGCCGTTGAATCAGGATTTCCGTCAGGCGTATCCCAATCCCATGTTAACCCCACTTCACTCGTAATATCAGCAAATGCACCTGAACCTCTGTGAACAGCCATTCCCCTAGAAGAGTTCAACACAATATGCCATCCATTTGCCGAAGATTCAAACCCCAGATCCCAATCAATTTTATCATTAGAACTTACGATCTCATTCTCTTCCAGATCATAAAACAACTGATACCGATAGTCTTCTCCCATTTCAACCTGTACCTCTGTTGCATCGCCAGAATCATGCGGTGGAACAGCAATTTCTTCCTTATGGCAAGACACAAGAAACAGACCTAAGATTAATACAATACGATTAGTTTTCATCTTTCTTCGGTTTACTAGTGAAACGATAGCGCAATGACAAGAACATAGAAAAACCTCTTCCAGCGTTGAAATTGGAAGCGCTTGAATGCACACCTTGGCTTTGACCAATTACATTCACCTGTTTAACATTTAGAATATTCTTTGCCCCCAACGTTATTCTCAATTGCTTCTGTTTAAAAAAGTCAGACGTTAAACTAGCGTCAAGAATATGATAATCGGATTGTATGGTTCTTTCCACCTCATCCGCTTCGTTAATATAGAAACTCTGCAATCTTCCGTTGTACTTATAGAACACATTCGCCTGCAAATGATTTTTGATAATTGTATAATTCAATTGCGCTCCAAGCTCAGGAGAAAAAGAATAAGGTTCAACGCTCGTGGTTTGCGCATCCGGATTATAACGCCCAATATAGGTCGCATTCACATTTACCTGCCAACGCTTTGAGCGGTAGATCGCTGAAATTTGTTGACCGATCGTACTGTATTCCCCAATGTTTATATAGGTATATGCATTGTTATCAACAATACCTAAGGTGATTAGATTGTCAATATCATTGTAGTAGGCTCCATATTCTAGTTTGAGCATGGCATTCTTCTTCGTGAGCTTCATCCAGTTCACAAATAGAGAGTAGTTCCAACTATCCTCAGCCTGTAAATCCTGATTCCCTGTAATGTTATGGTTTACATCGACAAAATCCATATACAGTTCTTTCAAGTCCGGAGCCCTAAATCCATGTGCAACTGATCCACGGATTGAAAAACGCTTGATGCGGTGGAGTATATTTAGCGATGGGATAAGAGGGGAAGCGTAAGCAGTATTGTAGGCATATCGAACTCCTGGCTTAATCGTTAATGAATCCATCAACTTCCAATCTACAGTTACAAACCCTGCATAATCTCCTATTTCCTGTTGTCCTGCTTCAATGCGTCTACCCCAACCGCTGGAATGGTTCAAATCTGCCCCAACTTGGTAAGCCAATTTCTTGCCTAATTCACCATTATAAATAAAGCGACCTGTAAACTGATTAAAACGAGAGGTGTCTTGAGCTCCAGTTGTTTGTGCCAACACCTCGTCAAGCGTAGTTAAATCTTCGAAATAGGTGTTCTTTGTTCGTTTAAAATCATTGTAAGCAAGTAATACCCTTAATTTGCTCTTTTTGAACAAAAAATCATTCGTCCATCCAACATCCATTCGTTGCGTATGATAATAATCATCAAATGCTGTCTCGTAATACGGAGCAGATGGCATACCGCGGTTTATGATTAACTCGTCAAAGTATTTTCCAAATACTGAAGTTGTCCAACGTTCATTATGATGCGAATACCGTGCACCAGCAAAGTACTGTTCTTTTGGCTTCCATGTTTTTACACGGTTTGTATCCGCTAAACGTTCCTTCGGAAATTCGATGAAAGGATCATTGCCTGTCCAACCATCAAAGTAATTACGACCTCCATCTAAAGTGATGTTGTGTCCATTACGGTTCACAGCAACCAACCCTGACAAATTATAGTTCCCAATTGTCTCATAGTACGGAATTATCTCAGCGGTAAAACCCTTATGTCCTTTCTTTTTGGTTATGATGTTCACCGTACCGGCCAACGCATTTGTGCCGTAATTCACGGAAAGTGGCCCTTCAACCAACTCGATACGTTCAACATTGTTCAGGTTAATCTGACTTAAATCAACGTTGCCGTTCTGTCGACCGATTACGGGAACACCATCAACCAATATTTTTACGTTTTGTCCAGAAATACCACCTAAATCCATTGAACTACCAAGCACATTGTCCTGCGACAAACGAATACCCGTTTGATAGGTGAGAATATCTGATAAATTGTTCGCTCCTGATCGTTGAATTTGATCCGAATTGATCACAGTTACCTTTTGGACTGCATTTTCAACAGATGTCGCTTGACTTTGTGCGGTTACCACAACTTCATCCAATAACTGCGGCTGTTGCATAACAACATGATTCAGTGTATTTAGTTCAACCGTATCCACATAAGCATCATACCCATAATACGTAATACAAACAATATACTTTCCTTCTGTATTTTGGAGACGAATGATTCCATTGTTATCTGCAATTTGACGAATCACATGACTTGAATCAGAAATAGAAATCGCATTGAATTTTGCGCCAGGAATTGGTTCCTGATCATTCGTCGTAACCTGCACTTCTGTTTGTCCAAAAGAAATTAGGGCAACAAAGGTCAATATGGAAGCTAGTGCTATTCTCATCAGATCATTAATTCATTGACATTTCTCATGTATTTACCCACATCGATAAGCTCAAGTCCATTAATAATTTCAGGATGGGTTAGACATAGATAAGTGTTCTTTGTAATGCGAATTTGCACCCCTGTATCTACATCCTCAACGTCATGATTGGTCTCTAAATCAATGCGCATGTCTTCTAAACTTTGTTGAACCGTGATGAGCTGTTCTTCACTCACAACTGTAAGCAATCCGTTCATTCTAAGATGATAACTCTCGCAACCAAAGCAATAGCCTACCTTGCCAAGTTCATTTTCATGCAAAACTATACACTCCGTACAATGACTCATTTTCTACGTGTTTTAGATTTTTCAACTACCAAGAGAGTGTATCCAATACCGATAAAGCGGCTAAGAATCGTACTTTTTGCATCGTTATTGGTTGAATTGTTATTGATAATTAATGTTTAATGATCACCCGTTTCATAGCAGAGTTTCCAGCATCGTCCTTTACTTGAAGGAAGTAAACACCCTCATCAACGGAAGACACATTGATGGAAGTTAAGCCTGTCGTTTGGTGGATCACTACCTGACCGCTCATATTGATCAAACGAATTTCATTTACATCGTGGGCATAGTTCACCGTAAGAACTGTATTTGCAGGATTTGGATAAGCTTCGAGATTCGCTCCTTCGTATGCTGGTATACTTGCAAATTCAACTTGCTCTTTCGTGAAGTAAATTTTTCCTGTAGAAGAACCTCCAAATCCAGTAAAGACAAGTTTCCAAATATCACCTACTGAAGTCTGTACGAAGTAGGTCAATGAATCTTCAATGTCATATTGGTAAGTTGTCATGTTAAATGTTTTCCAATCGTACCCAATAGACGCAATCGTTGTATCCCAAACGTTATTATACGTAGATATTGCAACAGGTTCATTATCTATTTCTGAAACAACGACACCATTATTATGCAATGCTCCAGTTACTCCACCAAAATATCCAGGAGCCAGCTCGAGCACAAAGTTTGTAAATACTACATCCCAAGATGTATTGGCAGGTTCACGATCTGTAATTTGATCGCTTAGCACATCATAATACACAAAGTTTTTATCCGTGTAATCTCCTTTTGTGATCGTCTGCGTAACTTCATTTGAACCATCTAAATCAGCATGTTTAAACATGTAAACGCCCCCAATCAATGATTCAATCATAAACTTCTTGCAATCTCCATTATTGAACTTCAATACAAATATTCGAGAACCAAGAATTTGGTGTGTAACAGAATTGTAATCACCCCATCCCATATCAAATGGGTCAGCAGCGTCAGCAGCATTATTCACTGCACCTTCGTCCCACCAATCATAACCATTCATGTGCTGATCCCAAACAGCGAATTGTCCAGTTGTATCAATCGTACTTGACCAATCGGCAACCACTTCTTCCGAGTCGTACAATTCCGCTTGTTTTCTATTTAGACGAATCGCTCCGCCCCAAGCGCTTAATTCAAATGCTAGATGCCAATTCTGATTATCTACATTTGCAACCTCGCCATTTGCAAAGCTGTAATACGATTCATTGGCATATCCTACATTCAAGCTAACTGAATCTGAAACCTGCCCGAAAGCGAAAGTTGTGAAGCCAAGTGAACAAAGTAAAAGTCGTTTCATATTTTTTATTTTTATTTAGACTAATTTAAAATAACAGTACAAATGTAGCTTTACTCTGCTCCTAAATTCAATACCATAAACAGGGTATTTCATCGAAAATCGATACCACAAAAAGGTTATTTTGACGTTTGTTAGAATGAAAAAAGACAGAATTTTGACTGAAACTTGACCAACTTATTAGTTTCGTGGGCATCAAAACTGACAATGAATAAATCAATTAAAAAGACGAATAGGATTAAAAGAGTGGGGTGGATTGCCTTTGCATTCTTTCTCATAAAAGGGCTCTTTTGGCTAGCATTAGCCCTTGGTTTGTTTAAAACACTATAAGACACATTTTCTTCGCTTCCCTTGTCACGATTGCATTCAACCAGAATAAATCAACATATTTATTATAATTTGGCAGGGCTACTTAACAGACCATAAACAAATGAGGGGAATGTGTGGTTCGAATGGTTAGATCCCATATCGGCTCTACTTAGCATTCGTTAACAAATCGACAATTTTCATACAGCCTCAATTAATAATTGAGAAGATTCAAGTCTAATTGCGGTTCAAAGAGAAAAGGTTCAACGAAAGTTGAGCCTTTTTTTGTTTATTACCGTTGGGAATTTTATGTCAGGTAGTTCGCTTTCAGTCGTTCGTCAAGTACTAATTTTGTTTCCCCACTTTGGATTATTATCTTGAGACTCCAAAAGCTAGAACATGAAACAACCATTGCTTATATTCCTTTCACTATTATTCTTGAACTCCTTTGTGCTCTTGGCACAAGAGGATAGAAGTGAAGATGCTTTCCCAGCAATTAACAGTAAGCTCGACTATCGATGTATCGGTCCATTTCGAGGAGGGAGATCAGCTGCTGTCACTGGGGTTGAAGGAAACCCAATGCTTTTCTACATGGGGGCAACCGGGGGTGGAGTTTGGAAAACTGAAAACGGAGGTTCCACTTGGAAGAACATGTCCGATGGTTATTTTGGTGGATCTATTGGCGCGATTGAAGTGTCAAAATCACACAAGAATGTTATCTATGTAGGGGGTGGAGAAGTCACGATTCGAGGTAATGTTTCACCTGGAACTGGAATGTATAAATCCATTGATGGTGGACGAAGCTGGAAATCAATTGGGTTGCAAAATTCAAGACATATTCCTCGCGTACGTGTACATCCCAAGAATCCCAATATTGTGTATGCTGCAGTCTTAGGAGATTTATTTAAGGATTCTGAAGAACGGGGAGTCTATAAGTCGATAGATGGCGGTGACACATGGGAACGTGTTCTTTTTGCAAACAAGCGAAGTGGAGCTGTGGATTTGATTTTAGATCCAGTGAATCCAGATATTCTTTACGCAAGTACATGGAATGTTCGTAGAAGTCCCTACGATTTCTCATCTGGAGGTGAGGGTTCTGCACTTTGGAAATCAAGCGATGGAGGAAAAACTTGGGAATCATTGATGGATAATAAAGGGATGCCTGAGGGCACATCTGGGATTATTGGTGTAACAGTTTCTCCGGTTAATCCCGATCGTGTTTGGACGATTATTGAAAATGATAAGGGTGGCGTGTTTCGTTCGGATGATGGTGGCGACACA
>DKPV01000025.1:0-27419 GCA_002471375.1 Flavobacteriales bacterium UBA7325
AGTTAGAAACGACCTGTGGCAATATGATCCTGCTTTTGACGCATGGACACAGCTCGCTGATTTACCTTCGACTGTACGAAGAAATCCAGTTTCGTTCTCTATCAACGGTAAGGGATATGTTGGTACTGGACATAGTGGACAATACTCCTCAACTGGAGTAAACCTAAAAGACTTCTGGGAATACGACCCGATCTTGAACAGTTGGGTTCAAAAAGCCGACTATCCCGGTGGTGGCGGTAATGGAGTTTATTTTGCAACTGGGTTCGCAACAACGAGCTACGGCTATATAGCATGTGGTAAAAAGGCTGCAAGTACTTATGCGTCGGATTTGTGGCGTTATGACCCAGTAGCTGATTCTTGGCTTCAGAGAGCTTCATTTCCAGGTGGAGAAAGATACAACCTCATGAATTTCGTAATAAACGATACTGCTTATGTTGGTTTTGGTAGTGATCAAGATATTTTCAGAAAAGACCTATGGGCATATGATGAAATCTCGAACTCTTGGCAACAACGTGCTGATTGTAACGGGGATGCTAGAGCCGCTGGAGGATCTTTTACATTAAATGGTAGAGGATTTATCTGTTGTGGTGTAGATGGAGGTTTTGAAGAAGACCTTTGGGAGTATGACTCAGCAAAGGATCAATGGAAAATCCGTGCCTACTTCCCTACTGATGGAAGGCGTTATGGAATCTCTTTTGCATTAAATAATAAAGGATACTTTGGAGCAGGAAAAGGCAGCTTTGGAAAAAAGCGAAGTTTCTATGAATACTTCCCTATGAGCCAATTTGGATGGATGATGGAAGAACTCAATGTAAATGAATTGAACTCGTCATTGGTAACAGTCGCTCCAAATCCAATAGAATCAAGTGCAATTGTTTCTTGGGATGATGCGATATCAATTTCGCACGGAACACTATACAATATGGCAGGTTCAAATGTGGGCGACTTTAAAGCTGATGGTAACCAGATCAAGCTCGACCGATCAAATCATCCGTCGGGCATGTATTTACTTACGCTCTTCAATCAAAACAATAAAGCAATGTTGACTAAAAAAATCTCTTTGAAATGATCTATAAAAAAATCTTACTTAGCGTATTTTCCATACTACCATTGCTAAGCTTTGGTCAATGGGATACTTGGACTCAATTAGATGATGTCAACGGAGCACCAAAAACAGCTTGTGTTGGTTTTGAACTAGCAGGCGAAGGCTTTATTGCACTTGGTCTAGACGAAATGTTCGAACGTAAACAACTCTACTCTTATGATGTTGCTGCTGATGACTGGGATAATGAAAACCCATTAGGAGGAGCCATAGGATCAGGTTTAGAAAGAGCTGCGGCTGTATCATTCTCAATTGGCGATTCAGCATATGTCGGACTCGGAAGTAGTACTGGAAATCCATATTTCCTTGATTTCTGGGTGTATGATTACAATACTGGAGCTTGGTCTCAGATAGCTAATTTTGAAGGAACGGCACGAAGACAAGCCGTTGGTTTCACTATTGGAAACTTAGGATATGTTGGAACAGGTGTTGACATCAATGGTAACTATATGAAGGATTTTTGGAATTACGACCCTTCAATCAATGACTGGACTCAGTTAAATGATTTTGGAGGAACGGCAAGACAATCGGCTGTTGGATTCTCTTCTGGAGGTTACGGATTCATTGGAACTGGAGATGATGGAGTGCCAAGGGATGACTTCTGGCAATACGACCCTTCACTGGATCAGTGGACACAAAAACCAGATATGCCAGGTTCCGCTAGAGCTGGAGCGGTTGGTTTTGGATTCTATCCTCAACTCTTCGTTGCTACTGGTTATGATATTAATTTTGATTACACGGATGATGTTTGGGAATTCAATGTTGATTCAAACTATTGGATTCAACGAGGGAACTTCGGTGGTGTACCTAGAACAAAGGCCGTTGCCTTCGTGATTGGTGATCTTGCGTATGTTGGAACAGGGTATAATGACGATTATCTTGATGATTTCTGGAGTTATGAGAAAACTCATATCTGTGTTGTAGATACTACTCCATTTTTGCAAGATGCATGTACTAGTTCAAGTTTCACATGGGTTGATGGTAACACTTATACTGTGGGAGATGGGTCTGGACCTTTTTATCACAGCGTTGGCTCACAAGAGTTTGCTGGATGCGACAGCGTCTTATCTCTCAATCTAAACTGGACTGCGCTTGGAACAAGTTCGAATACGAACAATGGTTGCACGAATGCTGGGTACTCTTGGATTGATGGAAATACCTACTACCCTACTGATGGAACTGGACCTTGGTCGCACACAATAATTGGCGGTTCTGCTAACGGTTGCGATAGTATTGCTACGCTTTTCTTAAACTGGTTAGCGCCAGACACCAGTGCAGTTGTCAATAATGTTTGTACGAATAACGGATATACTTGGGTTGATGGTAATACATACTACCCTGCGGACGGGACAGGACCTTGGTACTATAACTTATCAGGAGCATCAGCGAATGGATGTGACAGTGTATTAACTCTAAACTTAAACTGGCTAGAGCCAGACACTAGTTCTACAACAAACGAAGCTTGTAGCAATACTGGCTACACTTGGGTAGATGGAAATACTTATTTCCCAACTGATGGGACAGGTCCATGGTATCATGTATTAAGCGGAGCTTCGGCAAATGGCTGTGATAGTATGTTAACCCTGAATGTGAATTGGCACTCAGTAGACAACTTGACGGTTACAAATGACCGAACTACCTTAACTTCATATGGAGGATCCGGAAATACGTTCCAATGGATCGATTGTGATAATGGAAATACAATTATTCCAGGAGAAACGAACTCTACTTTCAACCCTACTTTTTCTGGGAACTATGCGGTTATTTTAACTGACTCAATTTGTACAGACACTTCTGACTGTATCACTTTTGCATCGACCGCTGGATTGACCGACATGGTCTTTGGACATGTGCAAATATTTCCGAATCCAACCTCAGGAATCGTGAACGTTGATCTAGGTAATCTAACAGACGTATCAGTAAAAGTGTATACCGTAACTGGCAAACTAGTCTATGAGATGGAAAATATAAATTCAGTTAAACATACATTCCTATTGGATGTAGCAGCCGGTATGTACTCACTCCAATTGGAAACAAAAGGATTGAAGAAGCACTACAAGTTAATAACGAAGTAGCAAAACAATAAACGAAAAAAGCCAAGTCTATTGACTTGGCTTTTTTTATACCCTATTTGTTTCTGAATCCTTCAATGCAAAATTCTTACATCCCAGGCATTCCTCCACCCATTCCTTTCATCTGACTCATCATCTGTTTCATCTTACGAGGATTGGACATCATCTTCATCATCTTCTTAGTATCACCAAACTGTTTCATCAATTTGTTCACTTCCTTCATATCTCGTCCACTCCCCTTCGCAAGTCTCAATTTACGCTGACCGTTGATGATGTGTGGATTCGCTCTTTCTTTTGGTGTCATTGATTGAATTATCGCCTCAATGTGTTTGAAAGCATCATCTTTAATGTCAGCGTCTTTCATTGCTTTCCCCATCCCTGGCATCATTCCCATAAGATCTTTCACGTTACCCATTTTCTTCACTTGCTGAAGTTGACCTAGGAAATCGTTGAAGTCAAATTGATTCTTTTGTATTTTCTTTTGAAGCTTTCTAGCCTCTTCTTCGTCAAATTGTTCTTGTGCTCTCTCAACAAGAGAAACAACATCACCCATCCCAAGGATACGATCCGCCATTCTTGAAGGATAAAAGACATCAAGTGCCTCCATCTTCTCTCCTGTTCCGATGAATTTGATTGGTTTATTTACAACCGACTTAATAGACAATGCTGCACCACCACGAGTATCACCATCTAATTTGGTTAGAACTACACCGTCGAAGTTAATGCGCTCATCAAAGGCCTTAGCTGTATTTACAGCATCTTGACCAGTCATCGAATCAACTACGAATAATGTTTCAGATGGATTGATTGTATTCTTAACTTCAGCAATCTCAGACATCATCTTCTCATCTACAGCTAAACGTCCTGCAGTATCAATAATAACAACATTAAAACCGTTGCTCTTTGCATGCTGAATTGCCGCTTCCGCGATGCGAACTGGATTCTTTTCTTCTTTATTTGAATATACCTCTATACCCAACTGATCACCTAACACATGTAACTGATCGATGGCAGCAGGACGATAAACATCACATGCAGCGAGTAAAGGCTTCTTTCCTTTTTTCGTTTTGAGGTAGTTCCCTAGTTTTCCAGTGAATGTCGTCTTACCTGAACCTTGAAGGCCAGACATTAAAATAACACCTGGATTTCCTTGATAGCTTATTTCAACTTCGTTCCCTCCCATCAAGTTTGCCAATTCATCGTGACAAATCTTAGTCATCAATTGACCAGGGGATAGTGAAGTTAATACATTTTCTCCTATTGCTTTCTCTTTTACCGTATTGGTGAACTCTTTTGCAATCTTGAAGTTAACATCGGCATCTAATAACGCTCTTCGAACCTCTTTAAGAGTTTCTGCAACGTTAATTTCAGAGATTTGTCCATGTCCTTTTAGGACTTTAAACGCTCTGTCAAACTTCTCGGATAAATTTTCAAACATAGGTATTTCTTTACAGGCGTAAAATTAAGAATTTTCCAACGAAGAATTTAGATTAATTTTTCCCATTTCGTAAGATGTGATCATCCACAGGGAGCGCATCATCAAATGTTTCGGTATTAGGAAGTTTCTTGATTCTAATGTTGAAGTAGCCATATAAAACAGTCATCACCGGACTAAGAAGATTGAAGAAGCAGTACATCCAATAATCGCCTGTTGCCACTCCTAGAACCGTTGATTGCGCAGCACCACATGTATTCCATGGGAAAAGAACAGAGGTAACAGTTCCCGAATCTTCCAGCGCACGACTTAAGTTCTGGGGAGCAAGTCCACGATCCTTGTAAGTATCGGCGAACATTCTTCCAGGAACGACAATTGCCAAATATTGATCAGATGCAGTTGCATTAAAGAAGATACATGTTCCTGCAGTAGTTGCTATCAGAGAACCTGTTGATTTTGCAAATACCACAATCGTACTCGTGATTTTCTGGAGAAGACCACATGCTTCCATCACCCCACCGAAAGCCATAGCACAAATAATCAACCAAATGGTATTCATCATTCCAAACATGCCTCCAGTAGAAAAGAGCTTATGAATAGATACAAACATCTCAGCATCCTCCATTAGAAGCGCCTTATACTCAGGTGAGCTCATCTCGAGACTTTCTATAATCGGAACGTATTCAGCAGGCTTCATTGTCTCAAAGTCAATTCCAAGCCCATCAAATAACGCCTGATCGCCACCAAGAAGCGACACACCGCCGTACATCGCATCCACACTACCTCTGTACGCAGCATATGCATAGTCCGATGCTTCTCCGGAAATCTCTTTTACGATCTCTGGTTGAAAAATCATTGCGGCCACAGCTCCGAGTAATGTACCAATAAACAATGCTGGAACGGCACTTACTTTCTTAATGATTAAGAAGATAACAACACCTGGTACTAGAAATAATACGGGTGAAATATAAAACTTAGCTTCCAACAAATTCAGAATACCTTGAACACCTTCATCACTTGGTTTAGAATCGATTGTAAAACCTAATACCAAAAAGATAATCAGCGTAATTACAATAGAAGGTATAGTGGTTAACGCCATGTACCTAATGTGCGTAAAAAGATCCGTTCCAGCCATTGCAGGCGCGAGGTTCGTCGTATCTGAAAGCGGTGACATTTTATCTCCAAAATATGCTCCAGAAATTATAGACCCAGCTATTAATCCTTGATGAATCCCTAATACCGTACCAATACCTAGGAGCGCAAGTCCTACAGTCGCTATTGTACTCCAAGAACTACCTGTAGCTATTGCAACTATTGCACTAACAACGCAAGCAGCCACAAGGAAAACAGTTGGATTTAATATCTCAAGTCCATAATAGATCATCGTTGGCACTACCCCTGAAATCATCCAAGTACCAGCTAAGGAACCGATTAGGAGTAAGATCAACAATGCAGGCAATGCCGACTTAATGCTTTTGACGATTCCCTTTTGAAGCTTTTTCCATGAATAGCCATTAATTATTCCGATTACCGCAGCAACTGCCGCAGCAATTAGAAGAGCAATTTGATTCGAACCATAGGTAGCATCTTCCCCATATATCATCACATTTAAAGCCAATAGTGCAACTAACACTACTATTGGAATCATAGAGCCAATAAACGTTGGAGTTCTCTTTCGCGATTTTGCGGACATATGGGTCAATTATTAAGTTCGACGCTAAAGTAGGGTTATTACTTTCTTTCTCGGCGTGTTGGTTTATAGAATAATAACAAGAGAACTGGTAAAAGTGTAAGATCCGCTATTAGAGCTACAAAGAGCGTAATACAAAGCATAACCCCCATGTAATAAGTCCCTAAAAAAGAAGAGCATATAAGAAGTAAGAAGCCTGCACATAAGATTAACGTAGTTAAGATCATTGCTTTACCCGTTGTCATATAACTTCGTTTAAGGGCGTATAAATGACTCTTTCCTTGCATTAATTCGTATTTAAATTTCCCCAAGAAGTGAATGGTGTCATCGACAGCTATACCAAAGGCAATTGTAAAAATAATTGCAGTCGAAGTTTTTAATTCTATACCAAAATATCCCATGAGACCAGCAATGACGAGAAGTGGGAACACATTTGGAATAATACTGATAATAAGAATTCGCCATGAGCGATAAATTAAACCTATTAGGAGAGCCACAATTAATATTGATATCGCAAGTCCTTTAACTAAGCTTATGGATAGATAACCTAAGTTCTTATCAAATAGATGAGCAGTACCTGTTATGGTATAGTTCGCGATTCCAGATTTTTCTTTTTCGGCCAAGAACTTATTCAACTTCGCATCCAATTCAGTAACCTTATTATTTCCAAGATCATTCATGGTTCCACTGATCCGCATTATACGCTCTGCTGAATCCACGAAGGTTTTGTAGAACTCTCCACTACCAGCTATTCTTAAGCCGCGTCTTAGCGTTTTTAATTTTCGTTTTGACTCAGGCAGCTTAAAATAAGCCGCGTCTCCCATGCGAGAACTACGATTCATGATTTTCAACGAGTTAACTAGAGAAACTTTAAGTTCTAATCCATACTCCTCAATCAAAAATTGTTCAATTGAATCTGCCTGTTTTAGCACGCCCATATCCCAAACTGTTAATTCAGGATCAGTGATCTCAACAGCAAGTTCAAATGGTCGTACTCCACCATAGTGATCATCCAAGAAGTTGAAATCTAGTTTTAAGGGCTCATCTGCTTTAAGGTCATCCATCAGGTAATTATCTGATTCAATCTGAAACATCCCAACAGTAAATATTGCAACAAGGCCAATACCTAAAATTAGAATTCGCCTTCGATTCTTAATAACCCATGGGAACCATCTCTGAAGGTACTTCTGCCAATAATGATCTTTTGGTTTTTCGCGGACAAATTTTGGCCCAGGAAAGATATAGAAAAGCGCTGGAAGGGTTAAGAATGTGAGAAGAAATGCAACTAAGACACCGAACCCCATTACGATTCCAAAAATTTGTATCGGTTGCACACGCACGAAATACAGGGAAAAGAATCCAATCGAGGTAGTCACCGAAGTTAACAAGGTCGCCAGACCTACTTCCTTCGCGGAAAGAATTATGGCATCAAAAACAGTTTTTTCAGTTCGCAACGCATCTAAGTAACGTGAGACAAGATGAACGACATCTGACATCCCTACTATGAAAATGATAGATGGTAATACTGTAAGTATAATATTCATAGGTTCACCAGAAAGACCCATCGCGCCTACTACCCATATCATGGATGCGAAAATGACCACTTGCGGGATCATAATTCCCCAACCAGATCTAAATGCTAGAAGCAGAAAAAATATGATCATAAAGGCGCTTAAGCCAATGAACAAGATCATCTCAAAGAACATTTGATCAGAATAATACTTCTGACCTATTGTCCTACCAGCAATTCGGACATTATCAAAATCCGTTTTATCCATTACCGCTTGAACACCAATGATTAATTCATCACTTTTCTTTTTACTGATGTAGTCGACATGCCGAATGAAAATACAAACCGACTTACCATTTTCTGCGACAAGCGAGTTCACATTCTCCCTGTTCTTATATATACGAGTAGAATCTCTCTTTGCATCAAAATCTGACGGATTAAAATATGGTTTATTCACGGTGGTACCACCATTAAGAATTAAAACCTCATCAGTGTTCGTGATACTTGTAATATATTGAATATGAGGTACGCTCTCAAGGTCCTTTGTTACCTCAGAAACCTTTTCTAAGAATTCTTTATCAAAAATCCCAGCCTCTCTTTCAATGGCAATAAGTAGAAAGTCATTATCCGATTCAAACTGAGAACGATGATTAAAATAGAAATCTGTTTCCTCATCCTCTATCGGGAAGAATTTCTCAAAATCGTAGTCAAATTTAAGCTTGAAAGTCTGAATGAGAAAAAAGATTGTTATCCCTAAGAAGCAAGTTAATGCTATCCAAACGTACTTTTTAAATGCTGACTCCCCAACCATTATTCTAATCTACTCGTTAAAAGGGGCAAAGATAATTTCTTTGATCGTATTTCAACTATTCGCGCATTATTTTGTCTTTATATGTTGAAAATGATAATTTTGAAAAAAAATAAGTTTATGAATAGAGTTGTACTATTAGGAGCACTACTATGCTCTACCCTAAGTTTTTCGCAAAGCTTAACATTTGCAAACGAACCAGCAATTGCTCAAACACAATCCATGTTTTTGTGTGATTCATTTGCGGATACTTATCCAACAATCACAGGTCCGGGAGTAACTTGGGATTACTCTGATCTAGCATTCTTTCCGGGAATTACTCGAAGTGTAACCATTGAGGATGCCACATCGGCTACTTATGCATCAGATTTTCCAACAGCAACAAAAACAATTAATGTTGAAAACACCTTGACAACATACTTTCACTCAGATGCAAACGGGAGAGTTTCAACAGGATTTGTATTCACTGAAGCTACATTCGGTGATTTATTAGCCGTATTTGATACCGATGAAGAAACACTTGTATCGTATCCTTTTGCTTTAGGAGGCTCACTTAGTGATTCTTATTCTGGAACATTATATTTTGACTTCAATGGTATAGCACAAAGCCCAGCGGCTGCAGGTAATGCATACGCTTGGATCGACGGTCAAGGAACACTTATCGCTGCAGATGGATCTTCGATTCCTAACGTGATTCGTTACAAATTAGTCGATACTACACTAACGAACGTTGTGATTTTTGGAGACTTGGAGGTTGTAAGAACTCAATACGAGTATTATGATCTGGCAAATTCTAATCTTCCAATCTTAACATTCTCTAGAATCGTTATGCAACAACCAGGTGGTGGCGCTGCAATCGCAGATAACTCTGTTGTTCTATCTGTAGCATTACCGACTGAAATCGTTGGCTTGGACGAGGCAGAAGATTTAAACTATACTGTGTATCCTAACCCGACAGAAGACAACATTAAACTTCAAGGAGATTTTGACAATGATGCAACTGCTGCGATTTATGATCAGAGTGGACGCATTTTAATGAACTTACCTGTATCCAATGGAACGTCAATTGACCTTTCATCATTTAACACTGGCATGTACTTGTTGAAAGTAACAAACAATGGTGCGGTAACAACAAAGACAGTAGTTAAGAAATAAGACTACTCGAAAACAACTTCTAAAGAAACCTGATTCATTGAATCAGGTTTTTTTTTTGTTAATAGATTTTCAAATAGCTGTTACAAAAGATTCCTATTCTCGTTATATTTGAGTAATGAAAGCGTCTATGGCAAAGCATCTACTTTTTTCTGTACTATTTTCAGTGATTTCACTAATGAGTTATTCTCAGGTGAATGAGGGCTTGACACCCGAAGAGCGTGCATATTTATTCCACGTCGTTAAGAAAAGCCCTATCCTAAATCAAAACTTTGGCCGTTACTTCGACTATGTAGGCGAAGAGATCACATTTTACAATGGAGAACTGAACTATGATTCAATTGAGCTACTCATTATTAATGCTCCAGAAAATCTTGTAATACGAAAAGGAGAGATCGCTAAATCACCAAAAGGCTTAATTGCCGAAGCATCAAATAAAATGGCGCTATGGGAACTGAACAAAACCTTACTTGCGAAACGCGATAATCCAAATAATCTCAAAGAATATAAAAATGAATACGCGACATTTGAGAAGTTGCTCATGCAAAAACTGCCATCGATAATTCTAAAGATGAAGGATGGGGAATTGAAACCACATCCGAAATTGCAACAGGTAATGAACCCTAGCTTAGCTTTCGACGATAAAGCTGCAATTCTTGAGTCAATGCGTTTCCTTTCCATTAACGGTCAACTGACCACGTTAAAAGCAATCAACTTCGCGATGGATACTTACGTTGAAAATCGCACTTTAGAAATCTATAGTGCCCTTGGTGGCGTAGCTGATGAATTCGATAATGTCCTGATTGCAGCAGGTGACGGATCCAGCACAACTGGAATGCTGGAAGAACGTGAGAAAGACGAAAAAGGAAGATGGAACAAAGGTCTCCCAAAAGCAGTGGGACTCTTCCCTTATGAAATCTACATCGACAAAAAAACCGAGAAGAAAAAAACGACTGAAAAGATAGAGCCGAGACGATATACTACTACTGATTTTGAAACTGTAGGAAACAACAGGCATACAAACGTTCATTTTGATGTATGGGGCTACAATTCTACCAAGCAGACAACGGTAGTCCTCGAGAAAAACGGTCTCTCCTATCACCTATTTGGCTCGGGAGAAACGAGATTTCTCTCTCCTGACTCAACCTTCGCAGGTGGTGCAACATTTCAGAGTATTATAGATGACTTAGAATTCAATAAAATAGCGAAGCTCAATGAAAAGATCTACGGCAAACGCGGCTTTGATTATTGGATAGAATATAATAATAAGAAAAAGGATCAAACAGAACTTAAAATTGAAAAAAAGGAGAAAGAATACTCTGACCTCGGCTACTCTCCTATAAACACCTCGTCTGCACCGTCACGAAAAGTTAGACGGTCGAAGAAAAAGGCGATTAAGGCAGGCTCAGGAACCTTCAATGGAACTCCTACAACTAAGTCTAATCGATCTACACGCAAGAAGCTTCAAAACAGTATTGTGGGTCTTTATGCTGCATTCGAAGGGTACATCAAAAACATTAAAGAACTCGAGATAAAAAAACAGGAAGCAGTTGATCTTATGGCCATCTATCAGCGAAAACTGGATGATTACAAAGCTGTATTCGGTCACAACTGGGTGAACTTCGTTGAGGAAAATGGAATGTACATATTTGATGATTCAAGTACGTTCGATATAATGACGCAAGAGTTTCAATTCAAACCTACAGCTGAAAAAGAAGCTTTTGAAGTAAGACTCATTGCAATCCCTAACTCATGCCTATCAACATCTGCTGATGAGGTTATGATGCACGTAAACGTCATGGACGCATTACCAAATTACAATGCACGAATTAACTTAGAGATGAATGATGTTTTCGCCTCGGACAAGTATGATCTACCAAGTTCTTTATTCACAGAGAAAGACAGTGTAGCATTAACTGTGTTCTGTGAAGGATTACTAGACAAAAAAGTTGATTTCAGCATTATTGCCCGCGGCCAAGGTATTGGAGAATGGAATGGATCTCAAACAGTAAAAGACTACTCACACGAAGAATTAAATAGATATCCTGCTGTTGGAAAAATGGACAGTTCATTTGTTAGACTTCGTAGGTCTGAGTTGATGGTCCAAATGGGACGAAGCATCAATGTTCAAATAAACTCTTACACTGATCCTGTTGCTTCTAGCCTCAAAATAACGAGCGAAGCCCTTAAGTCTGGAGCTGCAAAATATGGATTATCCAAGAATGATCTATTATCAGCCTATCGCACGTATACAATTCTAAAGTCGTTCAAGCGAGAAATAAATCTACTTGCAGGTAAATATATGTCTAGAGAAGACGCTCATCACGTGATCGATCGATTCAATAGAGCATTGGAAAAAGTGAAGATCTCAGTCGGGAAAACCTCGTTTAAGCTAAGCGCGTTCGAAGATTAACTTTGTTGTATTAATCTTGAGGTTCACCGATAAAGAATTCATCGGAAAAATTGACTAGAAAAACTTTTTCAGTTCCACGTGTGAGCGCAGTATATAACCAACGATAGTAGTCAGGCCCCATCATTTCCTCTGAGATATATCCTTGGTCAATATAGACGTGTTTCCACTGACCTCCTTGAGATTTATGACATGTGACTGCGTACGCATATTTAACTTGTAAAGCGTTAAAATAGGGATCATTTAAAATCGCTTCATATCGTTTTTTCTTATTAGTTATTTGGATGTAATCCCGCTCAATCTCATAGAATAGAGCCTTAATCCTGTCTCTGGGCAAATTAGGGGCCTCCACCAAAAGTGATTCGGTATGAATAATTAATTCAACATCTCCTAGATCCTCATAATCAGGAAATGTCACCAGTAGATGTGCGAACTCGAACCCAAAAAGCTCTTCAACCTTCAACACTCTGCGGACTTTAATTATTTCGCCATTCGCAATGAACCCTACTTTCGATTCATCACCAAGCCAGAAATAATTATTCTTCACAACCATCAGCGCATCACCTCCACACAGTTTTTCTTCAAACCACATAATTCGACCTCGAATCTGTTGATTGTACTTATTAGCATTCTTGTTCGATCGCGTAATCACAATAGCATCCTCTGTTCCATATTTTGAGATACTACTTTCAAGCTCATCCTGCAAGTCCATCCCGCTTAGCCGAATTAAATCAGTTTGCTGCTGTATGTCAAACCGAGGATAGTCAACCCAATTCGTATTCCGAAGGAGTGTAGCATTTCTTAATATTTCCGAATCTTGAGCTTGCCGTACGACCTCATTGAGTTTGAAGGAGCGAATATTTAACTCTGGATAGTAATTATTAAGGTAATCTTGATTCAATGCTGGCGAATGATCGCTCCCAACGGGTGGTAACTGACCATCATCTCCCATCAATATCAGTTTACATCCCTCGGAAGAGTATACATACTCGAAAAGATCCTGAAGTAAATTTCTAGAGTTGATGTTTCCATCGTTTTGCATGGAGTAATCCCCAATCATTGAAGCTTCGTCTACTATGAATAACGTTTTTCTCTGCAGATTGGGCATTAAACTTATCGGGGAACCAAAATCCGTTTTCGATTTTCTGCGATAGATCAATTTATGAATAGTTAAAGTCCCTTTTTCTGACTTAGAACTGAACACTTTTGCAGCCCTTCCAGTTGGTGCCATCAACATTGTTTTCACTTTATAGTGCCCCAAAGTTTTCACAAAGGCACCAAGGACAGATGTCTTACCCGTTCCGGCATACCCCTTTAAAAGGAATAATTGCTTCCCTTTCCGATCTCTCGCAAACGACTCTAAATCAGAAAACAATACCGACTGCTCTTCTGTCGGCTCCATTCCGAAATTCTCTAGAAGAACGCTATAAAATGATGAATTCTCCATAAAACTTTCAAGCTAAAAAACTCAAAACCTGAGCATGACTTCTCATTGATTGAAGGGTTAAAAAAAAGTAGTCTATGACACATCCTACAATCGAAAAAATTGTAGTTTTGTTACGCATAAAAGTAAATAGATAATCATGACAAACAATCTTTCAGTCCTATTAAAGAAATACTCAGTACCCGCGCTATTTTTAATTGTTGGGATTCTTCTCTTGGTGGTTGGAATCAAAACAGGTCAGGACTGGACATTCATGATGTCTGCAGTTTTGATGTTTGTTGCTGGAGCATTGAGTGCATTATATAGTTCAGGGAAATTGAAACCAGGTATGCTATTAGTACTTGGCGGTATGGCAGGAATTGCTGCAATTGCTGCACTTTATATGTCCACTTCCTCTGTAAAAGAAACTATTGACACGCAAGATAGAAATGCAAATGCCTACACATGGTCGATGCAGAACTTAATGGACATTCGATATATTCAAAAAGAGCATTTCAAGAAGAACGGAACTTACCTGAAGACTTGGGATGAATTCACAGATTTTTTAAATAATGGTACAATTCCATTTGTTGAATCTGAAGGTACAGTGCCAGGAAGAAGAATCACAACGGATGAAAGAGATTTCATCTATGGCGATACACGTGCGATTGATAACAAGATGACAGAAGAAGAAGCTGTTCTTTTATCAAGATGGGCTGAAAACCCTAAATCTGCTGATTTCGTTGGGTTTAGAAGAGACACTGTACAAATGGATTTGTTTAAATCCAAATTTGGTACTAAGGCATACAAAACAAGTAGAGAACGTCTTGGACTCGGAAAATTCTACTCCGATTCATTACGATACATTCCTTATTCGGCAGGAAAAGACGAGTGGCTTTTAGAAGTTATGGATTCTGTAGAAATTGGTGCTGAGTTCAAAATTCAAACACTTAAAGTTTCTGGAATGCGTCCATTCTTTAAGAATAAAGATGACATGATAGGATTCGGTTCGAAAAACTCAGCTGATCTCACAGGAACTTGGGAGAACGAATAGCATGAGTCGTCATCTCGCGATTAATGTTTCCTCATACGGAGCATCTTTTGTTACAATAAGTGCAGCTGGATCAATTCAGCAGCACACTCTTGTATTTGAGAGTGTCCAAGCTGACGAAATCAAAAAGGCCCTCAATCATGCCTTCGAGACTGAAGCTCTTCTAAAATCAGATTTCAGTGAAGTGACAGTTGCTTGGTCAACCCAGAAATCAACACTCGTTCCTAATAATGTATTTGCGGAATCATCTTCTAAGGCGATCTACAATCTCTGCTTTGGTGATTCGGTGAGTGAAGGAGATATCGATTATAATAGGATTGCAGAACTTAGCGTTGTGAACGTCTTTGAAATCCCAATCTGGCTAAAGAGCTATTTTGTGATTAAGTTCCCAAGGGTAATTATCCAACATACTGGAACACACGCTTTGCGCAAGGCTATTGGCTCTAATTCATTTAAATTGAAAGCAACAGCTGTTGTTCATGACAGTTTCTTTCAGTTAACCCTGGTGAAACATAATAACCTTGAGTTCTATTCATTCTTTGATGCTCAATCAGCTGAAGATGTGATTTACCATTTAATGTTCACATTGCAACAAAAAGAAATGGTTGACGATAAAGGAACTATAGAGCTTTCTCCTGGGACTGGTGGGTCGAATCTCGATCTTAAGGAAATTTCTTCAGGACTGGAAAAGATTAAGGGTCTATCAGGTTTTAAAATCACCATCGAAGAAGATTTCGTTGCTAAAGCTCAACAACTGTGCGTATAATCCGCGGAAAGTTTAAGACCAGAAAACTTGGGCTTCCAAAAGGATTTCCGTCGAGACCCACGACTGATTTTGCGAAAGAAGGTCTTTTTAATGTTTTGGAACATCAACTCTATCTTGAAGATTTAAATATTCTTGATTTATGTGCTGGAACGGGAAGTATCACGCTAGAATTCCTTTCACGTGAAGCCGGAAAAGTTGTTGCTGTTGATAGAAACTACAACTGCGTACGACACATAGTTAAGATGGGAAAGCAGTACGACTGCATGGATGATCTAAACGTGGTTAAATCAGACCTCCTGAAATACTTAAGAAAGACTACTGATACATTTGACCTAATCATTGCTGACCCGCCATATGTGTACGAACATCATGCGGAGATTGCAGCTATCGTTTTTGAAAGAAACCTCCTTAAAGAAGATGGAATCCTGATAATCGAACACGGAAAAGAAACTAAGCTCGAGAGTATAACTCATTTCGATATTTTACGTACATATGGAAACGTAAACTTTAGTTTTTTCAAAATAAATGAAGATGCCGAGTAAAATTGGAGTATTTCCTGGATCGTTCGACCCATTCACTAAGGGACATGAATCTGTAGTTCGAAAAAGTCTCGACCTATTTGATCATGTGATCATTGCCATTGGTGTAAATCAACAAAAGAAGTATCTATTCAACCTTGACAAGCGCGTAGCTCATATTCAATCGATCTTTGAGGGAGAAATACGAATTTCCATTCAAGAATTCAATACGCTCACTGTCAACCTATGCAAAGAAAACGGTGCAAAGCATATAATTCGAGGACTAAGGAATTCACAGGATTTCGAATATGAGAAATCAATTGCACATATGAATTTTGATCTAGAAGGGATTGAAACAGTGTTCTTTTTAACCAACAAAGATCAAAGTGCAATTAGCTCATCAATTGTACGTGAGATATACAAGAATGATGGTGCAATTGAACAATTTGTAACGAAGCCTCATCTCCTCGTTTAATAATTGGTACAATAAATGTATTACTAACACCGTATTGATTCAAAAGTATCTCCTATGAATAGAATCGCTTTTCTTATATCGTTTATCTCCTTCGCTTCTATTGGGCAATCTGTGACTGTCTCAGGGTTGGCTCCAAGTTATGTTGGGCAAAACATTGAAGTATATGAAATAGAAGACTATTTCAGCATGAAGCAACGCTTAGTGACTTCAACAACTGTTGATTCTGACAGCACATTTTCAATCAGTCTAAACTCCCCATATTTTCAGAAGGTAATAATCAAGGCAAATAATAATAGTGGTTTTTTATATATCCAGCCAGATGCGGAATACAAGCTTTTCATCCCTGGAAAGAACAAATATGACCCAGTTCGCCAAAGTGGTAACCAAATTGAAATTGGCTTCCTTTCTCTTGATAGCATTGACATCAATTATAAGATATTGAGTTTCCAGAGATGGATCGATAACTTCATAGGCAATAACTATTACCTAAGAAACAAAGATGCGGCAACATATGTGGAAAATTTAGATCGATTTAAAGAAAACGTTGAAAAAGCGTATAAGCTAGACACATCATTGTTCTTCAAAACTTATGTGAAGTTCACGATAGCTGGTTTAGACAATGTGAATCACTCTGCAGAACGGAATCGTTATGAGAAGCATGATTTTTATATTAAGCATACTCCTGTTCAATATCATAATGACGCATACATGGAATATGTGATCAAGTTCTACCAAGAAATGATCCCTCGTCTATCTGCGGAGACAAATGAAGCTGTATATACAGGTGTCTTACAAAGTAGTCCAACTGAGGTAATGAAGGCATTGTCAACTGAGTATACAATGATCAACCTGAGAATTCGTGAGATGATGATGTTGAATGGACTCAGTGAAATGTATTTTTCAGATCGTTTTCCGCAGACGAACATCCTCTCAATCCTTGATAGCGTAGCGAATAGAAGCTTATTTAAGGCTAATTCAATCATCGCAAAAAACCTTAAAGACAGGCTTACGCAACTTGTTCCTGGCGGACCTGCACCAACCTTTGTTCTAATGGAAGATGGTAAGGAGACTAAAACACTTTTGGGCTATGAAGGCAGATATGTCTATCTACATTTCCTACACCCTAATCGTATTGAAAATATTAAAGAGCTTCCTTTGCTTGAAAAAATACAAGAAGAGTACAAAGATTACGTCGACTTTATTACAATTTACGAGGCGAGAGATTCAATAGATACGAACTTCTTAAAACAAGTTGAAGCACTTAACTGGGACGTTTATGCCATTTCTAAAGGTAACTCCATTTGGGAGAAATATAGAGTTGAAGCATATCCTCAATACGTACTAATAGATGGTACTGCTACAATTGTTTCCAGCCCTGCTTTAGGTCCTACCCCTGATGGACAATATCGAACAATCGATAAGTCATTTTTCTATATCAAGAAAGAAGTAGACGCAATGAATGATCCAGGTCGTGGTGAATACGACGGCATTAGAGGTGACAACTAATGACTTAGTTCAAAGAAGTCTTGTTGCGGTATGCAAACCCAAAGACAGCGCCCATTACTCCTCCTGAAATATGAGCGAATTGAGAAATGCTATCACTCTGAAAGCTCTGGACAATTTCTTGTCCTATAAATAGAACAGCAATCAGGATAAATGTCAACGGAATTTTATTTCCTCGCATATCTATAAGTGAGCTGAGCACGAAGAACATAAATACAATTCCGCTTGCTCCAATTAATGTGTGCTCCCAAAATATTATATGAACGAGAGCAGTTAAGATTCCCGTAATGATGAACATACCCAACAATCGTTTTACACCGTATCTTCTCTCCACAAAAGGCCCTAGTAAGAGAATTATTGACACATTTCCGATAAGATGAGTCATACTCACATGCCCCATGGTATATCCGACCGTACTCACATACCATTTCCAATTCGTGAGTTGAAAATCACCCTCCAACTTAAAGATTCGAGGAATAGTTCCATCCATCTGAAATAAAAAATAAACAGCCACCGCAACTGTGGAAAAGGCAATAGTAAACGGAGCGTTAAAAGATATCCTCATGCGTAGTAATTTCATTGTGCAAGATAAGCACTCTAGCTTTATTTCGTAATTTTAGAGCTTTATTTTTAACTATGAGATTTAATCTTTCTGAAATCAACGAACTCATTCGTGAACGAAGAACAATCTATCCGGAACAATTCAGTGAAAGACAGGTACATCGCGAACAAGTTGAGGTAATATTAAATAATGCGCAATGGGCACCCACGCACGGTAATACTCAACCTTGGAGGTTTAAAGTATTTATGGAAGAGAGTCGTGAGTTGCTTAGCGATTTTTTAGGCAAGACATACTTAGAGAAAGTACCGAAAGAGGACCAGGTTGATACAAAACTGGCCAAATTACTTCAGCGTCCATTGAAATCATCTGTAGCTATTGCTGTATGTATGGAACGCCAAAAAGAAGAGAGAATTTTAGAAATAGAAGAAATAGAAGCAGTTGCCTGTGCGATTCAAAACATGCACTTGACTTGCACGGCTTATGGTCTTGGAGGTTTTTGGTCTACACCTAAGCTAATCTACACAGAAGAAATGAATGAGTTTCTTGGATTGAGCGAGAAGGATAAGTGCTTAGGTATATTCTATATTGGGTATCCTGCCATCAAATGGCCAAAAGCTCACCGAAAACCAATTGAGTATACAACTGAATGGAAATAAGTCAAATTTAGAATGGACAATCCAATAGATAACGTAGTTGACTTAGGCCTAGTAAATTACACTAAGCATCCTGATAACCCTAGGTACATCATATATCGCTTTGCAGACGAAGGCAGAGCAAGTTCTTTTGAAAAGAAACTAGTGGAACAAGATATTTGGTTTGAAAAAGGATCTCAAGAGCGAAAAAAGGGTGAATTCACACTTTTCGGTATTCATAAGAATGACTACAAAAAGACGGAGAAAATTAATTATGCTGTTGAAGCAGAGCATAAGAAACCATTTATCCCCTATAGAGGCTTTCGGTATTTTTTAATGATCATCTCATTTAGTCTACTGCTAATTGCGATTCTTGGATATTGTAATTCGCGTGGAGAGCTCAGATCACACAATGAAGTACTTGATTCAATCAATGAGTCAAAATAATTGAAATATTATCACGTTCTTAGCTGCAACGGAATATGAAATACTTGATATCCATACTGTTTTGTGCTTTGCTCATGGGTGCTTTTGCCCAATCAAAGCCCAAGTCATTAAAGCGTAAAGGTGCGCTTCCTGCATATTTCGGTGTTGAAGTAAGGCCAGTTTTCCCCTCAAAATTTCTTGGAGAGACTTATCTTGAGTTAGAATCTCAGGGTTTCGTTACTACGCTAACCCAGAAGCCGGGGTATGGATTTGGTGGAATCGTGCGGGCTGGAATCACTAAATTAATCGCATTCGAATCGGGGATTAATTTCACACGAAGAAACTTCGATTTAACCATGGAATTGGCAGATTCAAACTCATATGCTGAAGACCAGCTAGGCTTCATTGAATATGCGGTCCCAATCAATGGATTGTTCTACATTCAGCTATCTAAGGAGCTTTTTATGAATGCCTCCATTGGAGTTGCTATTACTTATCAACCTACGGATATTGGTGTCGTGAATCAACCCGGAGGTCTTCACACTTATCGACATACTGGCTTAACACGTGAAAAAGTTGGTGCCTCTTTGAATGCTGATCTTGGGTTCGAATACCGAACTAAAAAGCAAGGCTTCTTCTATCTAGGAGGTTCAGCAAGAGTGCCTTTCGCCCCACTCTTTGACTTGGTAGCTGACTGGGAATATCAAGGTAATTTCATCCGTGTAGACGGCCCTGTGGATGGGTCATTTCTATCAATCGACTTGAAGTATTTCTTCCCTATAGTAAGAAACAAAGGACCACAGCCTGAGTTGGGACCTTTACAGTGATCAAATGTAAATTATTGGAACAGTATTTGCTATTTTTAATGAAAATACGACCTTATGAAAAGCCTAAAGACTGCGTTCATTCTACTTCTTCTAGTATTTCCCATATTAAGTAGTTGCCATAAGAATTCATTTGGAACAACTCCTGAACAAAAAATTGTTGGGACATGGCTTTTTGAGAAAGTTAAATTCAAACCAAAAGGAAATATTTCCTACACAGACTTCACAGACGCTTATGTTAATTGTACCGTGACATTTAATGATGACTGGACGCTCACTGCATATGATGCGAAATCGGACATTACAGCCTATGGCTCATGGTATATTGACTGGTACACGAACTATGATGAAGATGATGTTACTGAATCTACGGTTTATGTGCTCATTGGAACCATGGACAATACGAGCTTAGGAATCATCAATGATGTTTACTGGGATGAACTCGTTGTTTCGAATAAAAAACTTACTGCAATTGAAGAAAAGGATAGTGGTAAGTACAAATACACAATGACTCGGGTTGACTAGAATCATCTCTATTCCTTTTCAGTAAATAAGAGATAACTCATCTATCAGAATTATACTAGTATAGGAACTTCTGCGTTAAGAACATTTAAGATCAATATGTATACTAATATTCGCAGGACCATTCGCACTAATAGCTCAAACCTCTTCATTCGGACTTGAATCTGGAATAACAGCTTCTTTTAAACCTGAAAAGAATTACAACTTTCTTGATCCAAACCTTGGCTTCGTAATTAATGGCCTCTATGAAAACAAATTTGGATCACTTTTCCTGAAAACTGGTGCAGGTTTCGAGCAAAAGAGTTGTAGGTCCACCGTTCAGTTCTCAGATGATTATGGGATTATTACTGGGGATCACACCACGAAGTATTATCATGATTACATAACCGTAAGTCAACAAGCCGGTATTTATTACGGAGGTAATGTTTTTTTTGGATTCTCCAGTCTCGGCGTTAGCGGATCAAGGTACATGGCTACTCATGTCAAATCAGATGCGATCGTAATTGACGGGGTCACCTATCCTCCACCGAATAGCACAACAAACAATGGTTCTCATATGATGTTACAGCTCTTGTTAAAACAGGACTAGGAGTTAAAATTGGAGAGAATAATCAACTGTACCTTCTTGACTCATATTCACATGCCTTTCTAGCTCAATGGGGCACTTCAGACCCGAGTGCACTTGTACCTTGGAAAAACAAGACTGCTTCGATTAAAATTAGATATTCTCATTCCTTTCAGATTTTTCGTTTTCTTTGATCTATGAATGATCACATTGAAAAACTAATCAAGCATTTCAACCTTCTTGAACACCCTGAAGGTGGATATTATAATGAAGTCTATCGATCTCCTATTGACATACCAGGTAGAGATCGCCAGCTCATGACATCCATTTATTTCTTGCTAAGATCTCAAGATGTCTCGCACTTTCATCGTATTAAAAGTGATGAATTGTGGTTTTTTCATTCAGGAAGCCCACTAATCGTTCATACGCTTGACTCTGAAGGGCACAAGGAGCATCTTTTGGGCATGGACATGGAAAAAGGGCAGGCACCTCAAGTTCTAGTGAAAGCAGAAACTATCTTTGGATCCACTGTTTCAGATCCAGACAGTTATTCTCTTGTCTCTTGCGCTGTTGCGCCTGGATTTGACTTCAGGGACTTCGAATTATTCAAGACCAATGAACTTCTTGAAGCGTATCCGGATGAGGAGGAGATTATTCGTCGTTTGACTTAACTGGAGTCAGAAAATTAAAAAGCTCCTCGTCATGAATTAAGGACACCCAAAGAGACGCCTTTCCATCATCATACCTTGGCCAAATTGGCCGAACTACCCCATCAACAGCTGCAATGTTCAAGTAATCACCAAAGAAGAAATTTGGATTAGGTGTAATCGGTTTTGCAGAAACTCTCGATTCTACAAAGTTCTTTCCACCATCAATAGATCCTGCCACGTAAACATCTGTTTGGATATCCGTGTAGTTCCGTCTATCATAATAAACGAAATACAAGTATCCTGTTGATTGATCAATATCCATCCAAGTGAAAAACTGATGTTTATTTGAGTCATCCTGGTTCACCATAATTGGTTCAGACCATGTTTCTCCGCCATCTGCAGATTTCATCAACCAAACATCCGTATCATCAGATCCATTACGCTGATCACACCAATTTAAGTAAAGTGTTCCACGATTTGGACCATTACTCAGATCACACTTTAAGATTGGAAGCCCATTTGCACGTGACATACCTGGAATATCGAGTGTCCATCCACCCCAATGCTTTTCGAGTGCTTTCTCCTCAGGCAACCACGTTTCTCCAGCATCTAATGACTTTTGCATTACCAGACCATTTGGTCCTGTCCAGGTAACATATAGTTCACCATTAGGGCCTACAGCAGGAACAGCGCCTTCTACAGTGTCATCATCATCAATACAATCGCCACCATTTTTCGATATTCTCAACGGCTTCGACCATGTTTTCCCTTGATCACTTGATTTTGAAAAAACGATTATTGAGCTGTCCATTGGGTCCGCAGAATTGTACGCATCAAATTGCGTCCAAGTCATGTAGAGCTCGTTGTTTGTTGGATTAACCACTACCCAATGTTTATCCTGCACTTTGGTACCATTTGGTTCCGGAAAAGACCCATCATCAAACGTCTTGCAGACCTTATTTGCTGATTGACAAACGATTCGGTCCAAGTGAGAGGTTTTATCGTAACTCGCTAAATGAAAATAGTATGGACGGCCTTTCGTATCAAAAATGGTTACGGGATCACCATAGACTCCATAAGGGCTCTCAAGTGTCTTACTCTTCCACGTTTTACCACCATTTTTAGAATAGTAATAATCCGTAAGTACAGAACCAGCAATCATGATCCGTGGCTTTTTTGGATGTATCGCAATGGATGGCTCAATTTGAGCGTATGGATAAGTGGTACCGTCCGGTCGAGGAAGCTTTACCTGCTCAAAATCAGATTGAGCAAAACTTATCATGTTTGCAGCTAAAACTGCGACTAGAACGAATGACTTCATTAGTTATCCTTTCTCAACCAAAATTCCCCTAGCTTATTCAGATCTGCAGCATCATACGTATACTTAAACCTAGGCTTCTCGTATGGAGTTACTGTTACTGCTATAGAATACAATTCTTGGTCTCTTGAAATCAACAATTGAATTTCATCGCCAACATTTAATGTAACGAAGAAATCCTCTAGTGATTTCTTATCAGCACGCAATCCATTGCACCCGATAATTTCATCATTCACACTTAAGCCAGCGTCTTCTGCAGCTGAACCGCTTCTAATCCCCTTCACGAACGTTTTTCCACCTGATTGGCCCAATGTAACACCAACACTTGGTTTAGACTTACCAACGTATTCTACAGGAACACCTAATTCGCCAAAGAAATCATTATAGTTCGGCATCACAGTTCCATTGATATATTTTTCATAAAAACCATCAAGATCCTCTTTAAGGAAACGCTCTAATTCAGCTTTAAATTCATCCTCTGAAAAACCACGATGCTTCTTAACGTAGTAGTCAGCATAAATCTTTTGCATGAAGTCATCCAACGATTTCTTGCCTTTATACTTCTTAATAATTTTCGCATCCAGCATTGCAGCAATTACTGTTCCTTTGGAATAGTAAGAAATTGTGGTATTTCTACTATTCTCATTTGGTCGATATGCTTTAATCCATGCGTCGAAACTAGCATGAGCTACCGGTTGAACTCTAGCACCGACCGATCCTTCAACATAATTCAATGTCCCGAACAACTTTCTAAGGTAGTCCGCTTCAGAGTAATAGCCCGCTCTCAATAACAGTAACTCATCATAATAGGATGTGAAGCCCTCCATCACCCATAATAGCGATGTATAATTCTCTTGATCGTAGTTAAATGGTCCTAGCTCTATCGGACGAATTCGTTTCACATTCCACAAATGGAAATACTCATGAGCAACAAGTGATAAAAAACCTAAATAAGCGCTTCCATCGAATGTAAATCGATTCACACTTAAAGTAGTTGAATTCATATGTTCAAGACCTCCCTGTCCATTTTCTACGCAATGAATGATGAACGTATAGTCATCATTCGGGTTATCGCCAAACACATTTGTTGCCGCTTCAACGATTCGTTTCATATCCTTTTTCAGGCTAGCGATATCATAATTACCTGAACCATAGATTCCAACATTGTGTTTGACATCCGCAGCCATGAATGAGAACTCAATTTGATTCCCAATCTCAATTGGACAATCTAAGAGCTGATCGTAATTATCGAAAATAAAGCTTTGAGCGCCATCACCCGTTACTCCTTCTGATTTTCTTTTAAGTGCTGTAGTGATTCTTGAGAATCCTGCATAAGGATATATGTCTAATTCACCACTTAACGCTTCATGCCCGTCAACACGCATAAACATTCCTGATCCACTCACAAACCCGTGTGTTAGATCAAGGAAACAAGTTCGAACAGTTAACTCAAAAGCGTAAACCTCATAGCTCACTTTGATATCAGCCCCTTTGGCTTTTATAATCCTCCAAGTGTTTTTATCGATCTTTTTTACCTCAAGATCCTTTCCTTTCTCATCAGTGGCATTAACCAAATCCACATTCTTAGCGAACTCTCTCGCTAAATAAGACCCTGGAGCCCAAATTGGCATTTTGACTAAAACTTCTTCTTGGTCAAAACCTTTCAATTCCATTTCTACTTGGAAATAGTGATTTTGGGGTTTATTCATTTTTAAGTTATACTTGATTTCTTGTCCGAATCCATAAAATGTAAGAGCGGATAGTACTAAGCACACTGTATATTTCAACATAAATTTGTAATTTTCGATCAAAGATAAAATTTGCATTGTCTAATGCAGTTACAAACAACAAAAAAGATGCCTAAATTTCTTTCCTTCATTCTTCTATCTTGCCTGATTCTAACGAGTTGTAAAGAAGATACACCTGTTGGCGATGATTATTCTGACGTTACAGACGTCACTGCCCTCCAAAATAGAATCGATCAATTAGAACTCACTAACGAGCTGAAGGATTCAGTAATTAACGAATCTTTGCACTTTTTTAATGAAATTCAAGAAAATCTTCAAGCTATTGGAATCCGTAAAGATGAAATCTTAGTAATCTCAAATAATCCTGAAATTTCTAACTCCGATAAAGAATGGGTTTTAGAACAAATTCGACAAATCAATTTCTTACGAGAAGAGAATGCGAATAAGGTTAAGCGCTTGAATGAGGAAATGAAATCTAACAATGTGAAAATTCATGAGTTAGAGGTAATGATCGAGTCGCTCTTGAAAGATATCCAATGGAAGGATGAGCAAATTAGCCTTCTGGAAAACGAGTTGAATGAATTGGATGCAGAATATTCAAAATTATTCAGCGCCTATCAGAATGCCGAAATTAAAATTGAGAACCTCACAAACGATATGCACACCGTCTACTACGCCTATGGTACATCGAAAGAGCTCAAAGCAAATGGGGTTATTGAAAAACACAATGGATTCATAGGAATCGGAAAGAAGCTTACGCTCAGAGATGGTTTCAACGATAAATACTTCGAGAAAATAAATGCTGACAAAAAGAAAGAAATAATGATCGAAGGAACAGGCGTTCACTTCGTGACAGTTCATCCAACTTCGGCATATGAAATTTCTGAAGAAGGACCAAGAACTCGAATTACAATATCAGATCCTTCAGAATTTTGGAAAGCATCAAGATACCTAGTTATTACTGTAGATTAGATGTCAGAAGAACCGGAAGAAATATTAGACGTTGAAGAAGTAGCGGAGGAGACTAAGTTTAAGAGTCCTGTCCCACTATTGATACGCTTCAGAAATTTCATTTTTGGGAAGAAAAAGCCTGACATTTATACAAGGGTTACCTTTTACATCAACGGAGTAATCATGCTCGTTTTTCTAGTTTGGAATCTTATCGGTTATTTTGCGATTTCTATGCGGGAGACAATAACAGAGATGAAAAACGTCCCTATTGAGACCGTAATGCACGCCCGTGGATTGGAGCTAGGTTTTCACCCTGAGGATTTTGTTGCCCGAGTAATGACGATCTATGGAATCGGAGTTATTTGCTGGCTAGCCGTGATGGTAGGATTGATCTTACTCTATAGAAAGAAACAACAATTCATTTATTTTATTCTTGGTGGATCCTTCTTCTATCTTGGGATGCAGCTCTTTTACATGAGCTTCCAATATTTCAAAGAAGACACTACAGGCTTTGATAAAAGCCTTTTGCTAATTGTAATTGCGAGTACTGCAATCCATGCGATTCTTATGCGAAATGAGAAGAAAGGTGGAAGTATTAGCTTTTTTGGAGAGGATGAACTAGAAGATCAGTAAAGTTCTCAATTACCTGAGGTGTTTGTTCATCTCGCGACAAGATCACCGCAGAATCCTTATAGTATTCCTCTCTTTGGGCCAACCGCTCTTCAATAAAGGGTAACAATTCTGACTCGTTGAGTCCAGCAATTAGAGGTCTACTTGTTTTCGAATGATATAATCGATGAGCTAGTTCCTTTGGAGATCGTTCCAAATAAAATGTAGTTCCGATAGAATTAAGCAATTCCATGTTCTTTCCAAAGCAGGGCATCCCTCCTCCTGTCGCCAACACAAAGTCATCCCGAAGATCTAAAGCCTCAATGTACTCAGTTTCAATTGTTCGAAAGTACGACTCTCCTTTCTCAGTGAAAATATCACCAATTGATTTGTTGTAATGCGCTTCAATCTCATGATCAGAATCAATGAAAGGAATCCCCATACGATTGGCAATTTTCTTACCGAGCGAAGTTTTTCCTGCTCCCATGAATCCTATTAAAATAACGCGTCGCATATACTTAAAGGTACTGATTATTAGTCGATTTATCAATTATACGGTAAAAGGGCTATTTAGTTCTAATTTAGCGAAAGCAAAATAATTTGAAAAAAAAATATTTCAATCCATTGCAGTACTCAATATTACCAGTATATTTGCACTCGCTAACGCGCAATCGATCTCTTAGCTCAGTTGGTAGAG
>DKPV01000025.1:27732-186898 GCA_002471375.1 Flavobacteriales bacterium UBA7325
TAGCTCAGTTGGTAGAGCAACGCCCTTTTAAGGCGTGGGTCCTGGGTTCGAGCCCCAGAGGGATCACTAGATGGGACAGACGAGACTTATTCTCGTTTGTCCCATTTTTGTTTTCATCAAACCTCCCATTATAATTGAGTATTGGCGCAATCACTCCATCAATAGAAGTGGTTCGAGCTTTGTTTTTTTTTTTCAAATGTGAACTTTTCAGGAAAGATCGAACCAATTAATTTCTTTTTCTCCTGAACTGAACTGTTTCTGTACCATTCAACGATATTTGGTAACATCTTAAACGATTTGCTCAATTATTCTTGAAACTTCGATTTTTCGTTCTTAATCTCTTCTATTTGCGCTCTTACTTCAAACATTCTGTTCTCCAAACGTTTCTTTAGTGACTGCACACCCTAAAACGTGCAATTGTGATTTTAATTAAAGGCTAGAAACCATTCATTCGTGTTTCTACACTCTAAAAGGTGTGCAGATATGTGTTTAATTCATTTTTTTGGATCGCTAAACTTTGCCCCCTCTATTATAATACGCAACAGAAATAATTAAATATCAGTTAAACAATTACGCAGTAGACTATTTTACTTTACAAGGAACCAGCCATGACTTCCCGCAACGGCCCCTGCTGTCGTTATCAAACTCAAAACGAGTAACGCCCAGTGAGCACAGTGAATAAAGGCAAATGTTTTTCCTGGGTTATTGTCAACATACTTTCTAAATAATTTGTGGAGAACAAGAGGCTCTAAGACATACAAAATAATTGTGAACAAAATCCAGACCAACGTCATCGAATGAACCCACCAATACCGATAATCAAAGTAACGATCCCAAGCATCCAAAACGTACAGCATGTAGAACCCAGATAAACCCGTTAAAAGAGTTGTAATTTTTGCCTGAAGAGCAAATCGCCCCTCTATTTGCTAAAATGTTTTTATCTGTTCATCCTTTGATTTAAGATTTTTGACTGCTGGAATAATAACAGTAGTGACCATTGCAACCCCACCTATCCTCAAGACAACAGCGATTACGTGAACTACCCGTGCCAATGCATAATCATCCATTTCGGCAAGTATTTATTGTCTTAACCTATTCATCAGAATTTTAACCTTCAAGCAATTTAATCTTTGGCACCAACACATGATCCTCCACAAAAGCATGAATAAGTAAATCACGTTGAAGCAATTCTAATTTTCCAATAAAAACCTTGTAAGTCAATAGATCAATATCTTCAACATGATACTTAATAAAGTGAATCATCGAAGTAATATCCTCCTCATGGTGCTTGTGTTCACTAACGAAGCGATCAACAGAAAAATTTAAATGTTCACGACTTGTTCCCAACAACTGCTTCGCATACGAAAAGAACTGACCCTCTTCATCCTTAATATGCTCTACCAATTCTACACGATAAGCATCGAAACGCTGAATCAACTCAACAGTGAAAGGATTACTTAGTCCAATTATTTGAACCATATTAAACAAAGTCAATTCAAGTTCAGGAACAAGTTTGTCAAGATAATAAATATGTGTTTTTTCCAGGTAATCGAGAATCATCGTAGTATCAAAAGCCAACAATCGCTCTGCATCAGGTAACGTATTCGACTGAAATGCTTCCCATAGTACTTCAACAAACAGCAGATCAACTCCATTTTTATCACAAAAAGAAAGCACAGGTTGTTCTTCAAGAGTCCCCATATATGCATAACGGTTAAGTACCGCACGTCCATTCCCGTATGTAGACAGTTCTTTCAAGTGTTGCATGATAAAGTCTTTTAAATTTTAGACTACAAGAACGGGAAATAACACACAAATGTAAATACCGTGAAAATGGTATTTCAGTCACAATCTGTACCCTAATAGTAATTATTATTTCCCTCATTTTCTTTTCGATCTTATACGACTGAATAAATTACGCACAGGTGATAAAAAGAGGTTTTTAGAAAGTGTATCATAATCTTTGTCTTCCTCACCCAAGCCAAATTCAATCCTCTCTACATCTTTTGATCGAATTAATGTCCCAAACAACAAATCCCAAAACGCAAATTTTCCACCAAGATTACTATCATAATGCTCAGGATTGTTGCTGTGGTGAATCTGGTGTTGATAAGGGCTGATGAAGATTTTTTCAAGAAATGAAGGGTATTTAAGTTTAACATGAGAATGTCTTAAGTTAGCACCCAAACTGAGAAACAAAAACGCAACTATTCCGACGCCATATAACGTGTATTGATTTACGTGCTCATCGGATAAAAAGTCAAAAAAACCCGTAATCAGAGCAAAAATAAAGACGGAAACCACATTATTAATAATTAACTCCACGGGATGAATACGGTATTGTGTAAGGGGATTCAAAGTTGTGGCAGAATGATGGATCTTATGAAACTCCCATAAAATAGGAATCTTGTGCATAGTATAGTGGACAATGAAAAATGAAAAATCCTTAGCTAGAGTCAGTGCTATGGTATAAAATACATACACCTGAGCCGCACTTAACTTAACAGGCTGGCCAAACCAAACTTCAAATTGATAATTCACCTTATACGCGAAATGCAAGCCGTAAACAGCCAAAGAACTCAACAGAATCAACTTGATGTAAGCATTCAGTATCAATATTCCGTAATCAATCCCTGCCGACTTACTTAACCAAACTTTTCTATTAAAAATGTAGTGAAAGAATGAATGCTTGATTTTTTGAACCCTCCACACGATAAACGCAATGACTCCTGAGCTCAAAAGAAAAGCCCAATATGTTCGCTTCTCAATATTGAGAATATAAGAAGCAATTTGCTCTAAGCCATCGAAGAGTGTGTCCACATCAAATTTTTAGATACTTGGTGTTGCATCACTTGCAATAAACCAAATATGTTTAACTACAATTGTACTTGAAGCACAGCATAAAAGTTACGAGGAGCAGAAGGAATAATTCCTGGACCAGGATACCCAGTTGCCCGTCTTGTAAAATACCTTTCGTCAAGTAGATTATTTACACCAGCTTCAATCTGAAGAAACTTATAACTCCATTTCAATGAAAGATCAGAAATTGCGTAAGAAGGAATAATTCCATTTACAGCATTCGCCTGATGTTCAGAGTTCGAAGCATCAGAAAAATGTCTCATTGTATAAGAGAACTGGTAACTTATGGAAAATGATTTGTACCCAACTGTAATTCCTGTTTTCAAAGAAAATGGAGGCACCAATTCAACACGTTTATTCAGAAACGCTGGCTCATCCGAATCAGTATAGCGTGCATCGATATAGGATGCGTTAACAAATGGCTTAACGGTTATATCGGAAGTGTCACTAAAGACGAACTTCCAAACATCAGCACCTATAACAGCTTCTACACCCAATGTTCGTGAACTTGAAATATTCGTTCTGTACTGATAGGTATTAAACCAAACCGGGTCAACCTGAATAGTCGTTCCGATCCTATTCGCATAAGACAGTATGAATCCTGAAATGTCATAACACAATTTATTTCCAACCGCTCCCTTCAAACCAAGATCGATATTGAAGCCCTTTTCATCCTCTAAATTTGGATCAATTTTGAAATTAGCATTCTGGATTTGCATATCAGTAAAATTGATACTTCGGTAATTTTGAGAGAAATTAGCATATACTTCAAACGCACTCTTGAAGCGGTAATTAAGTCCAATCCCACCAATTAAAAAAGAACGCTCATTTAAACGATTATCGTTGTATGTAGTGTCAAAAATCATGTTTTCAGCCAAATCATTGACAATCTCTCTATAACTGCCTTTTGCTTCAGTTCTAATATATTCAAAACGTGCCCCAGGAGTAATACTGAACTTATTAGTTACGTAACATATATTTTCCGCAAACAATGCAATATTCCTACTTGGAAACTCATAAGAAGAACCCTCAAGGTTATCTGGATTAAGGTATTCGAAATCTGGTGCATCACCGTCCGGAGCGAGTCCCTGACGACTCAAGTTATAACCTTGATAATAACGAGTCCCAACCAAAAGAGCCCAAGGCTGTTTATTTATCTTATACTTGTGAAGTACTCGTGTTTCATTTCCGAAATTTCTAAAATCACCCCAGATTAAATCCCTTTCTTCTAGGGGGTCGGTACGAGTAATCTGATCTAAGAAACCAAGTGCTTTGCGCGATGCATACAATCCAAAGAACCTTGAATTCAAACGAGTTGATGAGTTAAACTCATGATCAATGTGTAAAGCCCCTAAGTTCCAATCCACCTCAAACCAATTTCGATCCCTGAATGATACTGTTGGGTTCAACTTAAACTGTAAATCCGTTAATCCACCAGCCTGCTGTGCTCGGTAATACATTTTTGTATACTCAAGTCGAATCGAAGTCTTTTCACTTGCATACATCCTAACATTAAACGCTCCTGTATGCACTTTGAATTTTGAATTTGGTCGCCAATCATTCCCCTGTTTGTTTTGATAAAATGCATAATAATTCCATCTCCCATGATCACCACCAACACTTAGAAAACTATTAAGTAAGCCAAATGATCCAACACTTTGTCTAGCTGTAACTTCGAACTTCTTTCCTTTTCGACCATTTTTCATTACAAAGTTCAAGAGTCCACCAAACTGAGTTCCAAACTGCAATGAAGCCGCTCCTCTGATAATTTGAATCTCCTTAATTGCTTCACTCGGAGGAGTGTAATAACTTTCAGGGTATCCTAAAGCATCTGCACTAATATCATAGCCATTTTGACGGGTATTAAAATTTGAAGTTCTACTAGGGTCCAATCCTCTACCTCCAATACCTAACTGTATCCCAGCTCCATCACTTTCCCAAATATTGAGTCCAGGGATTTGTGCATAGATCTGGCGTCCAGAATTGGTCGCCTTATTACCGTTAACGCCATCGACAAGGATCACTTCGTTTTTCTTCCCTTGATTAATCATCACGCCCTCTATAGCTCTCAATCGCCTAATATAGTCCAATGATTCCTCTCTGTTTTTAACAACAACCTCGTCCAACTCCGTATCAATGGAATTTTCTAACGCAAGCGAACAGTTGAGAGTTACAAGCTTTTTATCAAGTGTAATTTGTAGAGTTTTGGATTGAAAATCTGGGCATTGAAAACGGATGGTATATTGACCAAAGGGGATTCTTTCCGTTTCAAAACAACCCTGTTCATTTGCATGATAGGTCTTGTTGATTTCTTTAATCACTAACATTCCGTATGGAACTAATTCACCAGATAACTCCTTTTGAATCGTACCAGAAATGGCTCCCCTGTCTTGAGAAAAACCATAGAAAGGAAGAAGGAACAGTAAAACTCCAATAGCCCAGTGTGTTATATTTATAGTTCTAAACTGCATCCTCTTTATATCATTCTTATCGGCTTAATTCAAGCAACGATTAATCCCCGTCGCTATCCTGATACGTAACTAAAACACCCAATGCTGCGCACATGTCAACTTTAATCGTTGGCACCAAAAATTGCATGCTTTGATAAGTCGTAGCAACCCCTGAAACATTGGTAGTCACCTCATTCGATAAAGGATCATTAAGAGAGCCCAAATCCGTCACAATAGCATTAATTTGATTGTCGGTAGCCGTAAACAGAGCTTGACCACCTGACTGAGCACCAACAAAAATAAGATAGTCATCAATCCCCTCTCCGTTAGATCCAGTTAGATAATTTTCACCCTTTAAGTATTTGTTAATTGCTTCCATTTCACGAATTGCAAAAGGCAAAGACTCGCCATGGTAAAAAGCTTCAACCCTATCGGGTAAAGGAATTTGCGAAAATCCATTGAAAACCCCAGCAGGTAAACCAATTTTACCCTTTCGAACGTATGTCTCATAATGCAAGCTTAATGCATTTAACAAGTTACTCACCGAACTTCCCTGTGCGTTAGAGCTATTGTTGTTAATGAACGTACCTCCATAAGAAGAACTCCATTGTCCATGAACTAGTTGTGCGTTACTCTTAAGTTCAGCAACAACATTCACTAAGTACATCCTGGCATTGGAGTTATTTACATAGAAGTCAACCAATTGGGTATCCGTAAATCCTGGTTTGTGCAATAGAAAATCAAGAGCTTGAAAACCTTTAGCAACAAAATTTGATGGTATTTGAAGGTCGTATGAGCCACTCAAAATATTGTCACTAATTATTGTAGTATCTGTTGGATAAGTATTCGTTTGACTTCTCAAACTAATACTTTCGGCAGGGCCGAACTCCAAAAAAGCAACATCCTGCCATGTTAAGAGAGCCAGCTTCCATTGATCCCTCAGATCATTCAACCCAGATACACTTGGGCTTGTAGAAAACAAATCTACCGCGTTATTCAATGTCTCCGTCTCCGAGAGGTATTGAGAGTAAGCAGGAACAATGTAATTGTTCGCCATATTGGTCAACATAACAGCTCTATCATAATTATCTGGAGATGTTGGGTCGTCCTTAGGGTCATCCTTCTTGCAAGCAACAACCGCAGCTATTGTAGCTATCAGCATTAAGGTAAACAACGACGATAAATTTGTTTTTTTCATAATCAAATCTTAAAACGTTAATACGTAAGAATACTCATTGTGGAAAACCAAAAGAAGTATTTCATGAATCTTGGATATGTTACAGTGAATAAGCAACACCACTCAATCCAGTATTGTTAGCAATTTCATCAATTGCAGATTGTAAATCACCTAAAGTTACCGTGTTGAAATCAGCACCGATATGGGCCAAAGCGACATCTACTTGAGCACTTGTCATTCCGTTTCCACTTTCCGTATTATATCCGTATTTCAAACCTTCTAAAAATGCAACTGCTTCAGATATAGAATGATTTCGTGCAGTTACGTCACTAATATGCGCCTTTGCATAGTTCAAATAATGAATTGCAGTTCCAGCACACAATTTTTCCATTTCATTTCTAATGATAGCAATCTGTGCATCACGCGTTACATAATCAGCATTTGAAATTGCCGCTCTACCAGCTCTAAAAGCATCTGCGATCTTTGTAGCTGAACCTAGTATCGCCTCTCTTCCATCAGCATACTTACCCCAAAAGCGATCCGTTCCTGCACTCGGGTAGTTTATTTCAGAAGTAAAATATCCATACGCTTCATCCCAGTGATGCTCCATTTCAGTATAATATTTTCCACCAGTTGCATCAACAGCAGTTGTATTGTCATCACTTGCTATAGAACCTAAGTAATTCATTGTCATTTGGTTCATAAAAACCGCACACATCAATCCTTTCTCAATGATTTGAGTGTATTCTACACCTGTCGCAGAGATCAAATATGGGCCTTTAACACCATCATTCGGATAAACACCACCATTACCAGGAGCACCATCTTCAACTCCTGTAACAGTAGTTGAACTAATTACAGCAATTGAATCCATATACGATTCAAATAAGATCTGAATACCAACATCGCCAGCCGCCGTCTTATTTTTTAATTGCTTCGTTGAACCTGTCATTCCTAAACCTTGAGCATCCGTCCAAGTATAAGCATTATTAGCATACATATCTTTCAACACTGTAGCTGAAACTGCAGTTCCCGCAGTATTTGCAGTTTTCATATAAGTGGTCATTTCGCTCATCATATCCAAACGAATTTGCTGTCCACTAAAGCTCACTGTATTATTTCCACTAGCATCCGTAAATGCGTATGTAGAAGGTACTGTATATCCACTTCCACCTGGTGTGTCAAATTGACAAGATCCGTCATCTTTCTTCGCGCTTTCGCTATAGTTGCTAGCTAATGGATTTGTACATCCTTCTTTCTTACATCCTGTTGTTATTACTATCAGACCTACCAATAGTAAAGAGGCAATACTGTTAATTTTCATGTTGTTTTTATTTAGACTTAATATAAATAGTATCTAAGTGCAAATATAAAGGGAGGCTATTAATGTCGCAATACCAGAAAAGCGGTATTCTGCTTTTTACGAAAATTTTGATTGGTTACCTACTAGAGCAAAGTCACTATTAGTGCTGTTCAAGAACTTTTTCACGCTCCACTTCAAACCACTCGTCGAGCAGTTTTTTGTTCACTGGCTAATTCTGCATCTCCGTGAGTTAATGTTTAAGAGTTAAGTGGCATTTCGCCTTCATCAACCTCTTCGGCACATTCTCAGGTGTGATTCGTTAAAGCAATAAAATCTTGAGTTTTGTCGTATTCCGGAACTGACCTATCAATTCGAATGAAATGCTCTTTTCGCGATCTTTTTCTTCGGTGACTTACTCATATCTTAAACTCAATTTGACGTCAAAACTAAAAATTGATTTCGTACAAATGAAAACTTCAGATTCCCGTGGTGACCAGTTCATCCTGAATCCTGCATGCCTAAAAATGTTTCCGTACATTAATTCATAACTGCTGAAACTCCATTTTCGGATATCCCTTTTCACCCAAATCATTCTAAAAATCAACAAAATGAAACTTGTAGTAATAACCTTCTGAAGTCTTAACGATGTAAAACCACCTTACCAAGTAATTGTATAAAGTGATATCATGTTACATATTTTTGAGTAGTTATAATCTTTCGTATTTGCAGCAAGCAGGCAGGGAGTTGTATACTTCCTCATTAGCTCGATGCGAATTGTTATCGTAGCCTACTTTGGCAATACGACTTTGGATATTATCTAAACTAATTTTTTTCGAATCGAATTTAACTGTGACTTCTTGAGAATCAATATCCCATTCGGACCAGTAAATTCCGGGAACATCTTGGAGGGATTTTTCGATTGTCGCTTTACACATCCCACAATTTCCTTGAACACCAAAAGTTTCAATTTCTTTGGATACCTCACCATTTTTTATGCTCGAGCAGGATATTAACGTGCTAATGGCGATGAGCGCTATGATTGTTTTCATTTTTCTGTTATTTGATTATACCTATACTACCCTCTATTGAGGTCCAGAGTAAGTTGATCAAATAATAAACACCTGATATATGGCTTGATAATCGCCCCTATAGACCGAAGGTGGGCGTTCTATTTTATTCTGATTGGCATTAGATTCCGATGGGAATAAATGAGGAGTGAAAATCGTCCAAATTAAAGGGAGAAGGTCAAGAGAAAATTGATCTTGATTACTGTCAGATTTTGATTTCCCATCGATGGCAATACTTATATACGTTTCTTGAGAACAACATGATTCGTTCGAAACACTTGAACTCCAATCTTCTGAATTATACTTAGGATTAATCACTGCAGACGGCAGACTACAAATAGCATCATCCATTTGACCACAGGATTCTGCATAGCCAGCATACGATACTGACCAAACGTCTCCTTCGCAAATATGAACATCCTTTGCAAAGCAAACAGATGAACCAAAGACCAAAAAGGCCATCAGAATCGATATGGATTTTTGAAGTAATCTCAAAAGGTCAAATTGTTTTCTACAATATACGTTCTTCTTACGAATGATACGAATTAGGATTGTCTTCACATTGGATTCCTAGTATGGATCGCTTCAAGTATGTTAACACTTACCAATTCTAGAATCGATACTTAAACGAGGATGTCAATCCAAACGAACTTGTATAGGTATTTAAAAATGATGCCGGTACTTTGTCCACTCCTTTAAAGACATTCATCAAACCAAGTTGATACTTCAGGCCTGCTGACCATTCGATTCGATTCGTCAGATTAACAGAGTAATCAACTCCAAAGTCTGTTCCCATGTCAAATTTCCTGTAGCCCTCCTCATAATTGTTTACAACCTCCTGATTCAACAACTCGAGCAAACTAGTTCTGTACGAACCAAATACACCTATGCCAACGTACAGTGCGTGCGCATTCTTTCTTACATGTTGTGGATTGAATACATTTCGCTGATAAGATGCTGATAGTGATGTATAGGTTAAATCAGTCCTTCTCTCGACTAGTGAACCAGCCGAATAATTCTCAATTATTTGTGTCTTCCTATCATCGACCATAAAGTCGAAAGAGATAGCATTCTTATTATTGAAGGCGTATCGTCCGGTAACCCCAAATGAAACATTTACTCCTAAATGACTTTGGACAGAACTTTCTGAGTTGAGTGCCAATCTCGTTTGTGGGGTGAGCAAAGTTGACCCATGTGCATTAATTTTTACTCCTAATGCAAACTTAGATAATTCATCGCGACCGAAAGATAAACCATTTACAACATCAACAATTATCATTCGATGAGGATATCCTGGTTCAATTTTCTTTAGTGGGATTCGAGTACTCATTAGAGTAAATTCAGAACGCTCTTTATCATCATTCGCTCTGCTAAAAGTTCTATTCGGAACATTTAGAGGGTAGTTTTCACTTATTAGAGATACTGATGAACTATTCGCATCGTGTTGAGCAACTTGCTGCTCAGGAACGACTTCTGATTGTATAATATCTTGAGTGTACGATTCTGTGAACTGAGAGAATAAATTTAAGCCGAAAGGGAGTCCTATTATTGAAGTTTTTGACGAATCATTAAACCCGAAAGGCAACATAGCAAATATAACAGCAACACTGCCAGCTCGGTAAATGAAAAAGCGTAACGATCTATTGTGAGCATTTAAAGGTTGTACTGCGTTTGCAATTGTCTCCCATGAATCTTTCTTCGGTGAGATGTCAATCTTCTCCGTGTTCGCACTGTACCAGCCAGCAGGCCAGTTTTTAAGCTCAGCTGAAACATTCGTCCACACTGAAGCAGGTGCGATCACCTTTAATCGGTCAAAGCCCTTCTTATACCACTTCCCTACTGAACCCTTCATATAATTTTAGTTGTTCTTGAGAAAAGTTCTCTACAAGAAGTTTTTTCAAATATTTCTTCGCTTTAAATAACTGAGATTTTGAGGTACCAACGCTTATTCCTAATTTTTCTGCAATTTCACCATGACGCATATCTTCTAAAAAATATAAATTTAGAATCGTACTATAACCATCTGGCAGCCCTTTAATTATACTTAAAAAATCATCCCGTTCATAGATCTTCTCTGGATTAAATTCATCCGAAAGCTCTACGGCAATCTCTGTAGAATATTCCAAGCCCATTCTATTTCTCGACCACTTATCCGATCGATAATGATCGATGCAAATGTTTACGATCACCCTTCTAATCCATCCCCCTAAACGGCCGTGAGAATCATACTTATGTAAATTTTGAAAGACTCTAATAAATCCTTCTTGCAATAAGTCGTTCGCTTGGTCATAGTCCTTAGCATACATCAGGCATACTTTGAACATATCGCCAGAAAAATGGTCGTACAATTTCTTTTGAGAGGAAGAATTTCCCCTTAAGCAACCTTTAACCATTTTTTGAAGCTCTCGATTCTCCACCAACTACTGAAATTTTGTACTCAAGGAATTCGAAACTCCTGCCAAAAGAGCAAAATAAAGAGACGAGTTATTTAATTGATCTATCTGAATAGTCTGAGAACCGTTAATGCTAGTAACAGCGGCAGCAGTCCATAAGCCTGGATTCACCTCTGCAAACAATGCCTCAACGTCTAGCTCCAAATTTAAAACCCTAGCCTTACCTTCTTCTAATAAAATAGTTGATGAATTATCAACATCAACCACGGAAAGTAATTCATAAGAATCTATATCCAATGAAATTAGAACATCGTAGGTATTTGACGAAGGCAAGAAGTACACCCCTGAAATATAGACACTTGAACTAGCGGAAGCTCCAATTCTAACGGGCATTTCCATTTTTTCAAAAGTACCTTGAGGAATTTTGAAGATCCCAACTCCAACAGAAACACCAGAAATGAACTCTAACGAGGAATGGGTTGAATTCTGGACATTCACACTTTCGGCTTGCAATCGATCTCCGGTTATTCCCATATCGGTGAATTGGAGTAAAATGGTATCCATAACAAACTGCTTACCTGCGATCGTTACTTCATTCGAAGTACTGCTCATCGAGATTGATACATCTGTAGTTTTCGCCCACTTCTTCTCACTACACCCAACTAGGAGAGCAGCGAGGACTAGGAAAATGCCAATTATTAATTTAGAATTTTTCATAATAGACTGTATTACAAATATACAACGTTTTTTTAGGACATCTTGGTTGCCTCAATTTCCATGAGAATAGGGCCTCCAACTATTTTTTTTTATAAATCTCGGGCAACCACCAGAGGATATTTAATCGTTGTGGTTTCAGAACATCGAGTAAAAAGAATTTGCTAGATTTGGTAGTGTGGTAAATAGTCTTAGCTCGATGTTCTTTTTTTTCCACAGCTTAACTAGTACCTTGACAAAAATCAATCATTTTTATTCTATTTATTGCTTAAAAAGCAAAAAAGGCATGATATCATCACACCTTTTGCGTTGCTAACGTTTAGCTAAACTGCGTTTTAATACAGTTTAGGTTTTGTTAGCGTTATTTTCCGAGGTTATTGAGATTATCTCTTCAACTACATTTAGCATGTCGAATGGTTTTGTCAATATTTTGTCAAAGTGGTATTTGTTCTCTGGCACATTTTTAGTGAATAACTGACCGCTACAGGCCCAAACTTTTGTATCTATTCTTTGTGATTTTGCATACTCCAGAACGAAATAACCATCTTTCAATGGCATTTGTATGTCAGTAAGGATAATTTCAAGAGGGTACTGATTGATAATTTCCTTTGCCTCCATTCCATTAGTTACGGTATGGACATCAACCCCAAAATTGTTAAAAAACATTTCCCATGATTCTCTTAAATCTTTGTCATCCTCAACTATTAAAATATTTTTTTTTGTCATTTTTCAAACGATTTAAACTCTAATACGAATTGAGTGTTTTCTGCTTCTGAGTTATGGTAAAATTTACCATTCATTTTCTCAATTGATTGCAAGGATATTGAAAGTCCTAGCCCAGTTCCCTTACCTGGATCTTTGGTGCTGAAAAACGGTTGGGTAATTTTGTTAACGATTTCTTTAGGAATACCACCTCCACTGTCAGTAACAATAATTTTTAATGTTTTGTTTGAAATTGTTGATTCTATACTAATCCATTTTTCCTTTTGAGATTCAATCGCATCGATGGAGTTACTTATCAGGTTAAGAATAACTTGTGCAAGAGCAGATGGGCTACAGGTTAATTTTAAATTTGGATCTATATTTTTGGCAACTTTTATCCCTTTACTTGAGCATCTCTTTTCACTGATATTCATAACCATATCAATAACATCAGTTAATTTTACCAAATCCAAATTATCAAAATTTGCTTTTGAAGAGAAGGTCTTTAGGTTTTTAATCAAATCTGATGTGTGGATTGTCATTCGTTTAATGGACTCTAACGAATTAATAATTTTTTCAAAGGATTCTGATTTCTCTTTGGTCAATTTATTAAATTCCAATTCCAACAATTGGGCCTTTGAATGAATTACAGCAAGTGGATTATTTACTTCGTGAGCAATTCCGGCCGCAAATTCTCCAATGAGTGTAAGCCTCTTGGCTTCTTCAAGTTTCTGGTCTTTTCTTAAGAGTTCCTTTTCGTTTTTTATTCTTTCCGTAATTTCGTTGGAAATAGCAAGATGGGCAATTTCCCCTGAATCTAATTCGTGTCCTCGGGCAAAGGTTTCCATAATTCTTTCTGTTCCATTTAGTCCAACGACTTTAAAAATCAAAGTACCTTTTCCTCCGCTACAAATGAATTTATTGAAGTCTATAAATGAATCTCGATCATCCTCGTGAACAATTTCAAAGACATTGGCTTTTTCAATCATGCGGAAATTTTCAGCTTCGATTAAATCAAGGCCTACAGAGTTCATCATGAGAAGTTCTCCTTGTTGGTTTATTAATTTTAAACAAGCTGGAGAAGAATCTATAATTCCCCGAAGATCAATTATTTGACTTTCATTATTCTTACGTTCACTAATATTTCGAATTATCCCGCAGATAAACATTTGCCTCGAATCGTCTTCCCAAGAGGAAAGAGACAACTCTATTGGTGTAGTAGATCCGTCTTTTCTTAATCCATCTAAAGTTATAGTTTGACCAATGATTTTCTTTTTTCCTGATGAAACAAAATTATTCATTCCTTTATGGTGAAGGTCGCGCATTTCTCTGGGTATAATAATGTCAATATTTTGCCCTAATGCCTCTTCTGAGCTGTAACCAAAAAGTTGGCAACACGAATCGTTCCACAAAACAATTTCCCCTTTTTTATTGGTAATAGTAATGGCGTCTATTGAAGATTCTATAATTAATGCTAAATGCTCTTTTGAAATACTGTTTTTCATTTGTGTGGTAATACAGAAGATTAAAGCTAACTAAAATCTATTCTTTCACGAAAGAAACGCTGGATTTATATTCCCGATTGTCTGTAACTTGCAGTAGGTACATTCCATCATTCAATTCTCTTGTGTCGATTATCATTTTATCTGATTCCGAGCTTGGTACGAATACGCCAGATGCAATAACCTGACCACGCAGATCCACCACTTGGTATTCGTAATTCTTCCCTTTACTGAAAGCATAGTTCACAGTTGCCAGGTCTCTGACAGGATTAGGCACAACAGAAATTCCAATAGCATCTTTTGAATGTACCGCCTTCGGTCCAAAATAGGATTTCTCACCATCTGTATCCATTTGCTTCACTCTATAGTATGCCGTACCAAAATCACGTATATGATCATCTAGCTCATACTCGATTTCTTCTGTCGAATACCCAGCAGCCGATACAGTTTGAACCGTTGAATAATCAACTCCATTAAAACTACGTTCCAATTCGAAATGAGATGTGTTATTCTCTGAAACTGTCGTCCAAACTACCCTGTTCTTTCCTTGGTATGTCTCCACTGTTAATTTCCCAAATTCAACAGGCAGAAGAACCCCAGTTGTTATAAAGTCCCACTCGCAAGCATCTCCTGCCTGTCCATCAACAACTATTATATAGCTATTTCCAATGGTCAAAGTTGGGAGGATTAATGTTCCAGAGCCAACTGCACATCCTAAAAACCCTGCACCGTATGTACCTACATTAGCACAATTATCCCAAACCCCAAATTGGGCTTCACCTAATCCAGTCCCATCATTACATGATAAACTCGACACATCAATTGTACCCGCAGCTGTTGTAGCAGTAAATGAATAAAACACCGTGTTTTCATTAGAATACCAGGTTCCGCCTGAACACGCACCTGCGCCTAAAACTGTTGAAGGAGCTGTGAAAGCAGCAGGAGTGGCTCCGAGATTACATCCAGTTGTAGAATTTGTCGCACCAGCACAATTATCATTAGCAGGAGGATCACCAGCACCATTAAATGTAAAATCTGCAGTATACGCCTTGTTCCCCCAAGTATATACCCACAAAGGCTGATTAGGATCTAATCCAGAAACAGATACATCAAGTAATATTAGAGTAGGTCCAGACTTATCGATTACTTGATCACAACCCACATTCGTTAAATTCGCACAATTAGGTCCCTGATAAAAAGACATCCACATATCAGAAAAACCGCCTGCCCCTGTAAAACCGCCTGTATAATCCACACTTACTTGAGTAACACCTGGATCTAATTCCATCATTGTCCAATTTCCAATACTCGTCCCACCTCCATCACATGACGGCGCAGGTGAAGGTGCAGTGGCACCTTGAGAATCCACTGAAGCGAGTACACCAGCTGATGCGAAAGCGCCAGTGCCTATATCAGCGCAATCTACAAGACCAACATCTCCCTCTGAAGTATTCGAGCAAGCCGCTGTTTTGTTAACTGGTGCTTCAGAAATTTTATTTTGAGATAGATAGGGTGCTAAATATACCCCATCGGCAGTTTCGATTTGAGCATTCAATGACATCGCACAAACACAGATTAATACCGTAATCGCTTTATTCATATTGAGTAGGTTTATTTATGTTTCCTACGACGTAATTAGTTTAACTATCGGTTGCCTGAATTGTCAAAAAAACATTAAAAAAATCAATTCGCTATAAATCTGACTGTTACCAATTGTGATTATCACTTCGAATCTTTTCTGCAATCAAAAAGAATCCGTTTCAGATTAGAAAATTCATCTTAATTTTGAAGCTTACAGAGGCATTGATTTCCATATTTATGTATCGCAATTTTCTTTTAGTTCTTAGCTCCCTAGCTTTATTTCATAGTATCCATTCTCAAAGCAAGAAAACACGGTGCTAGTTTCACATCAAAAAGAACAGGGTTTTCAAAAATTATTTTTCTTAAGAACAATACTACCTGGGTTGAATTTTGGAATACTTCGAAGAAAAATATTAACCCAGGTGAACTGGTATTTCGCAAACAACTTAAATAGATCAATCAAAATAATTAGATTTGAGTAACTCATGCGAAAGATTCCTTGAGTTACAACTACCAAAAAAAAGCATAACTATGAGTAACGACTTCAAATCAGATATTGAAATTGCGCAGGCGTGTGAAATGCAACACATAAAACAAATCGCGGAACGAATCAACATTTCTGAAGATGATTTAGAACTATATGGGAAGTACAAGGCAAAATTGCCATTAACTTTAATCGATGAATCTAAAGTATCCTCGAACCATCTAGTTCTCGTTACAGCAATGACTCCTACTCCTGCTGGAGAAGGAAAAACAACAACCTCAATCGGACTAACTGAAGGGATGAATAAAATTGGTCATAAAGCAACTGTTGTACTAAGAGAGCCATCATTAGGTCCTGTTTTTGGAATCAAGGGTGGAGCTGCAGGAGGTGGATATGCCCAAGTGGTTCCAATGGAAGATATTAATCTTCACTTTACAGGTGACTTTTCTGCTATCGAGAAGGCAAACAATCTGTTGTCTGCGCTCTTGGATAATAATTTACAGAGTAAAACAAAAAACCTAGGCATTGATCCGAGAACAATTGGATGGAAGCGTGTGATGGATATGAATGATCGTGCTCTTCGAGATATCACAATAGGGCTTGGTGGCACAGCAAATGGCATTCCGCGTGAAGATGGATTCAACATCACACCGGCATCTGAGGTAATGGCTATTTTATGTATGGCGGAAAACTTCGAAGATCTCAAAGAAAGACTTGGAAACATCTATTTAGGAATGACATTCAAGAAAGAGCCAATCTACGCTCGTGACTTGAAAGCTGAGAATGCGATGGCTATTCTGCTTAAAGATGCCATTAAGCCAAATCTCGTCCAAACAATGGAAGGTAATCCAGCAATTATTCATGGAGGACCTTTTGCCAATATTGCTCAAGGAACAAACACAATCTTAGCGACGAAGATGGGATTGTCTCTGTCTGACTATGTGATAACTGAGGCAGGATTTGGTGCTGATTTAGGCGCAGAGAAATTCCTCAATATTAAATGTGTGTCAGGTGGACTAAAACCAGAAGCGGTTGTTTTAGTTGCTACAATTCGTGCCTTACGCCACCATGGCGGTGCTAAGAAAGATGAGTACAATACGGCTAGCGCAGAGCGCGTAACTACAGGGTTTTCGAATCTCGAGAAACACATTGAAAATGTAAAGAAATTTGGATTAAATCCAGTTGTTGCCATAAATGTATTCCCATCTGATACGGATGAAGAGGTTAATATCGTGAAGTCGAAATGCGCCGCAATAGGAGTTCAAGCAATTTTAGCCAACGGTTTTGCAGATGGAGGCTCAGGAATGACAGACTTAGCGGAAGCGGTTGTCTCCGAAGTTGAGTCTGGGAAAAATAACTTCGTTCAGTTGTACGATTGGAATATGTCAATCAGAGAGAAAATTGAGAAGATTGCAAAAGAAATCTACGGTGCAGATGGTGTTGACTACACGAAGAAGGCTGAGACTGATTTGAAAAAAATTGATCAGCTAGAATTAAACGCATTACCTATCTGTATGGCGAAAACTCAGAAATCCTTCTCAGATAATGATCAATTACTTGCACGCCCAAGTGGATTTAATGTATCTGTTAGAGAGTTTGAATTTGCAGCAGGTGCCGGCTTTATCATTCCGATACTAGGGAAAATGATGAGAATGCCTGGACTACCAACTACTCCGGCCTCAGAAGGTATGCACATCGATAATAACGGAAAAATTTCAGGACTATCTTAATTGCTCAATAAAGAAATCTAACATCTCCCTCTCACCTCTTTAGGTCAGAGGGAGATTTTGTTTCCGAGGAAATAGGTGCTTTATTGAAACCATACCTCTGCGTTTTCGTAGTGCAATAAGTTGCAACCTTCTCGAAAAAAGAGAGTTGCAAAAGTGAGCAACTGATAGTAGTAATTCCCTGAGAGGAACAAGTCGAATGTAGTTCTTGTTTCAATGATAAATCTGGTGAATTCTCAGTATTTTAGCTCGCATTGAAAAAAAGATAAAAAAATACAGTGAAACCTAAAAGAGTAGCGATTTAATGAGCGGTAAAAAATTTGGTGCATTCGCAGGAGTCTATACTCCTTCCATCTTGACCATCCTTGGGGTGATCATGTATATGCGTATGGGCTGGGTTGTTGGAAACGCCGGGTTAATCGGCACCATAATCATTGTTCTTATTGCACATGTCATTGCTGTCACTACTGGGTTAAGCGTTTCATCTGTTGCGACTGATAAAAAAATAGGAGCTGGAGGTATCTATTACGTTCTATCTCGAAGTATGGGAGTCCCCATTGGTGGAGCCATTGGGATTGCGCTCTATATTGGTACCGCCTTTTCAATTGCACTTTACCTTGTTGGGTTTGCAGAGAGTTTCAATAGCTATCTAGGATGGGGAACAACAATTAATGACCTTCGCTTAACGGGTAGTATTGCACTTGCCGTTCTAACTGCTTTAGCGCTCATTTCCACTTCATTTGCATTAAAAACGCAATTCTTCATTCTGGCCGCAATAATTGTTTCTCTCGTTTCCATATTCTTTGGTACACGTGAATTCGCACCGCACGATGTTAGCATGTTCGCGACTGAAGGCTCCGTTTCCATGGAGGTGGTATTTGCCATCTTCTTTCCCGCTGTAACTGGGTTTACTGCCGGGATAGCTATGTCAGGAGATTTGAAAAACCCGAAGAAATCAATTCCTCGCGGTACACTCATGGCAATTGGCACAGGACTAATCGTATATATAGGACTGGCCATTTTCATCGCGTACACAATAAACTCTGATGACCTAAAGAACGACTATAACATCTTAATGAAGATTGCCGCTTATGCACCACTCGTGGTTGCAGGTATTTGGGGAGCAACACTATCCTCTGCGCTCGGTGGAATACTAGGCGGACCAAGAATACTTCAAGCTATGTCAATTGATCGTGTGACCCCAAGAATATTTGGTAAGGGGCGCGGAAAGAGCAACGAACCAGTTAATGCACTTATTCTTGTCTTCCTCTTTGCAGAAGCAGGAATTCTCATTGGGGAACTTGACGTAATTGCGCGTGTAGTTTCCATGTTCTTCTTGACAGCTTATGGATTTATCAACATATCCTTCTTCCTAGAAAGTTGGGCAAATCCTGATTTCCAACCAACATTTAAAGTCAAGCGTTGGATTGGTCTCATCGGGTTTATCGCGTGTTTTACCGTGATGTTCAAACTAGACATGATTGCGATGTTTGGAGCATTTGTCGTAGTCGGACTCCTCTACTTTTGGTTGTCTAGGCGTAATATCGATATCGGGACAAACGATGTTTGGCAGAGTGTCTGGTCAAAAATTGTAAGTAAGGGTCTAAAACAACTTGGAGCTCAAAAAGCTACGAAATCAATTTGGAGCCCAAATATGATCGTTTTCAGTGGCGAAACGAATCAACGTCCAAAACTATTAGAACTTAGTAAAGCAATATCAGGTCAAGCTGGAATTGTAACAGATTTTCATCTATCTATAAGTGCTGCTGCCTCTACTCCATCCAAGACTAAACAATCTTTCAAGGATGAAGTGCTGGATAAGTTGGGAATCTATGGTAGACGTGTATCAGTTGAAGATACTTATTCTGGAATTGAGAACATTGCAACAACTTATGGTTTTACGGGGATAGAGCCGAATACCGTAATGATGAATTGGTCAAGAAGTACACGTGAACCTGAAAAGTTCACTCAGATGACTGAGAAATTGATTCGTCTTGATTACAACCTCCTCTACTTAGATTATGACCAGAAAACGGAGTTTGGCGAGTATAAGACCTTAGATCTATGGTGGAGAGAGACTGACAGCGACAATGCTGAACTCATGCTGAGTATTGCACGATTCCTTTCTCAATCTCAGGACTGGGATAATGTCAAAATCAGAATTCTATTCGTTAATCATAATAATGCTGACAACACTACTATTACCTCTAAGATTCAAAAGCTTGCAGATAAATTACGTGTCAACGCAGAAATTAAAATCATTAACAACGGAGTTGAGCAAAAGTCATTCTATAGAATCATAGAATTACAGTCGGCTAAAACGGATCTTATATTGATTGGTATACCTGATGTGAAGATTAATAAACAGGCTAAATACATTTTAAACACGGATGAATTATTTGAGACCGTAGGATCAACACTTTTAGTCAAAGCATCTGCTGACTTCAATAAATTGGATTTAAACTTTGTTCAGAAAGATGCTACTTCTGAAATAAAATCTGAGGAACTCAAACCATTACCTACATCGCAGCACGATACACTTAATGATGCGATAAAGAAATTGAACTCCAGATTAATGGATTCGACCAGTACACTGAAGGAAGAAACGTTTAAACCAATCTCCGCAGCCTACTACCAATTCATCCATACATGTCAAAAAGATTTTGACGATGTGGCAATTACGCTTGTACATGCAAGTAGTATTTCAAAAATTGTTCAGAATATTCAATCGTATTTAACACGCGTTGAAACGTCCTCGAGTCAACTTCAAAAAGACACAATACCGGAGTTAGAGAAGCGATTTAAGTCAGGAATAGCTGCTTTTATTGCAGACAGAAAGCAAATTGTAAACTTCGCTCCTAAGAAGATAAATTTCAAAATTCTTACGAAAAAGAAGAGTTTGAGGTGGCGAAAAACCATTGATCACCAGCTGAAATATAAAATTGAGCCAAACACTCTTGCAACCTTAAAAGACTTTGGAGTACATTCTTATGTCCTCATTAATAATCTTATCGATGGACTTGAGGAGCATACCTTGAATTTATCAGAACGCATTAGTAAAGGAAAAAAGGATCGCTCTGAGATTCTTGCAGCTTATCAAGCAGATGTAACTGCCCTACTGAAGGAATCATTAAAGAGTGCAGGAGAACTTGAAGATCGAGTTGAGTTGAATCTTAATAGTTATGAGCGTACGATGTGTATCGAATTACTCTCAGAGTGTGAGCATCCATCTTTTATCAATTCAATTAAACTCGAAAAAGATCTTGTCAAAGGAATTGGACGTAAGCAAATCGGAAGAAGCATTGTAAACTTCTCTCAGCATTGGAAATCGAATCAAGATTTAATTCACAACCAATTACAATCCGGATTTAAGTTATTCTCTGCTGGACTTTCCGTTTTTGTCGTAAATGAGAAGATTAAGACTCGCTTAAATCTTCTTGTGATCAAACCTCAGCGTTCGAATCTAAAAGCATTAATTGATTCTGTAGAATTCGTTACAGAAAATATTGGTACAGATAAACTTGAGAATTATTCTGATAAATCGATTGAGGAATTAACCGAAGGTGTTATTCACTTGGATATTCATGATCTTCTCTTAGCAGAAGAGGATAAAGTCCTAAGCATAGCTCAGGATGGTCCTAGCATGACGAAGTTGATGAACTCCGAATCATTCAATAAGCTGAATGAGACGCAGGATGAACAGGTTGAGGCGATAGATGCTAAATTGAAAGATATACAAAGCTACATCATTCGTACTACTTACTTAACTCCAATACAAGAGTCTGTAGACAATCTTGAAGAAATGTACGAAGAGAACGCAGAGGACCTCTACTCTTCTTCAAGCTTAGTGAAGCATATCCTCAATGAACCTATTGATGATGAGAATCGTGAGAAATATCGTAAAAACCTTCAACAGGTTCAAACAAGGCTCGATGATTCGACAGCCAATACAAGAAAGATGAAAGCCAAATTCATGTACGACTTGGATTTGCATCTGCATAATACATTGATGAACCTGCACATTCGAACAATCATCGATTCATTTGAATCTTATTCGAACATTAGCAAGCTCGTAGTAAAAACCAAGTCTCAGAATTGGTTCGATAAGCAAAAAGAATCTATGCGTAGAAACTATAATAGTCTCTATGATTTCATCCTACAGAGAAAGCGAGACGTAGATAGTATCAAATTTATTGAGAAGCACCGCCATTTCTTGAATAACATTGAGCGTACAAATCACTTCATAAGCGCCCTAAAGATCAATGAGAGCGTTGAAGAAACGCTTCCATTCTACTACAAAAAGATCTTCACTGGAAGTCATTTAGGGAATGTCGATCCTAAATACCGCAGTAAGGAACTCGATGCTGTTACCAATGGTGTTAACCGCATAAACAGTGGTGTCTGTGGTGCCATTATGATTTTAGGAGAGGCAACTTCAGGTAAATCATTCTTTATTGAAAGTCTAGCATCTACTCACTTAAAGCGATCTAAGACTTACATTTCGGCTCCTGAGCAGCAATCCTTCGATCGAAATGATGTGAATGTCGCTCTTCAAAATGCATTTGGAATGAACGGTAACGCTGAATTCATTCTCAGTCAATTAAAAAACAAGACTACAGTTATCTTCGATGATATTGAAACATGGTGGATAAAGTCATCTAATGGAAGTACCGCAATCGACTATATAGTAGAGCTCATTGAGAAGTTCGGTGCGAATCATTACTTCGTCCTTTCATGTAATATACATAGTTTCGATATCATTCGTAAAACGTCTTCCATTGAAAAACAACTACTTACAACAGTAATTGTTCCGCCATTAAGCAAGGTAGAGCTCAAAGAAATTGTACTTGCTCGTCATAAGACTGCTGTAGTTGATTTGACCTATTTAAATCAAACGGTAAGCATGGAGTCGAAAAAAACGGATTCGTTCGTCAGCGATCTCTATTCGCGCTCAAAAGGCAATGTTGGAGCTACTTTGAATATGTGGATAGGAAATATCGATTCATCCAAAGACGATGACCTGTTCTTAAGAAAACCTGCGACTGTAATATTTCCAGACATTGAAAACCCAAAATGGAAGACCCTACTCTATCATGTCACAATACATGGTCGAATAAAATCTCAACATATTGAACGATTATTCAATGGAGATGATTGGGTCATAGAAACATTGAAGGAACTTGAAAAATCAGAATTATTGAGCAAGCGTTCTACATCGACTTATGTTGTGCACAAAGCGGCTCGCCCGTATATTGAGAAATGGTTAAAAGACATTAAACTCTTAAATTAAGACATGGACTTCACAAATGATATCAACGTATATTATCTGCTTGTGCTTATTGCATTTGGCGGCATCCTGTTCGTTGGTTTCTACATCCTGAATAACTATATCATTCCACTGATCAATGATCGAATGAGAATGGCAGATCGATGGATGAAAGTTCAACTCATCGTATGGATTGCCTTTGCAGTGCTCTTATTCATAGAACTTTTGCGTGTAAATGCTGTCATTACATTGAGCCTCGTCCTCGTTGGACTACTCACGGGATGGAAATTTTGGGGGAACGTTTTTGCTGGGGTGGTTATTAAGCTCAGCGGACAAGTAAAGAAAGGTGAAACGATTGAAATCAATGATCTTTCTGGTACCATCAAAGGAATTGGTTTCGCACAGTCCTTAGTAATAAACCGGGATGGCGAACGAATCAATGTCCCAAATTCTTTGTTACGAACAAACGCGATTCGTCATGTCCGTAAAAAGAGTAACATCGAACTTTATACGTTCACGGTCCACTCAGGGCCTGGAGAAACAGTAGACTCCCTTAAACAGGTAGCATTAAACTGTCCGTACATTTCTGCAAATCAAAACATTGATGTTAGAAGGGTGAAAGATCAAGAATTCTCCGTAAAAACTTCAATTATCGACAATGCTTTCATTGATCAGATTGAGCTCTATTTTCAAAAACAGTAAAAAATAAATTCCGTGTAAGCAAGCTCATATGGGATTGAAAATTAAATTACTACAATCCTATTTCTGTAGACCTAACCTTTCTCAGTTTGCAGCTCTATCGTATAGACCCCTCCACTTTTAAGGCCTGTCGTACTGACAACATCCATGTAATTCATTGTAAACTGCATCCTTCGCTCGATGTGATTCGCTATCATAACCGACATCTGCAATTTTCTGCTTAATATCATCTAGAGAAATCTTGTCCGCATTAAAACTCACGGTCATCTGATCTGACTTGACATCCCACTCAGCAACGGAAACACCGTCAACATCGCTTAGTGAACTTTCTATCGTCTTTTTACACATACCGCAATTGCCATACACCATAAACTCCTCAGTTGTATCTCCCGGTTGAACTCCAGAGCTTTCTCCACAGGCAGTAACTAATAAAGAGACTGCAATAAATAGGATCATTTTTTTCATAATTAATAGTTTTCCATAAAGTAAAAAAGAGACAGGAGAAGTTCATATCTCCCATCCATATAACCAATGTTTATTTAATTAGCATCTTAAAATGGCGATGAATAGTCTGGGTTGTTTAAATAAGTATAATCCGTTAGGGTCTTGAGGAAGTTAATAAGATCTATTTTATCTTGTTCGTCAAGCATCAAACCTGTAGATTGAGTTGCAAGGATTGCTGGATCAACGGTAGAAGAAGCCTTAATCCCATTATTATAATGATCGACAACCTCTTCTAATGTTTCAAACCTACCATCATGCATGTATGGCCCAGTAACTTCAATATTTCGAAGTGTTGGCGTTTTAAACTTAGCTCGATCAGTCAACAAATTAGTAGCGTTCTCTCTTCCGAAGTCTATAAATTCAAGGTCAGAATCTAATCCGTTGTTCATGTATAGGTCGTTCTCGAAGTTATTTCCAGAATGACAGTGAATACAATCTGCCCCCGAATTTTCAGGGAACCAAGGGTTGTAGTCTGTAAAGAACAATACTCTTCCACGTTGCTCACTTTCTGTTAATTGCGCATTACCAGTTATATATCTATCGTATTTAGAATCATCAGAGATAATCGACAACATGAATGCCTCCATAGCGAGCGAGATTCTTTCTGAAGTTATTTCAAAATCGCCAAATGCACGAATGAATTGGTTTTTATATACTTGACTCGTGTACAATTTATTGATTACATTTTCAAGCGTCTCGTTCATTTCAAGAGGATTCTCAATTGGTCCTAAAGACTGATCTCTGAGCAGATCCATTCTACCATCCCAAAAGAACTGATTCGAATGCCAAGCCATATTAAAGATTGCCATTGCTTGGCGCCCACCGGTTGCACCTCCTACTCCCTCTGAAAAACGGTTACGATCAGAGAAGCCATCGCTTTGTACATGACAACTTGCACAACTCACCGATTCATCAGATGAAAGCATCGTTTCATAGAATAGCATTCTACCAAGCTTTACTTTCTCTACGGTCAATGGGTTATCTGCAGGCAATGTTACCGCAGGAAGTGTGAAATTTGTGAACTCCAATGAATATGCAGTAGCATCGTACTTGACACCTTGAACATTACCAAGCTCCGTTTTTGTACACGAATAGATTACTACTCCCGAGAGAATAAATAATCCAATTAATGCTCTGTTCACGGCTCTATTGTTTTAAAATACGCTTCGTATCCAAAACATTCGCACCTTCCATAAGATTAACGAAGTAAACTCCAGAATCTGTCAATTTGAAAGATAGATTCTCTAAGTCAGACAGCTGCAACGATACTATTTCTTGTCCAAGCAGATTAACTACCGAAACGTAATCAAGATTCATGTCCGAAGAGAAACTCATAAAGAAAACTCCATTCGAAGGATTAGGATAGATTGACCATTCGTTTTCATCAACTACATCAAGATCAGCAGTTGTTGTTTCCGTACTTGATGAGAAAACAAAATCTCTGAAATTCTCCAATGCCGTCAAATCATCTTGGTCAACACCGTGCTCGATTAAACCAGCATCAACGTCGATGTTTTCCATACCTTTCTCATAGTCAGCATCAACAGCTATAACAACATCAGATCCAAATGTTTGACCTGTCGCTGTAGTTGAAGTTTCAAAATAGTTTGCGTTAAATAGTCCGTGAAATTGGAACATTTGCGAGAATCCAACTCCTCCCATTCCTTCATAAGCCAAGAATCTATAACCAGAAGCCCATCCCCAATGCATTGATGGTGATTGTGGAGCCAATGGGTGCGATGGAGCATATAATGAAGGGTTCTCATTGTTTGCTGGTGAATGCACACCAACATGAAACTTAACTCCTTCTACGTTAGTAATGTTGATATTCCCTAATTGAATACTTGAGTACAGTCCACTCGCTGCGTCAATCAGCGCAACTGTATCATCGTGAATTGCAGTTTCCTGTCCACCGTCATGTACTACAGTAAAACGTGAGAGGTAATATTCCAACCTTGTGATTTCGTAGTCTTGCGCGTTATTATTTGTAGCCGTTATGTTCAGTTGAAACGGTGCTGATCCTAACTTGTGATAAATTCTAAGTTCAGCGTTCACTTGTGCATTCAGGGATCCAGATGCGATAAATAAAAATGATAGTATTGATAAAAATTTCATATTAATTCTTTTTTGATTTGATAAAAATTTCGTCCGATGTTTCCAGAGTTCAATCAAATTAGGAAGACTTGAAGAAATTCGGGTAAAAGACAATCCGTAATTTCGGGTGGTTGTCCAAACGTTTCATTTTCAGAATCTATTGAAGTAAGATTTAGCTGGAATGAATACCCATCTGCTGAGTTCAGTTCAATTTCTTCTAACGTAAACACATCGTCAACCGCATCATTCTTAATATCTTCATTTTGAAGAAAAGAAGAGTTTTCACAACATGATTTTGAGTCAATTTGATCTCCCTTACTATGAGTATTATCAAGACACCCTGGAGCTCTATCAACGTTTTTACGCATAGAACTCTCAGCGCTACATGACGCTGAATTTCCAAAAAACGATATTGAATCGAATTCTCCACCGCAATAGTGGAAATCCACGGCAAACCCAAAAGACATATTTACAAATAGCAACAATGCCAATAGACTCAAGAAGGATCTTTGAATATATTTCATAAGTGAGTTCACTCCACGAAAATACGAAATAGTACTGAATCACAGATTCTTAAATCATGACACTTTTGAAATCCTAATATGCCATTTAGCTGTCATTAGAACGAAAAAAATCGGTCATGTGCTTGATCTGTATAAACCGTGACACTTCAAAAATGTTATTTCGAGATAGATATGAATTTCTTTAGCTAGCTAAGCTCCTGTATACAATGGATCGATCGCATCAAATATCATACTGTGAAAAGTGTAAGAATCAAGACTTCTGGCTTCGGTAAATATGATATCATTATGTCAACTCTTCGATTCTTGCTTTTCTCAGTATCGTCTAGATTTGAATTCAAAGGACTATGTTCGCCAAAAGAAGACGTATCAAATTCGGCTGCATACTCGGTTTTCGTCAAATACTCTATAACTTTTGAAGTACGCCGACCCGCTAGATCTTTATTATACTGATTACTCCTATCGGAATCAGTATGTCCTTTAATTTCAATTTTCGTAATAGATGAATAATCCAATTCGTCTAGAAAACTTATTAATCTATAATCTTCAAATGTCGTTAATAGATGTTTATCAGTGTCGAAGTGAACTGTATAGTTCTCGGGAGACTGTTAATAGCATAAAAAAGAAAAAAGTAACGAATAAACGAAGAGGAGGAATTGATTCATAGTACAGATATTTTTAGTGTTTCTGGTACTAGATGTCGAAATGAGAATATAGTTAACAAAAAATCCCTTCTGCTTTAACAGAAGGGATTAGACCTTGTTTTAATTTATTGTTGCAACTAGTACATCAAACTCTTTTTAGAACTATTCTTCCAGCCCACTTGTGATGCATAATCTACTTTATGTACTGATTAGGCATTTGCAAGGAAAGTGCATATAAGTAGTAGACTTGCACTGAGAATAATCTTCTTCATTTCGTTTGTTTTAGTGTAACTTAAACTAACAAATATTTAGCAGTAACCGATTCACTTTAGGGTATTTAACACAATATTAAGTAAACTCCAGAAAGTAAATAGTTAAGCGTTCAATCGTTGGTTGACTTCCATCCAGCCTCCGCCGTTCTCACAATCCAAACCTTTCGATTTAAAATATCCCGCAGCCTGTCCGCTTCTATTGCCGCTAGCACAGCAGAAAACAACTGGCTGACTCATCGCCATGATCTCCTCTTCTCTTGCAACAACCTCGTCCAGTGGAATATTCACTGACCCTGCAACGTTACCTCCCATAAATTCGCCAACAGTGCGAACATCTATAATTGTCATATCCATAATTAATTTTTAAAAGATTAAAGCAAATGTAAAATACTCGTTTCTATTTAAATGTACCATTTGTTACACAAACCTTGGATTTTCAGATTCGCATGAACAGCGCCAGAAAAAAAAAACAAAATACATTGTTTACCTTTCCGTTAAATAGACATCTGTATAAAAAGACACACATGACTAAGATCACAAACAAAGTAAAGCCTGCTCGATCCGATTCTTCGGAGTTGATAGACCTTTACGAGAATTGGCCAGATACACGAAGCAATTGCAAAAGCCCATCTCGGAAATCGATCGAGAAGTTGCTGCGATGGGATATACTGATTTTCATTAGTTTGCGTATGAACAAATCGGAGCTTTGAACCCGAATAATCCGCACATGAAGAATCTTCAGAAATTCTACACTGAAGGTGTTCAGGCCTTGAGAAGTGAAGCTAAGAAAGATCGTAATTGGGAAACGAACCTCGACGGACCAAGCAGTGCCATTCGTCAATCTCCTACTTACACTCCATCAGAAGCAGCAATGTATTCACAGTTTAACCGTACCGCTTACTTTACAGTAAGAAAATCAGGAATGCATAATGCAGATCGATACAGACCAGTAGAACCTACTTTTACTCAGTTACTCCGTGAGAAAGACGCTAAACTTCTTAATCAAAACCAAACCCAAGCTAAGAGTCGCATCGAGAGTATAACGAAGAATGCCACCGAAATGAGACAAACTGTTGTGATAAATGAAAATGGTAAATCCACGACATTAGTCTACAATTCATTTGCCTTGGAGATCGAAAATAGCGAAAAGTACATCAAGCTTTTTGGTTACCTCTTTCCGAGTAAAATGAGAAGTTATCAATTGGTCGATTTCAATGATGGTAAATTTGAATCCCCTATCAATGGAAACATCATTTACAATGTCTTTGTGGTTGGAATTACAGAAGATGGGTATTAATGCTTCCAAAAGCAAACTCTAAATAGTGGTGACTTAGGTGAAATAAAATTAAAACGATGAACTGAAAGAGATTTAGAAGCAAGTATTCATCAGCTGAATCAAAAGCGCATTTCACGTCCTGCTCCCATACTTGGTGAGCCAGACCCGGTGCTTGCCGAATCTAGCAATTATCGGGAACAAAAAAGGCGACAGGAAATGTGGGAATTCCGCTTAGAAATTGAGCAACAATTTTCCCATGCTACTCATCATCAAATACAGTACAAGCACAAGTTGATATTTCAGATGGTGCAGGGGTTATCGATATAAGAGAGTCGTAAACTATCACCTCTGAAAGTGTAAATCCATTCGTAAAGGAAATCAGGTATAAGTGATCTGTGAATTAAGTTAGCTTACTTGGCGTTTTTCTCAAAAAACTCCCAAAGCGGATCTTTAGGTACTGGTGCAATCACGTTTATTTCCTCCTTCGTTGTGGGATGAGTATAAGCCAGACTTCTTGCATGGAGGCATATTGAACCGTCTTTATTCGATCGCTTGGCCCCATACTTAAGATCACCTTTAATTATGCAGCCGATGGTGCCGAGTTGACACCGGATTTGATGATGCCGTCCAGTTTCAAGTTCGACCTCGAGAAGATGGTATTTATCTGATGAAGCTATAAGTTTGTACTCTAAAACAGCATATTTAGATCCCTTCGTTTCAGAATCACTCGCATAGGACTTATTCTGTTTTTCGTTCTTCTTGAGGTAGTGGGACAGCTTTCCAGATTTATTTTTTGGCTTCGTTTCTACAATTGCCCAGTAAATTTTACGCGTTTGTTTATCACGAAACTGAGTATTAAGCCTTCCTATGGCCTTACTTGTTTTGGCGAATACTAGCGCACCAGTTGTAGGTCTATCTAATCTATGGACAACTCCACAAAAGACATTTCCCTCCTTACTATATTTTTTTTTTAAAAAGCGTTTGATTTGCTCAGACAATGGCTCATCACCCGTCTTATCTCCCTGTACAATGTCACCTGATCGTTTATTGACAACAATTGTATGATTATCTTCATGTAAAACCTCTGGGAATCGGTTTTGTACTTTTGATTTTTGACTATTGGAGGATTGCTGATCAGCCATCTAACTGTCGGAATTAATATTGCTCCTTCTCATTTGGGAAGTCCCCTGACTTCACATCGTCAATATAGCGATGGAAAGCATTCGTCATATCCTCATGCAAGTTTGCATACTTTCTAAGAAAACGAGGATTGAATTCATTATTGATACCCAACATATCATGAACAACAAGAACCTGACCATCTACTCCATTCCCTGCACCAATTCCGATAATTGGAATCTTTACTGCTTTAGCTACCTCTGATGCCAATTTTGCTGGTATCTTCTCCAACACGATCGCGAAACAACCAGAAGCTTCGAGTAGTTTAGCATCCGCAACAAGCCTTTGAGCCTCTTCTTCCTCATTCGCCCGAACAACATAAGTACCAAACTTGTAGATCGATTGTGGCGTAAGTCCCAAGTGCCCCATTACCGGTATACCCGCAGAAAGAATACGATTGATAGATTCTATAATCTCTTCTCCTCCTTCCATTTTGACCGCATGTCCACCCGATTCCTTCATAATACGAATTGCATTAGAAAGAGCTTCTTTTGAATTTCCTTGGTAAGACCCGAAAGGCATATCAACAACGCAAAGTGCACGATCAACGGCGCGCACAACTGAAGAAGCATGATAAATCATCTCGTTCAACGTAATTGGGAGCGTTGTTTCGTGTCCAGCCATTACATTCGATGCTGAATCACCTATTAAGATCACATCGATGCCTGCGCTGTCAATAATACTTGCCATCGAATAATCATATCCGGTAAGCATTGATATCTTCTCTCCATTGTCCTTCATATTTTGAAGCACATGTGTTGTAACTTTCTTTACGTCCTTGTGAATTGACATTATCTGCTGTTTTTACGCAAATCTACTGAATAATCGAGCAAGCAGATAAGGAAACAGAGGAATAATTCAGAGAGAGGCGCCGCATGTTATCAATGAATTGAAAAAAATGCGCTACTTTCGTCAAAAATTCCGGGAATAAACATGGGTTATCGGATATTATTCGTAATATTGCACCCCGTTTTAAGCGGTAGAATTAGAATTATAGCGACATGGATTTTATAAAAGAACTTGAAAAAGAGATTATTGAAGCAAATAATCTTCCAGATTTCAAAAGTGGAGATACAATTACTGTATCATACAAAATTAAAGAGGGATCTAAAGAACGTATTCAGCAATTCCAAGGAGTTGTGATACAACGTAAAGGATCAGGAATGACGGAGACGTTTACGATTCGTAAAATGTCTGGTAACGTTGGTGTTGAGCGTATCTTCCCAATTGCTTCTCCATTCATTGAGAGCATCAAAATCAACAAGAAAGGTGCTGTACGTAGAGCTCGTATCTTCTACTTCAGAGAAAGAACAGGTAAATCTGCTCGTATTAAAGAGAAAAGAACTTACGCTTAGTCGTAATTCACAATATTGTCTAAAAGTCTCAGCATATCGCTGGGACTTTTTAGCTTTATAAGCATTTGAAAAGAGGTAGAAAGAATAGAATACAAAGAAGATTGAAATGGGTTTTCATTCTCATCTCGGTTATTACCGCTGCTTACTTATCCTATCTCCACTTCTCTGATCGAAATCCATCAGCTATAACCCTGCGAGAACTTCCAGAAGGATTCAACTCTCATGGAATCGATATTTCACATTATCAAAATGAAATCGACTGGGAAGTACTTGAAGAATCACTTGCCTCAACAATCTCATTCGTCTATTACAAATCCACAGAAGGAACTCGTTTCGTTGATCCACTAGCGGAAGCATACAGTAATAATCTAAGCGCTCTTAATATAGAACATGGCGCCTACCACTTCTTCACGCCTAGTATGAGTGCTGAGAAGCAAGCTCGACATTTTCTAAAGAATACGTCATCATCGAACACACTACCACCTGTTCTCGACGCTGAAACAGAGGGCGAAACAGACCGGAAACTAATCGAAGGCATGCAGTCATGGTTGAGAATTGTAGAGAATCAATCTGGAACTAAACCAATCATCTATACTTCATATAACTTCTACAAGACTAAGTTTCGCGGTAAATTTGATGGGTACGAGTTTTGGATCGCAAGCTATAGTAGAAAAGAATCTCGACTAAAAGATGATTGCATCATTCATTGGCAATACTCTGACAAAGGAGCAGTACCTGGAATTGAAGGATTCGTGGATCTTAACTTCTCGAAGAAGATTTATAATTAGCCAGTTTGAATTATACCATGTGGCTCTAGAACTATCTCGGGTTAAAAGGAATTGACCACTTATATCGAATTGACAACAGTCTAATGAGAACTACCATCGAAATTGAAAAGATCATATTAAAAATAGGAATGTCCGAAATATAGCCTAATCCAAGAAAAAGCACACCGCCTCCTAGACAGGCGAACGCATAAATTTCTTTTTTGAAAATTATCGGAACTTCTCCAGATAGTACATCTCGAATTACTCCTCCAAAAACGGCAGAAATAACACCCATCATCAATGAAACTAATGGTGACAAACCAATTTCCAGGGACTTCTGAATCCCAAGAATCGTAAATACTCCTATTCCAATAGTATCAAATAGAAAAAATGCTTTTCGCAATTTACGGAGAAACAAAGGGAGAAAATAACTGATGGGAATCGTGAGGAAGATGACATAGATATGCAAATTACTATCGAGCCAAGAAACAGGTGTTGAGCCAATCATCAAATCTCTTAACGTTCCGCCACCGATGGCGGTTACAAAAGCAAGAATAATAGTTCCGAAAAAATCGAACTTCTTTTCAATTGCTACTGTAACACCTGACAGAGCAAAAACAAACGTACCAATAAGGTCAGTAATTGTAATTAGATCCATTGCGACAAATTTGGCCGCAAATGTACAATAAAATCGAATTTACATACCTTGAATTACGAAGTCTGTACGTCTATTAATCGCGCGATTCGCAGCAGAGTTATTTGGAACCTTAAACATGGTCTCTCCGTAGCCTTTTGCTTGTAATCTACCCTTATCAACGCCCAAAGAAACAAGATAGGCCATAACCCCCTTCGCTCGATCATCAGAGAGTTTTAAATTCCGTCCTGCATCCCCTTCGTCATCCGTGTGTCCCTGGATCATAACTGTTAATTGAGGATTCTGATTTAGATATCGCGCGAAGCCTTTCAATATGAACTTCGAATTGCCCGTCATCGATGAACTAGCAGTTGAATACAAAATATCATCTAACGTGTATGAACTGCCAAGGTTCAATTCACGTGCATTTAGTTTTGCTTCACTTACCGTTGTCTTTTCCTTGATTTCTTCTTGCTTAATTACCTGTGCATCAAATGCATGGCCTTCCTTCTTTACTGTCAATAGAACATCTCCGGGAGTATCCTTTTTAATGATAACAGCAAATTTACCGTCATCACCATTCACCTTCACCTTAGTCACCTCATCAGAACCTTCATATACGACTTCGATCTCCGCATCACCTACTGGCTCTCCGTTATCATCGGTCAAATCACCTTTCAAGATTGTTACAGGCTGCGGGCGTGCTTCTTCGTACAATGGAAAAGAGTAGATATTCCATTTCCCTCCTTGATGCGAAGAATAATAAGCAACCTCGCCATCAATAGAAACAAATAAACCTAACTCATCAGCCTCTGTGTTAATAGGATAACCAATATTCTTTGGTTCAGTCCAAACGCCATCTTTTTCACGGATGTAAAAGATATCCAATCCTCCAATCCCTGATCGATCTTTGGAGCATTCAGAAACGAAATAGAGCGTCTCGCTATCTTGGTGAAGGAATGGACTTTTGTCCTTACCTGCCGTATTAATAACATCGAAAGGTTTTGACTCTCCCCACGTTCCATCTTCATTACGTTTGACAACATAGATATCGTTATTACGTGTCTTAGGTCCGTTAATCGTGTAATACAAAGTGTTCCCATCTGCTGATAGTGATGGCTGTGCATCCCAACGTCCTTGACCATTAATTCCCTCTCCCATGTTTACTGGCTCACTCCACTCGTAAGTTAGTCCTCGAGTATTTGAAGTAACAAATTTAGAAGTGTATAAGTCACAGTTCACATAAGCCTGGCCGCTTACCTGAATATCTTTACAACCACAGAAGATCATCTCTTTATTATCTACAGACAACGTAGCTGCACCGTAACTTCTAAAATCTCCTTTATTGAATGGCATTGGCAATTTAGCTCCCCCATCAAAATCCGAAGATACATCTGGTCTTCTCGAGCTTGTGAATTGCTCAACAATATTTGTAGAAACAATTCCTTGATTACCAACATCTAATTTTCGCGTGTAAAACATGAATTCATTATCTGGGGTAATCATCGGGAAGTACTCATCATCCTTAGTGCTCACGTTTTTCACGATCTGAGGCTCGAAAGGCACTTTCTCAGATTGTAATTGAGCATCCGCCTCGAGATCGCCTAGAACTTCGTTCACATCTGATAATTTCTTTGTGAAATCATCAGGATATCGATCCGTATCTGAATGTTGATATTCTTTGAACTTCTTAAACCACTCCACCGCAGTTGGGACATCCTTTTGAGTATAATTTATGACACCTAAGTAATAAGTACAGTTCGCATGATGATCATCACACAGCTCTAATGTTTTAATAAACATAGCTTCAGCCTTCTGAAAGCTTCTATCTCCAAGTCTCGGATCGGGATTGTTTTCGTAATACTTTATCCCATTTTCATAGGTGTACATCGCTAGCTCATAATAGACCGTGGCGTTTTCATCATCCTCCTCTATTGCTAAATTGAAATTTGAAGCTGCTGTTCTTGCATCGGGTGATGCGATGGCTGCCTTGATATATTTTGTAGCTTTCTTTGAGGGGGGCATACATGCTTCCGCTTCTTCTTGTGAATTTGAAAAAAATGCTGTTACAATAAACAGCGCAACGATGTAAAGTGTTTTCATACAGATCAACATAAAAAGTTTGAACGGTAAGCAGGAAACAAATTCCGTACCTATTTATGTATATCGAGAAAAAACAAGAAAGGTTACACTCTGTAGACCAATAACAGTGTGAACTTCGGCAATATTCGCATCCTGTTCAGAAAATCTTAGTTTTCACACTTCTTTTGAAGCTTCTTTCATAAGTAGTCTCATCATCTAATAATGTTTCTTTAATCAAGATACATCCCTTAAAAGTTGAGCAACCCAATATATACACCAATTATGCACTCTACTAATACCCCCATCACTATCGCCACCAGAATGTATCGGTTCCGAAGTTTAATCTTTTCTGATTCCATAATCCTAGCTTTTTACTGCGTGATATTCTACACTAGATCTTTTAACGCCTTGTCGGCTGAAGAGAATTCAAATTCAAAACCATGAGATTGAAGCTTTTCAGGGATAACGAATCGACTCTTCAGGATTAATTCAGTTTCTGTTTTTATTATTCGAGCTCCCAGCTCAAGCAAAAACTTCGGTGTTGGGAGTCCAAAAGATCTACCAACAGCATTTCGCATCATCTTCATAAAAACGGCGTTTGTTACTGGCTCAGGCGCGGCCATATTTACTAAACCACTCATATTCAAATCGTCTAGCATAAATTGAACGGCTTCACAAAAATCCTGAATATGGATCCATGAAAACATTTGTGTCCCCTTGCCTTGTTTACCACCAAGTCCAAATTTCGCTAGCTGTCTCATTGGATGGAGAGCACCTCCATTTTTCCCCAAAACGATCGTTGTTCTGAGAGCTAACTGCCGAACGTTTTTGTATGTGAAATCGAAGAATGTCTTCTCCCACATTTTACACACATCGACTGAAAATCCTGAACCAAACTCTATACTCTCCTCTCCCATTGCCTTGTCCTCCGAATGTCGATAAATCGTCGCACTAGCTGCATTCATCCAAATCTTTGGTTTATTCTCGCATAAATCTATTGCTTGACCAACAACCATGGTACTTTCTCTTCGCGATTCGATGATGTCATTCTTATTCTTTTCGTTATATCGACAATCTACAGAGCGCCCTGCCATGTTGATTACTGCAAATGCCCCCTCGAACTCCTGTTGCCAATCACCAAGGCTCTTACCATCCCATTGCACGTAGCGCAAGCCATCTACTAATTCATTATGGGATGATCGGACTAATCCAATTACCTCGTATTTCTCCCTTAGGAAAAGACCCAATTCTTTCCCAAGAAATCCATTTGCTGCTGTAATAATTATCTTCTTCTTTTTCATATCGTAATTGTTTACTCTCTTATCTCTTCATGAATCGACAAATTCTACTTGAGAGCTTTTACTTCCGTATCTTGGGCATTGATTCACGTCCATAACTATCTAAGTAATTATTACTCTCAAAGGGAAAGGGAATCATTTCGCCCGTGTTCGGAAATAAGATATTTCTTAATCTTCCTAGATAAAGCAATGGCATTGTATAGAATTTTCCTCTCCACACCTTCTCCATAACTCCTAAGCCAACAAATGCGATTTGATCATGGCTCGATAGACTAAACTGTTGTTGAAGTTTGGGATGTAATCGCTTGAACTCATCTCCTAATTTCTGTTTAAATATGGACGCCATAAATTTCAATAATTGCTGAAACTTTCTAGTCAAAGAAAAACTCCCATTATTTTAACAAGCGCAAAAATGATCCGAAGAAGGCATTTTCTTCCATCTTCATCAAAGTCTCGGATGCCTTGTCCATTCTTCCTACTAATCTTTCGATGTCCGTTACTATTCCTTTAAAATTATCCGCAGCTACATTTTTTTCATCTATTGTTTTGAGTCTAACTAGATGATGCATCAATGGCTCTATTTCTCTTCGCTTTCGTTCTCGAGTGATACGTTTAGCTACTTCCCACATATCCTTCTCAGCCACAAAAAACTCCTTTCTATCACCTGGAAAAGAAGTCTTGTAAATCAGATTCCAAACCATTAATTCTCGTAAGTTGCTATTAGCCCCTCCCCTAGAAATAGATAGCTGTTCCATTATTTCATCTGTACTAAGTGCATCTTCGCTCGTTAGTAAAAGCGCATGAACTTGTGCCATTGTCCTGTTTATACCCCATTGCGAGCCAAAATTCCCCCACAATTGTATAAATTCTTGATGTGCTTGTTGTAATTCCATAGCGCGAATATATAAAACTTTCAATATTTATTGAAAGTTTTATATATAATATTTCTACCCTAGCTTAGTACCGTCTATAGGAGATCAATTCCTTCTACCATTATGTATAGATTAACTCGATGGGAATCGTTATTTTGCACATCTAATTATGAAACTATGAAATCGATATTAATTTTATCTCTTTTTGTAATCTCCTCGGTTGGAGTATATGCTCAGCGCAAAAAAGACAAAACAACGACTAACGCAGCAGTTGAAGCCTCAACAATTGGAGGATTGAAATTTCGCATGGTAGGTCCCGCACTTACTTCTGGTCGAATTGCAGATATAGCCGTTCATCCAGACAACAATAACATATGGTATGTGGCAGCTGCATCAGGTGGTGTATGGAAAACAATGAACCACGGAACCTCCTTCTCTCCTATTTTCGATAATTACGATTCTTATTCAATTGGTTGTGTCACTCTGGCTCCAAGCAATTCGAATACTGTTTGGGTTGGGTCCGGTGAAAATAACAATCAGCGATCTGTGGCTTATGGTGATGGTGTTTACAAATCGATGGATGGAGGTAAATCCTTCAAGAACATGGGCTTGAAAACTTCCGAGCACATTGGAAAGATAATCGTTCATCCTACGGACGAAAATACAATTTGGGTTGCCGCTTACGGTCCGGTATGGAGTAAAGGTGGTGAACGAGGTGTTTACAAATCTACGGATGGAGGTGAAACTTGGAAGCAAACTTTAGAAATCTCCGAACATACAGGAATTGCAGAAATCGCCATTGACCCTAGTAATCCAAATATACTTTACGCTGCAGCGCATCAGCGTCGAAGACGTGAATGGACTTACATTGGAGGAGGTCCAGAGTCTGGAATGTATAAATCTACGAATGGAGGTGAAACTTGGAAAGAAATTAACAAAGGATTACCCGAAGGAAAAATGGGAAGAATTGGCATTGCCGTTTCACCTGTAAATCCATCATATGTTTACGCTATCGTTGAGGCACGTGGTGACAAAGCTGGTTTCTACAGATCTACAAATGGTGGCGAGAACTGGAGTAAGATGTCTGGCTACAAGACAAGTGGTAACTACTATCAAGAGATTATTTGTGATTTAACAGATGTAGACAAAGTGTTCTCAATGAATACTTGGCTTCACCATACCGAGGATGGGGGGAAAACATTTAAGAGAACGGGAGAATCTAAAAAACATGTTGATAATCACTGCATTTGGATTAACCCAAATGATCCGAATCACTGGATTGTCGGTTGTGATGGAGGTATTTATGAAACCTACAATCATGCAAAGGATTGGAGGTACTATGATAATCTACCAATTATTCAATTCTATAAAGTTGCGACGGACAATGCAGAACCGTTCTACAATATCTACGGAGGAACACAGGACAACAACTCAATGGGTGGGCCATCTGCGACGATGAACAACTCAGGAATACTTAATTCAGATTGGTTTATCACAAATGGAGGTGACGGCTTCGAATCTGCAATTGATCCAACAAATCCAAACATCGCATACGCTCAAGCTCAATACGGTTGGCTGGTGCGCTATGATAAATCTTCTGGCGAAAAAACACCGATCCAACCTATGCCTGGTAAGGGAGAGGATGCTTATAGATGGAACTGGGATGCGCCGCTTCTTATCTCACCCCATGATCCTAAGAGGATCTACTTTGCTGCAAATAAACTTTTCAGAAGTTCTAACCGAGGAGATGATTGGGATGTAATATCACCTGATTTATCTCAACAGATGGACAGAAATAAACTGGAAGTTATGGATCAAGTCTGGTCTATGGATGCTGTCATGAAAAATAAATCTACGACTATCTATGGCAACATTGTTGCACTTGATGAATCTCCAATAACTACAGGGTTGCTTTATGCAGGTACTGATGATGGATTAATCCAAACTTCTGCGGATGATGGTGGTTCTTGGTCAAAATTAGGGACATTCCCCGGTGTGCCTAAAAACACTCGTGTCAACATGATTACTGCAAGTGTGCATGATGCGAATGTTGTCTTTGCCGTATTCAACAATCATCGTGCAGGTGATTTTAAACCTTACGTTCTTAAGAGTACTGATAAAGGTAAAACTTGGACATCAATTTCAAGTAACCTTCCAGAAAGAGGATCTGCATTTGCGATCCGTCAGGACCACGTTGATCCAAACTTACTTTTCGTAGGTACTGAATTTGGAGCCTTTTTCTCAAACGATGGAGGATCATCTTGGACTAAATTAGCTGGACTACCAACCATTGCGGTTTACGATCTTGACATTCAGAAACGTGAAAGCGATTTGGTTGCAGGGACTTTCGGTCGTGGATTCTATGTATTGGATAACTACACACCACTCAGAAATGTTTCAAAAGATATTCTTGACAAAGAAGCTCACCTTTTCCCCATTAAGGATGCATTAGTATACATCCCTGCAGCTCCACTTGGGCTATCTGGTGTTGGATCACAAGGTGCTAATATGTGGCATGCAGACAATCCAGCATTTGGTGCAACTTTCTCATTGTATATTAAAGAGACTGAGAAATCAATGAAGGATGCGCGTATCAAAGCTCAAGAAAAGAAAGAAAAAGAAGGAGAAGCCGTTGACTACCCATCTTTTGAAACACTTACCGCAGAAAAATTAGAAGATAGCAAACAACTAGTTTGGATCATACGTGATTCACAAGGGAAAGAAATTAAGCGATTAATTACTAAACCATCGAAAGGAATCAACAGAATTAACTGGAATCTAAAGACACAAACTACTTCACCTATTCGGTTGAAGGAACCTAAAGTAGGTCGTTATTCTAGCGCAGACGATGGGTATCTAGTAGCTCCAGGTCAATATTCTGTAGAAATTTTAACTCTCAAAGAAGGAGCAACAGCTTCACTCATATCTAAAACGGAATTCATCGTAAAATCTCTAGACAATCGAGCATTACCAAATTCAGATGTAGCAGAGCTTATTCAATTCAGAAAAGATGTTGCCGAAACTTCACGCCAAATCGCTGGCTCTGGGAAGCTGATGGGAGAACTTAATGATAAGCTAAAATACATCGAGATGGCCATCAAGAAGTATCCCGGAACAGATCTGAATTTATTGACCGAAGTTGAGTCAATCAAAACTGACTACCATACAGCTAGTGCAGTATTATGGGGAGACGGAATACGTTCATCTCATGAATTTGAGACAGTTCCTAGTATATCTGGTAGAATCGGAATGGTTGATTATCAAATCAACAGCAACAGAGCAGGAGTTACAAAAACGCATCGCTTGAATAAGAAGATTGCTGAGGAAGAATATAGCGAATTCAGAAAATCACTCAATGCCATGATCGTGAAAACAAGAGCTATTGAAGATAAACTTAAGGCTGCTAACATTCCTTATATCAGAGGAAAAGATGAGACTTGGAAGGAAGATTAAACTGAAATAACTTGAACATTCAAAGCGACTTCGACCTACGGAGTCGCTTTTTTCTTGCTGTTACTTTTCATAAGGCTGTCATTACCTTAAAAAATCATACTAAGACAAGTGAATCAACTTCAATTGGATTCATATCGCTATTCGCTATCGGTGGATTGCTGATTGGGTTCATTGTAGCAAGAATGCTACGCAAACCAGAAAGGAAGTAAAACCAGGAAGTTGATTCGTTGTAGAGCCGTATTTAATTTAGTTTATTGAGTACGGTTCTTTTCGTTGCACTTTATTGGCTATAGAGCCATATCAAGACGCCATTTATCAACTAGAACATATTTCTTTCTGATTGCAGCTCCATCTTGCTAGAGTCGATAGTATCCACCTGTGCGTTCGAGAAGCTAGAAATAAAGCAAAAAATAAATAATATCACGTTTAGAAGTCTCATCGACTAATCTGATTTGATACAAAGATGGAAACAAATCATGTCCTTATATGATTGATTACCAAAACTGAATAATTCATATTTGCGAATTTCGCAACGTAAAAACACCTGTCTAAATTGAAAAAATCGCTAAATTAGCAACACCAAAAATTCATTCACATATGAAGAATACACTTCGATTAATTGCACTCGTTTTCATACTGTTTATTTCTCAAGGGGCTAAATCTCAATCCTTCTATGAAGGGACTTGGAGAGCGGACGGAGTTCTCTACAATGCTCTAGTCATTTTTTATGACGATAATGATATTCTTGTGAGGACTCGTTATAAGCTTGCGGACGTCTACAAAGTTGCAGAATTTAAGGCTACGGCTGAAATAATTAAAGATCCGAGTGGTGACGATGTATATTTAATTGATGGTGAAGATGCAACAATCGTTTATGGACCTGAAGGTGGTTATTCTGCCGATAATTTCATGTTCTATTCACATGGTTCAGGTGAATGGCAAGATTACTATGCTATCGATGATAATGGCTGGGCATCAGATAATGCATCAGACATGCTCAACGAAATGACATGGAAGCAGCTAGATCCAGAAACTGATTTCACAGAACAATTTGCATTTAATTACTTCGATAGAAGTGACCAAATGTACAATATCATGCTTTCATATAACCCTTCAAATGTAACAGATGTTGCAGGTGTTAACGGTAGTAATGATGACGGTGAATGGAGAGTAGTAATGTCGCAAGGTACTGGTTTTGGCGAACAATCATGGGTAACTCGCTATGAGTTCCCAAAAGAAAAGATTAAAGAATATTGGGCCGATGATAAGTCAATTACAGATGTTAGCTATGGAAATGGCTTGTGGCTAGTAACAATGTCGAAGCAGAGTGGTTACGACCTTCAATCATGGAGCAATGGTGCCAAATGGCCAAATGAATGGATCGAGAAGAAATGGGATGACGATAAAATGATTACCGAAGTGGCTTATGGCGATGGTACTTGGGCCGTAGTTATGTCAACTAACACGGGATATACAAAACAGATTTACTCAGTGTCAAAAAAATGGCCGAAAGAATGGCTCGATGAGCAGTGGAAGAATGGACCGTATTCATTTACATCAATTGCATATGGTGCTGGCCACTGGGCAATAGTTCTTTCTGACGATCCAACAAATAATTCAGTTCAGCGAATTCGTGCAGGAGCTGAATTCCCTGCGGATGAAATAAGGACTGGTTGGGCAGATGGATATGACGTTTCAACTATGGCGTACGGTGATGAGTGGGTTGTAATTCTTACCAAGGGACTTGAGTTACGTCAATCCTATGATTCTGGAGATGATTTCCCAAAACCATTCGTAGCTGAAAAATGGGATGAAGGTTATTCAATTTCAGAAGCAATCTACAAGTACGAAGAAACATCAACAAATCACTACTTAAACTTTACCGGGACAGCGTCAACAACTGGTGGATCAAATAATACCATATCACACACTACCAATCCGCAAAGTACTACAGTTACTGCTGCAAACCCATCAATTACTGCAATTCCTAGAATGCACCTAATTACGGTGGCGAATACGCAGGTTCCTGACATTGGAGCAAGTTGCGCCGTGGATCGCGATATTATCCATGATGAATTTGATGATATTACAGAAGGACTCGGGATTGATCTATTGAAACACACAATAGATGGAACTAATTTGAGTAAATCGAATGTTACTTCCGCCATTAACCGAATAGATGTGAAACCTAATGATATCGTTGTTTTCGTTTATACTGGACATGGATACAGATGGTCTAATCAGACTTCGAGGTTTCCACAAATGGCCCTCTTCTACTCACGCTACGATTCTCCCGAAAATTCCAACTCGTATAATCTCGAGACTGTGTACGACATGATTGTGAAGAAAGGTGCTCGATTGAACCTTGTTCTTGGAGATTGTTGTAATGATGACCTCGGAGTTACCAGCAGAGATGGTGGTGGCGGATTGGCTTCCCGAACTTATACGCGAGGTGATAAAGATCGCTTGAGAAAACTATTTTTTGAATCAAGAGGAAACATTATTGCCGCAGCGGCACAACCGAATGAAACAGCTTGTGGCTCACGCGTAAGCGGTGGCTATTTCTTAAATGCATTCTTCAGTGCAATTGATAAAGAAGTTAGTTACACTGCAACAGGGAATGCTGATTGGGCTGATATTTTCAAGCGAACAATGTCAAGTGCAACATACAAAACTCAGAACTTGAATGGGTGTACAATTCAACATGGAGTTTACAAAGGACTATAGAAAAAACACAGGATATGAATAAATAAATCAATCTTTCTAGTCACACTCCTTTTCGTAGGAATGCTCTCAGTTTCTGCAACAACGAAATCAGAGTTTCTCGGAAAATGGTATGTCCAATCAATGGAAATGGCGGGGTCAATAGAAGAGTTTGACTCAGAAGACAAGGCTCCATGGATGGAGTTCCGGAAGGATGATGTTATTATTCTAGGAGAGGCAGATCGTTCACCAAGTGCATCAGGATGGTCATATGACGCTGAACTCAATTTGGTATTAATAGATGCCTTCGGAGATGAAATCGGCTTTATAGTTAAAGAACATTCGGAATCAAAATTGGTACTTGAAGCTGAAGGTCAGGATGGCTCCGTAGCTCGTATTGTCTTAAAAAAGGAATTATGGAAGATAGAGCTAGGAACTCGTTTTCATAAAAAATTTAATCCTACTTAATTGGTTAAAAAAGCCTAAGAACGTTCGGTCTTAAGGCTTTTTTTTTCGGAACATAGGGCCATCACTTATATTTAATCAACATGAAGATCTATTTGACGATAGTTATAATTCTCATTAGCTCCGTTTCGATTGGTCAAATCGAAAAAGGTAGAAGCGCTATTAATGAAGCATACTTGGGATCAAGCTAATGACACCATAATGTTCATTAAAACTGATGTCCTAGATTCTGATGGAGAATGGAGTCTAAGAAATGATTAACTTATAGATACGAGCCATTGCTATAAATGGGAGACCTTCCACAAGATTGCGGATCTATCAGAAGACTCCTTGGTATTAAGAATGTATAATCGACATTGGCATGAGGGAGACAATAGCTTCCGACTAAAAGCCACAGAGAAGCACTTCTACTTTAATGCTAGAAGAACAGATGGTGAAGAAATTTCGAAGAATACAATTAGCTTAAAAATGAAAAAGACCCGCAAATAGCGAGTCTTTTTTTTATCAATTTATTCTACTAACCAATAGTAATTGGATTTTTAACCTTCAGTTTTGTCAATGCGATATCCAAGACCTCATCCATTCTGCTAACATAATGAAATGTCAATCCTTTCAGGTAATCAGCTTTAATCTCATCAATATCCTTACGATTCTTTTCACAAAGAATAATCTCCTTGATCTTAGCTCTCTTGGCTGCGAGAATTTTCTCTTTGATCCCTCCTACTGGCAACACATCGCCTCTTAGCGTTATCTCTCCAGTCATAGCAAGGTTCTTCTTTACCTTTCTTTGCGTAAAGACAGAAGCCAATGACGTCAGCATCGTAATTCCGGCGCTTGGTCCATCCTTTGGGGTAGCACCTTCGGGAACGTGTACATGAATATTGTGAGCGTCAAATACTACTTGATCTAGATTAATTAAATCACTGTGAGCTTTCAGGTACTCTAAGGCGATCACCGCTGATTCCTTCATCACATCACCAAGGTTGCCAGTTAGCGTTAACTTTCCTTTCCCCTTTGTTATTGATGATTCAATGAATAAGATATCGCCACCTACACTTGTCCAAGCTAATCCAGTAACTACACCAGCTACATCGTTGTTATTGTACTTCGTACGTCCTATTCCCGCTCCTAGAATATCGAATAAATCAGCAGAAGTCACTTTCGCTATATACTTCTCCTCCATTGCAATTTGACGTGCTCTGTTACGAACAACTTTTGCGACCATTTTATCCAAACCACGAACTCCAGATTCGTTTGTGTATTCCTCAACCACTTTTTCAAGCGTCTTCTTGTCAATCGAAATATCTTTTTTCGTGATTCCGTGCTCTTTGATTTGCTTCGGAAGCAAGTGACGCTTTGCAATTTCAACTTTCTCCTCGATTGTATATCCATTCACCTCAATAATCTCCATACGATCTCTAAGCGGTCCCTGTATAGTCCCAAGGTTATTTGCTGTGGCGATGAACATCACTCTTGATAAGTCATATTCTGTTTCGATGTAATTATCGTAAAACTCATGATTTTGCTCAGGATCTAGTACTTCCAAAAGTGCAGATGATGGATCACCATGTGTTCCTCGTCCTGTCTTATCAATCTCATCAAGAACAAATACGGGGTTGCTACTCTCTGCTTTTTTAATGCTCTGGATAACTCTTCCTGGCATTGCTCCGATATATGTCTTACGGTGGCCGCGAATTTCAGATTCATCGTGTAATCCACCTAGGGACATACGAATGTACTTTCTCCCCAAAGCTTCAGCGATTGATCTACCTAAAGAAGTCTTACCAACTCCTGGAGGTCCATAAAAACACAAGATTGGTGATTTCATGTTCCCTTTCAACTTCAGAACTGCTAAATATTCTAAGATGCGCTCTTTAACTTTCTCAAGACCGTAATGATCTCGTTCGAGTATTTTTCGTGCTCGCTTCAGGTCAAGATTATCATCTGAAAATTCACCCCAAGGTAAATCTAGCATCAAATCGAGGTAATTTAGTTGAACCGTATATTCAGCTCCCTGCGGATTCATTCTACCAAGTTTATCGAGCTCCTTGTAGAATAGTTTCTCAACTACCTCATCCCACTTCTTATCCTTCGCACGTTTCTTCATTTCTGCGACATCCTGTTCTTGCGGATTATCGCCTAATTCATCTTGAATCGTCTTCATTTGCTGCTGAAGAAAATATTCACGCTGCTGACGGTCCATATCTTTGCGGACCTTTGATTGAATATCATTGCGCATTTCGAGCATCTGTACCTCAAGAGTAAGATGTTCTAATACCATCATCACACGCTTGCGAATATCAAGCTCCTCAAGAATTCCTTGCTTCTTTTGAACGTCTGCATTCATATTCGATGAGACGAAGTTCACTAGGAACGTTGGACTATCAATATTACCTATTGCAAAAGAGGCTTCTGATGGTATGTTCGGACTTTCTTCAATAATTTGAAGTGCTAAATCCTTTATGGACTTGAACATTACTTTGATCTCCGCATTCGTTTCGTCCACCTTAGGCTCTTCCAACATTTTGACTTTTGCCTTCATGTAAGGCTCCGTCTCCGTAGGATGAGCCATCTCAAAACGACGCTTCCCTTGGATAATCACTGTTGAGCTACCATCGGGCATTTTTAGCACGCGAATGATTTGTGCCACAGTACCGACGTCATTCATATCAACAAATTCAGGGCGCTCATTTTGAGCGTCTTTTTGAGCTACAACTCCAATGATCTTGGATCCTTTGTTAGCATCTTGTATTAGCTTAATTGACTTGTCACGTCCAACCGTAATTGGAATAACCACTCCCGGAAAGAGTACGTTATTTCGAAGCGGAAGAATAGCAAGTTCATCTGGGAACTTTTGCTTGTTCATGCTTTCCTCTTCTTCAGCTGTAATCAATGGAATGAATTCTGCATCAGCTTCTATCTCTGATGTAAAACTCAGTATATCTTTTTCAAATTTGTCACTCATAAAGTTAATCTATGGACGATCATTTTTGTGAATCGTCAAATTCAGTCAATCTGTCATAAAACATGATTATAAACATGCTTTTGTATTGACTATACTCTGAAACCTCTTTGCTCAAAGGATGTGCCAGTCCAGAAGGACTGCTATTTTGTCGTGCTAATTGTCAGAAATATGTCTTAAGATGGCAATTTCGTCATCTGTAAGCGTTAAACCACGACGTTTCATCATGTTGTTTGCACTGATCAGGGCTCGATCAAAGTCATACTTTTCTTCTTGAGATCCCCAAAAAAATGAATCGATAAACTTCGGTGGGAATTCGGCGCCAAACACGTTACTAGAAACACCAACGACCGTTGCAGTATTGAACATCGTATTAATACCACATTTGGAATGATCCCCCATCACCAAACCCATGAACTGAGTATTAGTATCCTCTTGTTTTCCAGTAGCATATGAATGACTTTTCACCATCCCGTAATTATTCTTCAAGTTGGATGTGTTGGTATCCGCTCCTAGATTGCACCACTCTCCAACAAGTGAATTACCCAAGAATCCATCATGCCCTTTATTAGAGTAGGCATACAAAATTGAATTGTTCACCTCTCCTCCTACTTTACAGTGCGGCCCGAGTGTCGTTGGTCCATATATCTTTGCACCTAACTTCAGCGCACTATTACTGCACATAGCCAATGGCCCTCTCACTATGGAACCTTCCATTATCTCTGCATTCTCACCAATATAGATTGGGCCAGAAGTTGTATTTAATATTGCTGCCTCTACCTTCGCTCCTTCTTCAAGAAAGATCATATTTGGATCACCAATTATTGTATTTGATGCGGACAATTGTCGTGAAGTTGCATTCTCTTGAATCAGATCAAAGTCAGCGCTAAGCACCTCACCATTCTTTTGATACAAATGCCATCTATGCTCAATTGAGACTAGGTCATCACCGGCATATTCTATTTGCTCCTCTCCTGCACCACTAGTGGCTAACCAAAGATTTCCATTTTTCAGTGTTGAGTTTGCAGGAAGGGTAATCAGGGCATTCAGCAAGTCTTTACTTGCTATGACGCATCCATTCACTTGCACTGCAGAAGTATCTGAGTTAAACTTTTTCGAAATTGACGTCAGTTCACTTCCCCAGGAGATTTCAAGCTCAGAAGAAAGGAATTTCCATCGCTCATCATTCGTAAAAATCCCCATTCTGAGATTCCCTACCGGACGCGTAAGTGTTAATGGATAAAAGTCTTTTTGTTTCTCGTTATCGTGAAGGCAAATTTTCATTCTGTAGCTTGATCTAATTCATTTAGTGCAGACAGCTTTGTCGATGCAACTGCAAGTCCAATAAAAGTAATTATTGAGTTCATAATAATCAACTCAAAACCGATTGCGTACATTCCAAAGATTCCTGGCTGTCCCTCTTCAACCCCAGGGCCTCCAAAAGAGAAGTACCATAGGAAGAACGTTCCAACCATTGAAATAATACAAATAAGTGGTACAATTTTATCTTTTACAGCTCTCTTCATGATTATGCCAAAGAAAAACATCCCAATTAACGGTCCGTATGTGAATCCTGCAAACGTCATAAGCAATCCGATTGCCGAGCTGTCCGTTGTTCTCTCGAGAAGTATCACCACTAAAATTAATACAACCGACATGGCAACATGAACAGTTCTACGCGTCCTCTCTTGCTCCGCCTTCTGTTTCTCCTTCAACCCTAAGAAATCGATCGAAAATGAAGTGGTCAATGAAGTTAATGCCGAATCTGCACTTGAATATGCTGCTGCGATAAGTCCTAACAGAAATAGCACTCCGATAACGGGGCCAACACCATCGCTTAATGCAACAGATGAGAATAACAAATCAGCCCCCATATCCTTAGCAGCTATTGCGGAAGCTACTTCAGGAAGTTTAGTTTCTGCGTACATGTATAACAGCGCTCCTAGCACTAGAAACACAAGATTAACAGCTACTAGAACGAATGCCATACTAATCATATTCTTCTTCGCCTCCTTGACATTTTTACAACTCAGGTTCTTTTGCATCATATCCTGATCCAATCCAGTCATCCCGATAGTAATAAACATACCTCCAAAGAAGTGTTTCAAGAAATGATTTTTACTCATGAAATCATCAAAGAAGAAAATCTGAGAATATTTTGAATCACTAACGGCACCAACAAGTCCTTTCCCTGATGATAAATCAAGCGCATCACTAACAAACCACACCGTCATAATAACCGAAGCCAGCATAACCGAAGTCTGCAACGTATCCGTCCAGACAATTGTTTTTATTCCGCCACGACTTGTATAAATCCAGATCAATAAAATTGATATTACAACAGTTACCTCAAATGGTATACCCCACTCATCGAACAGAATGGATTGAAGCACGTTTGCAACTAATAGCAGTCGCACTGATGCTCCAATTATACGCGATATCATAAAAAACAACGCACCTGTCTTATAGCTCCAGAATCCGAAGCGATCCTTTAAGTACTCGTAGATTGATGTTACATTCATCCGATAAAAGAGCGGAAGAAGCACATAGGCAACAATGAAATAACCAACTAAATAACCAAGTACGGCTTGCATGTAGCTAAATTGGTTTGCGCCATTACCAACCCAACCTGGTATTGAAATAAATGTCACACCGCTCAAGGACGCCCCGATCATACCAAATGACACCACATACCACGGAGACTCTCGATTCCCTTTAAAAAACGAATCATTATCTGCCTTTTTCGATGTAAGGAAAGAGATAGCTATCAATACTAGAAAATAGCCAATGAGTACAGTAATAATTAGTCCAGGTGTCATTTAAATCAAATCAATTATTGGCTAAAATAAGGTTTTCATGGAAAGTAAAATGAGCCTTCGATGTTACTTTTGAACAAGATAGAATTCTATCTTTGTATTCAACAACTGATATCTATGACAAATTTGATCCTCCAAGTAGTTTTAATTATCGTTCCAGCGGCTGCAGTTATTCTGATGGCTTATTTTTTTCTTAAGAAATCTGGAGAGAAAGAATTGCGTGCAGCGCATATAGAGTTAAAAAGAGAGCGTCAAAAATTCTTTTTGCCATCGCGTGCTGAAGCATATCAACGATCAGTACTACTTATGGAACGAATTCATCCGAACAGTCTAGTAATGCGTATGCAGAATCCAGGGCTTCCTGCAATGGCAATGCAAGTGAAGCTTCTTGATGCGATCCGTGAAGAGTACGAGCATAATATCGCTCAACAACTATTTGTATCTCCAGCAGCTTGGGAATTAGTCAAACAATCAAAAGAAGAAACCTTAAAAATCATACACCTTGCAGGAAAGCAAATGGAGCCAACTTCAATGGCACTTGATTTGTCGTCGAAAATATTCGAAATCGTTGGCGAAGTAGGAAAACTACCTTCTGAAATTGCAACTGAAGTACTTAAAAAAGAGCTTCAGGAATTATTCTAGATTAAATACATTATCTCCAACTTCAATCTTATCTCCTGGAATCAGTTTTGCTCTTTTCCGCAGCTCAACTTCACCATTTCTGAGTACATCACCATCTGAAACAATCATTTTGGCGTGCCCACCAGTTTGCGCTAATCCAGTAGCTTTCAATAATTGTATTAGCTCGATGTAATCACCGTCTATTTTAAACGATTCAACTCTAAATCTTCCCATTTTTCTTAAGATAAATTTGGTGTATTTGTTCTGCCCCTTGAAATGAAGTTAGCTTTCCCTCGAGCACTTGTTTTTCTATTTCTGACAAAGCTAATTGAATGGCATCATCGGAATAATAATCGTTTAAGATTAACTCTTCGATCGTCTCATTTAACCATTGCGTATCCTGCTCTTTCCGATTAGAAACGAACGAGCCGTTGATGGTTACATGATTTTTAAATGAATCGATTAGTTTAATTACTTCATCTATATTCTCGCCAGTAATTGCGCTGCACGTAAATACCCTTGGAATCCACTCATTCCTATTTGCAGGAAACAGGTGCAAAGCATTTTTATACTCACGGGCGGCACTTTTTGATTTGATAATATTATCTCCATCCGCTTTCGTAATAAGAAGAGCATCCGCCATTTCCATGATCCCCTTTTTAATCCCTTGTAATTCATCTCCAGCACCCGAAAGCATCAACAATAGGAAAAAATCTACCATTGATTTTACCATAACCTCGGATTGGCCTACTCCAACAGTCTCTATGAGAATATAATTGAAGCCTGCTGCTTCGCAGAGAATAATGCTCTCGCGAGTTGCACGTGCGACACCACCTAAGGTTCTTCCTGCTGCCGATGGTCGTATGAAAACATTATCTGTAATCGATAGCTCATTCATTCGTGTCTTATCGCCTAAAATACTGCCACCTGAAACTCCACTAGACGGATCAATGGCAAGTACTGCAATTTTCTCTCCTTTATCCGAAAGTTCCTTGCCAAAGGCTTCAATAAAGGTGCTCTTACCTACACCAGGAACTCCAGTTATACCTACACGGATAGATTTTCCACTATACGGCAGGCATAGTTTAATTAATTCATTGGCTAACAACCGATGCGCAGGATTTTGGCTCTCAAGCAGAGTGATTCCTGCACTCAGAGCTGTGACGTCATTGGATCGTATCCCATCAAAGATCTCTTCGGGTGTCATTTTTAGACGTCGATCCCGTTTCTTCTTTAACCAATCTTCAATTTTTTTCTCTTTCATGTGAGTTATACGTCTCAAAGATAATTCTATTGACCGAATAGCCATAATTCATTTTTTCTTTGCCATTTTTGTGTGAATAAAAATGATATATGGATAAAGTAGTACTTGTTGATACTGAAGATAATTCTCTTGGCACGATGGAGAAAATGGAGGCGCATGAAAAAGGACTCCTCCATAGAGCATTTTCTGTTTTTGTTTTTAATGATGCCGGTGAATTGTTATTGCAAAGACGGGCACTTTCAAAATATCACTCTGGTGGTCTTTGGACAAATACTTGCTGTAGTCATCCAAGAATCGATGAAACTCCCATAATTGCTGGAAAAAGAAGACTTATTGAAGAGATGGGATTTACTGCCGAACTTGAAGATACCTTCTGCTTCATCTATGAAGCGAAATTAGACAATGACCTAACTGAACATGAATTAGATCATGTTTTGATTGGGCACTATAATGATGCTCCGGTTCCAAACAAATTAGAAGTTGATTCTTGGCGATATTCTCCAATGTCTGAAATTGAGCTTGACATGGAAAAGCATCCCGAAAACTATACCATTTGGTTCAAGATTATTTTTGAGCAGGTTAAGAACTACAAGAAAAGTTAACTGAAGAGTGTGAGCCTTTATCTACTCATAGATCTTATCCTAATAGGTTTTTCTGCCTTAGCCATCATTGTTTTCAGAAAACGACTATCCACCATTCTAGCTCCAACAGCTATGACTGCATCTATATTAATGCTTGCAACAAGTTCGCTAAGTATTGTATTAGTTCATTTTGGAGTTATTGGTTTCAACAGATCTAAGTTAGTTGGTATTCATTTGATCAACATTCCACTTGAAGAAATTCTATTCTATTTCAGCTTCACCTGCTTTACAATTGTCATTTATGAAACTGCAAAAATTCGGTTCTCATCGTATAATTTCAAGTGGGCAAATATCACACTTCGAATCTTCGCCTCATTGGCCATGCTTACTCTAGCACTCACGGATCATGTTGGTATTTACACTCTGACTGTCTTATTACTAATTGCAGTAGTTGTGATTGTTTGGGGATTTTTCGATGACCTCAATTTAATAGGTATTACAATTATACTCTGTATTATACCATATTTACTAACACGGATTTACTTAATAGAAGAACCAGATTTGGCCACAATTTGGCATGATGATTCACAACAACATTTTTTCAAACTTGGAACTCTTCCACCGGAAGAAATACTCGATGGGATTGCTCTCATAGCAGCAAGTATATTTACCTTTGAATTCATTCAAAAAATGCGTTACAAATGACAAGGATTGGCCTAATGTCAGATACTCATGGATCTATCGATCCTAAGGTTTACGAATACTTCAAGGAGGTTGATGAAATCTGGCATGCTGGTGATGTTGGAGATGTTGTTGTAATTGATGAATTGCGTAAATTCAAACCTCTTCGAGGTGTTTACGGCAACATAGATGATGTTAAAGTTCGTCTTGAATTTCCCGAATTTTTACGATTTAAGTGCGAAGATGTAGATATCCTTATGACGCATATCGGAGGAAAGCCAGGCAAATATAGCAAGCCCGCGTTCGTAGAACTTCAAAAAGGAATTCCGAAACTATTTATATGCGGGCATTCGCACATATTATTGGTCAAGCAAGACCCAAGATATAAGATGTTGTGGATGAACCCTGGAGCATGTGGCTTCAAAGGATTTCATCAGGTTAAAACTCTGCTTCGCTTTTCAATTACCAAGGATCGAATTCATGATCTAGAAGTGATTGAACTTGGCCATCGAGTTTGATTATGAGATTTATCCATTTTAATTAAAATTTTTCACTTTACTTTGCGTTACTGATTTATGAAAATTAAACTTCTGCTCGCATCTATCCTTCTTAGCGGATCTCTTGATGCGCAAACTGGCGGTGTAAATGCCTTTCCTTTTCTTGATTTAATGTACAATGCACATGATGCGAGTTTAGGCGGAGATTTTCTAACTGGCTATGGCGATGACGTTAACTTAGGAGTTTTGAATCCTTCCATGTTGAATTCTAAAATGCACAAAGGAGTTAGTGTAAATCAATCGCTTCAGACAGGTGGTGTAAATTACGGAATGTTCAGCTACGGGTTTGGTTTAAAAAAACCTGATAATGGAACAATGGTTGGCTACGTGAAATACGTGAGCTATGGAAAAATGGATCGTACCTCAATCAATGGAATTAGTGAAGGAACCTTTAGTCCTATCGAAATGATTGCAGGAGCAGGTTATGGCCAGGCGCTTAATCCAAGAATTTCAGTTGGTGTTAAAGCGAATATAATATACTCACAACTTGAAACTTATTCAGCTCTTGGCGGGAGTATAGATTTAGCAGGGACGTATAAGAATGAAGAGAAAGGTGTGGTTGTTACTGCAAACGTGAAGAACTTTGGTTACCAATTCAAATCCCATACTTCCGGCAATAGAAAAGCCTTGCCAGTCGAATTCCAATTAGCAGGTGCCTATAAATTAAAACATGCACCATTTAGACTAACGCTTCTTGCACATCATTTAAATGATTGGGATATAACCTACAATGATCCGAATCTCCAGCCAACAATTGATCCCTTGAGTGGAGATAGTATTCCAGTTCCAAGGGCGGGATTCTTTGAGAAAGTAGGACAACACCTCACTTATCAGCTTGAAATGGACTTTACGAAAGTTGTTCATTTTCGACTCGCTTTCGATTATCATCGACGTAAACAACTTGCTCTAGCAGCCCGTCCTGGAGCAGCTGGATTATCCTTTGGATTGGGCCTCCACTTCAGTAAATTCAAGCTAGACTATGGTTTTGTCATTTACTCTCAGGCAGGCTTTAACAACATTTTAACTTTGAGCTCAAACCTGTCAAGCTGGAGGAACTAATCCCAATGTACATACTGGATTCCAAGAGGGCGTCATCTTATGAACTTTGATATGTTCATTATTTTTTTGAAACCTTTATCAAAAAGATGAGTACATTAGTACAAACCAAACAATTAAATTTTTATGAAAAAGTCAATTTTAGCAGTTGCGGTTCTTTTAGGAACATCAGCAACATTTGCTCAGGACCTAACATCAAAGAAAGGTGAAACTTATTTGCCAGAATCAGGAGACTGGTCAGTTTCTATTGATGCTACACCATTATTAGGGTACGTTCAAGGATTATTCGGTTCAAACGGTGGTGCATCGAATGGATCATGGTCATTCTTGAATGGTAACAATGCAATCACTGGAAAGTATTTCGCATCTAGCGACATGGCTTACAGAGGAGGTATCAATATCGGTATGAACTCAGTAACTGAGAATGCATACACTGCACAATTAGATCCAGGAACTGGTCTTCCAGATGCTTCAGGAGCTCTAGTTGTTGACGAGAAGAAAACTTCAACTAGCATGATCATGCTAATGGGAGGTGTTGAATGGAGAAAAGGTTCTACACGTCTTCAAGGATACTTTGGAGGTGAAGCTGGAATCGGATTCGGTGGAGGTCTTAAAGAGGCCTACACATTCGGAAACGAATATAGTTTTACAACAAATCCATCACAAACTCACGCTGTAGATGGATCTACTGATGTTTTGAGCACAACTCAAAAAGGTGGTGTTATGTTTGGATTGAGAGGATTTATCGGAGCTGAATATTTCGTATTGCCAAAATTGGCGATCGGTGGTGAGTTCGGATGGGGACTTGGTCTTGCAACTACAGGAGAAGGAACTGCAACAAACAAAGGAGTTAATTCTGGTGGTACTGCTCTTGAAGATAACACAGTACAAACTGTAGCTAAAGGTTCTGCTTTCAACTTAGGAACTGATAACTCAGGAATGTTCGGACCAACTGGTTCATTAAGAATGTCTTTCTACTTCTAGTAAGCAGAAATAATATTTCTATAGAAAGGAGCTCGATTATTCGAGCTCCTTTTTTTTATGCATAAACAAATTTATTCCGTTTCTTTGTATAGATCATGAGCGATAAAATCACCATAGCAATAGACGGTTACTCATCCTGCGGTAAAAGCACACTAGCTCGAGAACTTGCAAAGAGTTTGCATTATGTTTTTATTGATTCAGGAGCTATGTATCGAGGTGTTACATTAAACGCCCTTCGTTCAGGATGCATAGTCAACAAGGAAATTAATAGAGGATTACTCATTAAGAGCCTAGATAACATCGAGCTAAAATTCCAACTTAACCCCGAATCAAAAATTCCTGAACTAATTCTGAATGGAAAAAATGTGGAGGATTTAATCAGAACACCTGAAATATCCTCTTTCGTATCCCCTGTCGCAGCAATTAAAGAAGTCAGAGAAGTACTTGTAGCGCAACAAAAAGCAATGGGACTAAGAGGTGGCATTGTCATGGACGGTCGAGATATTGGGTCGGTTGTCTTTCCAAATGCAGAATTAAAGATTTTTGTAACTGCCGATATGCCAGTCAGAGTTGAAAGAAGATATCAAGAATTAATTTTCCGCGGAATGGATTCAACGCGTGAGGAAGTTGAATCAAATTTGACACGACGAGATCATATTGATAGCACAAGAAAAGAGAGCCCACTTACCCAAACAGCGGACGCAATTGTCATAGACAATACAAATCTAACTAAGGATCAACAGCTTGATGCAGCACTAGAGCTTGTTGAAAAAGCTATTAGTGAAATTGCTTGAAATCAATTTTGTTAATTAAATAACACACGAATCGCTTTTTTCACTTTTTTTGATTACTTTGTTCCCTTATCCACGCATTCACTATGAGTTCAATAAGTAAAGTTACTGAAGACATAATTAATCGGAGTCCCTTCTTGCGCGAAGCAATGACGGAGGATTTAATCAACATTTCGGCATTAGCGCGTAAGATAAAGCCGGAGATTGAGAAGGCAACGAATAAGGAAATCAAAGAGGGTGCAATCGTTATGGCCATCAAACGAATGTCTCCCGGTATTTACCATAAAGTTGATTTGAAAATCAACAATGTCATCGGTGGAATTGGCGATTTCCTTGTACGTAGTGATTTAATTGATTTTACTATTGAGAATTCCGAGACTATTCAGAAATCTCAAGCAAATCTAATTCAATTCTTACAAGAGGATAAAGACTGTTTTTTCACCTTATGCAAGGGAATTACAGAGACTACTTATGTCATGAACGCTAAGTATATCGATGAGTCAAGACGATTTTTTGCGAATGAGACGATTAAGGCACAAAACCTTAATCTATCCTCCATCACCGTAAAACTTCCAACGACTAATATTGAAACATATGGTGTTTACTATTACATTCTAAAACATCTTGCTTGGGAAGGAATCAATATAGTACAAGTTGTTTCGACAGCTAATGAGTTCACAGCAATTGTTCACTCGAACGATATCGATGATGCGTTTAAAATTCTAATGCAATTAAAAAGAGGTTCTTGATTTTAAGCTGCCTCTACTGAATCTGATTTACATTTCTCTTCAGGACTTGCTCCACATAGTCCACATGCTGCCCCCTCCTCTTGAAGCAATGGGTTGTTACTAGCACATGTACCAGCGAATTCTCCACCTTTTTTAGCCCAAATCTTAATTGCAATTCCTCCGAAGGCTAATGCTAATAATCCGATTGTGATAAGAATTAACTCCATAATTGAAATATTTCTGCAAAAATACGAATAAATGCTAATTGTTATTGATCAATTCACCTTCTCCGTAACGATTATAATCAATCCAGGACGGATTACCTATATACCAGACACTTCCATAAGATCCTATCTCCGCTCTAAGAGGAATACCATCAGAATTAATCTTCACCAACTCAGAACTTTTAGAGATGATATTTAATGAATCATTCACGTGTAAATCGTACGCACTTCCATGTCCATTAGAACGGATATCCATCCTTAAATAATTCACTTGACCGCTTAGATTGAAATTACCCCAACCACTCGTGACGACCATATCGAGTTCATTACATAGAACATTTAGATCACAATGTCCTGCCCCATCTCTAATCACAAAGATTAAATTATCAAGTATTAACGGTGACTCACATGTCAAATCTTTTGTCCCTTCAAAGATTACGTAAGAAATGCTCTTCAGATGTATTTCGACAACAATATCCTGCCTATAGCTTCGAAGAAAATTGCATTTGTTTTCATTCTTGACTGTTAAAATCCCCTCTGAAATATCAGCCGAAATGAAATTAAGCAAATTTTCTCCCCCAATTATTACAAGCTTTTCCAGCGTATCCTGAACCAAAACATATTTTATGCGCGGACCAAGCTCGATTCGATTAAAAGGATCGAGTTCAATCGTTTTAGTACCCATAGCACCATTAATCTTAAAACAAGATCGATTCTCAGCCTTCTTACAAGAAAGAGTGATCAAAACCAATATGAGAATTGCAGCTATCTTCATCTTGAGAAGGTATATCCAATTCCGTATTCCACATAGTCCGCTCGTGCCCAATGTGATTTTAGAACCAGGTTAAGGTTTATTCTATTTCGAAACACATAGCGCATTCCTACTCTATGATACAAAGCTTCTTCAGGTTTAAACTTGTCTCGCACGTAAGCCCCCATTCCAATAACCAACTGAAATTTATCCATTGGAAGTAGATAACCAGCGAACAAGCCGACCTGAATTATTTCGAGTTGAGTTTTTTGAACTTCTGGTTGAAAATCGATAATGGATTGTTTAGACATAAAGTCCAACGAAACCTCCATTCCCGATCTTCTCGAGAAATATTTCCTTCCAACAATATTAAATCCCCCAACGGCATACTTCTTTCCGCCCGTTGGAACTAGTTCTTGTGCTGACCCGAACGCCACAACACCATATTCCAGCGATTTATACCCCGATCCAGCAACAGCGAAGGTGTCACAATGGTTTGACTTTTGAATTCGGTGTCCATAACCAAGACTTAGAAAGGGTAAATTCAGACCAAGGTTAGGAACTTTTATAGCGCCGTTCGAAAAATGCGTCATATCAAGTGTTAATGTTATAGCACTATTTCCTATGTTTACCCGATTCTCCAACCCAAGTACAATCATCGAGTTAATATGGGACGATAAAGCATTGCTTAGTATGTTATTTTCTTGATCGTACTTTTTACTACCATAAGCTAATCCTGCTCCAGACTTGAACGAAAGTGAATAATGCTTCTTATGGACCAGTGGAAAATCAATAAAGGCGTATGCACCCGTATAAAATCCAAGCAACTCGCGATTGCCAGCAGTGCCAAAAAAGGCCGTTAATCCATATTTTGGATTATTATAGCCCCAATGCCAGAATCGTTCCCCTTTGCCCTGTATGTAATAACTTACCTCACCAGCAATTGCATGCTCAGTTGCCAAATGACCCAGGATTGGACGATGTGCAGCTAAAAACCCAACTTTCAATTTGCCATCTACCCAAAGCTCTCTTCTCCCCTCTTTCTGAGAGAAACAATTGCTCGAAAAAACGAGACAAAATAAGAAGATTCTGAATTGCATAACGGCAAATTTACGAAATACAGATGTCTAGTGCGAGAATAGTTCTAATTTTGAAAATAAAACATGGATTCTAGACTCGTTGCCTTCGAACGCCTACTAAATATCATGGATGATCTACGTGAAAAATGTCCATGGGATCAAAAACAAACACTAGAATCATTACGCCATCTTACTATTGAAGAGACCTATGAGCTCGCCGATGCAATAACTGCAAACGACATGAATGAGTTGAAGGGTGAAATCGGAGATTTGTTTCTTCACATGGTATTCTATTGCAAAATAGGTGAAGAGAAGAATGCATTTAATGTGACGGAAGTACTTAATTCTATTTGCGATAAGCTTGTCCATCGCCATCCTCACGTATATGGTGATACAGAGGTTGAATCGGAAGAAGAAGTAAAGCGAAACTGGGAGAAGTTAAAACTGAAAGAAGGACGGAAATCTGTCCTTGGCGGCGTTCCAAATTCGTTACCTGCATTGGTCAAGGCCTATCGCGTTCAAGAGAAAGTCAAAGGCATAGGATTCGAGTGGGAAAAGCGATCCGACGTCTGGGCGAAAGTAGAAGAAGAAATGAACGAACTTCAAGAAGAAGTTGAATCAAATGCACCAATTGCAAAAATTGAAGACGAGTTTGGTGATGTTCTCTTTTCACTCATCAATTATGCCCGATTCATTGGTGTAAATCCTGAAGACGCTCTATCCCGAACAAACCAGAAATTCATCAAGCGATTTACTTCGATGGAAACGCTAATGGACAAAGATAACCTAAGCTTAGCGGAGTCTGATCTTGAATTAATGGACAAATACTGGGAAATAGCAAAGAGAAGCGAAAACGGATAAAACCGTTCACTAAATGATTTATACCTTTTAAGGACTTTCAATCGATATTTGACGAGCGAATTAAAGCTTTGTTGTATCTTCGGGCACTTGAACATGCAAGGTTTGTACTTATGAAGACTATTTTTTCTCTATTTCTGGCATTGACTCTCTCCTCAATGGCCTTTTCACAAAGTCATACTATCCGAGGATTCATCTATGATGAAACAGGACAACCAATGGGATTTGAAAAAGTTCGAATGTTGAAATCTGATAGTTCACTTGTCGAAGGAGCTGTTACAAAAGAAAATGGATTCTATCAATTTGCTAAAGTGAACAAGGGAGATTACATTATTAAGGTTCACAACGCAGAATTTAAAGTTGCATACCAAAATGTAAGCGTGACAAGTGCAGACGGAATCTCTGATGCAGAATTCAACCTCGAAAAACGCTCTGACGTTCTTGAAATCGGCGATGTTATCGTACGCGGAGAAGATAAGCGTAAGAGAAACGAGATCATGATGTCTGAAATCAGATTGGACAAAAAAGGACTCGAAAGAATTCCAGGAATGGGAGCTGAGAACGATGTCATAGGTGCCTTCAGTGTAACTCCTGGTGTAACAACTACAGGAGATCAGGGAGGTCAATTGTACGTCCGTGGTGGTACACCAATTCAGAATAAAATTTTATTGGATGGAATGACAATTTATAGTCCATTCCATTCTATTGGTTTCTTTTCTGTGTTCGAAACAGAGTTGATTCAGAGTGCTAGTATTCATACAGGAGGATTCGATGCAGAATACGGAGGTCGTATTTCATCTGTTATGGACATTACTTATAGAGATGGAAATCGTAAAAACTTTGGTGGTAAGGTGTCAGCATCACCATTCTTAGCAAAAGCCGTTCTAGAGGGACCTATTGGTAAAAAGAAGGAAGATGATAGCCCAAGAGCAGGATCTTACATATTCTCAGCTAAACACAGTTTACTAGATTATACTTCAAAAGGCTTGTACCCAAGAATTAATGATGGAAATGGAATGCCATTTAACTTCACTGACGTATACGGGAAAATGACATTCAAGGGAGATGGAGGTTCTAAATTCAGCGCCTTCGGATTTCATAACAGAGATAGTGTTAACTATGTGATCGCAGATTTAGATTGGCAATCGTCCGGAGGAGGGATTAACTTCCTTTTGGTACCAACTAGCTCACCTATCCTAGTAAGAGGTCACGTTAACGGTAGTAACTATAAAACTTCATTTACGGAAATAGGAATTGAACCTAGAACCAGCTCGATTGGTGGTTTTGATCTTGGATTTGATTTCACATACTTCCTAAAAAGCGAAGGTGAATTCAACTACGGAATTAACTTGAGCGGGTTTAAAGTGAATTATGCAACAACAAACGAAGCTGGAAGAGCTATTGAAGATGAAAACTACTCAACAGAAATTGGAGCCTATTTCAATTATCGTCTCGTAACTACTCGCTGGGTAGTTCAACCAAGTATTCGCTTCCAAACTTATGCTTCTCTAGGAACAATTTCTCCAGAGCCACGTCTAGGTTTGAAGTTTAATGCAACTGACAAGATTCGTCTGAAAGTTTCAGGAGGTCGTTACTCTCAAAACTTTACATCTGCATCATCTGATAAAGACGTTGTAAATTTATTCAATGGACTTCTTGCAGCTCCTACAAACGTACAAGAGACTTTTGTTACTCAATTCCAAAATGAGAAGAATCCTAAGAACGGACTTCAGTATGCATGGCATGCAATTGGTGGTGTTGAGGTAGATGTTACAAAGAAAATTTCTGTAAACGTTGAAGGGTATTATAAATACTTCTCTCAACTAAGTAACATTAACCAGAACAAAATCTACGAGGACATTGCTGAGTTTGCAAATATTGACGATATCTTCAAAAAAGATTTTATCCTTGAAAATGGAGAATCATTCGGAGTTGACTTACTCGTTAAATACTCTGCTCCTCGCCTTTTCCTTTGGGGAGTTTATTCTTACGGTATCTCAACACGTTGGGATGGTTTCCAAACGTACTACCCAGTGTTCGATAGAAGACACAATATCAACCTTGTTGGAACATACTTGTTCGGCAAGAAGAAAGATCTCGAACTTAGCATTCGTTGGAACCTTGGTTCTGGACTTCCTTTTACACCGACTGCAGGCTTCTATCAAGAAGAGAACTTCTCTGGAGGTGTGACAACGGACATTACGGAAACAAATCCAAATTATGTAGCAACATTCCTTGGTGAGTTTAACAGCGAGCGTCTCCCGTTCTATCACCGTCTTGATATTACAGTTAAGAAACGTTTCATCTTGAAAAACCAAGATATCATTGAAGCAACGGCATCTGTGATAAATGCATATGATAGAAGAAATATCTTCTATGTTAATCGAATCACAGGTGATCAAATTGATCAATTCCCAATTCTTCCGAGTTTTGGACTGAGTTACAAATTCTAGTAACATAAAAGAATTCAACGACTGACCTGACTCAAGAAATTGAGTCAGGTCTTTTTTTAACAACTCTTTTTTTCTTTCAAGGTTGAGTGTTAAATCGTTTAATTGAAGAGCTACAAGAACACCTGTTTTGAGAATGAAATAAGATCGTACTCTTCAAGCCATCTTTTTGAGCAAACTCAGGGGCTTCAACTAAATCATTTTACTACTTTTAGTTCTCAAACAGGACTAAAAATAGGTTAAGAATCGACCTCTACTATATGGAAGAACAGAAAGAATTTATGCGCGAGGCAATCCGAATATCTCGCGAAAATGTTGCAACAGGGAATGGTGGACCATTTGGTGCTGTTGTTGTCAAGAATAGCAAGATAATCGCAAGTGGAGGAAACGAAGTAACTTCATCAAATGACCCAACAGCGCATGCTGAAGTTGTCGCGATTAGAAGAGCATGTGAAGAGCTCGGAACATTCCAGCTTGAAGATTGTGAGATATACTGTACTTGCGAGCCCTGTCCGATGTGTTTGGGAGCAATATACTGGGCACGACCTTCTAAAATTTACTTTGCAAACACCAAGAAGGATGCCGCTGATATCAATTTCGATGATGACTTTATCTATCAAGAAATCGAAATCCCTAATAGCGAGAGATCCCTTCCTACTATTCAGTTGTTGAGAGACGAAGCTATAGAGGTCTTCCAAGAATGGACGAATAGTACTACAAAAATTGAATACTAAGTAAATCAGGCGACGGGTTATGGCGTTCGAATATAAACTCTCCAATATTGTTAGCGGAGGACTCATCTACTCTGCTGGAGACACCATTGCAGTCTTGATCACAAATGGTTTTGATTTCGGAGATCTAAACTATGTACGTGTTCTAGGCGTATTTATGATCGGTGCGACCCTCTACGCATTGGAAATTCCAAACTTCTTCAATTGGATTGATAAAAAGGTTCCTCAAAATGGCTCGAAAAAGAATGATATGCTTCGAGCAGCATGTGCAACATTGTTCTTTAATCCTCTCTGGATAGCAAGACATATATTATTGATACAGCTAGTGAGCGGGAATTATTCAACCATCGGTTGGAGTATTCTCATGACAGGCTTAATCTCTTTTGTCGTTAACATACCCGTAGCTTTTGTAGCCAATTATTGGATTCAAAACAAAGTCTCCGTAAAAAATCGTTTCGTCGTAAGTGCTGTTTTCTCCGGGATTATGGCAATCTACTACTCATTGAGTGAAACTTGGTACTAAGCTGAGAATCTGAGCTCAATACAAATAGATTAAAAAAACTTATCAGCATTCATTGAAAGATATTAAGATTTTGTCTGTTGAATCAGATTTTTTCCTAATCTTGATCTCGAATTACTAAGTACATTGGAAGAAGAATTTGAAGATATAAGGCCTTATCGAGACCACGAAGTTTCAGCGGTATTAGAATCGTTACTGAACAACGACGAGTTTTTCGAGGCAATAGCTCGTTTTCAAGCTCCGCGACTCAAAAAGGTACTCCCTAAGCTTGCCAAGAAAAAGGTAGAAAAAGCGCTTAAAAAGCATTTAAAGGGTATCAATTCGATTTCTGAGTTTCAATTAGTGATCGCTAAATACATGCAAAAGATTATCGATGATACAATTGATAGTCTTCATGAAACTGATCTTGTAGAAATTCCGCAAGAGACACCACACCTTTTCATTAGCAATCATAGAGATATTGTAATGGACCCTGCACTTGTTAGTTATTTACTTAGACTATCGGTTCATGGAACAATGGAAATAGCGATCGGTGATAATCTTCTTAAAAAGGAATACATCTCAGATTTGATGCGATTGAACAAAAGTTTCATCGTAAAGCGATCGATGCAAGGACGAGAAAAACTCGAGGCTTTAAAGACGTTATCGAAATACATCCACTACTCCATTGAAAATGGAAACAATGCCTGGATTGCACAGCGTGAAGGTCGGGCTAAAGATGGTTTAGATAAAACAGATCCTACGATCATTAAGATGTTGAGCATGGGGAAACGAGATGATGAGAAATTATCATTACCCTCTGCGATATCTCGTTTGCACATAATTCCTGTTTCAATCTCTTATGAATACAATCCTTGTGATGAATTAATTGCGAGAGAGCTACACGCGATTGAGACTACAGGAAGTTTTGAAAAAGACGACAGAAGTGATATCATTAGCATTTCGACAGGATTAAATTTGAAAAAGGGAGATGTCCATGTCAGTTATGGCACAGAGATTCAAACAAGCGAAGAAGATGATGCTGTAGCTATAGCTAACATGATCGATAAGCAAATCATCCTTAACTATCACTTACATCCATCAAATTATCTTGCATATAGAAGATTACAAGAAGCTGATCCGACGATAGGACCTAGTCTTGAAGACATGAATGTAAAGATTTCTGATGGAAAAGAAGTTGAATTTAAGATTCGCTATGAGAATTTGGAAGATGAATTGAAACCATACTTCATTCAAATGTATGCCAATCCGGTCATCAACAAATTTCAATACGCCCAGGAAGGGGCAATTGATTGATTATTCGTGAATTACAAGATTCAGCCTAAGCCTCAAAAACAGAAGAGTCTAAACCTACTAGTGCGGGGTTATTCGCCACAAAATCCTCCAATACTTTGAAGAAGTTGAGTAAATCTTCAGGCTCGTTCGTACCATTGATCGTCACTAATCGAATAAAAGTGTCTTCTCGGAAATTTCCAAATCCAACAACGGTCTCCTTCTCTTCGTATAGAGCCGTACATAGCACATCTGGATCAATCCCTTTATAGTTAAAGCAAATCGAAATAGAATCGTCAAAACTATAAAGTTGGTAGTCAGAATTATTTCGCACATAATCTCTCGCAACATCAGCAAGGATAAACTGTTGATCTATAATTTTTTCAAGCCCATTTGTCCCTAAAGATTTCCATAGCGTCCAGAATTTCAAAGCATCATTTCTTCTACCACATTGAAATGAAGTCTTTCCTAAGTTAAATTCATCTCCATCTGTTTGGTACAAATACTCAGCATCGTTACTAAAAGAACCACTCAAGTACTTTTTATCCTTCACTAAGATAATAGAACATGTCAATGGCGTTCCTAGCATCTTATGGGCATTGTAGCTAAAAGAATCTGATCTGTCTACCCCTTTTAGGAGATGCTTGTACTTAGCACTGAACATCGCTCCTCCACAGTAGGCACCATCCACGTGGAACCAAATCGAATCATACTTCTCACAGACATCTGCAATCGCATCAATTGGATCAAATGCTCCAAGCACCGTAGTTCCAGCTGTAGCATTTACGAAAGCAGGAGTGTGCCCATCCGCGATATCCTTCTGAATCTGTTCATCCAGTTTAACAGGGTTCATTCTTCCTAGATCATCCGTTTCTATGTAGCGTACGTTGTTTCTACCAATTCCGGCGAAACTTGCATTTTTAGCGTTTGAATAATGAGACTCAACGGAAGCATAGGCTAGTAAATTCTTACCCTTACCTTCATTTCTGAATTTTGGATCCGCAGCATCTCTTCCCATAATCAATGCCATATAATTTGACATCGATCCACCTGTTGGGAACGTTCCGCTACTAGTCTTACCGTAGCCAATCATTTCACATGACTTATGGATGATTTCCAATTCAATTCCAACCTGTGGCCCAGCAACCTTGTACGTATACATACTGTTATTGAGCATAACAGCAAGCAAATCACCAAACACTGCCTTTCCTTGACGTCCGCCAAAAAGCTGATTGAAAAATAAATTCGTTGCTGTTTTAGGAGTCGCCTCAATCACTTCAGTCATCACATTCTTAAAATCAGCATCAGCGATGCCATTATCGTTTAGTGATAAATCAAGGGTAGCATATAGATCCTCTGCATCAATTCTATCCGCGACTGGATTATTTTTTTCATCTTCTAAAAGAACTTTCGCAAGTTCATTGAATAACTCTAAATCGTTATTAATATCCGACATATAATAAGTTGTAATAAATCAATTTTTGTTCGAACGCTACATTCTTGAGTCAAAAGACAACTCACGTTCCTCTAGCTCTCCAGTTATCTTGTTTAAGGCATTACAACGTGGAATTGGATTTGCGTATAAATGAATTGACATGCTTCGAGTTTTATCAACATTTTGAAGATCATGATACCCCATTGAGTCAATCATATAAGTCAAATCACCTGTTGTAACGTTGGTAACTTTCGAAGGAACAAGTTTCCCTTCCCCATTTTCCGTAAAGATAGTTTCTTTAAAGTTCCCGTCAACAAAGTAAACCCAACATTCTTCTCCACCGTGATCATGAACTGGTGTTGCCTGACCGGCTTCCCAGCAAAGCAGTATTAGTTCAAAGTTCTCATTTTCAAAGATGCAGTTCCTTGTGTAGTGATCTTGTGACCAAATTCCCTTCGCTCTCAATTCATCAAGTGGAAGGTCTAAACTTCTTAATATCTTACCGAAGGTCGTCCTCTCGGATTCTGCTAGCGCAGATGTTAATTCGGATATTGTGGTAATCGCCTGTGGGATGATACTTGATTCTATCAATGCTTAATCCTCGCCTCTTTTCGTTCTAATTGAATTCAAATTTAGGGTCAATCCCTAATTTCACAGGTCATTTTAATATAAAGACAATAATTTATGATCTGCATTGCAATTTAGTAAAAAATGAGCATTTTTCGGATATTTCTGGTCGTTAATCTCTTATTTAAGACAAAAAATCATCGTTTTTAGCTTATTTATTCTCATTTTCGTCAAAAGTACAATTATCACTAAAAGAGTGTACACCCCACAACCTCGATTCTATGGAAGCTGAAAATCTTATTACCAAATACATTGTTCTCGCAATCTATGTCGGAATTCTATTTCTAATTGGAATCATGGCTTCGCGCCGTATCAAAAGCATGAGCGACTATTATGTAGGTGGTAAAGGCATGGGATTCTGGGCTGTTGCTTTTTCAGCACGAGCTACTGGCGAATCAGGCTGGCTTCTGATCGGTCTTACAGGCATGGGGGCAATCGCAGGATATTCGGGCTATTGGGTCGTCATAGGTGAACTTGGAGGAGTTGCAATATCCTGGTTCTTAATGGCCAAACGATTCAAGCGTCGATCGGATGCATATGGATCAATCACCATACCCGATTACCTTCAAAGTCATTTCAAATCGTCCACACATACACTGAGAGTTATTGCGGCATCCGTGCTTGCCATCTTCGTGGTGATTTATGTTAGTTCTCAAATTGATGCGACGGGGATCGCTTTTGAGTCATTAATGGACACCAACTACTTCGTTGGAGCTTTGATTGGATTCTTGATCGTCATGGTCTACATTTTTATAGGAGGATTTGTCGCGGCTGTTTGGTCTGATCTTTTCCAGGGAATCCTCATGTTTGCCGGGCTGATATTGCTACCTATAGTAGTCTGGTTCTCAATGGATCACGGACAATCAATTACAGAAGGACTAAACGCGATCGACCCAAGCTTGACCCAGGTCATGGGCCGAAGCGATGATGGCTGGATGAACCTCTTTACCATTCTTGGATTATCAATGATTGGACTTGGCTTTCTAGGAGCACCACAGGTATACGTGCGTTTCATGTCCATTAAAGAAGAGAAGGAAATTGATAAAGGGAAATGGGTAGCCGTAGTATTTACTCTACTAACCGATGCAGCTGCAGTTACCATTGGTATTCTTGCTCGTGTGATTTTTACAGAAAATGGTCAAGATCCGGAAGCGGTACTAGGTGCGGATGGTGAAAATGTTTTGCACATGCTCACAGAAGCGTACCTACCAATGATTGTTGTAGCCATCTACGTAGCGATAGTTCTATCAGCTATTATGTCTACCATTGACTCATTGCTAATCATTGCTTCCAGTGCGATAACACGTGATTTCTACCAAAAGATTTTCAAACCTCATTTGAAAGATTCTGAACTCACTAAAACTTCTAGAATTGTCACAATTGTTATGGCACTTGCGGCATTATTAATGGCAATAATTGTGGCAAATGTAGCTCCCGACAGGCAATTGTTTTGGGTGATAATATTTGGATGGTCTGGAATTGCAGCAACCTTCTGCCCCGTCATAATTCTCACGTTGTTTTGGCGCGGTTATTCAGAGAAAGGAGCTATTGCCTCGATGATTTCAGGTTTTATATCCGTAATTCTCTTCAAATTTGTCTTTCAGGAAATGGAAGGCATAGGGCCATACCTTGTAGAATTAGACGTTCTAGCACCTTCATTTGCTGTTGCCATGATTGTAGGTTGGGTGTTTTCGAAGCTCTATCCTCCGAAGCAGTCAGCAATTGATGCAATTGGCCTACAGGAACCTACAAATGATGATTCTGATGATTTCAGCATGAACTCAGACGAACTACTTGATAACTAGAAAATACGTATACTTGCTGCATGGACAGAGACTTGACAAAGCGCAGCGGCGGAGCTTGTGAATTATGCACATCTACCGATAACTTAACAACATATGTTGTGACTCCAAAAGACGGGAGCGATAGCGCAAATTGTGTTCTTACTTGTGCAATGTGTAACGATCAACTCTCTGGAAAGAAAGATTTAGACCCTAATCATTGGCGATGCTTGAATGATAGTATGTGGAGCGAGGTTGATGCGGTTAAAGTAGTTGCATGGCGAACGTTAACAGATCTCAAATCAGAAGGTTGGCCGAATGATCTTCTCGAAATGATATATATGGAGGAGGATGTTGAAAATTGGGCAAAAGAAGGTCAACCATCGGAAGATGCTGTTATTCATATTGATAGCAATGGGGTTCAACTATCTTCTGGCGACTCCGTTGTCTTAATTAAAGATCTCAAGGTTAAAGGAGGCAACTTTACGGCTAAACGTGGAACAGCTGTTCGAAATATTACCCTTGTACACGACAACCCGGAACACATCGAAGGAAAAGTTGAAGGCCAAAGAATCGTCATCTTAACTCAATACGTTAAGAAGTAAACCTACCTCTTACCCTTCTTCTACCCTATTTTTTTTTACAGTCCTAATATAGCTATAAGTGAATTTTATTGTTCATTTTTAAGTTAATGAATCTTAGCAAAGGGAATAAGCTTTTTAATAAACACGCCAAGCGTTGCACTCACGATCCCTGCTCCAATAAGAACCACATTAAATTCTTGATCACCTTTTATTTGCTGTCCTGACATAATCTTCTTTATGTGTTAAATAGATACAAAAAAGGCTCCATCCACAGTCGTGAATGAAGCCGATAAATTACTAGATGGAATAATTCTCCGAACTAAACTAGTTCGATTTCAAAATAGAAACTCCTGATCCGAAAACATTGCTCTCACCATAAGGAGATCCAATTCCGTCCCATTTTTCCCACTTCTTTAATTCGATATAAGCTGGATTTCTTCCAATTTGTTCTGCCTCTAATTGAATCGCTTCCGCCTTAAACTTCGCAGAAACAATCAAAGATGAATCCCCCCGAGCTTTCTCGATACGTGCGTTTGCTAGATATTCTTCCTCCTTTTGCTTTTCTCTAGCAGTAAGGTTCAATTGCTTTTGAGTCTCCTTGTTCACAATTTGTTGAGCAATATCTCTTGGTAAATCGACATCCTTGATTTTAACATACTCCAAATTAATGAAGTTTTGTTTGAGCTCGTCCTTAAGCTTTTTGATCATTTCACCTTCCAAAACAGTTCTCTTTGTACTGTATACTTCTTCATACGTGTACTTTCCAATAACATCCTTAATTGCTCCCTGCGATTTATCATCAATAATAATGATGTAATCCTTACCAACGTCAAGATGCAGCCCTGCACTTTTACCCTTTTGAACAGAGTAGTTTACGGCAACTTCCACAGTAATGTCAGTTCCGTTCTTATCCATTACCGTAGAGGTATATGTTTTAGATTGTTGCAGCGTGCTGTAGGTAATCATCTCATTCCATGGGGCTACAAAGTACGTACCCTCAGTAAATGTTTGAGTTTTATCAACTCCTCCTCCATATGGGCGATAGATGAATCCTTCTTCTCCTGGCTCCACATCTTTCCAAGACATAAATAGCACTACAAGTGCGATAACTCCAATAAGGGCATAAGCAACGTAACGTCCTACTTTCTTCGGATCTACGTTAATTGGAATTTGTGATTTAAAATCGTTCATGTTAATTTTCTTTTGATTTTCGTTTTAAGTAATCTATCACTAGATATGAAACTCCAACTATTAATGCCAATGCGAGTACTTTGATAAAAGGAGGGCCTTTCAATAGGTATCGCAAGGATAAAAAGATTGCGCCTCCAATAATCACAGCACCAAACAAAATGCGGTAAATAAATTGTGTTTTCTTGTCCATTATCTCGTATTTAGATAGGTCAAAGATACGATTAAATCGTCAAAAAAATGCGAAATCGTACAAGCGGGTTGATTCAATGCCTGTTGGGGTAAAATGATTATGAAATCAGTACTTCTACTTGAAGTAAAATGGTAATATTCGTGGGGTTAAGTAGATTTATAATTAATACCATTATACTTGTAAGTGATTACTCACTTTTGATGACGGAAAAACAACAAAATATCATTAACTCAGGATTGAAACTCTTCGCAACAGAAGGTTACGATTCAACATCAACAATTGCCATTGCAAGGGATGCCGGAGTCTCTGAGGGACTAATCTTTCGTCACTTCAAGAACAAAGAAGGGCTGCTCGAGGTAATTATAGGTATTGGGCTAAGTAAGGCTAACTCCTATTTTGAATCTGTAATTGGAATTATAGAACCTAGAGAGCGAATAAAAACTGCACTTTCTCTTCCTTTTAACGTCGACACAGATGAATATAATTTCTGGAGACTAACCTATGCGTTGAAATGGCAAAGAAGTACTTATGAAAGTCCATTATTTGAAGTTTTTCAAGCTTCCTTGGCAGAGGCCTTTGGTGAACTCGGTTATGACGACCCTAACTCCGAGGCTAAACTCGTAGAAGTATTCATAGATGGAATGGCAACGGAAATACTATTAAAAGATGGGACAAATGCAGCTTCCCTACTTGAAACAATTTTAAAAAAATACAAACTCAATTAATTAGATTTATGATTGATACATCAAAACCGATTTTGGTTACAGGGGCCACTGGATATGTGGCTGGACGACTCGTTGAAAAATTATTAAACGAGGGACATACGGTGCACGCCGCTGTTCGATCTCCAGAAAATAAAGAGAAAACAAAATACCTTGATAAATTGGCAACCAAAGCTGCTGGCTCAATTAAATATTTTAAATCCGATCTTCTCCAAGACGGATCCTATGATGAAGCAATGGCAGGATGTGAAGTTGTTTTCCATACTGCTTCTCCATTCATCCGAGTAGTAAAAGATCCTCAAAAAGACCTTGTTGATCCAGCGAAAAAAGGAACTCGAAATGTTCTTGAATCTGCAAACAGAACGGAAAGTGTTAAACGCGTTGTATTGACAAGTAGTTGTGCTTCTGTTTACGGAGATGCAACAGACCTTCTTTCAATGCCAAATAACGAGCTCACAGAAGAAATCTGGAACACGACATCTTCTCTTGATCATCAGCCATATTCGTATTCTAAAGTTGAGGCAGAAAAGGAAGCATGGAAAATCCAAGGAGAGCAGAATCGCTGGGAATTGGTCACTATTTTGCCATCATTTGTTCTCGGACCCGGCATCAATCCTCATGCGCATTCAGAATCATATGGTATTGTGAAACAAATGGGAAGTGGAGATTTCAAAATGGGAACTCCAGACTTTAATATAGGATGTGTTGATGTACGCGATTTAGCCGTAGCACATTACAAAGCTGGCTTTACGTCATCAGCCAAGGGCCGCTACATTATTTCCGGAACCAATTCTGGATTTAGAGAGCTCGTTGGTTTTGTAAAAGAAAAGTATCCTGAATATCCAATGTCTAATAGAAAGCTACCTAAATGGCTTTTGTGGTTAATGGCTCCATCGGTTGGAATGAAGCGAAAAGAGGTGAAACTCAACTTAGGTTATCCATGGAAGGCGAATAATTCGAAAAGTATTTCGGAACTCGGTGTCGAATACAGACCTCTCAAAAATACAATGACAGAGTTTTTTGGTCAATTAGTTGATGCAGGAGAAATCAAAAAAAAGTAGTCGGCTTACAGAGTTAACCGCTAAAACATTGTGATCTGCTGTGGTTGGAAATCGAGCTTTTCTTCTTTATCAGAGAATTCGATTTTCAGCCCTACTATCTTTTTAAGTGAGTACATAAATTGCTTCATGTCATTTTCAACGACAAGTATATCTCCATACAGCCCAAGAAACGAACCCGATATCTTCTTTTCCTTTTCATCCGATAGGTCAATAATATTTTGACTCAATTTCACCGATTCTGGATTGTAAACGATATCTTTCGTGTAAATTCGATCCGTATGAAGCGCTAGCCCGAGCTTTTCTTGAATCCTATCAATCAGATTCCCTAGTGACTTTCGTGCAATATCTCCATTGACTTCATAGGTTAAAATGGATCTTTTCTTTTTACCTAAAACTACCTCAGGAAGCTTCAGCTCTTTACTAATGAGCTCTTCATTATGACGAGCCTCATATGCATTTTCGCAAGTTAATATGTGAGCTACAACACGTGCACCTTGCTCTACCCAGCGAACTTCTTTTCTTCGTTCACTCGAAATGCCTACTTTGATTAGACCTTCAGTAAAGTAGGCTAAGTAAACTGCATGGGCTGTGTTATTGTAGGCTCGCTGCTGTGGACTAATATCCGTCTTAGCCATATGGTAGAAGGATGGATTGAATCCAGTTTTATCAAAACAGGTGTAACATGAGGAATTGGAAGAGTTCTCAATTTTTATATTGTCTGCACATGGAGAGCCCTCAAGAGCTTCTAAGTCAAAACTACCCGTACAATATCTTTCTTCACTAGCGACAATTAAAAATGAAGAGCCTTTCAAGTATGTTTTTTTCCGATCAATCTGACGCCCTATATGCCAATCCAGTTCAATGTATGGTCCATTATGATCAAAGCCATATCCTACAAGTACACTAAATCCGTTCATTCGATGAATTATTGATTGAACAAATATACCTATTGACAATCAGTCCATCACTTCGAATTCGTACATTTGCCCACTGAAATTAGAGAATATGAGTTACGAGAATGAAATTGAAAAACGCAGAACATTTGGAATTATTTCTCACCCAGATGCCGGTAAAACAACGCTAACCGAGAAGTTACTTCTTTTTGGTGGTGCGATTCAATCGGCAGGCGCGGTGAAGAGCAATAAGATCAAGAAGACTGCAACATCAGATTTCATGGAAATTGAAAAACAACGTGGTATATCCGTTGCAACATCCGTAATGGCCTTTAATTACTCTGATAAACAGATAAATATTCTTGATACACCAGGACACAAAGACTTCGCAGAAGATACGTTCAGAACGTTAACAGCTGTTGACAGTGTAATTCTTGTAGTTGACGTCGCTAATGGAGTTGAGGCGCAAACTGAGCGTCTAATGGAAGTATGCCGAATGAGAAACACTCCAGTTTTAATCTTCGTCAATAAAATGGATCGCGATGGTAAAGAAGCATTTGATCTTTTGGATGAACTTGAAGATAAACTTCAAATTAAAGTACGTCCACTAACATGGCCAATCGGCATGGGAGATCGCTTTAAAGGTGTATACAACCTTTACGATCATAGCTTGAATTTGTTCGCAGCAAATAAAACGAACATCTCAGAGGAGATTATTCCTATTGAAGACTTATCAGATTCATTGCTCGACGAGGCTGTAACTAAAGAGTTTGCTAATGAACTCCGAGAAGAAGTAGAAATGATTGAAGGAGTTTATGATGAGTTTGATCGTGATGATTACTTAGCTGGAAATTTAGCTCCCGTATTCTTTGGATCTGCCATGAACAACTTCGGGGTAAAGGAACTTCTTGATGCCTTTTGTCGCATTTCTCCAGCACCTCGGGGCAGAGATACAGATCAAGGTTTTATCGAACCCAACGACTCTAAATTTTCTGGATTTGTATTTAAAATTCATGCAAACCTAGATCCAAAACACAGAGACAGAATAGCCTTTCTTCGAATTGTATCAGGAGAGTTTAAACGAAACACCTTCTACCAGCATAGCAGAATTGCGAAGAAAATTAAATTCTCAAACCCTACGGCTTTCATGGCGAAAGAAAAGAGCATTATTGATACAGCTTACCCTGGGGATGTAATTGGATTATATGACTCTGGGAACTTCAAAATTGGCGATACTTTAAGTGAAACAGGAAAATTCAACTTTAAAGGAATCCCGAGTTTCTCTCCTGAAATATTCATGGAACTTGAGAACCTGGATCCTATGAAATCTAAACAATTGGATAAAGGAATTAGACAATTGATGGATGAAGGTGTTGCTCAGATGTTCATTCGTCAACCTGGTAATAGAAAGATAATCGGAACAGTTGGACAACTTCAGTTTGAGGTAATCAATTACCGTCTTGAACATGAATATGGTGCGAAATGTCGATTCGCCCCACGCAACTATACAAAGGCTTGCTGGATTACTACAGATAATAATGAGCAATTAGACGCTTTCAAAAGAGCAAAAGCTAGCCATGTTGCAGTTGATAAGGATGATAACTTGGTATTCTTAGCAGAAACTCCTTTCCTTCTTACAATGGCTGAAAAAGACTATCCAGATTTAACATTCCACCAAACATCTGAGTTTAAGCTAGAAGGAGAGTAAGGTTCTATATTTCTAAGGCTTTGTAGCAACAATTGAATATACCATCGAGATCTTTGTTTCCTATGTGCTTTATTCTGAATTTTCCCGGCTCAAATTCCTCCGTGTGTCGAAAGCAATCTTAAGGTGAATAATTAAATTCATCTAACAACTCGATATTGATCCCTCTGTTAATCAATTCGTTTAACACTTCACTTATCGGATGGTTCCAAGTTATGGATTCGAAATTTTCATTCGATGCTTTATCCGCATATGTTCCTTTAACCTCCTCGATAATCGCTTCAATCTGTATCATTTGCCTTTATCTCCGAGGATTTTGATTTAGTCGCTCTATAAGATCCATTAAGAGTGAGAACAAGCCCGAGATCCTTGGTATCAATTACAGAAGGGTCTATCTCTCGAGTATCAGTCGCAGCTCTCTTTTCTTCCGCATACTTTTGAGAGGTCTGCGAATTGCAGGCACTCATCATGGCGGTAAATAGTATAAAAGGAAAAGATCTCATAGATCTATTTTACAGATAATGCAAGATTTTCAAAAAGTAAAAACTTAAATTTAGAATGGCCAATCTGCCGAAAAATCTAATCTTCCACTAGATCTATCTATCGAGCAGTAGATATGATCCAATCCATTTGAAAGATAAAGTTTATCAACACCCAACTCAAAATTATATTGAGCGATTTGACTCATGACCTTTTCACTAATTGGTATTTCTGGAGCCTTACACTCCACAATCAGGTCCGGTTTCCCTTGATTATTGAACACAACTATATCTGCGCGCTTCATTCTTCCATTGTATTTGAGCGCGTACTCTGAAGCTATTAAGCCAGGAGCTATACCGTGATCATTAATTAGTGAGTGAATAATATGTTGGCGAACCCATTCTTCTGGAGTACAGAGAAGATCCTTTTTTCGAACAATACACCAAACATAAATTTCACCTTCGCGGCGTCTGAGTTTAAGATCTGCTTTAGGCAGGTTAAGAGCGGTAATCATAAAGGTTGCTTACTTCATTCCCATGAGCAATAGGTCAATGTCCTTATAGCGCAGATCGAAAACTTTACCTAGTACTTCACTCGTCAGTATACCACGATAAATATACACTCCACTTCGGAAACCTATATTGCTAGCAATTAAACCCTTACACCCTCCTTTGGACCCCATATCTACAAGAATTGGTGAGAATATATTTGAAAGTGCAAAGGATGCTGTTCTCGAAACGCGTGATGCGATATTGGGCACACAATAATGAATTACACCATGCTTAGTATAAGTCGGATGGTCATGATTGGTCACTTTCGATGTTTCAAAACAACCTCCTTGATCAATACTTACATCGACAATAACCGACCCGTCCTTCATCTGTTGAACCATGTCTTCTGTTACCACACAAGGAGTGCGACCTAGAGGTGCACGCAATGCTCCAATGGCCACATCGCAGCGCATCAAGGCTTTTGCAAGAACCTTAGGTTGAATTACAGATGTATATACCCTACTTCCAAGTGCTGTTTGTAGTCTTCTCAATTTTGACAGCGAATTATCGAATACCTTAACGGATGCGCCTAGTCCAATAGCAGCACGCGCAGCATACTCACCAACTGTCCCAGCTCCAATGACTACAACCTCTGTTGGCTGAACACCAGCAACACCGCCAAGCATAATCCCTTTTCCATTACTAAATGAAGATAAGAGATGCCCAGCAACCAACATGGAAGTATTTCCTGCGATCTCCCCCATTGTTCTCACTACTGGAAAAACTCCACTATCATCCCTGATGTAATCCCATGCAACTGCAGTTATCCTTTTCTCCATTAACATTTGAAGAACCTTTTTTGGCTGAATCGAGATCTGTAATGCCGAAATCAACGTCTGATTTCCCGGCATCATTTGCATCTCTTTTTCAGAAGGAGGCGCTACTTTAAATATCAGGTCACATTTAAAAATTTCATCGGGGCCATGACAAATTTCAGCACCTGCTTCGCTATAATCGTTATCTGAAAAACTAGCTCCCTCTCCACTATTCGACTCCACCATTACACGATGGCCATTAGCAACCAGTACTGATACAGTTTCAGGAACTAAGGCAACACGTCGCTCTTGAAACGAGGTCTCTTTTGGTATCCCGATAAATAGATTACCCTTTTTTCGAGCAACTTCGAGCATTTCCTCTTTAGGGAGCAAACTTCCTTGCTGCATTAAGTGCTTAAGAATCTCTGGATCAGTGATCATATATCGATAGTTAAGGTTCTAGAATTATCAGTGTTTTTACGAATATACGACCAAATCGTATTATCAGGAAGGAGATTCTTGATTTTTTCAGGCCATTCGATAAAACAAACTTCGCTTGAGTAAAGCATTTCCTCTATTCCAATATCGAATGCTTCTTCTTCGTTTTCGATCCTATACAAGTCGAAGTGATAGATTTTTCCAAACATTTCACTCTCATAAACATTCACAAGAGAATATGTCGGAGAACCTTCGGTATGTTCAATTCCCATTGCCGAAAGAATCCCAAGAATTAAGGTGGTTTTCCCAGACCCCATCTCAGCATCGAATGCAAAAATCTTACGATGCCCAACTGCATCAAGGAATGACTTCGCCGCTCCAGGAATATCTTGAAGCGATTCGATTTGTATTTCCATATTATTTTGGGCTCAACTCTACGTAAGGAATTAATACTTCTTCTAGTGAAATTCCACCATGTTGAAAGGTGTTCCCATAGTATTTCACGAAGTGATTGTAATTATTCGGATAAACGAAGAAATCATCGTCTTTGGCAAATACAAATTCGCTTGACATCCCTGATTTGGGTAAAAAAGCATCCTCTGGATTCTTCACTTGAAAGACTTCTTTCTCCTTGTAGGATAGATTTCTTCCCACCTTATAGCGAAGGTTAGTATTAGTACTCCTTTCTCCGACAATCTTAACGGGGCTTGTTACCCGAACTGTTCCATGATCAGTTGTAACAATTACTTTTCTGCCCGATTCTGCACACTTACGAACGATATCGTGAAGTGGCGAATGCTCAAACCATGATACGGTAATTGACCTATAGGCCGATTCATTATCCGCCAATTCTCTAATTACTTCCATCTCAGTTCTGGCATGAGAAAGCATATCCACAAAGTTATAGACAATTACATTGAGATCGTTATCTAGGAGAGAGTTAAAATTATCTGCAAGTTTCTTTCCCGCATTTAGGTTTGTAATCTTATTGTAAGACCACTTAATATTTCTTCCTAAACGCTTCAGGTTCGTATCCAAAAGCTCTTTCTCGAACTGGTTCTTACTTCCTTCGTCATCTTCGCTTCTCCAATACTGAGGATACTTTTTAGCTATCTCTGATGGCATCAATCCTGCGAAGAATGCATTCCTTGCATATTGTGTTGCAGTAGGGAGTATAGAATATACAACCTCTTCATTTTTTATTGCGAAGTATTTAGAAAAAATTGGACTCAGCATCTTCCATTGATCAAATCGAAGATTATCAATTACCAATACAAACGGCTTCGAATCATCCAATTGTGGATTAATTTTATTCTTAAAAAGCGTATGAATCATTTGCGGAGATTCCTCTACGCCATTCACCCAATTCAAGTAGTTATCCGAGATGAAGCGTGAGAACTGTGAGTTCGCTTCCTTCTTTTGCATTTTAAACACTTCCTGCATCCCACTATCCTCAATGCTTTCTAGCTTTGTCTCCCAATAAACCAGTTGTTCGTAGACATCTGCCCATTCATCCATATCGAGACGACTGTTCAGTTGCATTCCTAGCTCTCTGAACTCCTGCTGATAACTAGAATTCGTTTTCTGAGAAACCAATTTACTGGAATCCAAGTTCTTTTTAAGCGATAGTAATATCTGATTTGGATTTACCGGTTTAATCAGGTAATCAGCAATATTATTTCCAATCGCCTCTTCCATTATATGTTCCTCCTCACTTTTCGTGATCATCACTACTGGAACATATGGCTTCTCTTTCTTGATACGCTCGAGCGCTTCAAGCCCCGTAATCCCTGGCATATTCTCATCTAAGAAAATAATATCAAAGTCGGTCTCAAGATTTTCATCGACCGCGGAAGAACCGTTATTTACCGAAGTAACTTCGTAACCTTTCGATTCTAAGAACAAGATATGTGGCTTTAATAATTCAATTTCATCGTCTGCCCAAAGGATTTTTACCTGCATGTGCGGTATATTTTATAGTTTTGATACTGGATTTAAAAGTATGAAATTGCAGTCAAAAGTCAACTACAATAACAAGAAGAAAATTGTAAACGATCCCGTTTACGGATTTATTACAATTTCACAGGAGATAATTTTCGATGTCATCGAACATCCTTATTTTCAACGATTACGTCGTATTAAGCAACTCGGACTAACGCACTTAGTTTATCCAGGAGCAATCCATACGCGCTTTCATCATGTGATAGGAGCCATGCATCTGATGCAAAAGGCAATCGCTATCATTCGAAAAAAAGGACACGATGTAACGGAATCTGAGGAAAGAGCAGTGCTATTTGCCATTTTACTTCACGACATAGGTCATGGTCCTTTTAGCCATGCCCTAGAACACGACATTGTTAGTGGAGTTAGCCACGAGGAAATTTCTTCATTTTTTATTGAACGATTAAGCGAAGAATTTGATGGTGAACTTGATTTGGCATTGCAAGTTTTCCAAGACAAATACCCAAAGAAGTTCCTGCACCAATTGGTTTCAAGTCAACTAGACATGGACAGAATGGACTACTTAAATCGCGACAGTTTCTTTACTGGAGTGAGTGAGGGTGTAATCGGAAGCGATAGAATCATCGAAATGTTAAACGTCCAAGATGGTGATCTTGTAATTGAAGAGAAAGGAATTTATTCAATTGAAAAATTCATCGTAGCGCGGCGCCTCATGTACTGGCAAGTATACCTTCATAAAACAGTTGTTGCGGCAGAATTTATGCTAATTCATGTTCTGCGTCGAGCAAAGGAATTAGCTATGAATGGCACGGATCTATTCGGAAGTCCGGCTCTACTCTATTTCTTAACAAGAAACGTTTCTGCGGAGGATTTCAAGAGTAATCCCAACATTCTTGACAAATTTGCTGCTTTGGATGATTTCGATATTTTCGGAGCTATTAAAGTATGGCAATCGCATGAAGATCCAACTTTATCTGAACTATCTAAGCGTTTAGTTCAAAGAGACCTGTTCAAGATTGAAATATCTCGAGAGCCATTTTCTGAAGAGAAAATAGCCGCTACAAAGAAGTATGTGATGGACAAAATGAATATCCCATCAGAACAAATTCAACATTTTGTTTACACGGATCAATTAACCAATAACGCGTATAACATAGCTCGCGAAAACATTAACTTATTGATGAAAAATGGGGCTGTTATTGATGTATCTGAAGCTTCGGATAATCTAAATATCTCAGCCTTATCAAATCCGGTTGAGAAGTATCTTTTGTGTTATCCGATATTTAAGGGCTCAAGACCAAAGCAATTCACGATGATTAAAGACTTGAGCTAGAATTAAAAGCCTCAATGTTTTCTTGAGGCTATAAATTAGCTTATTGCTTAGACAATTTTCCGTCTTTCCAGTCCTTGATTAGCTTAGACCAGGCATAAGGATTTAAGAGATTATTCGCTGGTAGCTGACCATTCGTATAAAGCGCAGTCTGATATTGTGCCTGTGCCGAACCATAGGCTAAGCTGGCGTCAACATTTAATCGAGCAGCAGCAAATGCTAAACTCTCACCCGAAAGTTGACGCTGAGCTCTTCGAAGCGCGTCGTCATAGGGATCCATATTAACAAATGCTCTGGCAAAGTCTTCTCTCGAAGGCCATGGAAACACTTCAACTCCAGGTAAATCGAGCGTATCAAGATTCATTACATGAATTATAGAATATGACTTTTCTCCTAGTGAGTCAGGTACTACATAATTTGATGTAATGTGACCATAAGCAGAAAAAAGAAGCGTGTCTCCAGGAAACGCGACCATTGTGAAATATCCAAAGTAATCAGATATCACCCCTCTATGCGATGTGATATTTAGCACAGTAGTATATGGAAGTTCCTTTAGCGTTTCTTCTGAAACGATCACTCCTGATAGTTGAATAAGATTTGTATCAACCGGCAAATCTTCTATCACTGGATCGTCACCAAATACTCCTACTTGGGCCTCTATGCTAGAAGAGAAAAGAATAAGAAATGCAATAAAAAGGCTGCTTTTAATCATCATTATATTCAATCGAACGACAAGAATATACAATATATTGATTTGATCAACAACATTTTCATTTCTTTAACAAAACCTTCGTTACATTTCTGTGATGCTAAATCGCAAATTTGTGTTATCTTTGCAAGAATTTATTTCTTAAAAAATAGGTTCATATGTCTCTTTCAAATCTCAATGAAATCAGAGAAGGTCTCACATTTGATGACGTACTCTTAGTGCCAGCCCACTCAAAAATTCTACCAAAAGATGTTCAGCTAAAAAGCAAGATATCTAGAAACATTGAAGTTAACACACCTATCGTGTCTTCAGCAATGGATACTGTTACAGAATCTAGTTTGGCAATTTCTATTGCTCAACAAGGAGGAATCGGTGTGGTACATAAAAATATGTCGATTGAGAATCAAGCTTTACAAGTTCGCAAAGTTAAGCGATCTGAAAGCGGGATGATTCTTGACCCGGTTACGCTCCCTGAAGATGCTAAGGTTATGGACGCCTTAAAGTTGATGAAGGAGTATAAAATCGGCGGGATACCTGTAGTTGATGAAAATCAGATTCTAAAAGGTATTGTTACCAATCGTGATTTACGTTTTGAAAAAAAGTTAAGTAGACCTATACTAGAAGTGATGACTTCCAACAACATCATTACTGCTGAGGAAAACACATCTTTAACTCAAGCTGAAGAGATTCTTCAAAAAAATAAAATTGAAAAACTTCCAGTTGTTGATAATAACAATAAGCTAATTGGATTGATCACGTTCCGAGATATTATTAAAGTAAAGGAGCACCCTAATTCATGTAAAGATAAATTTGGTAGATTGAGAGTTGCCGCTGCAGTTGGTGTCACTCATGATACTCTTGAGCGAGTTACTGCATTAGTGGATGCTGGTGTTGATGCCATCGTCATTGATACAGCTCATGGTCATACAGAAGGAGTTGTTGCCAAATTAAAAGAAGTAAAATTGACATTTGATCATTTAGATGTTATTGTAGGTAATGTTGCTACAGCAGCAGCAGCTAAGTTTTTAGTTGACGCTGGTGCGGATGCCGTAAAAGTTGGTATCGGTCCAGGTTCTATATGCACTACTAGAATTATTGCTGGTGTTGGTGTACCACAACTGACTGCTGTGAATGACGTATCTATCGCGCTAGAAGGAACAGGAGTTCCGGTAATCGCGGATGGAGGGATCCGATATACAGGAGATATTGTAAAGGCAATTGCAGCTGGAGCAGATACAGTAATGTTAGGATCAATGTTTGCAGGAGTAGAAGAATCTCCAGGTGAAACAGTAATATTCCAAGGGCGTAAATTCAAGACATACCGAGGTATGGGGTCTCTTGAGGCTATGCAGGATGGATCAAAAGATCGCTATTTCCAAGATGCGGAAGACGATGTAAAAAAGCTTGTTCCAGAAGGTATTTCTGGTAGAGTACCATTTAAAGGAAAGTTGAGCGAAGTAATGTACCAAATTATTGGAGGTCTCAGATCAGGTATGGGATATTGCGGAGCTGGTGAAATTCAAGCTCTTAAGGGAGCAAGTTTTGTGAAAATCACAGCTGCTGGAGTTCTTGAAAGCCACCCTCATGATGTTACGATCACTAGAGAAGCACCAAACTATAGTGTAAAATAATTCGTCATAAGTGGCAAAGTCCATTTGGATGCCTATTTTTGACAGACTAAAAAAAATAAACCTATGAATAAAATAATTGTATTTGTCCTTGCCTGCGTAGTTAACACAATGGCTTTTGCTCAAAATGATCCAGTGATCATAACAATAGACGGCAATCCAATTACTAAATCTGATTTTTTACAGATTTACCTTAAGAATAATGACGATCCAAAATACGACCAAGCTTCCCTTGATGAGTACATGGAATTGTTCAAGAAATTCAAATTAAAAGTTGCTGAAGCAGAAGCTTTGGGATACGACACTATTCCAAAATTGGTTAAAGAACTTGCTGGTTACCAAAAACAATTAGCACGTCCTTACCTAATTGATTCTTCTAAGAATGAAGCACTCGTTAGAGAAGCGTACGATCATACGAAATCAGAAATCCGTGCTTCTCATATACTTGTTCGTTTAGAATCAAATGCATCGCCTGAAGATACTTTGAAGGCATACAAGCGCTTGATGGGTTTGAAGAAACGAATCGAAGGAGGCGAAGATTTCGCAATGGTTGCCAAAGGTAAAGGAGGATCTGAAGATCCAAGTGCTGCTAACAATGGTGGTGACCTTGGTTATTTTACAGCTTTCCAAATGGTTTATCAATTTGAAGATGCTGCTTTCAGTGCACCTGTAGGTTCAGTATCAAATCCATTCCGCACTCGATTTGGATACCATATACTGAAGGTTTTTGATAAACGAGCAGCTAGAGGTACTATCGAAGCTGCACACGTAATGATTGCTGCTAGTAAAGATGCGAAACCTGAAGAAGTAACAGCTGCGAAAGCAAAAATTGATGAAATCCACTCATTACTTTCTGATGGAGCTGACTTTAATGAAATCGTGACTAAGCATTCTGATGACCCTTCCTCAAAAGATAAAGGTGGTGCTCTACCAAAATTCGGGACAGGAACTACGACTAGAATGGTTCCAGAATTTAGTCAAGCTGCATTCAAGCTAAAAAACGATGGTGATTTTTCTGAACCGGTTAGAACAGATTACGGATTCCATATCATCAAACGTATCTCTTGGGAAGACATTCCTTCTTTCGAAGTATTGGAAAAAGATTTAGAAAAGAAAGTTTCTAAGGATGCCAGAGCCGTTAAGACTCAATCATCTTTTGTAGTGAAACTTAAAGATCAATACGGATTCAAAAACAAAAGCAAAAGAGGATTAAAATGGTTCAATAAGAACATTGATTCAACATATCATCTTGGAAAGTTTAAAGCCTCTGATTTAAAAGGAAACAAAGTACTTTTCAAATTAGATAAGAAAAAATTCCGATCAGAAGCTTTCGCTCAGTACATGGAAGATAACTACCGTGCTGCACGTCAAGACACCCCAAAAACAGTTGTTGCAAAGCAATATAAGGAATGGGAAAATGAAGCAATTCTTGGTTATGAAGAAACGAAGCTTGCTGGTAAATACCCTGCATATAAAGCACTAATCACTGAGTACCATGACGGAATTCTTCTTTACGAAGTTATGTCTGATAAAGTATGGAACTTGGCAATGAAAGATACAACTGGTCTGAAAGAATTTCATGACCAAAACAAGAACAAGTACACTTGGGGTGAACGAGTTGACGCAGATATTTTCGAGTGCAACTCTCAAGAAAATGCGGATGCATTGGTTAAACTTTTAGCTGTCGACACAATTTCCACTCAAACTGCAATTCGCATGGTGAACGAATCGTCTGCCTTAAATGTGAAACACAAGAGAGGAAAGTACGATTTAGTAAAAACTAAGAGCCTTGCAAACGCTCCAAAAACGTTAAAGCAAGGAATGAATGATACTTATTCATTTGATGGTAAGTTCTATGCAGTAAGAATAATGGAAGTTATTCCAGCTGGACTCAAAGAATTTGACGAGGCGAAAGGTGCAATTACTTCAGATTATCAAAATCATTTAGAGATTGAGTGGTTGAAGGAAATTGAAAAGAAACACGTAGTAGTCATCAATAAAGAAGCACTCTACTCTATTGGTCAATAAGAACAATATAAAGAACTTACAGGCTAGCTTTATAGCTAGCCTGTTTTGTTTTGTACTACTATCATGTGGACAAAAAGAGAAAATTGTTGCATCGGTAAATGATAAGGAATTAACTGAATCCGACGCCTATGTTCTTATGAAACATCTAGGTTACGATGTTGATGATAAAAAACAATACCGAGCGTTTCTTGAAGATTGGTGCGAAAATGAATCCTATATGCAAGAGCTTCAATCTATTGATGAAGAAGCCGCTAAGCTTGTAGAATTGCGCTCAAATTCGTTTCAAGGAGAACTTGCAAAGTACTACCTCGAAGAACATCTAATAAAAGACAAGTTGGATACTACGGTTTCAGAAAATGAAATTGTGAATTACTACAATGAGCACAAGGATGAATTTATTCTAAGTGATTATTTAGTTAAAGCGCTTTATCTTAAGATTCCTATCACCGTAGACTACAAAGAGGAAGGCGTTCAAGACCTATACCTGTTAAAAAATGATAAAGACCTTTCCGAAGTTAATTCTTATGCTAAACTTTATGCTCAGAATTATTATTTCAATGATTCGTCGTGGGTATACTTCAACACATTAGTTAAAGATGTGCCACTCACGAAATACAATGTAGATAACATCGTTTTGAATAGGACTAAGACGTATTTTTCAGATGAAGAGTTCAGTTATTTCTTAAACGTCATTGATTACAAGGTAAAGGACGAGGCTCCACCATTAGAGTTCTTGAGTCAACAAATAAAGGAGATTGTCGTTTTACAACGATTACAGAAATTAAAGGAAAACAACGAATCGAAAATGATTCAGCAGATAAAAGATAAGCATGAGATTACGATTAATATTTAGCATCATAGCCTTAACTAGTTTTAGTTCATTTGCTCAACAGACAATCGATAAGATTGCTGCTCAAGTTGGAGATAAAGTGATTCTACTTTCAGATATCCAAGCTCAGAAAATTCAGGCTATTCAAGCAGGAATTACTGTGACTCCTGAAATGGATTGTGAAATGCTCGAAGAGCTAATGTATCAAAAACTATTGATCACACAGGCTATACTAGATAGTGTTGAGGTCTCGCCTGAGCAAGTTGATTCAGAAATGGAAAGCAGACTTCGTGTAATCGAGAATCAGATTGGAGGTCGCCAAGAAATGGAGAATTTCTATGGAAAGACTGTTGCTCAAATCAAGAATGAGTTCAGACCAATTATTAAGGAGCAGTTGATGGCAAGAGAAATGGAATACACCATTTCAAACGGAATAAGTGTTACTCCTCGTGAGGTGAAGACATTTTATTCTAAAATACCATCCGACAGTCTCCCATACATCAATACTCAGCTTAGTTTCCAACAGATCGTAATTTATCCAGAAATTACACGAAAAGATAAAGACATTGCACGCGCAAAATTAGAGAAGATTAGAAAGGACATCATGGCCGGAAAGACTTTTTCTACACAAGCACGTATTCACTCAATGGACCCCGGAAGTGCTCAGGATGGAGGGAAAATACAAGCATCTAAAGGAATGATGGTTAAGCCATTTGAATCAGTTGTATTTGCCTTGAAACAGGATGAAGTTTCAAAAGTTTTTGAGACCGAATATGGATTCCATATAATTAAGTTAGGTAAACGTTTAGGAGATGATTACACATGTCAGCACATTCTTATCGTTGCTGAGTTTTCAGGTGATGCTGTTGAAAATGCTGCAATGCGATTGGATTCTTGCTATCAATTACTGGATACTGAAAAAATTACGTGGGATGCTGCTGTAAAGGAGTTTTCGAATGATGAAACAACGAAACAAAACAAAGGAATCATTACAAATCCAGCAACAGGAGAGCAAACGTGGGACATGGAAGATTTAAATCAAATCGATCAACAAATCTATTTGCTCACTACAAACATGGAAAAGGGAGATATCTCTGAACCAAATCTCTACACAAACATTTACGAGAGAAAACAAGGGGTCAGAATTGTTCGATTGATGGATACCAAGGCTCCACACAAGGCAAATCTCAAAGATGATTACGCATTAATCAAACGTGCAGCTGAGAATGAAAAGAAGCAGATGATGATTAACGATTGGGTTATTTCTAGGATCAATACGACGTACATTAGCATCAATGATCCATTCGAAGGATGTGAATTCACTAACCCTTGGAAGAAAGACTAGAAAGTTTATCTTTAGAATCTAAATCAATAATTACTATGTCAGATAAGGCCGCGATAGATCAACTTGTTAGTCATTACAAAGACCTAAAGAACGAAATTCATAAAGTCATTGTTGGGCAAGACGACGTTGTCGACCAGGTACTTATCTCGATTTTTTCAAACGGACACTGTTTATTAGTTGGTGTTCCAGGATTAGCAAAAACGTTATTAGTAAACACCATTTCAGATTGTTTAGGACTCGGTTTTAATCGAATTCAGTTTACGCCAGATTTGATGCCATCAGATATTATTGGAGCAGAAATCTTAAATGACAAACGTGAATTCAAATTCGTAAAAGGACCCTTATTCACAAATATCATTCTCGCGGATGAGATCAATAGAACTCCTCCAAAGACACAATCTGCGCTGTTAGAAGCAATGCAGGAGCGTTCTGTAACAATGGCAGGAACAAGCTATAAACTGCCAGCGCCGTTCTTTGTTTTAGCGACGCAAAACCCGATCGAGCAAGAAGGAACATATCCGTTACCGGAAGCACAACTCGATCGATTCATGTTCAACATTTGGGTAGATTATCCAACATTTGCTGAAGAAATGGCAATTGTTAAATCTACGACAACAAATCAGACTGTAAATTTGAATCAGATTCTGTCTGGAGATCAAATTATGCAATATCAGGACCTAATCCGACGAATACCGGTTGCAGACAATGTACTTGAATACGCCGTAAAATTAGTTGCCAAAACTCGAATTAACGATGAGAGTGCTCCTGCTATTACCAAGAACTACATTACTTGGGGAGCTGGGCCGCGTGCATCTCAATATCTCATTGTTGGTGCCAAATGTCATGCTGCATTAAATGGAAAATACTCTCCAGATATTGAGGATGTAAAAGCTGTTGCTAAGCCGATTCTTCGTCACAGATTAGTTAGAAACTATCGTGCCGAGGCGGAAGGTTATTCAATGGATCGTATCATCGAAGAGTTAATGGGATAGCTTCATTCCGACTCATTCTTTTCTAGTTATCTGATTAAATAAGTCACGGCTTATTTAGCACTAAACGCTTTTACTATGCAAGAGCAGTAAAATATTTGCTGTCAACGTATTAATTCTGTTTTTTCGCACGGCTGTGCATACTGCTAATCAAACTAATTACACTGCATATGAAATACGGACTACTACTCGTTATTGCGACCTGTTTCGCGTTAACTTCTTTCTCACAAGCTTACAGTTACTCTTTCGAGGCCAGATTTGATAGCGATGACATCCTAGCATTGGAGACTTCTTGTCGCTCAATTCGGAATGTTTCGGAATGTAAAGTGAAGTACAAATATGAAAATGGTAAGGGAGAAATTATGTTACGACCACAAAGTATTAAAGAAAGAAAAGAGGTGAGCGAAAGCTTCTCTCCATTGACGTTAAGCAAGTTCTTATAGACCATGGAGCGACTCATCTTGAGTTTATTCAATTGAACGATTAACCTAGCCTTGTGAAACGGATAATACTTTCCCTACTTGCACTAATTTCGATCACTGCGTATGGTCAATCAGACGGTTGTTCCGTAGCAACGGCAATAAGTTTAACACCGACATGTGCAGCTCCAACAGCAGGCACGACAATTGGTGCAACTGGAGATTTTGACATTTGTATTACCGTAACGCCAACGGCTATTCCAACGATTGTCTCAAGCTAGAGCCTAAAGTTGTGTTGATTATTTGAGAAAGAAAGGGGTTAAGGCGGCTAACATGCTTGCAAAGGGTTACGGTGAAAACAAACTCATCAACAGATGTAAGAATAGTGTTAACTGAACAGAAGAGGAACATCAAGAAAACAGAAGGACTGAAGTGAAAATACTCGAAGTAAAGTAGATTGGGAAAGTAAAAAACCCATGCAGATTGTTGACTGAAGCTTCAGTAAACAAGTTTAGGATTGCTGAAGTGTTCTGAGTTCCACTGATTTATTCAATCTCGCAAGCGAGTGCGGCCTTTCATCTGACTTCTGAGACTCTCCTGAAGATAAAATTTTAAGCTTCAAAAATTGCCGCATGGGTCCTCTCTCGAGTAGATACTCTAGCCCATTTTATGGATGGTATCATAGCCTAAAGGTAGTTCAATTGGTGCTCTCCAGCAATGATTTCATCTGGAAATATCGCTCGATTTATCAACAGTTTGAGAATGAGTTAAGAACAACTATATCTGTTCTTCATCAGCTGCTTCCTTTTGAACTAGCTTAGCCTTCAATTGCTTTATCTGCTTATCCTTCTTCTTGAATTTACGGTAATCAAAGAGAGTAGCTATTCCGAAGCCTCCAGCAATGCTCATTATGATTAGCAGTGTAATCGGAATCTCAACTTTGGTAAAGAGTACATGTACACTTGTGAATCGCCAGTTAAGTATGGCAAATATGACAACCAAAATACCGGCAGCACTTGCAACTATATACTTCGCCTTTTGCGCTGTCGTCAAATCATTCCAATACTCCTTCATTTTAAGTAGTTTTATTCAAATATCGGGAATTATTCCAATTCTCGGGAAAAATCATTCGTATTCCTTATATTCGTTCAACGAAAAAAAATACAATGGCAAATACTTCAGATATCAAGAACGGATTGTGCATCAATCACAATGGTAAACTCTTCCAAGTAAAAGAATTTCAGCATGTAAAACCTGGTAAAGGTCCTGCTTTTGTTCGAACAAAGATTAAACAAATCGATACTGGACGTGTTTTGGATCATACCTTTTCGGCAGGCCATAAAATCGAAATCGTACGAATCGAGAATCGTGACTACCAATATCTCTACCAAGAAGGAGATAGCTACGTATTCATGAACAATGAAAATTTTGAGCAGGTAAACATTCAACCCTCTCTCGTTGATAAACCAGAATTCCTAATAGAGGGAATGACTGTATCAATAATCTACCATGCTGAGGAGGAACTTCCGCTGGTCCTTGAGTTACCGATGCACATCGTTTCTGAAGTGACTTATACGGAGCCTGGAATTAAAGGTGATACTGCAACAAACACAATGAAGCCAGCAACGATTGCTAGTGGTGCTGAAGTTAGAGTTCCATTATTCATTGATACTGGCGAGGTAATCAAAGTAGATACTCGCACAGGCGTTTACGTTGAGCGTGTAAAGGATTAATAGCATCAAACTTATGATATGGGATATTGTTCATTGGACAATATCCCTTTTTTATTTCCATGAAGATCAGAATAGATAGCATAGAATTGAATTATGAAATCGTTATGCCAAACGGAGCTCGTCATTACGATGATGCGGATGTTGTAATCATTTTTCTACACGAAGCACTAGGAAGTATTCCGCAATGGAAGCAATTCCCAAAGCAACTGTGTAATGGTTTGAATCTACCGGGAATTATATATGATCGTCAGGGACATGGTCATTCTGATCCATTCATCAAACAAAGGGATGCGAACTATCTACATACTTATGCATTGGAGGAATTACCTTTATTAGTAGCCAAAATTTCCAATCCAAACCAAAAAGTACTTCTTTTAGGACACTCTGATGGCGGCTCCATAGCATTACTCTATGCACACCAATACCCCGAGAATATCGAAGGAGTTATTACTATGGCTGCGCACGTAATTAATGAACCGGAGACTATTGCTGGAATAGAGCCAGCTGTCAAAGCATATGAAAAAGGAAAATTAGATGGGTTAAAGAAGTTTCACTCTGAAAAAACGAATGATCTGTTCTACGCTTGGGCAGACATATGGAGAGATTCCTCCTTTTTAGACTGGAATATTACACATGAAATTGGCGGGCATTTTCCTGGTCTATTTATACAAGGTGCAGAAGATCAGTACGGAACAGAGCGACAATTAGAGCTGATTAAAGAAAAACATCCTAACGGAACCACGTGCCTCACACCAAATTGCGGCCATCATCCTCATCTACAACAGAGCGAAACAATTCTAGAGTTAATTGCAGATTGGTATTCGAAAGGATGATAATTCCTATTCTTCTCTGAATAAACCTTCTATCCTACGCCCACGTGAAGTTGACATGTCGAATCTGAGCAACTCAGAAACAAGAATACTGATGTCTAATTGTTCGTATTCCTCATTAATGATCTTATCCTGGTAAAAATCAGGTCCGAGAGCTAGCATATAAATATCGCGACACCCTGAACACCCATCTCCATGTTCCTTGAAGCCAGTTCTATGACCGTCTAAATGACGCCCATGGTCATTGGTGATGATCAGCGTCGTGTTACCCATGTAGTGCTCATCTGACTGCAAATAATTCCAAAGCTCGTATGCATAATTATCCGTCTTAGTAATCGCCTTCAAATAATTCTCCCAATCATTGTTATGACCTCTAGTATCAACTTCAAGAAGATTTATTAACATCAGGTTAGGACGCTCATTATTCAAAACATCCATTACTTTTTCCCAAGTAAAAATATCCGCTACGTAATCAACACCATTCCCTTGCGGCCCGCAGTACTCAGATGGCATGTAGTTATTAAACCATCCCTTCTTCTTAGCATTTGCAAGAATATTTAGTTTCCCCTTACTCGCAACTATCCATGCCTTATCTTTTGATTTCTTTGATTGTTTCAAATACTGTTGAAAGATAGACGGGTATTTTGGCAGCTCAGTACCATCGTTCTTCACGCGCTGATAGGTTCCAGTCGTAATCGCCGTGTGACCTGAGTTAGTTGTTGTTACTCCATTATTTTTGAAGTTTGTAAACAACACTCCCTGCGGCTTAAGGTCTTCATTCAAATGAGGAATGTACTGTCCCGTGGGATCTCCGAATGTTTCTGTCATTCGTGGTCCATCAATCACCAATATGATTACATTCTGTGTAGTCTGAGGTTCTGGAAGTACATCCTTACGCAGCTTAGCTTCTCCTGGCACGAATGAAAGTGACAGAAGTCCTACAAGCGCTATTGAAAATATTATGATTCGTTTCATACTATGGGAATTTTGGATATTTACCGAATTCCGGTTTACGTTTCTCCAAGAAAGCGTCTCTTCCTTCAGACGCCTCATCAGTACCGTACGCTAATCTAGTTGCTTCTCCTGCGAAGACTTGCTGTCCAACCAATCCATCATCGATTAAATTGAACGCAAATTTGAGCATCTTGATTGCAGTTGGACTTTTGGCAAGAATTCTTTGTCCCCACTCATATCCAACTTGATCTAGTTGTTCATGAGGTACAACTGCATTAACCATGCCCATCTCGTAAGCATCTTGTGCTGAGTACTCTAACTCAAGGAAGAAAACTTCTCGTGCCCTTTTCTGCCCAACTTGCTTGGCCAAGTAGGCTGATCCAAAACCAGCATCAAAACTAGCAACATTGGCATCTGACTGCATAAATTTTGCATGTTCCTTACTTGCAATAGTCAAATCACAGATAACATGCAAACTATGTCCACCACCAACAGCCCAACCTGGGACTAATGCGATCACAACTTTATTCATAAATCGAATCAATCGTTGTACTTCCAAAATGTTCAAACGATTAATTCCGTCTTCACCTTTATAGCCACTCTTATCTCTAACTCTTTGGTCACCTCCTGAGCAGAAGGCCCATCCACCATCTTTCGGAGAAGGCCCTTCCCCGGTAAGAAGAATTACACCAACCTCTTGATCCTCTCTTGCCATTGTGAGCGCCTCATAGAGTTCAAAAACAGTCTTTGGACGAAATGCATTTCTAACCTCAGGTCTATTAAATGCTATTCGAGCCACGCCATTCGATTTCTTAAATGTAATGTCTTCGTATTCTTTGACTGTTTTCCAATTGGGTATGCTCATCCTTAAATTTTAGATGGCTAAAAATACGAATATTTCGAAGGTTAATCTATTCCTCCGTAGTGGAAAACTTGGTTGATTCACTATTTCCATTAGAATAGAATCTCCTTAGAACCTCATAAAACGCAACATTCTCGGAGCTCGGATTAAAAACCTCTAACATGGAACTTTCTCCGTAAACATTTCTTTGATAGATAGAAACTAGGGTATTAGACTCATAATCAATTTCTATATTATGATAGAGCCATCGGTCTATGAAATTCTCCTCTACTCCGGAGTGATACTCAATGTGGGCACAACAATCATAGGTGCTGCCTATCATGTTTCTAGGATCATCCTCTGTCTCGCCAAATAAAACCGTTATTTTCTCCTCAAAATCAATCGAGTCTTCCAAATAATAGTGCTCCTTCCAGGTGCGCGTCGCTTCTAGCTTTTCAGCCGTAACAGTTCCATTGTATCGTAAATTTTGAATCTCTTTTTAGGTGTAAAAGAAGCTCAAATTACTAGGAAGATCCATGTAATCTGGTTTTACGTACTTCACATTGAATAAGCATTCATCTTCGAAGTTGATATTTTCTTGTGCATTGCTAACTGAGACAAAGTGAAATATTCCTAAGAGGAAAAGAAGGTTTTTCATTACAGTGATATTTATTTAGAACTACGATGAAATAAAGCGATACGAAATCCAACCAGTTTGAGAACTGGCTGCATCTTTTGCAAAGTTGAATCGTGAAATCTTTGCATATTTCTTCGCCTGCTCGATCATACATGAATTTGCACCCGAGCTTCTAGAGGGATCAAACGTGGCGGATGTAACCGAACCACTTTGACTTACCTTAACCACAATTGTTACAGTGCCACTTGAGCCTGTTGGACATGTATATCCGGGATTTCGCACATACCAATTGTTATTTTGATGTGCAGTATGTTTTGGTACGTCGAATTCAACCATCACGGATCCAGCGTATGCCGTATTTCCCGTGTTTTGATTCGTTGGTCTGTTGTTGGATGGATTTTGTTTCGTCTGCTCTAACCGAGCTTTACGTGCAGCTAATTCATCACGAATAGCATCTCTTGCCTCTTGACCACCGGTTGCGTCCTTCATCTGTTGTTCCAAATCGTAGACAGCTTGTTCAGCTTCGGCAATTGACTGTGGCGTTGATTGATTTTCGTAATAATTCTCAAACGATCGCTCACGTGAGTCATTTGCATCACGCGTCATATTCTTGACATCCTCTGGTTTAAAGTCAGCCGGAAGCATGATATTTTGAGGTTGAAGCATAATTTCTTCAGGCGGTATTTCAACATGAGAAGCTCTATGAAATGGCTCATATTCGATGTAGCCTTTTGGGAATGAATCCAGCATCAAGTAGATATATACACCAATGAGAACCGCCATCGTAATGATGATCCCAAATTTGTATTTATCCAATTGATCAAACAGATTATTCACTCTCCGTTACTTTACTTGTTATTACTTTCCCGGTAGCTATCTCATAATAGGACAACTGCCCCTCTTTACTTAAAAATAGGAATTCTTCTTCAAAGGCCTCAACAGAGTCATAGACAATACTTGTTAAAAGCTCTCCATTCTGAAGTATACCAAGCAAATTTCCTTTCCGCACGATAAAAATATCCTTTTGCAGAAGTTCCACGTTATCATATATAAACGGAACAATGATAGAACCGGTTACATTCATTACTCCATTTCCGTCTTCATTCGAGGCGAAGACAAATTCATCCGTGATTGAGATGTTCTCATAGAGCGGCGAGATCACTATCTTACCTGATCTATTCAACACTCCCCATAACCCCTCCTTTTGGAATGGAATAGCACTTTCTCCAATCCCTAAGTTTTCAAACTTGAAAGATAAGGCTGTATTTCCTTTAACATCGATATGTCCGTATTTTCCTTCTTTGACCGCTACTGCTTCACCATTCAAGAACTCACCCTTGTATGCGAAATTGGGGTAAACTTCAAATTCATCCTGAATTACAACCTCACCTTTTTCATTCAGGTATACTATCTCCTCATCAAGAACTGCAATCGCTAATCCATCTTGAAGGTGTCCTATTTCATCGAACTGCGCAGGAACGATCACCTTGGCAAGTCGATCCATTAAACCCATCAGGCCATCCTTTGTGAAAACGAATAGTGAATCTGTAAAAATATCGATCTCTGGATATGCAGGTTGCGCAACAAATACATCATAAATATCAATATAAGCTTGAAGACCGTAAATTTCTACCTTCGCGATTCCATTCGCAAAATCGTAAGCGTCATCGTACTTCTCAGGAATACGCGTGCGCCCTTGAGCATCGAAATAACCATATTTACCGGCCTTCGATCCATAGATGAGTCCATCTGACATCATTCCCAAATCATCGTATTCGCAGTCTAGGACAAGGACTCCGTTTCGATGCATCAAACCCAATTTCTCATCCACCTCCACGATCGAAAGCCCTCCAACAAATTCTGAGATAGCATCGTACTTGAATGGTATTTGAATTTTACCTTCAAAATCGACAACTCCGTACTTTCCATTGCTAGCGACAACTGCGAGCCCCTCATGAAATGGAGTCACCTCGATGTAATCTGCTGCAATGATTTGGTTTCCCTCGATATCTATGAAGCCGTATTTTTCTTCGACTCTATTTGGAAAAACTGTCGAATTCGCAAACTCTATCTCCTTATCAAGTCTAGAAATATAGGGAAATGAAGGATATATAGTTTTAAATTTAGTCAAGGCAGAGTCATTGTAATCCGAAATGTATACCTGATACATCTGCCACCATGCTGAGTCTACATAAGGATTCTCTGGATAGGTTCTAATAAACACATCATAGGCTTCCACTGTATTAGGCTCGGTCACAATAGCATAAATCTCTTTTTCAGCATAAATCATCATCGGACTTTCTGAATTCAATTCAATAAACTCTATGTAAGATGCCAACGAACCATCCCCTGTCATCTCAGAAAACTGAGCGTCAAAGTAATTATCCCGTGCAATATCATTGTACATACTTGTTGGATACTCTTCTACAAAGCTATTGTAAGCTGAAGCTGTATTAAGATTTACAGCTTGAAAGAATGCCATCGAATCTCGAGTAAGAATTACCTCATCGCGCTGTAAGGCTCTTGGGTAACTAGCTATGAATGTGGTATAACCTTCAATCGAATTGACAGTTTTTGCATCTTGATAATAGAGTCGTTCTATCAATCTTCTTTGCTCAAGTATACCACCCACTGTCCAGCCGTACGATGCCCATTTTATACGCTTGCGTGATTTGGTAGCTAAATAGGTTTCTTCCGAGAGCTCCAAATAAACATAGGCTGAATCTTTCGAATAAAATGGTGTATTAGGAAGGGAATATATGATAGAGAGTCCGTATGCCGCGATCGAAGTATTGTACTTTAGACCTCCAGTAAATTTTTTCTTTGCCTTAAAATAATCATGAATCTCAAGTGCTTCGAATCCCTTCTTAATCTTCCCAGCATTAGCAGGAGCACTCATAAATAGGAGAGCGATCAAGAAACAGATACGTGTTACCTTAAAGTTCATATAACAAAGATAATTCTTGAAGTAGATGCCACAAAGATTGAGCCATAAAAAAACCTCGCATCCTACTAAAGAATGCGAGGTAGATATTTTGATCTCTCAAATTACTTCTTCTTACGAGAACCGTAACGAGATTTGAATTTATCAATACGACCTGCAGTATCCACAAACTGAGTAACACCAGTAAAGAATGGGTGTGACTTATAAGAGATATCTAGTTTAATAAGTGGGTAATCGTTTCCGTCTTCCCATTTGATAGTCTCGCTTGACGCAGCACATGAGTTACAAACAAAGCTGTACTCGTTTGACATGTCTTTAAAAACAACTGGTCTATAATCTTCTGGATGTATGTCTTTTCTCATTCTGTATTGTATATATAAATCGCCTTTAACAGGGACGCAAAGTTAAACAAAGTTTTTTAATTGTAAATCATTGTTCCAATAACTTTTGCGAATTTACATCTAATTCAAAATAATCCAATAGAAATTGCGTTAACTTTGACATCAACTATAAATGATTTAAGCCTAATGCTACGTGTTCTTATATCTTTCTTTTGTTTTGGAGCCCTGGTCTCACTTGTGACACTTACGAGTTGTAAAAAACCCGTATTCTTTTCAAATGGGAATCTAGCGTTTAGTACCGACACTGTTATGTTCGACACGGTATTTACGACTATCGGATCAACAACAAAGAATTTCAAGTTTTACAATAACGACAGTAGGACGGTCGCAATTGAACAGATCGAACTTATGGGAGGTTCCGATTCCCCGTTTAGAATCAATGTTGATGGCTTAAGTGGATTGTCTTTTACAGATATAGAGGTTGAGGGAAACGATAGTCTCTATGTTTTTGTTGAAGTAACACTTGATGTAAACGCATCTGTAAACCCAATGGTAATTGAGGATAGTATTCGATTCCGTACCAATGGTGTTGATCAATTCGTTGTATTGACGATTTGGGGACAGGATGCCTATTTTCATTACAAAGATTCGAATGAGGGGGTCTGGCCAAATGATAAGCCGCATGTAATCTACAATTATGCAGGAGTCGATGAGGATAAGACCCTAACGATTCAGAAAAATACACAAATCTACATGCACAAGGATGCATTACTAATTGTCTACAGGGGAACTCTTAACATTGAGGGGGAACTCAATGAAGAAGTTACAATTCAGGGCGACCGACTAGAAGCAGAATACGACGATGTTGCGGGTCAGTTTTACGGAATCTATTTTCAAGAGGCTAGAGAAAGTAAGATCAATTATTGCAACATAAAGAATGGTACAGCTGGAATTCATGTTATCGAGGATCATCCAGCAAATACAGGATATACCGTTACTATGACGAACTCACAAATCACGAATTGTGCCCGTTATGGCGCCATCCTCTACTCCGGCGCAAAGCTGGAAGCAGAGAATTGTATTCTAGCCAAGAACTTCTTCCATGCACTCGCTGTCTATCAAGCGGATTTCAACTTGAATCATTGCCACCTATTGGGCTATAGCGCATCTGGCGAACAGACACCTGCTGTAGGGATTTCGAATGTCGGATATGACCTGTCGACTCAAGAGTACTATTATGGTAGTATTAATGAAGGAGCTATTACCAACAGTATTATTTATGGCGATTTGGATCAAGAATTAGTGCTCGATACGGTTTACCCTGGTACAGGTTTGACATTTAACTTTGATTTCCGTTACAATCTCATTAGAAGCGAGACGATTCAATCAGGCCCAGAATTCAGCAACAACATATGGAACGATGACCCTCTATTTGTAAGTCCATCGAATGGCGATTTCTTGTACTATTCGGTTTCTCCGATGCATGAGGCTGGAAGTGTTACAATTCCGAACAATGTTCCTGAATCACAGTTTATTGGTATTCGTGGGATTGTCCGTACCGGCTACGATCAGGGAGCCTATGAGATTCCTTAAACTTTTAAATGGACTAGGTTAGAGCATTAAAAAAACGGACAACCATTGATCATCCATTTTTTTATATCCAATAGTTCTTATACTATTTAACAGTGCATTCCGAAATTCGAACCCCGCTCCATGAAGTTGCACTGAATGTGCCCACAACAGAAAGTGGCTTACCATTACTTCTTTTCTGAGTTAACATATCAGAATCTGGTTCGCTTATCATTTCGCAACCCACTTTATTATCATGGTCACCTAAGTCAATTCTTACTTCCAAGGTGTCGCCATCCAATCCCTTTGAAACAGTCGTTGACAAGTATTTCCCAGTCACCGTCATCTTGGATTTAGCAATAGCCGCGTAGTGATCGTTCATTACTTTATGCAAGTCTCCACAGAAAATTTGCTCGGCAGTATTAATACCCTCAATAGATTTTAATGATCCACCTTTCTCGGTTGCACCATCAACAAATTCGGCATCTTCCAGTTTAATACGAGTACGTCCGTTCGAATAGCTTATTCTTAGCTTACCTTTAATAGCCAATAAATATTCTATCTTCGTTTTCAAATCAGGAATTATGATCGTTGAATTTTCTAAGAATCGCGTAAAGGCAATATGGGGAATTATATTTTTTAATAGAGCTGCTCTTCTTTTCTTCGCTCTTTGTGCGAGCGCCGCGTGCTATGTTTGCATTTATCTTCAATACGATTACGTCAAACTACCTGCTATACCCGTGAGTATACTCGGTGGTGCATTAGCTATATTTTTAGGATTTAGAAACAGTTCGGCTTACGACCGATGGCGGGAAGCTCGCAAAATATGGGGAGCACTAGTTAATGACAGCAGATCATTTGGACTTGAAGTAATTACCTAACCAATCGGGAAAGATGATGCCGAAGAAAAACAAATATCGGATTGGCGCCGAAAAGTAATACTTAGACATATTGGTTGGGTCTATGCACTAAACGCAGGGCTAAGGAAAGAAGAGATAGACTTATCAGAATTTCTATCCGAGCATGATCTCAGCCTGATCGAGGGTAAGAAAAACCTAACCACTCAAATAATGGTTGTACAAGGAAACGATATTGACTATGCTTTTCGCAAAGGTTGGATAGAAGAATTTCGTTTCAACGCATTAATCGGAACCTTAAAGAAATTTTATGTCGATCAGGGCAAAGCAGAGCGAATTAAGATCACAATCTTCCCTCATTATTATAACTACTTCACGCTATTCTTTCTGTGGTTATTTACGCTATGCCTCCCTTTTGCTCTAGCGAACATCATGGACAACTGGATACTTATTCCGATTAGTATTTCAATATCCTTCGCATTCTACATCCTGAATAAATCTGGTGTACTGACAGAAACTCCTCTTGAAGGAAGAGCTTCTGACACTCCATTGAGTACAATATGTCGAGGAATTGAAATAGATCTCCTCGAAATGCTCGATACTGATGAAGTGCCAGATCCTCTGCCCGCTACTAAAGGTAGATTTGCTGTTCTCTATCAGAAGTAGAAAAATTTACACTAGCGCATTGCTTTTTTAATTCAGGGTAAATCGGTACTTCTTCAGACAAGCCAATTACAGTTTTAAATTAAAGTTAAATTACTCCCATACAGTATTATGACTAGCATCCTTGTTCCACTGATTCCAAGTAAATCGCTGGATAATTTTGATTACCTTAATTATTCCTCCTGCTGCGATAAAGAGCAATCCATTTCTCGCTATTGGTTGTCCTTCAATATCCCCATCAACCTTCTTAATAAGCTTAGAAGTTCCAGTTTCAATGTCATAGGATATGACATCACCTGTAGTCGAGGTTATTATTACACGATCATTTGCGACGATTGGCAATTGATCAGAATTTGTCGCTATTGGTTTCTCCCAGATTAACTTTTCCGAATTAGCGTCAAATGCCCTAATCGCGCCTCTGTCAGTCACTATAACATACTTGTTCTGATAAACAATCGGATGCGATCCATTGAAGTTCATCTGATCCGTTTCATCCACATTTCTTACCCCGGTTGTCTTAAGAGATGTCAATGAAGTTGAATAAGTCTTCTTCAACTTCAACGTCTTTCGGTCAAGGACAACAAGCTTTTCAGACACTCCAAAACTGGCCGTTACAAAAATATTATCTCCAACAATTGTCGGCGATGAAACAACTTTTACCGTTGATGATGTCAACATCTTATCACCCGACTCCTTATCGAATACGTAATAGATTCCACTTTGTGATGCTAAATGAACTTCATTACCTGCAATAACTGGGCAAGCAATAGCCTCATTATCTACAGGTTGCATCCAATTAAACTTACCCGTTCGTAAATCAAAACTCACGATAACAGGATATCCGCCATGACTGTATACCACGTAAACACTGTTATCATCAGCTGTGGGGGTTGAGTAAACATAGCTAGCCAACCATCGACTCCAAAGCAATTCGCCGGATTCAGCATCAATTGCATACAGGGTGCATGAAGCCGTATTAATCAATAGAATTCCCTTGTGATATACGGCCGGAGATATTCCTGATTCACCAAGTTCTAATCCCCAAAGAAAGCTTCCTGTATTAGCCTTCAAACAGAAATAATTACTCGAATACATCCCTTGTTGTGAATACATGCGATCACCTATCACTGTAGGCGTTCCCGCTCTTCCTGAGTTACTAAAGTCAATATTGAATCCCTCTGGTGTCTGTATGAGGTAATTTTCCGGTACTCCAATCTTCTCAACCGGAGTTTCATGAAATGTCATTTCCGCATTTTGAGCAACATTCTTCTCATCAAACTGAGCCATAATACGATCCATCTCAGCTTTCTGTTCAGCGATCAATTTCTCTATTACTTTAGATCCGCGATATCTTCTAGTGGAAGATTCAGTTTTAAAGCCTTTAGATGTTGGGGCATTTACCAATAATAAGCCACTCTCATGTTTTAAGTTTAAGATGTAATCGTCACCCTTCAATAGCATGAGAACACATTTACCCTGATCATTCGTTTTACCTTCAAACACTCGTGCACTATTCATTGCTTTCATATATACAGGCTCATTCGCTAAGGGGTCACCATTAAAATCCTTTAAGTTTAATGTGTAATGGATATGGCTAGATGTCCCTGCAGTCTGAGCAATACGATTCTGGACAAGGGTATCCCCTTTCACGATTTCGTTCACCTTCGTTTTCTCATAAAAGATCACTTCAGATAGTTCCATCCCAGAGTATGCGTTGATCGATAAATGATCATATGCAATGATACCCTCAACATCTACCTCGTACTCTTCATTAACAGGCAGATAGAAAATAGCCTTTCCCGATGCGTTTGTCTTACTTGAATATTTGATCTTATTCTTCACAGAGACTATTGATATATGCACATGCGGAACTAACGTAAGCTTAGTAGTCTTGACTGAGATATTAACCTTGCAGGCTGAACGATCATTTCGCAATGCATATGGTTCTCCAGTTGCAAAACTAATTCCTGTTCGATCTGCTTTTGGCTTTTCCGCAAAAACTCCTTTTGGATCATAGGTGACTGAACGAGTAAACTTTCCTCGCATGCCTGGCTTCACTTCTGCAGAAACTACATCTTTAGCTTCAAGAAAGCTAAACTTGTAGGTGCCCGGTTCAATTAACTGAAAAAAAGCTATACCTTCATTATCAGTTGTTGCCCTAAGGGTTATATCCTGTAAACTGTTAACCGCAGTGACTTCGACATTTCTCATCATCTGACCTTGAGTGTTTTTCACTCGCAAAGTATACAAAAACTGCGCTGACGAATAAATAGTTGTTGTGCAAAAGAATAAAAATAGAAATAGTGATTTCATAATATGGATATTGGTTTTCTACATAAGGTTACCTACGCAGTTTTGTTACAATTTCGTACTTAAATGGGTGACTTTTATCTTCCTTAGCTGTCCTACAAAATTATCCAGAGTACCGATAAAAACTTCTAAGTCAACTTTGGTCATGTTGTCTGGAACCCTCACGTAAAATGCATAATCATTGAAATCACCGGGCTTACTAATTGCATTAAATAGCCTCACCTTTCTTTCCTTAATGACCTTACCGCTAATGATCTTACAATGTAGATGACTACTTGTAAAACCATAGTCTGCTTTTATCTCCGCGTCCACTCTAAGCCAATGATCCTTAGCAACCGTGACCGCTTTCTCATTCCAAAGGAGCCTATTCTCCATTGACACATTGATGAGCTCATTTGAAGTATGTAAAACACCCTCCGTGTGTGAGGAATGATCATCGAGGACTTCATCCGTATCAAGTAAACTCATATCCAAAGAATTCACATCATTATTCAAATATATTCTTGAATAGTACAATCTATTCATGTCTCGATAGTGAAGAATAGTATCGTTGTATTGCTCTATTTGAAAGAGATTCACGAAAATCAAATAGAGACCTAGGGCATAAAATGGGTATTTCCACTTAGTAAAATTGATTCGCTCTATGATTGCAGTAAAAGGCAAGGCAAATATTGGAAAACTCTGCACTAGCGCTCGGGTTGAGTACGTAGCGCCATATCTCCAATCAGCCCACGAAATTACAATCCACATATTCAGTAGACAGAAAACAATCACAGAACGTTTAAATGGAAATTTTTTAATCTTGAAAAGACCTATGATAAAAAAGATGGTGATCGGAGTATAGATGAACCATCCTATCTCCCACCCGACTAGCACTCGGAAAAATGGTGTCAGGAATCGCCAGCTACTACCTACATTGTAAATCAGTTCACCAGAGGTCATTTTCCAATAAATGAGCTGTGGTATGATCCCAATCACACCAAAAAGAACTGCATAAATAATGTGGGATCTGTTTTCCTTTACAAGTGCCCACTTCCTGCTTTTCTCATCCTTTGTATGGGTCGCCCAAAGCAATGGGATTAAAAACATTATTGCCTCGGTTGGCCTACAAATAGTAGCTAGGCCTATAATTAAACCGGTCAATCCTGCCCAGATAGATTTTGGCCGCTCGTGCCATTTGATCGTAGTATATAAAACTAAAACATATAATGGAAAAATATATGGGTGACTCTGTCCGGCTTCGATTGGTATGTACTGGACTAAGTTCGTCGCTAGGAACATTAAAATCAAACTAACCGCGACTGCCATATCATCGAAATACCTGAGCAAAATCTTGCGTAACATAAAAAGTGCGAGCATGCAATATAGTAATACTCCATACCCCAAAGAAAGCTGATAAGGGAGAGAAAAACCATCCGCTGGGTAATCGGTATTTAAGGCTACAATATGTCCAACCATAAACAGTGGAGCTTGCATGAGAGAGACACCTCCTAAGTATTTATTTACATAGTTGCCATTCGTATACTTATTGGATTGATACATATCCCCTCCAACGAGATCATACTTCTCATCCATCTCTTGTACCCACTCTAACTCCGTGAAATCATCATAAATAAATGCCGACGGCAAATACATATAATATCCGAAGGCATCCCAAGTCGTGAAAACCGTAGGTGATTCTTTAGCCGTGCTTATTGTTGATTGCCGATACTGAACAAAAACACATGCTATGATCACGCAAGCGAGAAAGGATATTAGGTTTTTCATAAATTAAGGGAGTCTTTCATGATCTAATCGATTCATCAGCACAGTGAATATTAAGCATAAAAATATCATTATTATTCGAGAAATTATTCTTTCAAGTCACAGTCACTAAAACACCAAAGTTTACTAAATTAACGATCAAAATATTCCTAATGAAAAGCTATTCACAAAGTATCGGGATTATCGTTCTGCTCGCACTTCTATCTTCATGTCTTGGAGTGAAGCACACGAGTGAAATAAAAACAAAAAGAGCTATGGTAAAACTTACAACCTTAACTCAAAGCGTTGAACTGAAAATCGGAGAGAAAGCCGTCTATGCAGGTTCAGTCCACGGTTCTGTTGGGACGCAGAAAAAATGTTGGTCCTCAGACGATGATGTATTGAAACTTATTAATAAAGATATTGAATACCATAACAAACCGAAGCCCGGGGAAACTGGCGGCGATCGAGCTACTAAAACATACATTTTTGAAGCCCTAGCAGAGGGTGAAGCTACCGTTATTATTCAAAATTGGTTTCGCGGTGATCTCGAAGAGGAATCAAAAATTAAGGTAATAATCACCAAGTAAACTAGGATCACAGAAGATCACTTGAAATTCATTTCCTTCACCATGCTATCACATAAGATTTTCAGGTAATTTCTTTTAAACCTGAGCAAGAGTGACTTAAATAAATTTGTATTTTAGAGAAAGAAATAAACACCCGATGAAAGTATTAAAATTGTTAATCCCTGGAATATTATCAATTGCATTAATCGCTTGTTCGGCAGAGGTAACTGACAATACTGAGCAATCAGAGGAATGTGGAGATGATTGTGAAAAGGAGTGCTGTGAGAAAGATAAAGACGAATGTTGTAGTAAGGATAAGCATGAGTGTTTTGAAGAATGCGGAAATAAGTGTGAATCAGAAAAAGAATGCGAAGAAAAGTGTGGTGATGAGTGCAAATCAGAGCACGAAGAAGAGTCAAATGACGCTGAGGGCAGCGAATAGTCACAAATAATTGACTATTGAAACCCCCTTTACATAACGCGAAGGGATTTTTTATTTAACTATGATCGATCATCTTCTCTTAGAACTTCCGTATGATGTTTAAGAGTTCTAAGAACAAAAGAAATAAGCAAAGCGATTAAGATGACAACTCCATGCAACCATTTCCATTGCGGCTCGCCCGCAACAATCCAGTCTCGAACAAAATCAACATAAACAAAACCAATAATTGTTGCTGAAACTCCAGGATATTCTCTCCTGAAAACTGTTTTCATTGAAAAGGAAATATCAGTTGGTTTGAAATTCTTTCGGGAAGGAATAAATGCAGGCGTCTCATCAGCCCAACCCAAGTATTCATCTCCAAATTCGCGTTCAAGAAACACTTCTTCAGCAAACATGATTCTTTCATAATAGAGCCAAAACAAGAGGCATACAATGATTGCAAACCAAATATTACCGGCAAAAACAACTATTCCGATCCAAAGAAAGAAATTACCTAGATAAAGCGGATGACGTACCGTGGAGTATATACCTGTTGTATTAAGAGCCTTAGCTTCTTGACCCCAAATATTTCTTCCCGAGGTCTGTTTAGAGCTCTTACCAATAGCGATCGCTCTGATTATTTGACCAGTTAGAGAAAATAAGACTCCACCAATAAGAAGGCTTAGCTCAACCCATGAATTCGCTACGATCATTTCAGCTCCCGAAAAATAGATCGCAGGCACTGCCAAAACGAAAAGTACAACCGGGATTTGTCCCCTGAACTTAAAGAGTTTATTGCCTTTTTTTTCGAACGAGTGCTTTAGAGCCATTGAAAAAGAATGTGTATATTGCCGGATTCGTACTACGAAATTAATAGAATTAGATCACTACAATGGCAGAGATGGAAAAATATGAGATGGAGTTTTTATTGAGAACTTCTTTGAAGTCACTCGATACAATGATTAGTACTCCAAGTGGCCTCAGCGAGTGGTTCGCGGATGACGTCAACATCAAAGATGACGTTTATTCGTTCTTTTGGGATGGAAGCAGTGAAGATGCACGACTACTCAGTAAAAAAGCAAACGCGCGTGTTAAATGGCGATGGATTGAGGCTGAAGAAGATGGAGAAGATACTTTTTTCGAATTTAGATATGAAGTTGATCCTATGACAAAATCAGTAATTCTTCTTGTTACAGATTTTGCAGAAGACGATGAACTTGATGAGTCGCAGCGTCTCTGGGAAAAGCAAATCGGTACGCTCAAACAAAAGCTCGGAGCATAAAATATTAAACATATACTATCGTTCTATGCGTAGACGATAAATCACGGTTGGTTTGAAGCGACTTTATTCTTTTAGCATACGCTCGTTCGCAGGTCCTTTTGTGGTCACCTTTGTTATTTCAATGTTCATCCTTGTGATGCAATTTTTCTGGAAATACATTGATGATCTGATGGGTAAAGGTCTATCTATTTCCGTAATATTAGAATTACTCTTCTATGTATCGGCAAGTTTAATTCCCTTGGCTCTGCCTTTGGCAATTCTTCTCTCGTCAATCATGACGCTTGGAAATCTAGCTGAACACAACGAACTTACGGCACTAAAATCAAGTGGACTATCACTTTATAAAATATTGAGACCATTAACAGGGATTGTAATTATTATTGCGATTTGTACATTTTATTTCGCGAATTATGTAATTCCCGTTGCTAACCTTAAATGGCATTCACTTATTTGGGATATTCAACAAACGAAGATATCCTCCCTACTAACCCCTGGTGCATATAGCAATGAACTAGATGGGTACGCAATCAAGATTGATGAAGGAACGGATGACACTTTCAAGGGTATTCTTATTCACGATCATACTGATCCGATGATTATAAAGTCGGTACGAGCCGAAAGTGGAAATGTCTATAAATCAGAAACTGGAAAATACTTGTTTTTTGATTTGGTTAATGGTACTGTCGTAGAAGAGTTATCCAAACAGAATCCCCACTTCTTGCCTAATGGTGAAATACATGGGACTCCAAACACAAGACCTGCAAGAAGATCTTCCTTCGATCAAGCGACGTACAAGATAGATCTGGCAGGCTTTGACCTAAACCGATCTGATGAGGACATTTTCAAAGATAAACATGAGATGTTGAATGTGTTTCAGATCCAATACACGCTTGATTCGATTCAGAAGAATGCAGAAGAAATCATCGACAATTTCTTACTTAAATTGAAAGAGAAACATCCTTACTTCACTTCTGTAAACTACGACTCAAACGTAAAGAAGGTGAATGAAGATCCCGCTCTTGTTGCAGAACTAATTGACACCCTCATTGTTTTCAAGAACCTCTCCGTAGGTGAAAAAATTTCGGCAATCAATGTTGCTCAAACTCAACTGCGTAATAAAAATCAAAACTTGCAGAGTCAAGGTGATTTCTTAAATACGATGCAAAAAGATCAGCAGAGATACCTCATCGAGTTTCATCGTAAGTTTGCACTTACTTTTGCCATAATCATTCTTTTCTTCGTGGGTGCACCGCTTGGAGCCATTGTAAGAAAAGGAGGTTTCGGGGCACCAGTTGTGATTGCTGCACTTCTATTCATGGTCTATTTCGTACTAATCACCATTGGTGATGGGCTTGCAAAATCAGGCACGATTTCTCCATTTCTAGGAATGTGGATGGCATCAATAATATTAGCTCCAATAGCATTTTGGTTAATGCGATCAGCTGCTAACGACTCGCCAGTATTTAACAAAGAGGCATGGCTTAAATTCTTTCGACTCAAAAAGCGATGAAGGTTCTTTACATAACTAGTAAACCAATATTTCCTACCATCGACGGTGGTTGCGTTGCCATGGAAAGGTTTCTTGCTACACTTTTACGAGCGGACATTGTAGTTAAACACCTTCTGCTAGAAACAGATAAACACCAGTTCAAGCTAAGTGCGTATCCTGATGAAATTTATCAGAAAACACGTGCAGAGCATGTTAAAATAAACACTCAAGTAACTCCTTTCGGTGCCTTAAGACATCTTTTTAAGTCAGGCTCCTATAACATTGATCGGTTCTACGATTCGAAGATGTCAGCGTTAATTCAAAAGTGCCTTAGCGATGAGAAATATGATTCAGTGATTTTTGATAGTCTTTTTACGACACCATATCTGGAAGAAATCAGGTCTGCATTCAATGGAAAGCTGTACATCAGAACCCACAATGTAGAATGCGATTTGTGGAAGGGCTACGCAAAAGAAGCATCTGGACTAAAAAAATGGTACCTGAATCGACTTGCAAAAGATCTTGAGAAATATGAAATGGATACATTGTCTTCGATAGATGGGATTTTTTCGATTTCAGCTATCGATTCAGATCGCTTCGCTGATTTAGGGATAAAAACTCCCATCCACAATATCTCAGTAGCAGTAGAGAACTCCAAACTTGAGCATGATTACTCTAACAACAAGCCATATCATCTTGGGTCAATGGATTGGATCCCAAATCAAGAAGCAGTTGAGCGTTTAATCGAACTAACACCGCAAATTAGAAGTTCAATTCCTGAAATGGAATTACACATCGCTGGACTGAATGCCGAAAACTATGTCAAATCGAATAAAGAACAAGGCATTGTTGTACACGGGTTTGTCAAAAAGATATACTCTTTTGGTAGTGAACATGGAATTTTAGTGACTCCAATTCAATCCGGTTCTGGTATACGAATTAAAATTTTGGAAGCAATGGCGATTGGAATACCTGTTATAACAACCTCAATTGGCGCACAAGGAATCGACTATCACTCTTCGCAGTGTATGATGATCGCTGACACAGATAAAGAATTCGTTGAAGGCGCAATACGACTAATCACTGATCAGGGCCTGAGAGAAAAAATTGGTTCCAACGCTATCGATTATATTCGAAAAAATCATACTATTAACGACATAAGTATAAAACTCCTTGAAATCCTCGGTGGAAAATAAAAAACAGATCTTGATACTTGTTTCACGTTTCCCCTATCCTCTTGATAAGGGTGATAAACTTCGTGCATTCCACCAACTTAAGGAGTTGAGTAAATCTTTTGACGTCACGCTTTTTGCATTATCAGATCAGGAGGTCTCTGCAGAGCACAAAGAAATCGTACAAAAATATTGCGCTCATATTGTTGTTCACCAGCAGACAATGATTCAAATTGCCTGGAATACGTTCAAATCTTTCTTTAACAGTTCTCCTTTCCAGGTCGGCTATTTTTACAGTACGAAAGCGCACAGAGCCGTTAAAAACTTAATTAAAGACAATGGCTACAAACATATTTATTGTCAGCTAATTAGAATGTCAGAATACGTGAAAGATGAGCATTCCATTCCTAAGACTATTGATTTTCAAGATGCATTAAGTGCCGGTATCCAAAGACGCGTTGAAAAACAACCATTCTATAAAAAGTGGCTGTTCAAATCGGAAGCCAAAAGACTAAGGGCATATGAAAGTAAAATGTTTGACTTCTTTGAGAACAAAACAATTATTAGTCAGCAAGATAGACTCCTAATACTTCACCCGGAAGCGAGTAAGATCAGGTGTGTTCCGAATGGAATTGATGCTTCATTCTTTGAAAAATCACCTATTGAAAAAACCCATGACTTCCTGTTTATTGGCAATATGAGCTACCCGCCGAACATCGAAGCAGTAACATACATCCACAACAACTTATTACCTCATTTCCCTCAAAGTAAACTGCTGATTTCAGGCTCGTCACCAACGTCTGAGGTTCTCAAACTTTCTGAAACCTCTGATCAAGTAGATGTAACTGGATGGGTAGATGACATTCGATCCTCTTACCAACGAGGGAAAATTTTTGTAGCACCAATGATGCTTGGTACTGGAATGCAAAACAAACTGCTCGAAGCAATGGCGATGGGAATCCCATGTATCACTACAAATCTGGCTAATGCTCCAATCCGAACTACCCATAAAAAAGAGATCTTAGTAGCTAATGATGAACTTGAATTCGTTTCATCAATTAAGCAATTGCTTAACAACCATGAACTCTACGGGAAAATCCAACAGAATGCATCAGCTTTTGTGAGGGATGAATATAGCTGGGAAAAAGCCACATCAGAATTAATTGAATTGATTCATAATCCTTTGTAATTTTTAGGGATTCTACACGTCCTATCATATATATTTCCTGTAATTTTGTAGTAAACTTGGATTAACGTATGAAGATTAAATTAAACACGATTGATGAAGCTATCCAGGATATTAAGGATGGAAAAGTAATCATAGTCGTAGACGATGAAAATCGTGAAAATGAGGGAGACTTCGTAACAGCTGCACACAATGTAACACCTGAGGTTATCAATTTCATGGCAACTCATGGACGTGGTTTGGTTTGCGCCCCTCTACTTGAGGAAAGATGTGACCAATTAGGCTTAAAATTGATGGTCAAAAACAATTCAGCTGCATATGAAACAGCTTTCACTGTATCAGTGGATTTAAACGGCCATGGTTGTACTACAGGGATCAGCGCAAGTGATAGATCAAAAACGATTCAAGCTCTGATTGATCCAAACATCCGACCGGAAGAAATTGGGAAACCAGGACATATATTTCCACTTAGAGCGAAAAAAGGAGGTGTTCTCAGAAGAGCAGGGCACACGGAAGCAGCAGTGGACCTTTCAAGATTAGCAGGTTTTGAACCGGCTGGTGTGATCGTTGAAATATTGAATGAAGACGGATCAATGGCGAGATTGCCAGAATTGGCTGTAATAGCTAAGAAGTTTGATCTAAAGTTGATTTCAATTGAAGACTTGATAGAATACCGAATTAAAACGGAATCTCTTATCAAGGAAGTTATCGACGTGAAAATGCCAACAGAGTATGGTGATTTCGATCTATTCTTATACAAAGAAGTAAATACAGATAAAGAACACCTTGCTGTTGTAAAAGGCACTTGGGAAGAAGATGAGCCAATCTTAGTACGCGTTCATTCATCATGTATGACTGGTGATATATTCGGATCATGTCGTTGTGACTGTGGGCCGCAACTCTCAAAATCGATGGAAATGATCGAGAAAGCTGGCAAAGGTGTGGTCGTATACATGAACCAAGAAGGTCGAGGAATTGGCTTGACTAATAAATTAAAAGCATATAAGCTTCAGGAAGAAGGTTATGATACACTTGAAGCAAATCTAAAGCTTGGCTTTAAAGATGACGAACGTGATTACGGTATTGGTGCTCAAATTCTAAGAAAACTTGGAGTTTCTAAAATGAAGTTAATGTCTAACAACCCGAAGAAAAGAACTGGACTCATCGGTTATGATTTGGAAGTTGTGGACAATATTGCATTAGAAATTCCTGCAAACGAACATAACGAGGGCTATCTGAAGACTAAGCGAGATAAGATGGGGCACTCACTCAAATTGGATAACTAGATGCTTAGCGCTAAGGGAATAATTAAATCATTTGAATCACTTGAAATTCTCAAGGGGATTGACCTTCAAATTACGGAAGGTGAAATCGTGTCAATTGTAGGTTCTTCAGGCGCTGGAAAGACAACACTTCTCCAAATACTAGGTACACTTGACTCCCCAGATGCTGGATCACTTACCCTTGATGGAATCAACCCATTTGAACTGAGTGCTAAACAACTATCGGCATATAGAAATCAGCAGGTTGGATTCATTTTTCAGTTCCATCAACTATTACCTGAATTCACTGCATTAGAAAATATAATTCTTCCTGCCCTCATTCAAGGTAGAGCAATGAAGGAATCTAAATCTGAAGCAATGCAGCTTCTAGAGATGCTTGGGTTGAAAGATCGTGCGACACATAGGCCAAGTGAATTATCAGGTGGAGAGCAACAAAGGATCGCAGTAGCTCGTTCGTTAATCAATCGACCTAAAGTCATCTTCGCAGATGAACCATCTGGTAATTTGGATAGTAAAAATTCAAAGGAGCTTCACCAATTGTTCTTTGATCTAAGAGATCAATTCAAGCAAACATTCATCATCGTAACTCATAACGAAGATCTCGCAAATATGACGGACCGTAAGTTACAAATGGCGGATGGGTTGATTATCGAATAGCCCGAAATGACGAAACCGGAATTGAAAGAATACCTTGATTTCAAGGCGGAGCAATACAATCAGAAATCATTCATCGCAACTGATCCGATTCAAATCCCTCATAAGTTCGCGAAGAAAGAGGATATTGAAATAATTGGTTTTCTAGTGGCAACCATTGCTTGGGGCCAAAGAGCCACCATCATTAAGAACGGGGAGAAGCTAATCAGGATTATGAATAATGCTCCGCATGATTTCATACTGAACTATGAGTCACAACCACTCGAATTTGTTCATCGGACCTTTAATGCGACTGATTTAGATTTCTTTTTTCGATCATTGAGGGTCATATACGAGAAAGGTGACTTAGAGAGCGTATTCTGCAACCATTCTGATATTCCTGGAATCAAAGGTAGAATTATCAGTTTTCGAGAATCATTCTTAGGGGTTGAACACGAAAAACGTTCTGAAAAGCACCTGTCAAACCCTCTAAAAAACTCAGCGGCAAAAAGAATTAACATGTTTCTACGCTGGATGGTGAGAGATGATCAGCAAGGAGTTGATTTTGGCATCTGGAAATCAATTCCAAAATCCGAGCTCTATCTTCCATTGGATGTCCACACAAGTCGTCATGCAAGAAATTTAGGACTTCTAAATCGAAAACAAGACGATTGGAAGGCACTGGAAGAACTCATGAATAACTTATCTGAATTTGACCCTGTCGATCCTTGCAAGTATGATTTTGCGCTATTTGGTATTGGCGCATTCGAATAAGAAGTTCATCAAAGCGATTCGCTGAACTCCACTATCCTCTTCGCAAAATTATCCCAGCTATTCTCAGCCTTCTTTAGAGCAATATTTTGACTAAACTCATCCTTTAGATTTTCGTCGAAATATTTAAGGACTGAAGTTGATATTAGATTTGGATCTGGTTTACTCACAATCAGCCCAGTTTCCCCATCCCTAGTATTTTCCTTCAAGCCCCCTACGTCTGTTGCAATAATAGGTAGATCAAAATGATGTGAAATTGCAGTGATTCCAGACTGCGTTGCGCTTTTGTAAGGAAGCATGCATACATCTGAAGCTGAAAAATACCGCGTAACTTCAGCATCTGAAATATACTCTGTAAACAAATGAACACGCTCCTTGAGGTTATGAGCCTCGATTTGACTTACATACTTATCAAATGACCCGTATACTTCTCCTGCTACGATGACATGATATTCTAACGGCAATCCATTAAGTGCATCTAGCAATAAATCCAAGCCCTTGTAGTCACGTATAAAACCAAAAAATAGTAAGTACTTATGATCAGCATTAAGACCGAGTGATTTCAGCGCCTCAGCCCTTTCAATCTTTGCTCCAAAGTGATTATAGATAGGGTGATCAATGCGCAAGTACTTCGCATCTGGCTTCAAGGATAACAGATCCTTAAGAACTACATCACTTAGTACTACAAACCCATCATTCTGCTTCAGGAACATTCGATTGGCCTTCTTATCGAAAAAACGTTTCTCATGAGGGATCACGTTATGTAAAATGTTGATCCGTTTTGCTTCCTTGCTAATCCTTTTTTGCATTCCCGACATCGCCGGACCAAAAAAAGTCATCCAGTATTGGCCTATATAAAGCTCGGGCTTTGTCTTATTTATTCGTTTCGCAGCAGACCTGAACGAAAGCGGATTTACCGAGTCTAAAACTCTCTCCGCATCGATCGCGTCCGCATTATCATCCTCCGTTACGTATTGAGAAGAACCGGGGAAGAGAAAACCTGGATATTGACGTTTAAATGTAAAAGCAGAAACATCGTGCTCTTCTGCCAGTGCTCGATATAACATGGCACTGAATTGTGCAATACCTCCTCGGTATGGATAAAACGCAGAAAATAGAGCAATCCTCATAATACGAAATTACGATAAAGATCATTAAAAATAGAAATGCTAGACAAAACATGTTATTGAAAAAATTAACCCCGTCTAAATCAGGCAACTAAAAAATCAATGATAATCTAACACACTGAATACCATTACTTTCTAAATTTATCACTATATTACAATAGCATTCAAATCTTCACTTAAACTCTGCGCTATGAAAGTTCTACTGCCTATCCTACCAGCTTCGCTTTTCTTGCTAATATCCTGCACCGAAGCTGATTCTTCAATCAATGGTAATCTCGGTACTTCTGATGAAAATAAGGATATGATCGAGGAAAGTATTAATGATCTAAAGGAATCAGAAAAGATCCTTGAAGCTGAATCCGGAATGATAACCTTTGAATACACTGGGAAATGGACAGGAAGAGAAACTGTTTGGTTTGATCAATTTGGTAAACGTGTCGTCATTGAACAAGATATCCTGCACTCACCGGCTAATCGAAACAAGAAAAAGATGATCTGGACAGGTGACAACGAGACATCTTATAACTGCGAGTACATTTTCATGGGAGAAGAGAAAAACTCGAGTGAAAATCCATATATACGGCCTAAAGACACTGAACTTTCGCTTTTCGCACATGGGGATGATGACCAACTGATTCAGTCCTACAAACAAATTGGCGACAAAATGGTATCTGGAAAACAAGCCAGCGGTTGGAGAAGCAAAACAATGGAGATTGAAGGTTGGATTTGGAAAGGTATTGACCTTGAATACAACAACTCAGGTGTTATTAAAAAAGCCATCAGTTTTAAAGAGATAAAATCTATTCCAAAGGACAAACTTGACCCTCATAACGGGTTTTAAACTTCCTTTCCAAAACTCATTTCACAATTTCCGCCAATTCAAGTATCAATCTTGTGATTACCTCACCGTAAATCTTATTTTTGGAACATGAAGTTTTTGTTTCCTGAATTTCTTTGGGCATTTGCCGTTCTGCTGATCCCCATCATAATTCACTTATTTAATTTCAAGCGGTACAAGACCCATTATTTCTCGAGCCTTCAGTTCGTGAAGCATGTGGATCAACAAACTCGCTCGACTCAAAAACTAAAACACATTCTTGTATTAATTTCAAGGGTGCTTGCCTTCTCATTTTTGGTGCTTGCATTTGCTCAGCCTTATTTCAGTGATCCAGATTCAAATGCAGTAAAAAAAGAGAACATTCTAGCTATCTATATTGATAATTCATTTTCCATGCAAGCGCGTGGGATAGAAGGTGAACTTCTTTCCGAGGCGAGAGAATCAGCTCAAGAGATTATCGACGAAGCTCCACAAGGAAGCCAATTCATCATTGGAACTAATGAAATGTCTGGTGTTGAGCAACGTAGAATATCCAAAATTGAAGCTCTTGAGAAATTGGATAAGATTACGTATTCGCCATTGACCAGATCTCTTGAAGAAATCATAGACTGGCAAGAACGGGCAATAGCTAAGTCCGATGGATTTAAAGAAGAAAGTGAGAACGAGCATACCTTGGTACAAAGTATAATCCTAAGTGATTTCCAACGTCACAAAGTTTCGAAGTCATCGAATCTAAAACTTAAACATTTCGAGTTTCATGCAATACAACTTGCACCTGAGCAACAAGAAAACATTTACATCGATTCCGCATGGTTTTCCACTCCTATTCGAAAGGTAGGGGAAAAGAATGAGATTAACATTCGAGTGGTAAACCCCAGCGCAGAACCTTTACAGAATATAGAAGTAACCGTAAACATTGATAAATTTAAAAAGTCATTCTACATCGATCTTCCAGCAAAGGGCAAAAAAACAACCTCTATTTCCTATACTGATAAATTAAAAGGATATAAAACAGGAGAGATCACTTTAGCTGATGATCATGTGCTATTTGATGACTCATACTTCATTTCGTATGAAGTCAAAGATCATGCGAACGTACTAGTGCTGAATGGAAACGATGCAATTGATAATGTCGAAATTGTATTAGGCCTCGAAGAGTTTTACACAGTCGAGTCTAACGAGATAACAGCAATCACTTTGGATAATTTTAAATCTAAAGATTTAGTCATCCTAAATGGGGTCAATCAGCTTTCAAGTGGAGTTCAGAATTATCTAATTGACTTTTATGAAAATGGTGGATCACTTTCTCTATTCCCTGGTAAAGAGCCGTCAATAAATTCATGGAACAATCTTCTAAGAAAAGTAAACCTTCCATTGCTTGGCGAAAAAATATCTTCCGGAACTAGAATCAAATCACTTAATTATGATGACGCCTTTATCAAGGGAGCGCTACAAGACCGTTCCGATAAGTTAAATCTTCCTAGCGTCACAAGCTCTTTTCGTCCATTGATTAGCAATTCAACCAATTACAATACGCTAATAACGATGCAGAATGGGCTACCCCTTCTCGCCTACTCAGCCGGAAAAGGAAACGTGTACATGTTCTATAGTGCCATACATCCCGACTGGGGCAGTTTCTCTAGAGATGCACTTTTTTCGACATGTGTGCTTCGTATGAGTGAATTAAGCCAAAGAACTCAACCGATTGCCATGACGATAGGTGATCAAAGTGTCTATCCAATACATGCCACTTTAAATAAAGATGAAGTGATTCATTTAATTAAAGAAGAACTCGACTTCATTCCGCAAACAAAAGAGCGATCCGGGGTCAGTTACATTTCTCTGAATCAATTTGACAAGTTTGAGCAACTCTTTGCCGGCAACTATAAAATAACTTGTGGCGACCAGATAGGGAATTTGTCCTTAAACTACAGTAGAACAGAATCCTTACTCGACTATTTTGCCGAGAACGAGATATTAGAGTTGTTCAAAGAAAAAGGTGCAACAAGCATCACCTTCGAGCGGATGGATAGCATGAATAGTCCAGTCTCGCAAATTGCAATTGAAAAACCATTCGACTATTGGAAACTTTGTATTGTTTTTACTCTTATTTTTGTCCTCGCTGAAATGCTACTGGTGCGTTTCTGGAAATCATGATAACTGATGCCCTATGAAAGTTCTCATTAAGAAAGCGAAAATAGTTGACTCCACTTCTTCCGATAACGGAAAGATCAAAGACATTTTAATTGACGATGGCATTATTCAAAAAATTGCTGACGAAATAACCGAGAAATCGGACAAGGAAATCAGTTCTGATAACCTGCACGTATCTCAAGGTTGGGTTGATTTAAAATCAGATTTTTGTGATCCCGGCTACGAGCATAAAGAGACTGTACTTTCAGGTTTAGATGCAGCAGCATATGGTGGCTATACTCATGTCGCAGTGATACCGGTGACCAAACCTGTAGTGGATGGAAAGACTCAAATTGAGTATATCATAAGAAAGGGTGAGCATCATATTACGCAAATTCATCCAATAGGTGCTATCACAGAAGGGATGCACGGCAAGGAATTGTCAGAGATGTACGACATGCATCAAACAGGTGTAACTTTGTTTTCAGACGATTTGAGTCCAGTATCATCAGGGATTATGTATCGCGCACTTCTGTATTCTCGAAATTTTGGAGGGACGATCATTGCCTTCAACCGAGACAGCTCAATGGCAGGAAATGGTATGGTGAATGAAGGAATGGCTTCAACAAAGACAGGCTTGAAAGCCGATCCATCGATATCCGAAGTAGTAGAATTAGAACGAAACATAAGATTACTGGCATATACAGGAGGTAACCTACATTGTACAGGAATAGCAACCGCAGAAGGAGTTGGACTTATACGCAAGGCAAAGTCGGAAGGATTATCAATCACTGCCGATGTTCATTCTTCACATTTGATTTACAATGAAGAAGCGGTGTTTGGGTTTGATTCTCTCTATAAATTCATGCCACCACTAAGGTTCGAAAAAGATAGAGTAGCACTCTGGGAAGGATTGAATGATGGAACTATAGATGCAATTGTCTCTGATCACCGCCCGAATAACGCAGAAGAAAAAGAAGTAGAATTCGATAATGCCTATTACGGAAACATCGGCTTACAATCTACATTTGCTTCTGTAAATGAACTAAAAGAATCTAAGCTCGAAGTAGTCATCGGAAAATTTACAACAGGACCAAGATCGATCTTAGGACTTGAATCAATTCAAGTTGCAGAAGGATCTCCTGCTGATCTAACATTGTTTGATCCAACAAAAACATGGACATTAGAAAAGTCTCAAATCACTTCCAATACATTCAACACTCCATATGTGGATAAACAGCTAACTGGGTTTATTGTGGGAGTATTAAATAAAGGTAAATTAGCGATCAAGGACTAAACTACTTTCACCATGGTAAGCAAACGTAATTTTCTCAAACAATTTTTCAAAGAACGAAAAGTTGTTGGTGCTGTTAGCCCAAGCACAAAGTTCTTAGGGGAGAAAATGTTAGCTAGCATCGATTTTGACAAGGCTCGTCATCTTGTGGAGTTAGGACCTGGTACAGGTGTATTTACTGACATCATTATCCAGCGAATGCACAAGGATGCAAAGCTTCTTGTACTTGAATTAAACAATGATTTCTACGAAAAACTCAATAAGCGAATTGATGATCCACGTGTACAAGTAATACATGATTCGGCTGAGAATATTTCCAAATACCTAGAAGAAGAAGTTCAAACCAAGCAAGATGCTGTGATTTCTTCGCTTCCTTTAATGGTTTTCTCTGCTCCATTAAGACAAGCAGTAGTTGATGCAGCATACGCATGCATAAGACCGCATGGAAACTACGTGCAATTCCAATACTCACTTCAATCAAAGAAGTTTCTAGAGAATATCTTTAAGACGGTCAAGGTGACTTTTACAGTGAAGAATTTCCCTCCCGCTTTTGTCTACTCATGTCAAAAGAAATAATAAAATACCATTATTTTCGCCTGAACAAACCATACGGTTACCTCTCTCAATTTACTGGGGAAGCATCCGATTTGTTGTTAGGTTCACTCTATAATTTCCCTAAAGATGTGTATTCGATTGGGCGGCTAGATAAAGATAGCGAAGGACTCCTTCTCCTAACCAACGATAATAAATTCAAGAATACGCTGCTAGACCCCAGTTATGATAAGCAAAAAACGTACTTAGTACAAGTCGAAGGTGACATTACTCCTCAAGCTCTTGGTGAGTTGGAGGCTGGTACAATTTTCATATCACACAAAGGAAAAAAGCATCGGGTCAAGAGTGCGCTATGCAAACGAGTTGAAAATCCAGACGTTGAAGAACGCAAACCTCCAATACGAGTTCGAAAATCAATCCCCACATCTTGGATTGAATTAACAATTACGGAAGGTAAAAATCGTCAAGTAAGAAAAATGACAGCTGCAGTCGGGCATCCAACCCTTCGATTAATTCGCATAGCATTCGATTCGTTCACGTTAGATAACTTAGCTCCGGGAGAGGTAAGAGAAATCAAACCAATCAATAGATGACTGCCACAGATTAGTAGTTAGCCACAAATTATGGCATGGCTTTTGGCTATATTCTAGTAACAACTAATTCTTATACTATGATTACCACAATAGAAATAGCAAAAATCTTGCAAAAGCAACAGAAGAAATACAATATTGAACCAACAGGTTTTGATGCAGGTCTTTTAGGTCTAGGAGTCGCACGAAAAATGAAGAACAAAGACTTCAAGAAGAAATAACTCCTTCCAATTCAATTGGAGGTGGACTACATTCCGCTTCCTGAGTCTATTCGGCCTGCCTTGATTTTCTTATCTAACTTTCCAAATCGAAGAGACAAGGTGATATAAAATCTACGAGTCAACCACTTGTATTCGATTTCTTGCTCAATGCCTTCTTGATCCAACTCTATCTGGAATGCCTTCGTATCGAAGATATCAGTTACCCTCAAACCGAGCGATAATTTCTTCTCAAAGAATCTTTTTTCAAGAGAAGCATCCACTTGCGTTCTTGGCAATATCTTTCCTTGTGGAGTTATTCTTGGCGCAGAATAATTACCATTCAACTGAAAGGAAGCTGTTTTCTTCCAGAAATCGATACCCAAAACGTATTTAACATTCCAGTTAAAGCCGTCATTGTTCCAATCTACCGTATTATCAGAATTCGTATAATCAATGTAGTTTCCATTAAACGAAACCTGATTTTTCATCCATTTAAAAGGCTTATAGATAATAATCGTTTCCAAACCTGTACTCACACTCTTATCAATGTTACCATACGTAACAACAGAACTATTATCAGGATTATAGACTTTTACTCTATTTATCACATCCGTCGTTCTTCGATGAAAGATGCTTGCCGAAAGAATTAATTTCTTACTCGTCAAAGAGTATCCAAAATCATATGAGTCAATATACTCGGGCTGAAGCTTAGGATTACCCGTCCGAATATTGAATGGGTTAGCGTAGCTTGTGAACGGATTCAATTGTCTTGATTTTGCTCTATTGATTCTACGACTGTAGCTCAAGCTAAACTCGCTGGTCTTATTTGGCTGATATTTAACATGAGCAGACGGAAACAAATTGAAGTACTCATTTCTTGTGACTTCACCCGTTGAGATTAAGTTTGGAATTTGCAAAGCATACTCAGTTCTTAATCCTCCTTGATAACTGAATTTACCACGCTCCTGACCAAATATCCCATAAACACTGTAGACTTGCTCGTCATAACCATAATCGAAATTCGATAGTGAATCTGGAACAAATAGATTGCTCAGCGTATCTAATCGCTCAGAAAAAGTAGAAATCTCATCATCTCTTAAAATTACTTTAGCGCCCGTTTCTACACGTGCACTCATCTTTTCTATGGTGTATTCTAAATCCGTTTGGAGCGAAGTGATTCGAAGGTTTGACGTATTAAATAACTGCTGATTCAAAGGTGACTCGCCAGTAGATATTCCGATCGAATTTAGTGCAGTCTGTTCGTAGAACCCTTCAGTTTCTCTGCCTCCGAATGACTGATTCAAATTGGTCGTCCATTTCCCTTTTGATTCTTTTAGCGTATGAGTGTAATTGATGTTAGCATCCGCATTATGCCTAGCATTGGGGTCTTCCGATGTCCGATCCCAGCTATTTAAGAAGCTTCCGTTTTGATCTACGAGATGACTGACTAAATCTCCAGTTCTTGTCCTGTTTTCCAACGAACCAGTCAAAGACATCCCAATTACATTTTGTTTGTTAATATAGAAGTCCGCACCAAACACTAGAGTGTTCGTGAACTTCAGATCGGTACCTAATCTATCCTGATCTAGATAATTCAATGAATCTGGGCCAAAATCTTGGTATAAATCACTGAAATTATTGCGGTATCCTTCATAATAATTCATCGAATAATTAGTGTATACATTCACCTTATTATTCCGGTAACTGAGGCCCAAATTAAAATTGTATAAGTTTCCGGTTGCTGCAGTGGCTGAAACGATACCATTTCCTCCTTTCACCTTATTCTTTTTCATGACAATATTTACGATACCAGAAGTTCCGTCTGGATCATATTTGGCTGAAGGGTTCGTCACTACCTCTATTCGTTCTACAGAATTTGCAGGCAGAGCATCTAATAGATTTTGTCCATCCCCTGCAACAAGTGCACTTGGCCTGCCATCTATGAGAACTGTCACATTTCCATCTCCCCGCAAACTAATGTTCCCATCCTGATCTACATCAATCGATGGAATATTATTCAGTACATCACTTGCTGATCCACCTCTCACTGAAATATCATCGCCGACTGAATAGATTTTCTTATCGATCCCGGCTTTTAGCACATCCAAGTTCCCTGTTGCAATAACCTCATCAAGATTCAGTGAATTATCAACTTCCAAAGTAAGATCACCCAAGTCAATATTAGCGGAAAGAGAAATGTTGTCGACAAGAAAATCAACGTAGTCGGGGCACGATATTTTTAACAAATAGCTACCAGCATTCGCCTCTAACTTAAATTTTCCATTCTGCTGCGGAATGGCACCGGTTACTACAGATGAGTCCGAACTCGATAGAAGACGAACCTTAACAAGGTCAAGCATTTCGGGATCATCGAGCAAGACTCTCCCTTTTACTTCTGAAGTTTGAGCCGTATTAAAAAATACAATTACTAAAAATACAAGGAGAGATAAGTATTTCATATGTTAATCTCTGAGCTTATCTAATAAGTTACTCAATTGATCTGCTTCATCTTCTGTGAGACCCGTAGGGATCATTTTTGAATTAAGCGCTTTATCTTCAAAAGCATCGTCAATTTCTTTCAGTAATTTTAGTCCGTGTTTTGAAATCTTCACGTATACTATACGTCGATCTGACTCACACCGCTCTCGCAAAATCAATTCTTTTTCAATCAACTTATCCATTAATCGCGTCGTATTGGGAGACTTTTCAATCATTCTTTCCTTAACCGTATTGATCGATATTGTCTTTTTCGCACCTCGCAAGATTCGGAGGATATTGAATTGTGCCATACTTAAGCCAAACGGAGACATGAATTTATGCTGTCTCGCCGCCAGTATGTTTGAAGTATATCTCAAGTTGACAATCACTCTATGCATTGGAGACTTGAATTTTGATTGGATTTCCTCGTCGATTTTCATGATGTAAAAATAACTACCACGGTATTATATTCAAAATTAATTATCAACTTTCGGCAGAGCATTTGATTTTCACGCTTTTTAAACAAAAAAGGACCATGAATTAACATAGTCCTTTTGATAAAACAATTCGTTTTGTCCTAACGCGTGAATAGCATTTCGCTGAACTTAGGTAGTGGCCAAACTTTATCATCAATAAGAATTTCCAACTTATCAGCATGGTATCGAATTTCATCGAAATAGATTTTAACTGTATCGCAGTAAGCAACAGCTTTTTTCTCCATATCTTCAATATTGTTGGCCTTCTTACGAGCAGTTAACATCAAGTCACATGAATCTTTCATCTTGTTCATATGTACAGAAATTCTCTTGAGTAATTCTATTTGTGCATCGCTTGCTTCTTTACCCATCTTATCTCCAAGAACATTGAACAATCCTTGAATATTGGCAATTAGTGTATTTTGATACTCAACAACAGCTGGAATAATTGTGTTCTGTGCCATTTCTCCCATAACACGAGCTTCAATTTGAAGCTTGTAAACGTAGCTCTCGAACTCTATTTCCTGACGAGCTTCTAACTCACGTGGAGAAAGCACCCCCATCTCATTGAACAGCTCCTCAACCTTCTTGTCGCCCCACACTTGTAGAGCTCTAGGTGTGTCTCGTAAGTTCGACAGACCTCTTTTCTCAGCGGCTTTCACCCACTCGTCACCATATCCATTTCCTTCAAAACGAATTTTCTTAGAAGCTTTAATAAGAACTTGAAGTTCTTTCAAAATTGCTTCATCCTTACTATTTCCTTTCTTAATTCTAGCATCAACATCTTTCTTGAATTGAATAAGTTGATTTGCCATAATTGTATTAATAACAATCATTGCAGAAGCACAGTTTGCTGAGGATCCCACAGCTCTGAATTCGAACTTATTTCCTGTAAAGGCAAATGGTGAAGTCCTATTTCGATCCGTATTATCCAACATAATTTGTGGAATCTTACCGATGTTCAACTTGAGCTCAGTTTTATCTTCTGGTGTCATTTTCCCCGCCTTAACATCAGTTTCGATCTTATCAAGAAGTTCCGATAGTTGAGATCCAATAAATGCGGAAATAATAGCTGGAGGAGCTTCGTTAGCACCTAATCGGTGATCATTCCCTGCTCCCGCGATACATGCACGCAACATATCAGAATGATCATGAATTGCTTTCAATGTATTAACGAAAAACGTTAAGAATTGAAGATTTGATTTAGGATTCTTACCTGGTGCCAAAAGATTAACTCCAGTGTCCGTACTTAACGACCAGTTATTATGTTTTCCTGATCCATTTACACCAGCGAATGGTTTTTCATGAAGAAGTACCCTAAAATTGTGCTTTCGTGCTGTCTTCTCGAGCAAGTCCATCAACAATAAGTTGTGATCATTTGCAAGGTTACACTCCTCAAACATTGGAGCGCACTCGAACTGATTCGGCGCAACTTCATTGTGACGTGTTGTCACAGGAATACCTAATCTAATTGATTCCAACTCAAAATCACGCATAAATTCTGTCGCGCGTTCCGGAATTGATCCGAAGTAGTGATCATCTAACTGCTGACCCTTTGCGGAAGCATGACCAAACAATGTTCTTCCTGACATTTGTAAATCAGGACGAGAATTAAAATATGCTTTATCAACCAAAAAGTATTCTTGCTCCCACCCAAGTGTAGCATTTACTTTCTTAACGTTTTTGTCGAAATATTGACAAACATCAGCAGCAGCTTCATCAACCGCATGTAATGCTTTTAATAGAGGCATTTTGTAATCTAACGCCTCTCCTGTATATGCAATAAATATTGTTGGAACACATAATGTCTTTCCAATAACAAAGGCAGGTGATGATGGATCCCATGCTGAGTATCCGCGTGCCTCGAATGTATTTCTTATTCCACCATTTGGAAACGAAGAAGCATCTGGCTCTTGCTGCACAAGTAACTCACCATCAAAACGTTCAATCGCTCTACCAGGACCAACTGGTGTGAAGAATGCATCGTGCTTCTCAGCTGTCGCTCCAGTTAAAGGTTGAAACCAGTGAGTATAATGCGTTGCCCCTTTCGTTAAAGCCCAATCCTTCATAGCAGAAGCTATCTGATCAGCAATTCTGCGATCCAATCTCGCACCACTATTAGCTGCACTCATCATTGATTTGTAAGCTTCTCTTGGAAGGTACTCTCTCATGATTTCAGCATGAAAGACGTTTTCACCAAAAATGTCAGAAGTCTTCTTATCAAATTCTACATAGTTTGGTTTTCTATGGAGTACATCGTGATATGCTTGAAGTCGTTTATTCGTCATGGCAATTAGTTTTTTTTTACAAATTTACATTATAAAGAGGGGGTGATCGTGAAAAAACTATAAAATATTATTAACAACCCTCATTTTAAAGGGGTACATCTTAGTAAAACATGAAAATTTAAGTGAATCTACCTTAATAACGGCTAGTATTCAAAGATTAACTCAGAAATAAGCGATGTATCGAAGCTTGATTGTGCAATTTTCTGAGCTTGTTCGATCGTGACTGAATCTATGTGATCATAGATAACTTGCATAGAATCGACTTTTCCAAAGAGCAAAACACTCTTACCTAGATTGAACATAAGTTCAATATTACTATCTAACGAGAGAGCCAAATGTCCCTTCAATTGCTCTTTTGCTGACTCTAATTCAATTGAGGTCAGCGATGTATCGCATATTCGTTTTAGCTCATCGTGGATTAAGGATATAGTCTTATCCAGATACTTCTTATCTGTACCTACATAGATATTCCAAAAACCAGTATCTGAATACGGCATGTAATTAGCCTCTACATTATATGCATAACCATACTTTTCTCTAATTGACAAAATCAGTCGTGAGTTCAATGCAGGTCCACCAAGTAAGTTTGTGACCAACGTCATTGCCCGTCTGGAGTCGTCATTGAAGGATGGTGCGAATCCTCCTATTATCGTATGCGTCTGAAAATTTGACTTCTTTTCTCTAATTTGAAATTTAGGCGAGTTAACTACGGCCAATTTTTCACTATCTGATCCAACTCTGCAAATTTCACCAAAATTGGATTCTAGCGAATCGCGAACTTCGTCAATAGGAACATCACCTACAAATGAAATCACCATGTTATCTGGAGTAAATAGTCGCTCCATATATGCTTCCACATCTTCACGTGTGAATCCATTTACGGAATCTTCTGTCCCTAATATATTATAGCCTAAAGAATGCCCTTTAAAAAGATGCCCTTCAAATTCATCGTGAATACGTTCTCCTGGACTGTCTAGGTATGACATTATCTCGTCTAAGATAACTTCTTTTTCCTTTATCATTTCCTCCTCAGGAAAGGTTGCATTCTGAACGATGTCACCAAGTAACTCAGCAGCGATATTAAAATGGAGTTTACGGAAGGAAGCGTGAACCGCTATCTCTTCTTTATTCGTGTAGGCATTCAACTCACCACCAACTGAATCCAAATCAGTAAAAACATCAAAGGCTTTTCTCTTTTTCGTGCCTTTAAAAATGCAATGCTCGATAAAATGTGCCAATCCCTGCTCATTTTCCTTTTCGAATCGTGATCCAGCATAAATGAGAACTCCCAAATGCGCCACAAAAGCCTCACGCCGCAGGTAAACTACCTTTATTTTATTCGATAAGGTAAATATGACTGGATTAATTTCAAACATATTTAGGGATTCTTGCGGGTTATATCCCAACTTGAATCGTTCTTAGTAAAAACTAAACGATCGTGGAGTCTTGATTTACGTCCAGACCAAAATTCAAATAAGGTAGCATCTATCTGAAATCCACCCCAGTTATCTGGTCTAGGCACTTCTTCTCCATACTTCTCATTAAACTCTTCTAAACGAGCTTCAAGTTCAGCACGATCTTCAAGGAGACTGCTTTGATTGGATGCCCAAGCACCGATCTTGCTACCTCGAGGTCTTGATTTGAAGTAAGCATCACTTATTTCTGGCGCCACATGCGTACATAATCCTTCTATGCGGATTTGACGCGACAAGGTTGGCCAAAAGAACAACATGGATACCTTTGAATTAGCGAGTATCTCCGACCCCTTTTGACTTTCATAGTTGGAATAAAAAACAAATTTTTTATCCAAGATATCTTTCAGGTAGACAATTCTGGAGCTTGGTTGATTATCGCTATTTGAAGTACCAAGAACAAATGCGTTTACCTCGCGATCCTCTCCTTGAGCAGCTATTTCAAACCACTCATTGAATAAATCAAGTGGGTTCTCACCCTTCGCACTAGAAACATCATGTGTAAACTCGTGGTGACTATCCCTATATTTATCAAGCGTATCTCCCATTTAAACAAAATAGTAATTAATCTTCTTCCTCGTACTCGTCAGCAACCTCGCTTTCTTCCTCTTCCTCATCAATATCACTTCCCGAAGCTGAAAAGACTGCACCTCCATTATCTTCAACTTCCTCCTCTTCGATTTCTTCAGCAGGAGCAATTGCATCAGCAGGTCTGCGCGAAATTTCTTTATCAAGTTCCTCAGTAAATGGGAAGATTTCTATAATCGGAGAAACTATAATTGATGGAATTTCAAAATCAACCATCAAAGTCGAAAGACTTTCTTCTATTCGCTCGTATGCTTCCTTCACAGAGCTTGCTGAAACTAAGAAACTCTGACTCACCTTCTTCGTTTTTTCTGTGTCAGCATCGATGTTATCGTATCGCACTTTACATTTATACCAAACATCAGCATCATCATAAGCAAAGATGTCGTGTATTTCAGTCTTCGCGATACCTGTAACATTGAATTCTCCGCGAATAACTGATCCGAGCTCTTCATAAATTCGTGCCTCTGCATCAGTAAAGGTCATTGCTGCTAACAAATATGGTTCTGAAACACGCTTTAACGCTCCGTTATCCAATTGCTTAGTGTATTTAACTTTGACTGTGAACCAATTATTCATTGTTGTTTGTTTTAATAAATGAATTTCCAAAGATAGTGAGAGATTCTCGTAGTAAGTGAGAATAGAATCTATTTCTTAGTAAAACGTTGATAAGATTATTAATATGTGGATATCGCCAAATTGCAGCTTGATTTCTCACCTAATCGCGATATTCTCGGCCGTCTCTATACAAAATGAAAGAACGGTTGAACAGCTCTAGCAATACTGAGCTACCATAGATCGAATATTGCGCATTTTGCTGACTTGTGAGGGTTTTCACTTTTCCATTAAGGATTGCGTTCACTCCACCCGTAAGGTTTCTATAGGCCACAACATCATTTTTAATTAAGTAGTCTTTCGGAGTATAACGACCTAGCTCAATTGTCTCACCCTGTATGTATACGGATGTAATTCCATTCTCTTCCCAGAGAATAACATCATCTTTAACCTCCCAAAAATTTGGAGCAAAATTCGTTAGCATGATTTTTTCACCATTGCCGTAATAAAATAACTCACCATTAAGATTAGTATAGGCAATAAATCCTCGCCCCGCTTGATAAGAGGACATGTGAAACTCCTCAACATCCAGAAATTGCCCATTCTCAAAGATGGCAAAAGTGCCCATAATAGGATCATTAAATGCTACAATATCCGTTCCACCTGAGAATTTTATCGGATTGTGCCAAACATCAAGCTCATAGATTTCGCCTTGCCAAAAGACTTTGTAATAATTCCCGTTATCTCGAAAAACAACAACATTCTCTCCTACGAAATCAGGCATACCAATGGATCCAGTAGTACTGTATAACTCATAGTTTTCCCTATTGTAATAAACCATCAAGGAATTGGATCTCGTATGTTGATAGACCACTAAACTATCTCGAATCTCGTACTGATCGGCAAAGTAGGTAAGAGTTTGAAGCTCCCCATCATCCCAGAGATTAAGTGTATTGGCTATTTTCCAAACCAGCAAATTATCCGACACCTCATACTCTAGGTTAACATTCGCAAGATCAACTGGATTGGTTCCATCATAAACGCGAAGATTTCCTTTAAAATCAATATAGGCAACAACATCGTCTCCAGCTTTGAAGCTTTTTATCGGTTGAAATTCAATTTGACGGAAGAAGCCATCTTGAAAACTTTTAAAATATCCATTGAAGCTGATAAAAGGAGTAACATCTTGAGCATTAGCACTAAAAGAAATAATCCCAGAGAGGAAAAGTATTGCGGTTGTATTCATTACTTCAAAGGTAATCAATTTTCAAGCCACGAATCGTAATCGATCAAATGGCATAATTAAAGACTACAACGCAATTAACAGTTTGGTATTGTAGCTATCACTTAGAACCGCTTATCCATGTCACATTCCTTATATCCCCTGCCCCATTCTAAAGTCAAATATGTTGTGTATTTTGGCACCTATCAATAATTTAACTTAAGCAATGAAAAAAATCTTAGTATCGGGAATACTTGCAAGTATCGCTTTTTCTGGGTCAGCCCAGCGAGAGATTGAATACGTAGAGTACGACCTTGACAATGGAATTCACGTCATACTTCATGAAGAGCATGCAACACCAATTGTTGCAGTTTCAGTGATGTATCATGTAGGGTCGAAAAATGAAAACCCAAATAAAACTGGATTCGCACACTTTTTTGAGCATCTCCTCTTTGAGGGATCGGCTAACATTGAACGTGGTGAATATAGTGAGCTTGTTGAAAAGAATGGTGGAGCTTTAAATGCGAACACATCTCAGGATCGAACATACTACTATGAGATCCTACCATCGAATCAACTTGAGTTAGGGTTATGGCTTGAGAGCGAGCGCTTACTTCATGCAAATGTTGATAATATTGGTATAGAGACACAGCGAAAGGTTGTTAAAGAAGAAAAGAGACAACGTGTCGACAATCAACCCTACGCATCATTTATTTCCGAGATGTTCAAAAGAATGTTTAAAGAACACCCATATAATTGGGTCCCTATCGGAAGTATGGAGCACCTCGACGCTGCAGTAGAATCAGATTATGTGAGCTTTTACCGTACCTTCTATGTTCCATCTAACGCTACACTTTCAATAGCCGGCGATATTAACATTGCTCAAACCAAAGCATGGATTGACAAGTATTTTGGATCTATACCTAAAGGGCAAGCGATAAACATGTTCCGTGATTTTGAAAACATGGCTGCGACTGAATTTGTTTCAAAGTACGATGTCGACCCTTCAATGTACGATGCCAAAGACTTTTTAAATCCAAAGGATAAGAAAGCGAAGAGTGTTCTTAAGAAACATATGAACTCTGAAATTATTATTCCACGTCCAGAAAAGACCAAGGAGCGCCCGAATGGTGTAGTGACAGATATCATTTACGATAACATTCAATTACCAGGCTTGTTCATGGCTTACCGTTTCCCACATGAAACGCATAAAGACATGTACGCTCTAGAAATGATGAATGATGTTCTATCCGGTGGAGCGAGCTCTCGCATTAACAAGAGTCTTGTAGAGAAACAACAAATTGCTCAATTCGCATTCTCATTCGCCTATGGCCTTGAGGACGCAGGTGTTGGTATTTTTGCAGCAATTGCAGCTCAGGATAATTCGTTAGATGTTATCCAGGAAGCTTTCGATGCTCAAATTGATGAAATCAAATATGAATTGATCTCTCAAGAAGAGTTTGAGAAAATTCAGAACCAATATGAAAATTCGTTCATCTCAACAAATTCTACAATTGCTGGTATCGCGGAAAGTCTTGCTAATAACCATGTTTACAATGGTGGAGCAAGTAAAATCAATACGGAATTAGCAAACTACATGAGCGTGACACGCGAAGATATTCAACGCGTTGCCAAAAAGTATTTAACACAAGATTCAAGAATAATCCTTCATTATCTTCCTAAGGAAGAAGGTAATTCTGAAGAGTAAAATTTAGTAAGACATGAGAAAATATATTCTTACCATAGGACTGTTGCTCCCGACCTTATTATTCGGACAAATTGACCGATCAATCAGACCAGCAGCTGCTCCTGCACCAACAATAAATATAGAAGATTCTAAAGTCTTCACACTTGATAACGGAATAACTGTAATCCTCTCTGAAAATCATAAGATTCCGCGTGTCTCCTTTAATTTGGTCATGGGCTCATCGCCTATGCTTGGTCGTGAACGCGCCGGATTAGATGTGATTGCTGGATCTCTAATAATGTCAGGAACCGATGAACGTTCAAAGGATGATATCGATTCAGAAATAGATTACATAGGAGCTTCATTAAGCGCTGATGAAAATTCCATCTACCTTTCGTGCTTAACAAAGCATATGGAAAAAGGATTGACGATTATGTCAGACGTGATGAATAACGCAAATTTCCCGCTAGACGAAGTTGATCGAATCTTACGTCAAAACGAATCTTCGCTTCTATCTACCAAGTCAGACCCAAGTGCTATGGCTGCAAACGCAGAAGCAGCAGCGACATTCCCAAAAGGGCATCCATATGGTGAAGTAATGACACCTGAATCTTTAAAGAAAATTGATCGAGAATCTATCGTTGAATATTATAACAAAATGTTCACTGCACAAGGAAGCTACCTTGTTGTTGTCGGAGACATCAATCTTGAAGATACTAAGGCTGCTGTCGAGAAGTACTTTGCTTCTTGGGCAGGAGGAGAAGCTGAAAAGGTAGAATGGGGAACTGGAAAAATGAACCAGGGAAATCGTGTTGTTTTTGTAAAGAAAGTAGGTGCAGTGCAATCTGTCATTAACGTTTCTTTCGCGATGAACTTAAAACCAGGACACAAGGACTACCTTAAGGTTAATGTTTTAAACAGTATTCTAGGAGCAGGTGGGTTTGCGTCTAGATTGATGCAAAACCTTCGAGAAGATAAAGCCTACACTTACGGCTGTTATTCTAGAGCTCGCATCACCAATGATGGTAGCTGGCTCTCTGCTGGTGGAAATTTCAGAAATGAGGTAACTGATAGTGCTATAACACAGATTCTCTATGAAATTGATGGAATTATTGAAGATTACGTGACCGCCGAAGAATTGAGCCTAATGAAAGCATCAATGTCGGGGAGTTTTGCACGTTCTCTGGAACGCCCAACAACCGTAGCTCGGTTCGCTTTGAATATTATTAAAAATGATCTTCCTAAAGATTATTATCAAAAGTATCTGAAAGAGTTGGATGCAATTACGGTTGAAGATATTCTAGAAGTTGCACAGAAATATTTCACTGCTAAAAAATGTAATATTATCGTTGTTGGTAATGAGATTGTTCTTGAGAGCCTACTAAAGTTTGATGCAGATGGTGAGATTGAGTTAATGGACGCATATGGAAATCAGGTGAAAGAAACAATCCTATCTGATTTAAGTGCCGATGAAATACTTACAAACTATGTGGCCGCAATTACGAACAATCTTTCAGCAAAGAAATTGCGTAAAAAACTGAAGAAGATTAAGTCAATGAAGGAAGTTCAGGAATTGACAATGTCGCAAATTCCTTTCCCACTTAAAGCTACTCGTATATGGATGGCACCTAATATGCAAGGTGAAAAAACAGAAGGGCAAGGAATGGTCTTTAATAAGTCATACTTCGATGGTAAAACTGGTGGATCAGAGTCACAAGGAAACAAAGAAGTATTGACAGATGAAGAAATTTCGGCAAAACTTAAAACCACTGGACTCATTCCCGAAATGAATTATTCAACTTCAGGAATGAAATATGAGGTAAAAGGAATAGAGAGGTTCGACGGAAAAGATTGTTATGTTCTTAAAATTGATGATGGTAAATCAATCTCCTTTGATTACTTCGAAAAAGAAACATTCATGAAAATTGGATCAATCGCAATCGAGACGAATGGAGAGGAAACACAAGAGATTAATCAGTCATTCAGTGATTTTGAAACAACTGAAGGAATACTCTTTCCTACAACATTTACACTTTCTGTTGGAGAAATGGTCTTCAATGGAAAGCTATTGTCTCGTGAACTCAATGGCGATGTGAGTCTTGATGGGTACAAATAGTTAAGGTTATATTTATTGAAGCTCGATTTCTCAAAAAGGAGTCGGGCTTTTTTTGAAACCATTCTCAACGATATACGTTCAATCTCTTATGTTCAGGTTCGCAATAATATGCTTCGTTCTACTTAGCAATTCTGTACTTTCTCAAATTGGAGTGAAGTCATTTTACTTTGCTGGCGCTGAGACTAAACTATCTGAGTATTCGGAACAGAAATTTCAGGAGTTGATCGAAAAACAAACAACTCATAATCTCCAACTAATAGAGTTGAATGCATTTGCTAATTCTAGTCAGAATTATCGAGTAAACAAAGAAACATGCAAGCAACGCATCGCAGAGTTCACCCAAAGATTAGGGTTGGATAGTACAGAATTCAACATAGGTAATTATGGTAGTCGAAGGATACCACTGAATTTCAAGCCAACCAGTTGGAATCGAATTGACATTTATTATTCTTTTGGTCCTAGACCGGACTCAGTGATTGAGACCATTCCAGAGAATGAAATAGTCGAAGTACTTCCAATTGTCGACACTATACCTGTCGAAGCAGAGCGCGAAACAGTGGAAGTTGACGAAATAATAAAAGGTGTCGTCATAGCGACTCCCATCCAATTTATAGGCGGAAAAACAAAAATCAGCGAGAGTTCTAGAAAGTATATCTACTACTTGATTGAAACATTTCAAGCACATCCAGAATTAAACGCCCACATAAGAGGGCATGTTTGTTGCGGACCTGATAAAAGAGCGAGTAAAAAACGAGCTAAAAGTGTATATAAAGAACTAATTAAGGGAGGAGTCAATCGAAAACGTCTAACCTTTGCGGGGTATAGTAATTCATTACCAATCGTGTACCCAGAAAAAAATATACGCGATAGAAAAAAGAACAGACGAGTAGAAATTATTTTTATCGATGAATAAATCAATTTCATATCATTTTGAGCAAAGATTCTTAGGAATTCTCTGTTTGTTACTTATATTTCTGGTCTCTACAACTTCGGTACACGCCCAAGCTTCGGATACAACAGTACTTTACAAGCATGATCTCAAGTATGTAGGCAGTAGTACGACCATTGACCCTAATTACAGATATGTCATGGAAGAGCTTATTGAAATTCTAAATACAAATCCAGCAACGACAATCCACATTAGAGGGCATGTATGCTGTGGACCAAGTGACCGAATTAGTTTTACCCGAGCAAGAAGAGTATTCAAATACTTTGTGAAACATGGAATTGACAGGCAACGAATCAGCTTTAAAGGCTACAGCGACGAAGTCCCATTAGTTTTTCCAGAAAAAACTGAAGAAGATGAGTTCATGAACAGACGAGTTGATTTCATTATTAATTATCACAGTTAGTTCGAAAGTTAACAGAAAGAATATTATTTCGTTATTGACTAAATTAAAGCCTTTTATTTATGCATAAATCTGGTGATACAATAACTAAACAAATAGTAACACCTAACATAACGGTAACGCTAAGAAATGACGGAATTGTGCATATCTACGTTGAAGAGAACACGCTAATTACAGTTGATATTCAGAATGAAATGCTTGACACTTATCGGAAAGTAACCGACTGCCGACGCAAATTTGTATTTGAGGCTGGAGCATTCGTATCTATTACTAAAAAAGCCAGAGAAAATGCAATTCTCATTGAGGACTGCTCGCCTGTTAATGGATCGGCCGTGATAGTTTCGAATCTTGGGCAGAAAATACTTGCAGATTATTATTATAAATTTAAGAAGCCAAAACGACCACTAGCCCTTTTCAGAACCAAAGAAGACGGAATTAAATGGCTAAAATCACTCTGATTTAAATAGGTAACTAACGTTCTCTAATTACTATATTGTATTCAATTAAACGTACCTCATGAGCAAGATTCAAAAGGAAACATTCGCATTTCTAAAAAAACTAGCGTCAAATAATAATCGAGACTGGTTTGCCGAGAATAAAAAAGAATATGAGGTGCAACACGCTCATATGATCAAATTTGCCGATGCCTTTTTACAAAAAATGAATGAACATGATCAAATTGAAACGGTAAGTGGTAAGAAAAGCCTAATGCGAATCTATAGGGATGTTCGTTTCTCAAAAAATAAGGATCCATATAAAATTCACTGGGGCGGAGGTTTCAAACGCGCTACCAAGCACTTGAGAGGTGGATATTACTATCACATCCAACCTGGAGGTAAATCATTTGTTGGCGGAGGTTTTTGGGAGCCAAATAAAGATGACCTACTAAGAGTAAGAGGAGATATTGCGACAGATGCTTCCGAAATGAGGGAAATCATTACTTCACCAGAATTTGTAGACACTTTCGGCCAATTGGGTGGTGAACAATTAAAAACGGCTCCTAAAGGATTTGATAAGGAGCATCCAGATGTGGATCTTCTCCGCTACAAACAATACTTGATTTCTCGAAATTTCACGGACAAAGAGGTACTAAGTCCGGATTTTCTTGATCAAGCAAATGATACTTTTAGAAAAATGAGGTCATTTTTTGATTACATGAGTGAAGTTTTAACCACAGATGCCAATGGCACTCCTCTGTTTTAACGAACGAACCTTCTTAAACGGCTGCACTTTCAGTCGTAAGTGTATCTTGCCAAAGCAATCGTTCTTTGTTCATCTCCAAGTATAATTGAACGGCTATTTCCGATTTGCCGACTTTCATCATGCAGTGTCGAACAATTTTTTCTGGACAGCCTAGCTTACTAGAAAGTATTCTAACTTTTTCTGTATCTGTTGGCTGATTTTTTCTGTTTTTCAAAACTTCCAAATGAATAAAGGTTAATTCTGGATTATCTCAAATTTAAAAATTCAAGTAAAACTAATCAAGACGGAATAAGCCAGAAATTGATGCGGAATCCCGCATGATTTAACTCGGAAAACAACACAATATTATTCGTTAACTATTGTAGTTACTGATTTACAGGCATTTATTAATAGGACTAATCAAGGCACGCCAATTCTCTTCAGAATTGAACAATTAATTTGTACATTCATCAAAATAAACCCTAAAACAATTAACAACTATGGCATTTAATGGAAATGAAGGTGGAGCAATTACACTAGCAGATGGAGCAGCTATTACTGCAGCATATCGAGGTTCAAAACTGAACGGAGGCATAAAAGGACAATTTTTAGGAAAAAAGATTCTTCAAGATTTACTAGATCAAGAAGGAGCTATGGGTATAAGAATCTATTATGGAGCAGATCCAGATGATACTTCTGTTCAAAAAGTTGTACTGGTTGCGGCCGATGAAGAAGAGAACGATATGTTAGACTTGGTTGCTGACTTGGCAACACCTTGTCCAAACCGCTGTGGAGTGGCAAACTCATTAAATAGTTAGCATTGGACTTCGATGAATTATCAGGGCTATCAATAATCCTTCCCACGATAACTGGAGCAATAGCTTATGACAAACTAAATGGGGCACTCAGGAAACTGAGTGCTGTCATCTTTTTCACAATCATACTTCAACCTCTCGCACACGCCCTTGCCTACAAGGGCATCAACAATATGTGGCTTTTCCATCTTCACACATGGGTGGAAACGACGATTCTATCACTCATTTTCATCGAAATTTTAAATTCATGGCGACGACTTTTTGCCCAATTCACCTTGGTCACTTTTTTATTATTTTCCATTTACAATTTAATCAAATTCGAACACATATTTGAGTTTAATTCAAACCAACATTTCGTTGCTGGTATCACTCTCCTACTTCTCATCTTATCCTTTTACTTTCAGTTATTTGTTGAAGCAAAAGTTGAAAACTTGGAAAAGCATCCTTATTTCATTCTGAACTCCTCGCTCCTTATTTACTTCGCAGGAACACTATTTTTATTTATCTTCGGTAAATATGCTGTGATGGAATACGTACCCTCAGATTCAGCAAACTACTGGCACTTGCACTCCGCTTTTAATATTATACTTAACCTCGGATATACCTTAACCTTATGGATGGGAGTGAAAAAATTGACTTAATTCTCGTATTTGGCACGGGTGGCATGTTGGTCCTTGCGCTGGCAATCATTGCTTTCGTAGTAGCCTATCAGCGTCGAATGTTTGCAAAGCAAAATAAGTTAAGTCGCTTCGAAATACAATTGCAAAAAGAGCTAATGACTGCTGTCATTCTCGAAAAAGAAAAAGAACAGAAAAGAATGGCACAAGAGCTGCACGATGGGATTGGATCTGCACTAACAGCACTTAAAATGTCACTAATTCCTGTTTCGATTGAGGCAGAAGAAAAACAGAGGATCAACTCCATGATTAAATCGATCAGTACCGATGTGCGAAGAATTTCGAACGAGCTCATGCCTTCCGTACTCGAAGATATGGGGCTTCAAAAGGCAATCGACAATCTAACTGACCAGTTATCGACATCGACTCACATCTCATTTTCTTACAGGGCAAATGAGCAACTCGCTTCAATTTTTAAAGAACAATCGGAATTAGCAATATACAGAGCAGTGCAAGAATTGCTTAATAATATTATTAAGTATGCAAACGCGACAGAAGTATCAGTGGTTGAGCACAAAACTGACACTAACTATGAGCTAATCGTTATAGATGACGGTGATGGATTTGTACCTTCGGAACTCGAATTAACAAAGGCAGGATCACTCGGACTAAAGAACATCAAAAGTCGAATTCAGCATGTTGGGGGAGAAATCAATTATAGATTAAATAGCCCCAATGGAACAACAGTAACTATAACACTACCTATCGATGAGAAAGATTAACGTTGGAATAGCAGAGGATCAGGAAATTTTTAGATCCGCACTGGGACATTTACTCAATAGCTTTAGTAATGTCAGAGTTGTAGCCATGGCTGAAAATGGTAAAATCCTTCTGGATCATGCTGAAATAGACAACCTAGATGTAGCCATCGTTGACTATAAGATGCCAATCATGGGGGGAATAGAAACGAGCAAGGCCCTTAAAGTTTCTCACCCAAAAGTGAAAATCGTGATTCTTTCGATGTTTGAAGATGAAAAGTTTGTCGAAAAAGCAATTGAAAATGGTGCGAACGCCTATCTATCCAAAGATGACGATTTAGAGGAGCTAGAGCATGCTATTCATAGTGTACTGGAAAATGAATACTACTTTAATGACAGGATTTCAAAGCTCTTTATAAAATCAATGATTAGTAAAGGGAAGATTGCGCCAACATTTGTTTCAAATGAAATAAGCTTCTCGCAAATGGAAATCTCCATCCTCGATTTGATTTCGAAAGAATTCACTACACATGAAATCGCTGACAAGCTTTTCAGAAGCTCCAGGACCATTGACAAACATAGGACCGAAATGATGAAGAAGACAGGTACTCGGAATTCAATAGGGCTTCTAATGTATGGTATTAAGAAGGGTTTAATCAAGCCGTGAGACTCAAAAAAGTCCAGCTCCGATCAACGTGACTGGACTTCCTGCTACTAGAAATTAGATTTGCTTCTGATCCAAATTTAATCTGTCATAATCACATCATGACGCGTTTTACGATAGTCAACATACAAAGACTCCCGGCTCCACATGATTCTTTTCGCTTTACTCAAAAAGTCGGTCACGCTTCTAACCTTTCAAAGGTAGAGCCGATGTACTAAAATTACAATACGGAAAACTCTATTTCCACAAACGGAAATCCCTAAATTTTAATGTATTAGAGTTCTGAGAGAAACTTCTCTATTTCATCAAGTGATCTGGGTTCTAAGATTCTTCCTCTAGGAGAAATTAAAAATGAGCTAGGGATTGACGATACTCCATAATCTCTTGCCACCCCAGACATTAAAAGTAGGCTACTCTCCTCTATTATTTGATTTTTCCAAAGAAATCCATCTGCCTTTGCGGCCGAAACACCATTATCTGCAGTTTTTTCCAAGCCATAGGTAACGATGATCACTCTATCACTGTACTTGTTAGAGATATCTAACAATTGTGGATGCTCCGCTCTGCATGGTCCACACCAGGATCCCCAAAAATTCAATAACACGTAGTCGCCTCGTAGGCCTGAGAGAACGAAGTCTTCTCCTCCTTTTAGTTTCGCATTTATCTCTGGTGCCATCTCTCCCTGCTCGGCTGCATTTAATTTTATATCTGCATAGAAACATAGAGCACTGACGATGATAGAAACAAGGAGGTAATAAAGAGGTTTTCTCATTCTAATAACTTTGATCGAATCAATCGATGAATTCATACAAAATTAAGAATCGCCGGTCAATCAATCAAAACTCGATCGAAGTAGCTCACGATGCAACTCTTGAGCAAAGATTTATATCTTGCAGTCAAGATCATACTAAATTGAAAATTCTAGGTATATCCGCGTATTATCACGATTCGGCAGCATCGCTAATCGTGAATGGGGAAATAATTGCTGCTGCTGAAGAAGAACGCTTCTCCAGAATAAAACACGATAACTCATTCCCGCTGAACGCAATTTTATTTTGCTTGGCATATGCGAATCTTACAATAGTAGACATCGACCAAGTTGTATTCTATGAGAAGCCATTTCTCAAATTCGAACGAATTCTTGAATCCTATTTTCGTACGGCACCATTTGGATTGAAGTCCTTCGTTAAATCGATGCCAACCTGGTTCAGTGAGAAGCTATTTATCAAGCAAAAAATAACGAAGCAATTACGGAAGCTTGATAAAACGAATAAAAAGGATATTGTGATTTTATTTCCGGAACATCACCTATCTCATTCGGCCAGTGCCTTCTTCACATCTCCCTTTGAAACTAGTGCTATATTGACAATTGATGGAGTTGGTGAGTGGACAACCGCTTCTATTAGTCATGGTAAAGGAAATGGTATAGAGCTAATAAAAGAACTTAGATTCCCACATTCAGTTGGTCTTCTTTATTCAGCCTTTACGTATTTCCTAGGGTTTAAGGTAAACTCAGGAGAGTATAAACTTATGGGGCTTGCAGGATATGGTAACAAATCGGATTTATCTACCAGCAAGTATGTGAGTACCATAAAATCAGAATTGATCCAACTGTTCGACGATGGGTCTATCGAACTCAACATGAACTTCTTTAGCTTTCAGACCTCTTTAAAGATGGTTAAAGCAAAGGATTGGGAGCTACTATTCGGAATAATCAAACGACTCCCTGAAGATGACTTCAGCCAAGAATATGCGAATTTGGCGTTAGCAATTCAGATAGTTACTGAAGAGATTGTTTCAAAGCTATCCAAGCATGCTAAAGAGTTGACAGGAGAAGAAAACCTATGCATTGCCGGAGGGGTTGGATTGAATTGCGTTTCAAATGGAAACCTGGAGCGCAGTGGTATTTTTAAGAGTATTTTCATCTTCCCAGCCTCAGGTGATTCAGGTGGCGCACTCGGTGCTTCACTTGCTGTAGATTATATCCACAATAATAGAAAGCGTATTCCAACATTGGATCCGATGAAAGGAAGTCTTCTTGGTTCTGATATTAGCAATTCTGAAATTGAGGTTATACTCTCGAAATATGAAATTGAACTCGAAGCTCAATCGGATAGGTCATTGCTTTCAATTATTTCTGAAGAGCTCAGTAACGGAAAAGTTATTGCCCGATGCTGTGGACGCATGGAATATGGCCCGCGTGCCTTAGGAAACAGAAGTATTCTAGGGGATCCTCGTGTCAAAGATATGCAGCTACGCATAAATCAACTGGTTAAGAAACGTGAATCCTTTAGACCCTTTGCACCGGTCATATTAGAGAGTGAGACACACAAGTTTTTTGATATTAAAGAAGCATCACCATATATGCTGAGAGTTCACCCAATGCGTGAAGAATTTCTACACAACCTCCCTCCAGATTTTGATTCCTTTTCGATAAAGGATAAACTCAAATTTGAAAAATCTATATTTCCTGCAATTAGTCATGCTGATCATTCATCTAGACTTCAAACGGTAGACGCCGTAACTAACCCGAAATTTCATGACCTACTAAGCGCGTTTTTTAATCAAACAGGCTGTCCTATGTTGATTAACACAAGCTTCAATGAACGCGGAGAACCAATAGTCCGAACAGCGACGGAAGCATTCGAGTGCTTCATGCGCACCGACATTGACATTTTAGTTTTGAACAACTACATCTTCGATAAAAAGGCGCTTACCACACTTGACCCAGCTCGATTTATGACTACTTTTGAAGACGACTAGTACATACTTATGACTTTTCTAAAAGACTTATTTAAATTTTTAATGGAGCGCAAGAAATGGTGGATGGCTCCTGTGATTATTGTGCTTTTATTCATCGTAATTATCTTTGTCGTTGGCGGTAGTTCAGCTATTGGACCATATATCTATTCTCTATTCTAATGACAAAAACTACCCAGAAAGAATGGATTCAAATCCTTATAGTTGCTTCCAGTATAGCCGGATTATACTTTGTCTTCTGGTCAATGGTATTTCCTATTATCAGTGCCTCCATTCTATTAATTGGACTGATCCCACCACTCAGAGGATTATTTCTTAAAGGCTTTAACGCCTTGATGTCCTTCATAGGTTTGATCAAAACATATCTTTTCATGGGAATCACCTATTTTTTTGTGTTGTGCCCAATTGCCTTGATTAGAGGTATCCTGAAGAAGAAAGAAACATTCTCAAATAGTGGTTTCATAACTAGAAATCATAACTATACCGCAGAAGACATGAAAAATATGTGGTAGGATGAAAAAAAGAATCCTATACATCCTCTTTTTACTCATCATCACTCCTCTATGCTTTGAAGGAGCTCTACGTATAATGGGATATACAGGCTTCACGAATATCGATTATTCGTTAGTTAGCTCTCCGAAAAACTGTTTAGTCTCCTCGAACGATATGGGATTAGCGCTTGCAGATGGTAGCTTCAATGTTACTATAAATGAAGGGCACTCCTATAAAGTAACTCACAGGAATGGAGAACGAATAACATCCGACACGGAGCTCCACGATTCATTATCTCAAGTCTTTATGATGGGGTGCTCTTATACCTATGGCATGGGGGTTGAGGATGATCAAAACTTTGTATATCTACTGCAGCAAGGCTTGCCTAACTATAACGTTCGAAATTTTGGAGTACCTGGCTTTGGTACAGTTCAATCTTACCTTCAAATAAAACGTGAAATCGAAAACGGAACGATTCCCGAAATAGTCATCATTAATTACTGTGATTTTCACTCAGAGCGGAATTCATTACTTCCCTCCTATCGAAGAAATCTTGCGATTGGATTCAATAATTCGAACAATGAAGCTAAAAAAGAAATGAGTTCATCAAGAATCCCTTATATGAAGGATGGCTTAGTAGCATTTGAAAATTGGAATTCTCTATACAAGGATTGGAGTGGCAGAGAAACTTTCGCTATGATTAATTACCTCCAGAGTCGTGCAGATAGATCGGTTACAGGATCAATTGACTTCGATCAAAATAACCTGGATATATTCTTAAAAATCAAAGACATTTGTGCAAAGAATAATATCCGATTTGTTGTAAACGGCCTTCTCAAAAACCAGGAAACAAAAAAATTCCTGAATCAATTAGAGAAGGAAAAAATTGAAACGCTTGAAGTTTCTCTCGATTTAACAAAGAGGGAGTATAACAACCTACCTTACGACTCGCACCCAAACAAAGAAGCTCACGCAAATTACGCGAAGACTTTCCTCTCTACCCTGTTTAAATAAAGTACAAGGAACTATGAAAAAATTAAAGCTCGCACATTGGATTTTCACAGGACTCGCATCAGCCATGCTTTTGATGGGCACAGGAATGTATATTTTGAATCAGGAAGAAGTAATCGGCATGTTCGGTTTGTTGGGATTCCCGAGCTGGCTAATCTATCCTATGGCAATTGCAAAAATATCAGGAGTAATCGTTCTATTAGCTAAACCAAATACTTGGTTAACCAATTGGGCCTATGCGGGTTTTGCCTTCAATTTCCTTAGGCACAGCAAGAGAAACTTTACATTTTGAAAAACCTAATTTTTCAACAACCTCAATATCCGTCTGCTTTTCCACTAGAAGGTTTTCACCTATAATAGCTATATCTAACACACCATCCTCCAAGTATTGAGGTATATCAGAACTTTTTAAGTAAAAGATTTCTATGGGAAAATTTGGTACTACTACTTTTAACTGGTCTTTACCATTGTCAATAGAAATACCACAACCTTTCAATAGCTTGAGAGATTCTTGATTTAATCGACCACTTTTTTGAATTGCATTTTTTAGTTTACTCATTTTATTAATTATTGAGTCTGAGTACACTTTGGAGTTGATTATAAAAAACAAAAAACCCGTTCGATTTACTCAGACGGGCTTTGAAATATTTTTAATTTACATATATCATCTCCTTCTCGCCTGAGGGCCAGTATGAAAATGATTATGATGTAATTATGTAAAATTCATTTTTGCTTTTTTAACTGAGTCAAAACTGCGGAAAATATTTGAATAAAAAATATCCACACTTTAAAAAACAAAAAAAGCGCTCCAGTTGGAGCGCTTTCAGTATTCTAAATAATTTATTTATTTAATGATTACTTTTTTGTTAATCATATGTCCATCAATTACAACAGAGCAGAAATAGATTCCTGCCTCTAAATTCAAATCAGAAAAAGAAATCATATTAGAAGAAACATTCTTGTTTGAAATAACTTTATCTCCGAGAGTTGAATGAATTTCAATTGACTCTATCATACCTTCCTTAGCTTTAATAACAAGAACATCTGACGCTGGAATTGGGTAAATCTCTAACGCATTTGAAGCGGCATATTCATCAAGGCTATTTAAACCATCAAGGTTAGTAGCTCTAACGATTCGTCTACAAAAATAACCTAGTGTAGAATCGATATAAGCATTAGATTTTGCAAGTCCCATATCTGGATTTGTAACTAATGCGTCATTTGATACTGAAGTTCCTGTTCCTGCTGGCAATCCTAAAACTGATGTTGCAATAAACTCAACAGTAGCAGGATCCCAAAAATCCCATGGAGATGCTTCACCTGGATTACCTGTTATATAAGGGAAAACATTATCAACAGGAGCTCCTATTGGTGTACCTCCAAAATCACTCATACCATTTGCATTTACAGATGCTGCTTGTGCAGCTAAAGTATAAGGGTCAGTACCGGCGTTTACTGGAGCCAATATATCATTGTTACCAAGTAAATTTGCTTTAGCCATTACATCATAAGAACCACTAATATCTGTTGTGATTAGACCAGCACTAGGAACTGATACATTACCTGTTGTATATATAGCAACAGGATCAGTTGGACAGTGAACAGCACACATTGGAATTTCACCAGCTTCTAACCAGCTCAAATCTCCAATTCCGCCTCCCATACTGCAAACCATATGGACATCATTAGAATAACCAGGAGTATTAACGGTATTCATTGATCCACCGTATCCATCCCAATCACCAATCTCAGTGGTATCAATTAGAGCAGTTACAGCCCCTGTCGTAGGGTCAACATCTAAGAATTTCGGAAGAGTTATCTCTGCATATTTATCAACTGTTGCATAACCTAATGCTACCCAACCTCCTGAACCTTGTCCAGAAAGTATGATTTTTGAAGTATCAATTCCATACGTATTTCCGTTTTCATAATCTTCTCTGAAAAAACGAACGGCACTTTTTGTATCCTGAATAGCACGATAAACTGCCTTCATTAAACTAGCTCCTTTAAGGGCTTGAGTAGCAGCCGTAGGATTCCATCCTAATCTGTATTCAAGATTTGCCACTACGTATCCACGTTTAACGTAACTTTCACAAATTGCTACAGTAGCCGCATCTCCGCGCATACCTGTAGGGTTTCCATTGTAAATTATAGGTAAAAAAGTCCCCGTATGTAGCACGATCACTAACGGTCTTTCTGTTTCAGTATCTCCAGTTGGTTGATATAAATCAAATTCTAAAGCCGGAACACCATTTGTACCCGTTGGAACAAAGGGGAAACCCTGAGGTGCTGCTATTACTGAGAAGTTTGTGCCGTAAACGATATTACTATCGACAGTGAAGCCCGTAAAGATTTCATCAATGTATCTATCTTGCGCATAAGAGCTACCAAGTATAGCTAGACAGCTTAGAAAAGGTAAAATTATTTTTTTCATAATTCTTGTTTTTGGTTAATGCAAGTTAGTTAATTATAACTTACATCTAACTTATTTCGTTCTTTTATCTTCCCAATTGAATGTCAAAGCAGTATAAATCATTCTTCCGACGTATGGTCCACCATAAACTTGCAGCACTTCATTGTTCAACAAATTAGAGGCCCCTATTTTGACTGTTAAGTTTGCTTTTTCAAACTTCTTGTTTATCTGGGCATCAAGTAATCCATAAGAAGGAACACTTCCCGTAAATTGTGGGGAACCTTCATAAATAAACCCTTCTATCCATTTATAGTTGACATTAAAGCCAAAACCTTTCATTCGCTTGATACTAAAATCTCTTCCTCTAAATCCTATATTAAACTTATGCCTTGGAGTATTATAAGAAGGAATAATAGGATCCGTAGACTCCTTATTAAGGACGTTCCATGAATAATTTCCATTAACCGCATAATGATCTCCTAAGTAATAGTTTAATCCAATTGTTGCTCCTTGCGTAGTGATTGTTTCTTTTGAATTTGTTGCAACACGATATACATCATTGATAGTTGGCGGACCAAGGCTATTTTCTGTAATGTCTGCACCAGTTGTATAACCTATAAAATTGGTGTAAAAATTAAAGTAGTAATTCATATCCAAATAAAGATTATTAAAAAATACACCTTTGTACCCAAATTCAAAAGACTTTACCTCTTCCGGTGCAATTGGATCTAGACTAAAATAAGAAAGTGCATCTGGATCTTGTGTATTGAAGTTTTCAATTAAAGATTCGATAGTAACCAATGAATCATAGCCGTTAATGTTTCCTACAAGTTTTGCACGTCCCACATTGTAATACATATATTGATTTAGAAGAGTTGGATTTCTAATAGCTGAAGTCGCCGTTCCTCGAAGTGTATGTTTTTTATTAGGTTGCCAGATAACTGAAGCTGCAGGAGAAGGTAAAAAATCAAAATTTTCATTCTTATCAAGTCGCATAGTCGCCTTAACTATGAGTTTTTCCTTAAAAAATCGTTTTTCAATACCTGTGTAGACTCCATACTCACGATTAATAATTCGAACTCCACCTGTATCACTAAACAAAGCTCCTTCTGATCGTGGAGTGTATATTCGTCCGTTTGCACCTAAGGTAAACTTGGCAAATTTTGTATCAAAAATCTTCTCTCCATGAACATGATAAAGCCCAGATTTGTCTTGAATTCTAGAACCTCCTTCTAAAAAAGAAGTTTTCCTAGTTATCTCAGTCAGTAAAGAGTCAAAACGAGCAGTTCCTGGTTCAAAATAAGCTTCCCCGCCATCGTAATTTTCAAACCCTTCGTTTGCAAATGCTTCTGCTTCATCATGCCAAATTGCCAATAAATCAGGATTTGCAGCAACAACAGAATCAACTGCTCCAATATCGAAGGTAGTTCCAAGTTGCGGTACCCAATCTATATTATTATCCAGAGCACGCACTTTATCAACCACATCACTCGTCCAATAATCTCTGTAACGTTTGTCCCAATCAGAATCTATACTAGCCGCATCTTGCAATAAAAAAGCAGTCAGGACAGCATCGTAAGAATCACCTGCATCTTCATTTGTTGCGTAAGCACGAATAAAAAAGTCATCTTTTTTCCTAAGTTCTAATCGATTTTGAATAAATAAAATATTCTTTAAACTAAACCTATTATCTCCTTGGTATACAGTAGTCCCAGTACCGAAATTAGCAGAATAAATAAGTTCAATATCTTCAGTAAACAAATAATGAAGCGCCGCTGATGCTTTTAAATTTTTTGTATCATAATCTACAATATCTTTTTCCCAATAACCTGTTCTATGCCATCGCCCTAATCCAGGAGATTGAATTCTAGAGTTTATATCCAATGCATTATTAATAGTTGGAGATAAGTTTTCATCTCCATATCTATTAACGGCATCATATCCACCAACGTTTGTCTCATCGGTGTCAAGTCCTTCAACAGAATTTGTATTATTGGCAATCCAATCATCAGCAGATAAATAGGAAAAATTCAGTTTGAAAGCGAACTTATCCTTCCCTTCTTTATTTTGAAAAGCCTTAGCATAACGCACTGCGTATTCATTTAAGAATCTTTCGCCTCCTTTTACAGAAGCGCTAAATCCCTGAAATTTAAAAGGGCTTTTGGTATACATAGAAATAACTCCATTAAATGCATTTGGACCATAAAAAGCCGAGCTTGCCCCTGAAACAACTTCAACCTTCATTAAATCAAGTTCTGATGCTCCCAAGAAATTTCCTAGTGCAAAATTTAACCCGGGTGATGCATTATCAACTCCATCTATAATCTGCAATGTTCGTACAGGAGAAGTACTATTGAAACCTCTTGTATTTACAACTTTAAACCCAAGACTTGCTGATGTTAAATCAACTCCTTTCATATGACTTAGTCCTTCATAGAAATCAGTTGAAGGCGTTTCTTGAATTTCTGAAAGTGACATTGTTTCTAACGAAAGTGCAGATTCTTTTTCTTTATCACTTGCAAAAACTCTAACTCTAACTTCTTTAAAATCTAATGCTTTATTGGTCTTCATTCGAAGCTCAAGTGTTTCAGTAGGAGCTTCTAAAACTTCCGTTTCTAAATCTAAATATCCAAAAGATGAACTTAAAATTACTATTGGGAATTCTGAATTCAATAAAAATGTAAAGGCACCGCTCTGATCTGAAAACGCACCAGTATTAATTCCTTTTACTTTTATTTTAGCCCCCTCGATTGGAGTATTGGTGTAATCGTCTATTAATATTCCTGAAATTTGTACCTGAGCGTTTGTAGTGAAATTTATACAAATGACAAATAAACAGATCAGCTTTAAAGTAATAATTTTCATGTAAAAAAATAATACGTTAGGATTTTTTAAATATACAAAATAATGAAATAGCTATCCTCTATAATGATATATCTCATCTTCTTTTCACAATTCATCAACTTTGAATGTAGAGAGAGCGATGAAGCGAGCGAACTATAACGAGCTAATGCTCTTACATGACAGGTCAGACAAGATATTGCCTTATGTGAATTCTGAGCAAGTACGGCAATCTGTTAATCGAGCGAGACTAGAGCCAATAGATAATGTTGGTCATTATAGAATGTTATGGTCTGATGAGGTTATTGCAAATGTCTATTCCTTCATCGCAGATTGAGGTTAATTCACATCACCACAACCACGGGATAATTGCCTTTCTTTGGCTAGGGTACTCTTCGAAATTTTCATGATACCACGCATGGTGATTTAAAGCTCGTGGGACTAAATTACAAAACGTCCATACCGCAAAAGTGATCGCAGGCAAGCTCCAAGCTACAACAGCAAAGCCAATCCATTCAACCAATTCACCAAAATGATTTGGACATGAAACCCACCTAAAAAACCAACCTCTGGGGATTGAGTACCCAGCCTTCTTCTTTCTTAATGCAATCAAGCGTGAATCAGTTCCATAGTTAATATACATCCCCCCAAAAAAGAGCGCAAGTCCAATAATCACATTTATCGTAATTCCAGACTGGTCTTCAGGAGCCAAGTGCCCTAGGTAGTACCCATTTAAAAAACCATTCATTCCATTGAAGAAGATGGCACTGAAAACAATTGTCAATGGCATTTTTTTACCCCTTGTTCTTAATCTAAATGGAAAGATCACTGTGCGGTTTAGGTAATGCAACGTCCATAGACCAAAAAGTAAATAAGTTAACCAGTCCTTCTCCCGAGGCCCAACCAATACAAGAATAGGGAATATTAGAAAGGCTGGCAGTTCCATCCAAAACCATCCCCAATGATTAGGAATCATCTTCCCCCATTTGTCAGTAGAATGCCGCCCATATGGAGCTCGTATATTGAATATCACCAGGGAAAAGAAGATAATTAAGGCAATACCAATCCAGATTAAATTAAGAAGGATGAAATTATATAAACTCATTTTTCAATATTACCAAAAAAGAACTTTATTTGCTCAGTGTCACCTTTTTTATAGGCCTTATAAGGAGCTGAGAGCTTTAATAAAAACCACTTTATTATTCCCTTAAAGGGAAGTGTAAAAAATCTTTGAATCCCAGGAACGGAACTACGAAATCTTTTAAAGTATGATTCTATATTATCAGATCTAAAGTGAATAATTTTTTCTAATTCATCTCCATCAACGTAATGTCCACAATGAAAGTTCTTCTTTGCAAAGGCAAAGTTGGGAAAGTCGACGTTCCCTAGCCCAAAAGCATTAAAAGCCTTTGACATAAAATCGAAATAGGTAATCCGGCACTCCTTCCCTCCTCCAAGATTAAAAAGCTTACCCATCAACTCCTTCTGATGATCGAGTGCATTTACGAAAGCTCTTGCCGTATCACGGACTGTTGCAATTTCAAAAGGAGTTTCGAGCGGAACGAGAAACATGATCCCGGAAATCTTATGGTTTCCAATTCCCATTATGGCTGTTAATCGAAAAATACTCCACTTTAATTTACTTGACGTAATAATTGCCTCGGCCTCTACTTTTGTCCGAGAGTAATTGTCGTGATCAAGCCCTTTTGGAGGGTCAGTGATATAAATTTCCGGATCCAGAATACGATCTCCATAGATGGCAATTGATGAGCTAAAAAGCAGCATTGCGTCCGGGCACTCAGCTTCCATACATCTGACTATATTCTCAGTGCCTCCCACATTAACACGATGTACTAATGCATCGTTATTGTCTTCGACTGTTGGAATAACTGCTGCAAGGTGGATTACAATATTTTGTCCTTTCACAGCACTTCGTACGACATCAATATCAGTTATATCACCGCTGATAATTTTTATAGAATCTGCGAAGGGCTTTAAGCACTTAGTAGTACTCTTAGAACTTCGGGCCAACACTGTAACGTTATCTAATTTACCAGCTGCTTTCAATTGATATAGGATTTCTGAACCTATCGCACCCGTTGCACCTGTAATTAAAATCTTAGTCATGAATAATTGGGGTTTAACACAGTATAATTACATGTACCGAACTTTCATACTTACCGACTTATTTTCCTTTAAATAAAAATTGAAATCGTAGTAGCTCGGTTTCGACCATCCTTTGTGGTAATAATCTGAAAATCCAAATCCCTCTTTTGGAAGAATAAGTCCATAGTCCATTAACTTGTTACTATTCTCATCATCCAACAAGGCAACCCCGTAATAGTCCTTAGGAAGTCCTTTAATTTTATAGCGTAGTACCTTCCCTGAAACATTTTTTTTTGAGATTCGAAATGTCTTGTAAGGAGTCTCTGCCGCAAATGCTTTTTGCGAGCGATATACTTGAAGCTGCATCGTTCCTTTTGAATTTCGGATATTGGTGATTTTTACTGAGACCTCATAAGTCTGACTAGACTCCACATGACTATAAGAACCCGATAATAGAGCGAACAATAGTATTAAAGTTAAATGTGCTGCCTTCCTCATTCACCAATTTATAACAAAGATAATCATATGTACAGGCATTCACAATAACAGCCGTAACTCAGTTAAGTAGTGCTAAAAGTTCGGAAACTGATTGTTGGTTGTGATTCAGGCTGAGGAGTTAAGCTACTGTTATCGATTCTATCACTCCTTTTTTGATCAAAGCTGTTCGTCCGTTCTTTCATCTCATGTTACATTTTTTCTGATTTCAGTTTCATTTCAGTCATCTTAAGCTCAATGTCAGCCATGTTAGACTTCATTTTCGTAACGCTCATAGCGCTCTTTCTTTATTGAATCAGTAATTTTTTGCTGTTTCAGGAAATACAGTTTCATACCCACCTCTGCATGCTGTAAGTCCGATGGTCAATATACCCGCTAAATATATACTATTCTTCATATCGTTCTAATCAAAGATACGGTTAGGAAGGACGCTATTTCAATGACTAGTCTCTAGAAAATAGTTGAAATGACTCAAAAGTCAAGTAGGTTTAATCTTCAATCAAGTTTGGCATCCCTTGGGCTGTGGATACAAAACTTCCACGGGAAGTTTCGTATTTCAAACAAGTTTGAACGTCGGGAAACACAATCAACAACCCTAGGTTTTCCGGTTAAACTTACAACAGTTAAGATTCATGGCGGCCCCATACTTTCATAAGGTCATAAGCAGCTGTTTCCCCAGAAATAATAGCAGCATTTAATGACCCATTTAATAATGTGTCACCAGCTAAAAACAAGTTATTATGTAAACGGGTTTCAGATGATAGATCTTTATACTTCAGCTTTGTTAATTTCGGTAAAGCCATTGGTATATCATACTGCCTAATTAATCTACCTGCATTAATGTCACAATAATCCTTTAATTCGCTTTTAACACGGATAACGAGTTCTTCTTGCGAAAGGTTTTGGTCATCAATGACTGTGACTGAAAGCAACTCTTGTTTCCCTTTTGAAAAGCATTTTAAACTTGTATTGTAAGAAATGTTATTGATCAATGCTCCTTTTACAGGTATTAGGCCAATTAAACTCTTGCGAATAACTTTATCTTCAGTTTCAAAATATAGATTATGACAAGACTTCCATTCCATTGGATATCTATTCGATGTTTTAACTAAATCACTTGCTTCAGCAGCAACTATTGTATAATGGCTCTCTAATTTACTCCCATTATCTAGTATTATTTCGTTAGGTTTTATTTCTGCTACTCTCGTGTTAAATATAATTCTAGTATGATCTAATTTTTGCACTAATTGCATTGGAATAGCCTCCATTCCCTTTCTTGGTATCGTGGCGCTTCCCTCGCCAAACATTTTAAATACAAATTCAAACATTCTACTAGATGTTTCGAGTTTCGTTTCAAGAAAAATACCGCAAAAAAAAGGATAGAAAAAGTCATTGATTATTTCGGATGAAAAACCAAAATCTGTTAAGTAAGAAATTGTAGATCGCTCTTTATCAGAGAATATTTCTGACAGACTTTTTTTCTTTAGGATAGAATTTAATTTCAGCACTTTAAATTTATCTGAAAAATTCCCTACTCCCGAAAACAGCGTTGACAAGAACAAAGACGGATCTTTTAAAGGATCTCCTATTATTTTTTGTTCTTTATTTTTAAAAATGACCGCCCCTGGCAAGAACGCTTGTAAATCCAACTCCTGAAAATCAAGATGCTTCTTAGCTTCTGGGTATGCCGTTAAAAGAACTTGAAATCCTTGGTCCAATTGATATCCATCTACTAAATCCGTTTTTACTCTACCTCCGACTTTATCTGTTGCCTCCAAAATGATAGGAGAAAATCCGTTTTCCTCAAGAACCTTAGCCGCGATCAAGCCACTAATCCCTGCTCCTACAATATGTATTTTCGCTTCTAATTTATCCATTCTATAATTGACTCATTTAGGTTTGAACAGTAATTAAAAGTTATTCAATAATTTTATAGTTCTTGCTCAAGAAAGCGTTCTTCAGACCATTCATTTTATCAAAAAACTTCTTATTGTCACGATAATATTTGTCTTTTCTAAGTTTAATAAATTGTCCATTGGAATGAATGCTAAAAGTTTGTGTGCTAAAAATGGCCATTAATCGATAAGGTACTATCCAAGAATATCGATCTAGTCTGTTGCTAAAATGAATAACAATACCTTTCGGTCTTAACTCAACACTTGCGAAATTAGCGTCTATTTCTTGCATGTTTTTAGGCTTTACTGAAGGGCTTAGTTCTTCAACAACTAGCCTTCGAGAACCTACTCCTCGCATTTTTAGTTTTTCTATAAAGGAATATGATTTCCCTATCAAACGGTTGACTTCTTTGATATAATCTTCATTTTTATAACTTGTATTGAAAAGCATTTTGTCTCTGTTTTATTGGTTATTAATTGACAACAAATATTGTCCTCCATTCTCTAAATGTTTATTCCGAGTTTCTTCTGGCATTTTGTCAAACATTCGTACAAGCATACCTAAGCGAGGGTTTGACAAGAAGAATTCACGATGAGTATGCATAAAGCGCCAGAATAATCCATCCCAAACACTTTGCCATTCACCTTTCTTATAATTACTCATTTTCATTAGGTAATTACTTCCGCTTATATATGGTTTTGAAGCCATTAAACCACCATCAGCGAATTGACTCATACCGTATATATTTGTTACCATTACCCAATCATAAGCATCGATGAACAGTTCCATAAACCAACGATAGACTTCGTCTGGATCAAACTCACAGAGTAACATGAAATTACCTAAAATCATGAGCCGCTCAATATGATGACAATAACCTGTTTGCAAGAGTTTTTTAATTGTTTGGTCTATTGGATCAATTCCAGTAGTACCATCATAAAAAGAAGGTGGAATTTTATTTTTGAAGTTCCAAAAGTTAGTTGTTCGCTCTTCACTTCCTTTCACCTCATATACACCGCGAATAAACTCCCGCCAACCAATTATCTGCCGAACAAATCCTTCGACAGAGTTAATTGGAACATCATTATCTTTTGCATATGCCAGACAATTCGTAATGACCTCTTTCGGCGTTATGAGTCCAACATTCATCATTGGAGATAAAACACTGTGATTTAATATTGAGTTTTCTTTAACAATCGCATCTTCATACACGCCAAACTCCATAAACCGATGCTCAAAAAACTGTGAAAGCCAAGACTTTGTGGTTTCAAAACTTGTTGGGTATAAGCTATACGAAGTCAGTTCTCCTAAGTGATTAGAAAAGTGCGTTTCAACATATTCCTTCGCCTCTTCAAAATATTCATCTTTATCGGGATAGTGAATTACCGGTGGATTCTTTTTTGACGGATACTTTTTTCTGTTCTCCATATCAAATGTCCATTTCCCTCCATTAGGCTTACCATCCTCATCAATGAGAATGTTATGCTTTTTGCGCTGTTCTTTATAGAAGGTCGTTTGGTGGTATTTCTTTTTATCTTCTCGAAAGAAATTATGAAGCTCAGTCTTCGTATTTAAAAATAACGGTGAATCAAACTGTTGTGATTTAATGTCATTTTCATTACAAGCTGAAAGTATCCTTTTTTGCAACCAATTATCCGTTGGGTCTATGTAATTGATTTGATCGAACCCTAAACTTTTCAATTCAAGAATCAATAATCTAATATCTGAAAGGTTGGTGATTGAATCAATATAGTTTACTTCAAAGTGTTTCACCTTGTCAAGAAAATTAGCATAACATTTCATTGAAGCTCTATGAAAGGCTATTTTTTGCTTGTGAAAAGGATATTGCTTAAAAAACAAATACTCTTCAATGATGTAAAAAGGGCCGTTTTCTTCAAAAAGTGGAGACTCTTGAAATAATTGATGAGGAAATATTAAGTTGACTTTTTTCATTTCTTTCTTCTGCAGCGTTCACTGCAATATTTAACTTCTTCCCAATTTTTTTTCCACTTTTTACGCCACGTATATGGAAGACCACATGTGAGGCATATTTTTTGAGGAAGATGCTCTTTTTTCATAAAAAATTCTTTTTGGCTGTGACCTATTATAACCACGTTCAAATAACTGAATATCTGTGATGTAATCGTGAAGTTCAATCATATTAACGGACAGAAGATTTCTTTTTTGCTTTTTTTTGTAAATCATTATGCCTTCTATTTACATGTGTATTTAACAACCTATTCCTTTCTTTTCTAACTGCTGGATGATTTTTGTGTTCCCATATTTTAGTTCTGGCCTTACTCGAACTTTCTTGTAAATCAACTATAGGAAACGGATAATCTTTGCCAATAATAACATCGCAAAAAGTTTGTTCCATTGCTGACATTTTCCATGGCTCATGTATGTAAGCGATAGGAACATTCGTTAGTTCTGGCACCCATTTTTTAATGAAAACACCCTCTGGATCGTGTTCTTTCGAGTTTTTTACTGGATTATATAAGCGCACGGTATTAATTCCTGTCGTACCCGCTTGCATTTGAAATTGAGGATAATGAATCCCTGGCTCATAATCCAAAAATTGTCTTGCTAAATGGTAAGTACCTTCTCGCCAATCTTGATCTAGATTAAGTGTTAAAAATGAAACAACCATGGCTCGCATTCTAAAATTTATCCAGCCCGTTTTCTCAACAGCTCTCATACATGCATCGATTAATGGAACTCCTGTTGAGCCCGTTTTCCATGCTTTTAAAAACGTTTCGTTTTTTGAATGTTCTAATAATTCATATCCACCGTTTATGCAATCAGTTTCATATCTGCATTCGACTTCAAACTTTTGAATAAAATGACAATGCCAATGCAATCTAGTGAGCATGGCAGAAAACGCCTTATCGTTTCTACTTCCATTCGGATGAGTGCCGATAAAGTGAAATACTTGTTTAACACTAAGATTCCCCCAAGCCAAATAAGGAGACAAGCGACTACAAGAAGTTCTGCTTTCAGAAGGTTTTGATATATGCCTTTGATAATTAAACCCTCTCTGTGTGACAAACGAATTTAAATATCGCCAAGCATTTTTTTCTCCCGCGGGTTGAAAAAGTTTAGGATAATTAGTTAAATCCGACTTGAACTTTTTTGGTAACTCAAAGGTGTGATCAAATGATTCAGTTTCTGAAATAGAATATTCATTTTTAATAATTGGACGATGCATGACTTTATGCCAATTTTTATTCCAATCAATTCTATTCGTTATACCTCTTATAATTCCATCTCGTTGGGATTCACTCCAACTGATTTCTTGTTTCTTACAAAATGAATTAATTATTTTATCGCGTTCCCAAGTAATCCTGGTACCACTTTCTTGGTAGCTAAAAACTTCTTGTATGTTAAAATTTAAGCTGATATGCTCAAAAACATCTACTGCTTCTCCATAAAATATATCCACACATTTGTTAAAATGGGCTAAAATTTTGTTCATCTCCAGAATCGAATGGTAGATAAACTGAAGATGCCTAATATCTGTATCCGGGTATTCTATGATCGTTGGTTCGAATGTATAAATAATTTTATAGGGAATTCCTGCTTGTTCTGCTCTGAACAAGGGCTCGTGATCTTGAGAACGAATATCACGTTTTAACCAAACGATATTTAAAGCTTGGTTACTCAAGACTTAATTGCTTTTTACATTTCTTCCAAAAACCGAAAAACGAAGGGTAATAACCCTCAACATTAAACATCCAATCTCTCTGCTCTTCCTCACCTTGATAATGAGCATTTAAAGGGTGCTCTTTGTAAGATATTTTTGAAGGCTTATGTTCAGAAATCAAATCATTAAATTCTCCCACATAAACTTGAATATTGTCAATATTTTCGAAACAAAATTTAAGAATAAAATCAATAGTGTTTTGACACACTGGATACTCCCTAAAATGAGAAGGCTCAAGTAAAAGAATTCTGTTTGCGACGGTATCACTTTTCCAAATTGGGTCTAGATTATAAAAATTGTACAGGCATGTCGGAATTTTATTATCGAGCTTTATTGTATCTTGATTAGGTAGAATTGTTTCTAATTCAAACTCCTTTGTGTCTTTCAAGACATTTGGGATTGGCATGTCAGTGAAGCCTTCGTATGAAATGTCCAAAAAAGTTCCTTTTTGTTCACTAAAACAATACTTATTAATATTGTCTTGGTTGGCAACGTATTTCTTGTTAGAATTGGCTCCAGAAACCCATTGCCAGCTCAAAGCGTTGCTTGCCCAATCGGCATCTAACAAATAATAATACATCCACTTTGCAGGCACTTCCCAATGACTTCTTCCCATGTTGCATGCAATAGAGGCGATATACATTCTTATGTGATTGTGCAGGTAGCCAGTTTTATAAAATTCACTGATTGCTTGGTCAATTGCCACAACCCCAGTTTTTGCATTCACAATAGCTGAGGGTATTGCGAGATTTGCAACAGGTTTCTGCTCATTTTTCAAATCCCGATTGATCGAGTCACCTTTTGAAATCCAGACTTGCTGCCAATAATCCCTCCAAGCTAATTCTTGAATAATTTTTTCAATTTGATCATAGCTATAGCCTCTTTTAAGGATCTGATTGAATATAAATTTAGTAGAAAGTATACCTCTTGAAATGTAAGGCGATAAATAGGTCACAGAACCGTTAACATAGTTACGCGTCTTGCCATAACTAAGAGGATCTATGTCATAAACACGCTGTAAAATTTCCGAGTATTTCGTCGGGAATTTAATATCTATAGGCTCCGATAATTTCATTAGCGTTTGCTAATTTTGTTTCCTGAAATAGTTCTTTGGCGAGAACATCTGAAACGAGTAATTTCTGCATTTCTTTTTTTTAAATGTTTCTGACTAACACCGCTATTAACTCGTTTACGCCACCTCTTAAAGCTAGTAGTTTTTAGCATACTCCGCATTAATCGAATAACTTCCTTCTCTGGCAATCCAAATTGAAATAAAATAGCCTCGAAAGGAGTTCTATCTTCCCAAGCCATCTCAACAATACGATCTAATTCCGAATTTGTAAAAGCTGTTTTCATTCTTTTTTAATTAGTAACTATTCTCAAAACATACTTAAACTCTATAGAATTAAGCATATTTCTTATAGTTGTTGACCTTTACGTTTCCTGCGTTTAATGAGTTCATTAATCCTAATAATCCAATTAGGGTGCGGTTAACATAAACAAAGTGTTTAGATCCCCTTTTTCCATTTAATTTTTTCAAAGATTTATCATCCATCAATTGATTCCCTAAAAGCAGAAGTTCCTTAAAGTATTCTGGACTGCTAAAATTGAATTCTTCAAATTGAAAGGGCTTGTTTATTATTGTCAGCATCTTCTTAAAGACAGATTTTATCAGCTTGATGTCATTTTCTGAGTCCACGTCATTAATGATGTCTAACTCATGCAGAGTTTCAGTAAAAAGCGTATCATTTTCCAAATTTTTTATTTCAGCCAACTTAAAAAATGAAGTGTAAAATTCTGTTGGTATTTCCTTCATACATCCAAAGTCTAATACAACTAAATCATTATTGCTGTTGACCTTAAAGTTACCAGGGTGCGGGTCTGCATGAACCTTCTTGTGTTTATGAATATGAAACATATAGAAGTCCCAAAGGTTTTGGGCGACTTCATTTCTTTTGTTTTGGAGCTGTTCTTGATCACTATATTCGGATAAATGTAGTCCACTCATCCATTCCATTGTAATTATTTTCCTTGAAGACAATTCACTATAAACTTTAGGGATTAAGATTTTGGTAAAAGAATTAGACAATTCTCTGGCCTCAGCTAAATTGGCAACTTCAATATTGTAGTTAGTTTCCTCTAATAACTTATCCTGAACCTCTTTGAAAAAATCTTCGATCTCGTCATTCTTCAATTTCATCATTCTTAAAGCGATGGGCTTCACCAGTTTTAAATCGCTAATTATACTTTCTGCTACTCCTGGATATTGAATTTTGACGGCAAGTTTTTTCTCGTTTAATTGAGCAACATGGACTTGACCAATACTTGCGGCATAGATGCTTTCTTTATCAAAGGATGTAAATGCCTCCTCAGGATTTATTCCAAGTGAATTTTTAAACACTTTTCTTGCAAGAGAACCAGATAATGGTGGAACACTAAATTGTGCTAATGAAAATTTTTCTACAAATTCTTTAGGTAGAATACCGTCATCCATACTCATCATTTGAGCCATTTTGAGAGCACTTCCTTTTAGCTCAGATAATCCGTCATAAATGTCTTGAGCATTTGCAGTATTTAATCTGGAGCGTGACTTTTCTTCATCCGAAATAATTCGATTTCCTATATACTTAATGTAGTTTGTTCCTACTTGACTGCCAATCTTTAGTAGCTTAGCTGCTCGTTGTATTTTAGATTGTGGTATATGGCTTATAGACTTCATTATTTCTTGAATATAAATTTGCCAAAGTCAACTAAGCTTTCTGGTATGTTTGATTCTATGATCTCAAAAGAGAGTTTTAAGCTTTTCTCAATAAAAACATCGGTTCTCTCAAAATTGACAGATTCATCTTTAACCCAATACCATAAAATAGATTCAAATTGAATCCATGCTAAAACGTCAGAAGTTTTGTCCTTTATATCTGAATTTGGAATGAAAGAGAAAGCTGAGAAGTCAATGTTTAGCTCTTTCAAGAACTCAAGAAAGCTTGACCTTGACTGGTTAAGAACTTTTGTTTTTAAAGATGAAATCTTGTTTTTTGGAAGTATGAAAAGTACAAGCGATCTATTAGATTTTAGAACCTCTATAAATGTGTAGTAGAATGTCAATATCGATTCTTTCGGGTGCATTTCTTGATCACCTTGCTTGGATAAACCGATGGCATTTTTTACGAAGTGATTCAAAATACTTTCTTCAATCATGTTAAACGAAGTGAAGTATTCATAAATATTAGATTCATCAATTTTCATTGACTCTGCGAAAAAGGCCATGTTTTTAGGTCGCTCGTTATGCTTTGAGATGTATGCTGAATAAGCTTGTTGTATTTGAGTTGAATCCATTTTGTTTAGCTTTTACGCTATAAACTTAAACAAAACATTTAGAAGAATCAATTATTAAGCTCTGTAATTGAATAATTGGGCTGAAAAGTACTTTGAAACAACGATTATTTCATTGCAAAAGGTTCACTTATTATGGAAGATCTTTCCTTGTCTAAATCACGATAACGATATTCATATTTTACGAATACACTTTAGCGATTCAATAAATCCAATGAGCTTGACAATTGAAACAGCCATAAATTTATAAAACAAAAAAGCACTAAACC
>DKPV01000069.1 GCA_002471375.1 Flavobacteriales bacterium UBA7325
TACAATTAACACGCTATCCACAACAGGTACACAACCACCATTCGATGTAGATTCCAAATAAATCCAAACTTGACCTGCGCTCACGTCACCGACACTTGGTTGATAAGATGCATTTAAATCAAGATTATCAGGTGAAAAAACTCCTACTCCAGCCGAAGTCCATTTCCCAGTAGTTGTTACACCGGAAACGGATCCTCCTAAGCCAACAACAGCATTATTCTCACATACAAATATTGTATCCTGAAGGCCAGCATCAACAGTTGCTGCTGTAGTAAATGTAATTTCCATCGTATCCGACTCAGGAAGGCATGAACCAAAATTGGTAGACACCAAAACTAATTGTACCGAACCAGAAGATAAATCAGCTGCCGATGGCATGTAATCTCCGCCAAGAGCAGAACTATCTGGTGAGAAAGTCCCCGAACCTAGGGTGCTCCAATAACCTGAAGAGGCGCCACCAGTTACACTTCCAGCCAATGTAACAATCGAGTTATTTTCACAAACCGATTGATCGGCAGAAGCACTAACGATAGGTGCTGGATCAACCTCAAGCAGGATTGTATCTTTCAGTAATGGACAAGGTCCAGTTGTTGTTAGAATTAGTTGTATTGGAGAAATAAGAGTATCGAGCGGACTAGGTACATAGAAATTGTTTAGGGTATCTGTCCCACTCGAAAAGTTCCCAAAGCCACTAGTGCTCCACACTCCAGTAACATCTCCACCACCAATCAGCCCCGTAATACCTAATGATGTATTGGCACAAATCGTATCATCCATTCCAGCCTCAATAAACGGATAGGAATTAAACTCAGAAAAATAACCGTAGCCAGCACCACTGCCATTATTCCCTGATATTACACCGAGTCCAAAGATATCACCACTATTCGTTACTTCATTGTACGAGTTAATTGGAACATCAGTCGTATTATAATAAATGATAGCGGATTTATAAGCTCCACTTGTCCCTGGAACATTTGTAAAAGCGCCAGCTGGAATCAGAGCGCCAATCCCATTCAAAGCAAACATCCCTTCAAAGCCCGTTCTTGTATAAAGAATTAATCCTAGTGAGTCCGAAGATGATCTTGTGAAAGCTGTGTTATATGTACCTGAACATAATAAACTTGGAACCTGAGCTCCACTTAATTCACAACCATATCCTGAGGTGTGCCATACATAAACCGGCTTATTCGTTGAAATATAATTAATGGCATCAGTGATAGACATTTCATAGGTCTCGCCCCAATTGATCAAGGCTGTAGTTGTCCCAGAATTATCTACTGTTAAGCTTGTTCCGTTCTGAGTAGCAAGTATATAAACACGATCATTTGATGATGTGCCAGTATTCACAACAAATTCTGTCCCAGTGTGAGCCTCAGGTGTTATTTGGTCTCCCATGGTACTAGCACAACCTCCATTGGTTAAAGCTCCACTATAAACTGTGACAGCTACAGGATTATCTGATGATATAATCGACCCTGCCAAAGAACTCGAGGCATTGAGATCCATATCTCTAGCGCTATAGGTCTCACCTTCATTGAGAGTGACTGAGAATGATACATCTTGAAGATGGCCAGTAATATTAGTTCTTGGTGTTATTAACACGGTTGTGCCATTGACTGTTCCAACAATATCTATTGATGAAAACGAAGCAGGTGTTGTTACTGCGTTATCCCAAAACTTTTGGAAGGGGGTATAAAAATTATCTCCAATTGATTGATTTCCTTTCAAAGTGAAGATTTCCTTGTTTGATGGGCTCTTTAGTTCGTAAAATGCACTAATGTTCTGAGTGGCTGTTATTTTTATCCCGTTATTACTAACCACGTTAGCGGCTGGACTTTCGACACTAGCTAAAAAAGGTGTAAGGTTGATGCTATCTACAGAATTTGCTGGAATTGTCAAATTTATAGCCGTAAAACCAACATTAGCAGGAAGAGACACAGTCACATCCGACGAGTTCTCAAACGTCATAAATCGCAGGTAAATCGGGCTATCTCCTACTGAAGCTGAAACCTCTGGAGCTGCAAACCAAAACAACGTATCTATCTGAGAATGAGTAATACTCATCCAGAAAGTGAATCCGATAAGGAGTAAACTCTTCAAGAGCTTGTTCATAAGTGTAATTTCGTGAATAGTGGTACTATAATATTATAGTTACTCTTTATTATGTGCAAAAGTATGTCATTCTTTACAATAAAAAAAGCCATTTACATTTATACGTGCGATAAACCAATAAAATATATGCGATGAATGATTTGGAATCGAACGATTACATGTTTGGATCAAAAATTATTCGATCGACAGCTTTGACATTCAACTATCCAATTCAACATATTTCTTCACGTCTGATCATAATTAATTAGCTTTGCCCTATGCGATTTGACATTCTCACCATATTACCGGATCTGCTGACCGGACCATTCTCCAACTCCATTATGAAACGAGCACAGGAGAAAGGGCATCTTGATATCCACCTTCATAATATCAGAGACTATTCTACAAACAAACAGAAAAGTGTCGATGATTATCAATACGGTGGAGGCGCTGGAATGGTCATGTCGATCGAACCAATCGCATCACTTATTGAGAAATTAAACGCTGATAGAACTTACGACGAGATCATTTACATGACTCCGGACGGTGAACTTCTTGAGCAAGGACTCTGCAATGATCTTAGTTTACAGGGAAATATCATGATTCTTTGCGGGCACTACAAAGGAGTTGACGAGCGTATCCGTGAACATTACATTACAAAAGAAATTTCGATAGGATCATATGTTCTTTCAGGTGGAGAATTAGGTGCTGCTGTTCTTGTTGATAGTGTTGCTAGACTAATTCCTGGTGTATTAAATGATGAAACATCTGCCTTAACAGATAGTTTTCAGGACGGATTATTATCGCCTCCTGTCTATACCAGACCACCAAGCTTCAATGGTTGGGAAGTTCCTGAAATTCTTCTCTCAGGAGATTTTGGTAAAATTGAAAAATGGAGAGAGGAGCGTGCTATAGAACGAACTGAAGCCAGAAGGCCTGATTTATTAAACGAATGATTGATTTAAAAGAAGCTATAGAGAAATTACGATCAGGAGGTACAATCTTGTATCCTACTGATACTATCTGGGGAATCGGGTGCGACGCAACTGATGAAGAAGCATGCCAAAGAATATCAAATTTAAAAGGACGTTCTGATGACAAGAGCTTTATTCTTTTGGTCGATGGATTTCCGATGCTTCAAAAATACATCCCGGAATTTCAAGAAGTTTGCTACGATCTGGCGGATTTCGCGGTAAAACCATTAACTATTATTTATCCTGATGCCAAAGGACTCGCTCCTTCAGTACTAGCAGAGGATGGCTCGGTGGGAATTCGAATCACTTCTGATCCAGTCTGTATGACGCTAATTCGCGGGATGAGAAAACCACTAGTAAGTACTTCCGCCAATTTAACAGGGAAAAGTACGCCGTCGTGTTATCAAGAAATTACTGAAGACATCAAATCAGGTGTAGATTATATCGTAAAGGATAAATTGAAGCAGAAATGTGAGCGATCATCCCAAATAATCAAGATCGGACTCAAAGGAGACGTACAAATAATTCGTAAGTAAATTACTTCTGTCCCAGATACTTGACTAAAAGATCATTGAATATTCTTGGCTGATTCATGTTCGGCATGTGTCCTCCTTTTTTTATGATATCTAATGTGGTATCGCCTCCAATATGATCGCGCAACCTCACCGCTCGATCCGGTGGAATTAATACATCTAGATCGCCCCAAATTAAATGAACCGGAACCTTATAAGAATAAATATGCTTCGCATAAGTCTCCCTTATTGCTAACAAATCCTTGACTAATTCTCGTTTCTCTTTAAAGGTTCCCTGATAAAGCTCTTCATGAAACCTCCTGAGCGTTACTGTCGGTGGAGCCAATGCATCCTTCCCAATACTAGCATGATAGAGTAATTTGAGACCATCTGGCTTAGCTGGTACAAACAAATCATCTATAGTTTCAACCTCAAAAAAAGCACAAACTCGAGCTGTATCATCCTCGTACAAATATTTCATTGCTGCATCCACAAGGATAAGTCGCTCCACTTGTTCAGGATACTTTATGGCAAGTTCCGCTGATATCAACCCCCCGTACGATGCGCCCAACAAGGTATACTTCTTGATCTTTAGGTGCTCGATAAAATGTTGTACCATTTCAACCTGATCACAAACTCTGTATCGCTCCTTATGGGGACGTGTTTTACCGAAATACATCAAATTAGGAATCACAACCCGATAATCGGAACGTAATACTGAAAGTTGCTTGTACCATTGATATTTCGCTTTGGCACCAAATCCATGGACTGCAAGGATGACTGGCTTATCGTTGGATTCATTATCCCAATACTCTATGGTATACTCATCAGTTATAATCGTTTGCAAAACCATCCCAGCTCGCCGAAACACTCGGTCAATGTGCCAGTTTGTAATTTCATAGGAGGCCGTTGCGATTGGCATTCAGCAGGTTGATTTAAATAGTGTATTATGTATGCACAACAAAAATACACTAACTCTATGGAATAACGATTAAAATATGAGGGAATCTTGGCATTTTATTTCGGGACTTTCATGAATCCATTATCTTTGCTTCCTAGATGAATTCGAACTACAGGAAATATCTCACACATCCAGTATTCAAAGTTGCTTCTCAAATAGTAACTGAGAATGGCTCAGAAGCATATGTAATTGGAGGATATGTAAGAGATCTAATCTTAGGTCGCCCTTCCAAAGACATTGATATTGTAGTCGTAGGTAATGGACTAGACCTTGCCGAAGCATGTGCCGAAAAACTTAGAGTAAAGAAAGTATCCTTTTTTAAGAATTTCGGAACTGCTCAGTTCATGTATAAGGATCTCGAGGTTGAATTCGTAGGTGCACGCAAAGAATCTTACAGAAGGGATTCACGCAAGCCCATTATCGAAGATGGTACGCTAGAAGATGATCAAAAACGCAGAGACTTTACCATCAATGCGCTAGCTCTGAGTTTGCATGCTGACAACTTTGGTGAGCTCCTCGATCCATTTGGAGGATTGGAAGATCTGGAGAATAAAATCATCAAAACACCCCTTGATCCTGACACAACGTACAGCGATGATCCGCTCAGAATGATGAGAGCAATTCGATTTGCTTCTCAATTGAATTTCAAAATTGAGCACGAGAGCCTTGCTTCTATTGGTAGAAATGCGAATAGACTAAATATCATCTCGCAAGAACGTATAACTGATGAACTAAACAAAATCCTACTTAGCAATGAGCCTTCAAGAGGGTTCAAGCTTCTTTATGCAACCAAGATGCTTCATGAATTTTTTCCGGAGATGATCGCGCTGTATGGTGTGGAAACCATTGATGGAAAATCACATAAAGACAACTTCTACCATACATTGGAAGTGCTAGATAATATTTCCGAAAACACAGATGATTTATGGCTACGATGGTCTGCTATAATGCATGATATCGCGAAGCCACCCACTAAGCGTTTTAATAAAAAGGTTGGCTGGACCTTCCATGGACATGAGGATGTAGGAGCTCGTATGGTTCCTAAGATTTTCAAGCGTATGAAACTACCAATGAATGACAAAATGCGGTATGTACGCAAATTAGTCAGGCTTCATTTGCGACCAATATCTTTAGTCAAGGGGCACGTTACGGATTCCGCTGTTAGAAGATTACTCTTTGAAGCAGGTGATGACGTAGATGATTTAATGACGCTATGCAATGCGGACATTACTTCAAAAAATGATTTCAAAGTAAGAAAATACAAACAGAACTTTGCGTTGGTCAAAGAGAAATTATTGGCTGTTGAGGAAAAAGATCGTATTCGAAACTTTCAACCTCCTGTGGACGGCAAGGTAATCATGGATACTTTTTCACTAAACCCATGTCATGAAATTGGTGTGATCAAGAATCGAATTAAAGAAGCTATTCTTGAAGGTGAAATTCAAAATGATCACAAGGAGGCATTCGCTTTTATGTTAAAAGTAGGAGCTGAATTGGGACTAAAAAGATCCTAGCGCAATCAACATGCAGAAGAAATAGTATAGATTCTAAAACCAAATTCTGATTACTTCGTAGAAATAGGTAATTTCGCACAAAAATTGTAGATAAAAATGGCTGGATTAAAATTTAGAGTCCTTCTTGATTCGAAAGATAAATCAGAGATTTTCCGTGATATTCTTATCTCAGACTCAGATAATTTTGAATCCTTCTACAAGACAATTTTAAGTTCATATCATTTCACGAGTGATCAAATGGCTTCCTTCTACATCTCAAATGATGCTTGGGACAAAGGGCATGAAATCACATTGTTTGACATGTCATTTAGCGATTCTGATGAAGGAACTCCCGATGTAATGAGTACTACCACCATTCGTGAATTCATTGAAACTAAGGACCAAAAGATGATCCTTCTTCACGACTTTTTGAGAATGTGGTTCTTCTTAATAGAGCTTATTGAATATCAAGAAGAAACACCAGATCAACCTCAGATTGTACTTTCTGTTGGTAACTCACCATCGGAAGAATCAAAATCTGCTGAAGGAGAAGATATCCAATTTGAAACAGACCACGAATCTGGAGAAGAGGAAGAAGATGATTATGGCTTCAATGAATTCGAGGACGGATACGACCAATACGATTATTAATTATGTCGTCGGAGAAAAATGATCCGATAGGTGCTGCGATAAAAGCATATATCTCTACCAATCAAGAGCAAGAAATTATTGTATCCTCAGAAATTTGTGATGACGACGTCATACCAGCTTCTTACCTGCTGCGATCATATGATGAAATGCCAGAGATTGAACATCTAGCACTAAAGAGATGTAAGGGCAAGGTTCTAGATATTGGAGCAGGAGCAGGAATTCATGCAAAGCACCTGATCGAGAATGGTTTTGATGTAGATTCCATCGATCTAAGTCCAGGAGCCGTAGACCATATGATCAATGAAGGTCTTAACGCTCGTTTGGAAGATTTTTATTCCATTACAGATGAGTATGATACCCTTCTGATGATGATGAACGGACTGGGAATTGCAGGTTCACTTTCTAACCTAGGAAAGACGTTAGAACATGCAAAATCTATCTTAGCAAAAAATGGACGATTAATCTGTGACTCAACAGACATACAATATCTTTATACTGATAAGGACGGGGCACTCTGGGTTGACTTAAATGCAGAATATTATGGTAACTTTAAGTTCCAAATGCATTTTGAAGATCAACTCACAGACTGGTTTGAATGGCTTTATGTTGATTTCGATAAGCTATGTGATGCAGCTCAAAAAATTGGCCTCAAAGTTGAGAAACTCTTTGAGGAAGATCATCATTATTTGGCCGAAATCACTTTCATGGATAATACTCTTAACAATGACAAAAAGTAGCGCTTACCGATTGCTGATGCTTCTGCTTTTTTTTATAAGTGCAGAGCAGACTTTTTCTCAAACCGAAAACGTACGTTCTTACCCTATGTCTGAGAAGGCACTTCTCTGGCAAATTGAAGGTCCAAAAGTTAAGAACAAATGCTATTTGTTCGGTACAATGCATATCATTCCATCTGAATCTTTTTTCTTTCCAAAAAAATTGGAGAAGGCAATAACCAAGTCTGAGCGCCTTGTTATGGAGATAGGTAATCTCCCAGATCAAACAGAACTATTGGGCCTTCTGACACTTGAAGATGAAACTCTGAATGATTTCCTAGATAAACTTCAAATGGACTCATTAAAGATCTGGGTTAAGTCCAACATGGGATTTGAGGGTGAAATCTTCAACTCGATTATCGCAACGATGAAACCCGTGGCGATTGTACAAATGGCGACCCAACTAAAATTTGGTGATGATCTTTCGTCTTACGAACTCTCTTTACAGGACATTGCACTTGAAAATAATCAAGAAATTCAAGGCCTTGAAACAGTAGAAAAGCAACTCAGTTTATTTGACGATCTATCAAAGAATGATCAGGCAGACCTCATCATGGATGCTATTCGAGACGATGAAAGGTCTCAATTAATCAATAATGAGCTACTCGAGAAATATATGGCCCAAGATATTGACGGGCTATATCAACTTGTGACAAAAAACGACGATGTTATCATGCGTCAACAAACGGTTTTTCTGAATGATCGTAATCTAGATTGGATACCAAAAATAAAATTCATGCTTTCTGAAAAGAAGACATTCATCGCTGTTGGAGCTGGACATCTTGGTGGACCGCAGGGAGTGATTCGTTTGCTAGAAAAAGAAGGCTACACACTTACACCCATTAAGCTATGAAATACTTCAATCTACTCCTTCTTGCAATCGTTTCAATTTCAATCGTAGCTTGCACTACGTATAGCGATGAAGAGATGAGTGACTTTGACAAAAAAATCGCTAAATACTTGGATAAAGAAGGAACTGAATGTAAGAAATCGGATTCTGGACTGTATTACAAAATTATCGAAGAAGGCGAAGGTGATTTGATCCAATACAAGGATGTTGTAACTTTCACCTATACCGGCAAACTCTTGAATGGAGAAATATTTGACCACCAAAAAGAACCTGTGGAATTTTCTGTTGACAAATTGATAGGAGCCTGGAAAGAAATCATGCTTCTGACGAAAAAAGGTTCAAAAGTATTTTTAGCCGCACCACCACAACTGGGCTACGGAGACAACAAATTAGATGACATTCCAGCTAACTCTGTTCTGATCTACGAGATGGAGATTCTGGGGGTAGAATAACCGGTTAACTCCCTCCTTCTTCTAATACAATAACTCCATTATCTTTTCCGTTTGAAAATCGTAAATTAGGATTCTTACATGATCAAACTATGTCTCTTCACATTTCTATTCGCTGCAAGTTCAATCATTGGATTTAGTCAGTGCTCCGTATCATCTTGTTCATTCAACTCATTAGAAGTTCCCGATTCGGTGAACTTTATATTGCTAGGGGAAAATCATCAAATGAACAACACTGGGCACAAACTAGAATTGATTAGGCATTTATATAATGAGTGGGGAGTGTACGAGATTGGTCTAGAATATCCACGAACCCTTGAGTATCGAGTCAATAAATATATAACAACCGGCGACCCACGGGCACATCAGGAGATAAAAGATGTGTATTTCCAAAACCGATGGGATCAGATGGCCCTTCTTGAAGGAATCTATGAATTAAATCAACAAATAGGAGACGGTAGAAAGATTCATGTTAATTGTTTTGACATGGACTTAGATGCTAGTGATATTGCCTTAATAGAACTTGATGCGATGCTAAGCTATAGAGATGATGAACGCCTGGACACACTTCGTGGAATTCTTGAAGAAAACGTTGATGGTGATTATTTAGAAAAGACGATATATAAACTACGGAAGGAGTTGGTGGAGAACATTGACGTTTATTACGAATTGCTTGGAGACGATTTCTTTGCGCTCAACGATGCAATCGACGGTGCTGAAATATCAAATAATTATGATGATCTCTCACTGGATAATGATACTTTATCTGCAGATCGGGAGGACTTCATCAGTAGCTCGTTAGATAAAGCACTTACGCGATCCGCTTCAAGGAAGATGCTCGTATTTATAGGGAGTTACCACATAAGTAATTTTGAAGATGATGATATTTCAGAAAGCACTTCTTCGAATTACATCTTGAGAAGTGAATATAATAGGAATACCCTTTCAATTGTAACTGTCTATCACAATCACAAAAACTTTCCATTTTCTTTTTATTCATCTGGCTACAGTAATTATTTAGATTTGGAATTATTCAGTTATTTCAAAAAGCACAAGAAGCAATTCATGTTTCTCGGAAAAGAAAAATTCTTAGATTCCGAAGATTTATGTGATCGATTTGATGGTCTTCTCGTCAAAGACTGCACCAATCACTGGAGGTAATCCATACTACTGATTTTGATACTATGAAGATATGTGTTACGATGTTCAAGCCAAGTTAGAATCTCAATTAAAACGTGCAATTCGAAAGAATTCTTCAGAAGAAGTAAATAGCATCTTAGAAAAGCTCGAAAAATTTCATGGAAGACCAATGTTCCATGTGTCTGGGTTTAATCATCCAGAGATGCTCATTTATACGAATGAGCAACCTGATATTCCTACAATTGCTCATTGGGGCTTGGTACCTCACTGGACAAAGGATGAGGCCTCTAAAGAAAAATTATGGAATAGCACGCTGAACGCCAAAGGTGAAACCATATTCGAAAAGCCTTCATTCAAAGATTCAGCTATAGCAAAACGGTGTCTCATTCATATCGACGGTTTCTTTGAACATAAACACATTAATGGCAAATCATTTCCTCATTTCATTAAGCCAAAGGACAATAGTGTTCTTTCTTTAGGCGGTGTTTGGAGCGAATGGATTAACCCGAGAACCGAATTAATCGAAACTAGTTTTTCAATAGTGACTACAAGGGCTAATACTTTAATGTCTGACATTCATAACAACCCAAAGTTAAGTGAACCCAGAATGCCGTTAATACTTGATCATGAGAATGAAGAAGATTGGCTGCAAGGTGCACTAAGCGAAAATGAAATAGAAAAGTTTAAGAAGCTTATTAAGCCAGCTTCTGATCACGTCCTAGAAGCACATACCGTTGGAAGGCTATCTGGGAAAAACTTCAAAGGCAACAATGAATCGGTAACCGAAGAAGTTAACTATTCCGCAATAGATGGAGGGGACCAATTGTCCATCTTCTAATCGGATTTCATTCGAGCTTGCACTTACCTCGAGACTAGCATCACAATTAAAATAATTCGCATAAAAAAAGACCCTCACTAGCGTGAGAGCCTTTCAATAAATTGTTAGAAAATTATTGCTTAACCAATCGCGTTATTGCAATTCCTTCCGCTGTTAACGTCTTCATGATATATAGTCCATTTCCAAACTCCTGCAAATTGATTTCGATTTGTTTCGCTTGATTTAACAAGATAGAACGAACATGCGCTCCTTTTGAATCAAAAATCTTAATCTCTCCATCAACAACACTGGCAAAATTCACTACGAATTTGCCTGAAGAAGGATTCGGTGCAATTGAAATTCCTAAATCAAGACCGGTATCAACCAGAGAGTTCGTTACAACGTTCGCACATGCTGATGTATCTGAACAAGAACCATCTGTAATAATCACAGCATAATCCCCTGTCACAGTTGGCTCGAACGCCTGATTTGTTTCTCCAGCGATTGCTGAACTGTCCGAACAATCGATCCATTGATAAGACACTCCTGAGGCAGCTGCGGTTAAAACGCCTCCTGTTTCAGAGGTCGATACATCGATTCCAGAAATAATAACATTCTGTGTTTGAGTTGCGATATTTCCATGACCATCATCATATGTCCATGTTACAACAGTTGTTCCTACAGTGGTAATTGGGAATGAAACATCTGGTGTTCCCGTTAAGTTGCCCGCACATGCATCCGTAGCAGTTGGCGCTGTTGGCGCTGAAACTTCGCAAGAACCTGTTAGATCTGCAAGAGAAGTTGTATCAGGAACTGGCACGACTGCGTCATTAATGATTACATCTTGTGTTTGTGTTGTAACATTTCCGTATGAATCAGTATAAGTCCATGTAACAATAGTTGTCCCTTGTGAGTTAATTGGGAACGCTGCGTCGTTTGTACCTGTAAGTGAACCGTCACAGTTATCCGTTGCTGTCTGAACTGGCAACGACAGGATAAAACATGCATCTGCTACAGGAGCCAAAGCAGCTACATCAGGAACTGGCCCTAGCGTATCCATTACAATTACTTGCGCAACACAAGAATCCTGATTCAATGAACCATCCGTAACAACAAGTGTCACAGGCGTAGCACTTGCTGAGCCAGCCATGAACGTTCCGAGTGCAATCGGAGTTGCTGCGGTACCATTGGTTGTTTCACCATCAAATACATTGATACCACTATAGGTCCAGTTAGTACTGGTAAAAGTTCCACCATTTGGTGTTTGAAGATTGTTTCTATACGCCCAACCATCTAAGTATTCCCATGGTTGACCCGTACCATCTGTGTTTATATCTCCAAAAACATCAATTACAGCTCCTCCCTGGAACAACTCAACAGCATCATCACCATTGATCAGCATTGAATTTGATACGTAATCTGCATTAAATCCGAAGAAGTTATTAAATCCAGCACTATCACTAGTCACATAGATATAAGTTCCAGCAGATGCAGCTACAGCAGGAAACGTAAACTCCTCACCATCAGTACCTCCGCCGTTATTAGCAGATCCAACACCGAAATTTGATAAATCAGAAATGGCAGATGTCACTAATAATTCAATTCCTTTTGGATGACCTCCTGGAAGTGGTCCATCGTATAAACCAGAAATCATTATTGGCGCTCCTCCTCCACCTAAAGCAACATCTGCACATGTGAAAGTTGTTTGCGAAGCAGTAAATGATAATCCAGCAGTACCACAGTTATCGATCGAACCTCCGTCCAAATCAGCACCAGTGATTGTAGCATTCCCCAAACCATCCAAGTATACTGTATGACTCTGACAGATTGCCGTTGGAGGTGTTGTACATGGTGGTGGTGAATAAGTCACAACCAACACAGGCGCAGTGCCAGCCTCTTTACTACCAAACCTACGGACTGTTCCAGAAGATCCTTCATCACCTATCATTATTAAACCGAAGTTAGTTGCCGGTGTATCGTACCAAGCCTGCACTACGGAGACAAAAGATGCCCCTGTTGCAAATACTTGATTACCGGTTGTGTTAGACATGTTTGAAAATGCCATAGGAGAAGCTACATAATCGCCACCGATAGTCGACCAAGCCGAAGTTCCATACATCGCGTCATTCCAAGTCGCATCCGGTGCAATTGCGGCAGATCCTGCGACACCTCCAGCTGATGCGCCCTCTCCGAAGGCAGTTGTAAGTGGATAGAGACTGTAAAAACTAGTCACACCACCACTATACTGATCAACATTGACTGTTAATTCAGCAGTTAAAATTGTAGATCCTGCAGGGATACTCGAAAAATCAAATTGCATTAGGGCACGACGTCTAAACGCGGACGAATTGGGACCTGCATAAAGCCTACCTTGTCCAGCCGAATTAAATGGATTCTCGACATAGATGGAATTATCCTTAGTTGGATTTAGAGTTACTGACTGAGCTATACTCATTACCGTAAACGAAACAAAGAGAATTGTGGCGTATAGTTTTTTCATATTTATTTTGAGTTGATTGAAGGCTAAATATAACCATTTTAAGTACTAGAAAACAAGTTAAAACTCCTAAGGATTTCAACTTTCAATCACATCAGGAACTATAAATCCTGACAATCAAAATAAAACCGATTTTAATCATGTCAAAATAAAATCAAACTGCTATTTTTGGGCATCAAATTAAATCAAGATTCAAAAACGACATTCATGAGCGTATTAGTAGATAAAGATTCTAAAGTAATTGTACAAGGTTTTACAGGAAGTGAAGGAACATTTCATGCAGGTCAAATGATCGAGTATGGAACGAATGTCGTAGGCGGTGTTACTCCGGGTAAAGGAGGGCAGACACATTTAGATCGTCCAGTATTTAATACAGTTTCAGAAGCAGTTGAAAAAGCAGCTGCAAACGTAACGATCATATTTGTACCACCAGCATTTGCAGCAGACGCCATTATGGAAGCAGCGAACGGAGGTATTAAAGTTATCATTTGTATTACTGAAGGTATTCCAGTTAACGATATGGTTCGTGCTAAGGAATATATATCAGGATTCGATTGTACACTAGTTGGACCTAACTGTCCAGGTGTTATTACTCCAGGAGAAGCGAAAGTTGGAATTATGCCAGGATTCGTATTCAAGAAAGGAAGTGTAGGAATTGTTTCGAAATCAGGAACATTAACATATGAAGCAGCTGATCAAGTTGTAAAAGCAGGTTTGGGAATAACAACTGCGATCGGAATCGGTGGAGATCCAATTATCGGAACTACAACGCAAGAGGCTGTTGAATTACTCATGAATGATCCTGCTACTGAGGGTATCGTAATGATCGGTGAAATTGGTGGTAATCTTGAGGCAAAAGCAGCAAGATGGATTAAAGACAATGCTAGGAAACCAGTAGTTGGTTTTATCGCTGGTGAAACTGCACCAAAAGGACGTACTATGGGACACGCTGGGGCAATTGTTGGAGGTGATGAAGATACTGCAGAGGCTAAGAAAAGAATTATGCGTGAGTGTGGAATTCACGTTGTGGATTCACCAGCACACATCGGATCTAAAATGGCGGAGGTATTAGGAGTAACTGCCTAATTATCCCAATTAAAATATTGAAGGCGATCTAGCGATCGCCTTTTTTTATGTCTATTACTCTCAAATAAAAACCCCACACCGAATTATCGATGTGGGACTTTCTCTCCACTTACCACTCTAGGTTATCTTTCGGGTATTTAGCTCATTGCGTCTATATAATCTCGTAGTTCATCTTTGCTACTCCCATATGTGAGTGCGTCAACTACGTCTTCATAATTTTGTTGATCTTCTGTTTTCAAGTAAAGGAACTTCGCAATTTCAAGTTTGTTCGATTCAAATTGCATAGCACTCATCACTGTAATCACGTGTCTAGATTGAAAACATCTATCCTTTGCCAATCTTTGAGCTTTGTCTAAACGATCATCTTTGAACGGCTCATCCTCGATCTCAGATTTAAACTCCAAGGCTTCATCATCCGTTACGGCATTCAAGCAAACAAATACTTGAGGACCTGGTGGGTTCAATGCAATTCCATCATCGGTGATCACACATCCTGTTAATAAGACTCCAACTAATAGTAATTTTAAAATTTTCATAGGCGTTCATTTAATCGTTTGATGAGAGTAAATCAAATGCAATACCAAAATGTGCCAAATGAGATTTGTTAACGAATATTTAACTCATTTAAGCTATCTTTAATGCGACCTAAAAGACAAACTTCGAGCAACCTATGAAATATTTACTCACCTCCTTTTTCTTGATTACGACTGCTATCATAGGCTTTTGTCAGGAACTTACCGTAGTTGCAGACCTTCAAGGTTCAACACTGGAAACATCAGGGCTCATCTATTTAGATGGGAGACTAATTACGCACAATGATTCAGGCGGTGATCCGATTCTTTATGAACTAGATAGTGTGACGGGGCATGTTTCACGTACTGTTGTAATTGATAATGCAAGCAATACTGACTGGGAGGACATTTGTTACGATGATACCTATATATACATTGCTGATTTTGGAAATAACGCGGGAGCTCGGACTGATCTTAAAGTCTATCGCTTGTTAATTTCAGATTATCTAACTACACCCAATGATACCGTATCAGTCGACACCATTAACTTCTCTTATCTGGACCAGATTGATTTTACCCCCTCACTCTATACCACAAACTTCGATGCAGAAGCAATTATATCGTATCAAGATACTCTCTTGATTTTTACAAAGAACTGGGGGAACAATTGGACAAATGTCTATGCCCTCCCAAAAAATCCAGGAACATATCAAGTCACTCTCATTGACAGTGTTAATGCTCAAGGACTTGTTTCAGGTGCATCCTACAATGATGTCACAAATACTGTAGCGCTATGCGGGTACACTTTTACAGACCCCTTTATTGTCGAAATTAGTAGTTTTACCTCGACCGATTTTTCTAGTGCAATTGTTAATCGTCATGAACTTTCAGTTCCTGCTGGAAAATCAATTCAGGTCGAAGGTATAACTTGGTTTCAAAATGATCAATGTTACCTAACTGCTGAGCTCAACTTTAATGGAGGAACACCCACACTCTATCGCGTTGAAATGTCAACATTATCAAACAGTCCTCTTGAGCTAAATGAGGTCCTCATATATCCAAATCCGAATAGAGGTGCATTTTACATCCAATCCCAATTGGCACTAGCAGGAGGAGAAATAAGTGTCATAGATATGACAGGTAAAAACGTATACCACAAACTACTTGAAGAAAACACTATCAATACTAAGATTAATTTGAATTCTGTAGTTCCAGGAATCTATATAATCAATGTACAGGTAGGTAACAACAGCTATAATGACAGTATGATAATTGACTAATTAATGGTTTTACGATACTATAGCGAACCCAAAGAGAAAATTTGTTTACAATTTTTTCCTTGCAAGAACTTTGGGGAAGACACCTCTCTAGATTATGTATACAACCAAAGACCCTTAACCATTTATCATCAAGATTATCACGACTTATTATTGGAACATTTGAAGGGAATATATCCTATTGGAGACCCAAGAAATAATAAAAAGATTGATTCTTTTGATCAATGCTTTGACAATTAGATAGGTAAAGTAGATTGGCTAAAAATCAAAGATGAAATCAACTTCAAAATTGGTAGAAATAAGAATCGACCACCAAAAATCGAATTAGATTTTAACAGAATTTTATTGAATGGCTTGAAATGGGGCTTAAGAACTACGACCTAATCGTAGTAGAAGAAAATCTATAGCACAGACCGACTGCACAATTCGCTGAAACTATCGTTAAGAGCTATCTGAAAGAATTAAGAGTTAACAAGCAGAGTAACCTTTAACTAACAATACAGCAAATGCTCAGTATTATATAGTCGGGATGAGAGCGCGACCAATTTCGGCTCTATATCCTTTGATATGACTACGTTTACATTTTTAACAAAGTGCATAATTCACTTTTTCGTTCACGATTGAATTCCCCGATGAACCTGTATTAAAGATACCGAAAATTGGTGAATTAGGAGCTTGAATTTGCTTTACATTGGAAACGAGCTAGGTTGTAAGCCCATTGTGAAAATATATCTCCACAAAAAATAGCATTTATGACGTATAGCCTACCAATATTCCGTATAAACGGCATAAAACAGTATATTAGTTACGCATATAAACAAGTTATAACCAACTAACCACGCCCGAAAATTACAATCTAAAATTAGCTTTGATCAAAATCTTGCAGTTACCAAATACTAATTTAACAAGGTTATGGAGTTTCCTTGAGTCGTATACGATAGAAAAAACCATACCCACTGCTAAAAGGTCCAACAATTTGTGGAGGAAATCCTGTAGTGTAAT
>DKPV01000071.1 GCA_002471375.1 Flavobacteriales bacterium UBA7325
AGAATGTGGGTTTATTAGATTCCTGAATTCAATATTTCGAACTCCACGAAATTGTGACCTGAAGGCTTTAATTTTTGCATTGAGTGATTCAGCAGAGGCATTTGTACTTCTATTTTCAAGATAATTGACGATTCCATGATAATTGATTCTTATTGTATTCATAATCGTAGCAAAGCTCTTGAATTCTAATTCTTCAATCGATCATCCCTATTCCTTCAAGAATTTTATCTTCTCTACTCCGTGCTCATGAACTATTTTCATGAAATATAATCCCGTTGATAAAGATGAAACATCTACAGTGTTTTCATCTGGATTTATTTCTTTAATTTCTAAACCATTCAGATCAATTAGGTGTATAGATTGAATTTCACCGTTCTCTGAAAGTCCTTTGATAGTGATGTTATCTTTTACGGGATTTGGGAATATTGAATAAATAGATTCATTTAATTCGTCAATACCAGTATAGTTCATCGTAAGGTCTATCGTGATGATACTATCACATCCCGCTGCGTTTAAAATAGTATCCTCATAGATTCCACTAGTCGTATATGTAGCGCCACTTGGAGCTGTATAAACATCAAGACTTGTTTCAGTAATAGAAGACGATGAGCTGCTGTTTACAGTAAGATCTATGGTGATAGTACTATCGCAACCAGACGAATTAGAAATGATATCATCGAAAATTGCTGAACTCGTGTAGATTGCCCCACTTGGTGCAGTATAAGAATCACATGTGATTTCAGTAATAGAAGATAATGAGCTGCTACTTACTGTAAGGTCAATCGTTATAATACTATCGCAACCAGACGCATTAGGAATGGTATCGTCGAAAATTGCCGAACTCGTATAGATTGCCCCACTTGGTGAAGTATAAGAATCACATGTAATTTCCGTAATTGAATTTGTGGATGGAGCACAAAAAATCTCTCCTGTAAGAACGAGATTATCAACTAACCATGAATCTGTAGATGTACTAGACCTCGGAGTAATTCTTATCATAACTTGAGAGATGTTTCCAGGAAAAGAAATTTCACAAAAACTGTAACCTTCAGCAACTTGCAAACCACTTGTAGTAGGTTCGAAGGTAGTTTCAGAAGCTGGCAGATATTGGACTGCTGCAACTCCAGTTGCGTCGTATGCCCAGAAACTATTGCTAACAACAGATCCTCGTACTCGCAAACGACTAACAAAAGTAGCCCCATTATCAATGCTGTATTCAACGAGAACATAATCTAAGTTGTCAGGTCCACCAGTAGGTCCATTTAAATTTAAACCTGCTAGCTTAAAGTTTACTCGAATGCTATCATACCCTGGGTTAATTAGAGTATTGTCAAAGGTAATTGGGTTTCCTCCAGAAACTTGAGCAACATGCCATGCTTGAGAACTATTAATTCCAAGAGGAGTATTTGGGATACAAGATATAGGTGATGCGTTACCAGATTGAACATCTGCTAAAACTCCAGTGTAACTCCATACAGGAGCAGCAGGAGTGACCTCAAAGTCTTGATACGCAATTGTGTCAACTGCGAGTTGAGCAAATAGTGATCCAGATGATAATAATGTAAATATTAACACCAACTTGGCATTTTTTAGCAATGTATTAGTCATTGTGTTGAATTTTTCATGTTAATTAAAGTTACTGACTTTATTCAACATCACTCTAACAAAAATAAATTAACATCGTATTTGTGTCTAACACTTTGTTAAAAGTTGCATTTGTTATTTGAATTTAAGCAAGTAAAAACTAATTACTCATTTTATTAGCTAAAAAGCCCATTTGTATGCAACTCGTATGCAAATAAAAAATGGGCTACAACTCTTGCAAGTGTAACCCATTGATTGTTAGGTGGTCCCACCAGGAGCTGAACTTGATCGTGAAACTCTTATTATCAGAGGTTTTAAAGTTATTCGGATTCAATTGGGTGAATAACTGGCGAATGTTTTTCCTAATCCAACCTCTTTCGAAGATTAAAAAGGGGTTACTCATAAATGAAATGTAGTACATCCTCTGAAACCAGATCAAGAATTACCAATGAACCTGTACCTGTTTCTGGAATGTAGACTATAGATGACCCATCTGTAGTAAGGAAGGTGTATCTATCATCTCCCTGAGCTTCATCCATAAAACTATGTTGAATCGTATACTCGTTTGTATTGGTCCATTTGCCACCATCCTTTTCAAAGATAGTGAATCGTTTACCTTTTTTTGTGAGAGAATACTTTACTGCTCCACAGTTGTTCGTGGTATAAAGAGCTTCCTCTTTCGTTGCTGCCCTAGTTTGTGTCATGCAACTATGCCCTACTTCAAACTGAATCTTGAACTTGTCCTTTACAAGCACACCTGGTAATTCTTGCGCGATAACTTCCGAAAAGGAAAATAACATCATGGCCAAACTGATTAGACTTATTAGTTTAAAGTTCATGATTACTGATGCTGGAGTTTTGCGGGATTTTGTCATGGTTTTATAGTTTTTGAGGTAAGAAATTGCAATGAAAAGTGAAAAGTGTACTAGTTAAATCAAAGGATGGACGAGAATTACTGCAAACGAACTGAACCACCACATACCTCTCCTTCAGGGTGACCATCGATCCATTGGTTGAGCGTCTCTATGCGTTGTTCCGTCAACTTCTCCAGATAGATGTAATAACAAAGAGGAAATACTGAACCATTCCTAACTTCCCCGTTTTTTGGATATTTCATGAGCATTTCAGCATCACGAAACTTTATCCAAAGTCGCTCTGAAGCCTTTAGGTTTTTAATGAATTCCTGGTCTGATTCGTAATCGTTAAGGATTTTCTGGTAAACCGCATTCAATCGATTATCAGCTTGTTTGTATTCAGATTCTGCCTCTAGATTCATTTCCATTTGAGATTGACCAAATGATGGGATACATAGCAATAATGCTACGGCCAAGGAGAGAGTTTTATGCATGATGTTCTGGTTTGAAGTGAGTATAACATAATTAGAACGGATAAATGTTAACTATTATTATGCGCGCATACATTATATGTGTTGTTACTTTAATTCTCTCAGGAATTATATACTTACAACTATGTATCCTTAATTAATCGACTAATGTCCATAGACCCATCATTTGAATTAGAAAAAGAGCTGAAAGATTGCCAAGCAATTCTTCGGTACTTATCTACCTATCCGGATGTCTTACAGAAAATGGAAATTAATCAACTATTGAAACCAGAAGAGGTTCACCAACAGCTTCGTAGCTGGAAACATGTGGTATCTCAATATGAAGGACTTGAGAAAGAGTTCTATAGGGATTATTGGTTACCTATTGAATTCGACAACTTTCAGTTCTTTATTGATCTTTCAAAACCAGAGTATCCTGTTATTGAGACTATCTATCTTATGGGCGAAAAGAATTCTGACGAATATATTTCGTCGATACTTTTTGAATCAGCTGAACAATTTCTATTACTGATTGAAAACCAAAATGAATTATCAAGATACTTTGAAAAACATTTGATGTTGAAGTATTTCAATTACATGGACATTGTAGACTTTGAAAGCAATCCGTTTGATGATTCTCAAGAGTAATTCCCTAAAACTATTATTGGCTTTACAAATGATCTATTGGCGCATCTCCAGCCAATCAAGATGATCCACTTGCCAATTAAAATTCGAGCGGTAGAACATGAGTTATTAATAGTTTTATAGAGCAATATGGGAGATTCCCATCAAGAACAGAAACTACTGAAGCGAGCGACTCTTTTTCAATAAGTAAAATATATTCTATTCAACTCTAAAACTGCTTGAGAACAATGCATATTCCTTCTCGTCTTTCACACCTAACACGGTAATCGAAGCTGAATTGCCTGCCGAACTTGGTGTTACCAAATAGTAAGTTTCCTTTTCTTGAATCAAACAGCCCGAACAACTAATCTGA
>DKPV01000058.1:0-17020 GCA_002471375.1 Flavobacteriales bacterium UBA7325
AACGGTTGAATAGCGAGGAAACGGCACCTCATTATTTGGTTATTTCTTTCGGTATTGCGCACAACTAAGATGCGTATTGTGTTAAATTCCTATCTCCATGTAGGTTCAATTTTTGCTTTCAGGTAGAATTCGTATATTAAAGCTCTAAAACAATCATTGTGAGAATACTATTACTTCTGCTCACAGGCCTTTTTGGGTTTGTATCCGAATCCCATGCCGTAGGACAATGGGAACAAAAAGCATCTTTTGGAGGCTGGGGAAGACACCGAGCAGTTGCCGTTGGAATCGGTAATAAAGTTTATGCCGGAATGGGGCATCTAAATGGAGATGGCTCTGATGAATGGTATCCAGAATGGTGGGAGTTTGATCCTGCTTCTAATTGCTGGACTCAAAAGGCAGACTACATTGGAAATAACGGAAATGGCGATCAAGATTTAACCGCGATTGCAATAGATGGCATCGGCTACGTTGGGCTGGGGCAGTTTAGTGATGAAACTCACTTCAAGTATAATCCGATGACTAATACATGGACTCAGATTGCCGATGCGCCCTCAGCGTCTTTTACAAATACAGATCCATTTGTTCTAAATGGAAAAGGATACTTCCCAAGTTTTTTTACTGCAATTGATTCGCTTTACGAATTTGATCCAGTCTTAGACACTTGGACCGCAGTGGCAGAAATGCCGGTTAGCGTGGGACATAGAGACGCTACTTTTACAATCGACTCAAAAGGTTACTTCAAAAAAGGCACACAATTTTTCGAATTTGATCCAGCTACCAATCTATGGACTCCTAAAGCACCTTTCCCAGGAATCGCTCCGAATAACAATATTGGACTTTCACAAATGGGCTACGGCTTCTTAATTGGTGGATATTTAGGCTGGGGAGACATGTACCAGGAGGTATGGCGATACGATCCGACACTCGACACATGGGAACAGCTGCCAGATTATCCATTTGCAAAGAGAAGATGGGCAGTAAAAGCAAAGGTTGGGGAACGTTGCTACATGGGTCTAGGAACCAGTGGTACCAATTACAACGATTTTTGGGAATTCGATCAATTTACCGGGCTCGATGATTTTGATGTTGAGAAGTTTCAAGCCTTCCCTACTCTAGCAAATGATCACGTATCTTTTGTATCTGAGAACAAGAATGAGTTTGAAATATTGATTTTCAATTCGCTTGGAAAAAGAATTAATTCTATCACATCAGAAAATGGTTCTGTACGTTTGAATAGAAATGGACTTTCGTCAGGTGTTTACTTATATCAAGTAATACAAAATGATAAAGTACTTCATTCAGATCGGTTCGTATTTAATTAGAGTCAATTCGTTGTGCTCTTTAGTTGAATCTTCCTAATTAACGATGCAATCATCGCGACGTAAAGCGTCGACCAAATGGCAATAATCGTTAATACAAGTCGATCTCCTTGCCAAAATGATAATCCGGTTGTAAGTATGTAGTAATAAGTTAGACTACTTAGCAGGACAATTTGAAAGACGGCCGAGAAATTCTTTGCTCTAAAAGAGATGATCAAACTCCATAGTATAGCTAGCAATCCGAACCAGCGTATGTAGTACGAAAGCTCATTCATGGAATGCATGTATGAACCAGCTTTAGGAGACCTTGTTGCTTTTCCAAGATCCAGATATTCTGACTCTCCTGTTACATTCTCACGAATGTTCCGGGTAAACTGATTGTAGAATCCTCTTTTATGATCTAAAATATAACTCTGGATTTCATTCGAGTTCAAATTTTCAACTTCCGCTAGAACTTCAGCACGATCACGTCCTTCAATTTCAGTCACCGTGCTATCTCCCTTTTTTATCCAAGCTTCCGCATTCGCTTCTATTTCCAGACCTGTAATCTGTCTCGACATGAATACACGTATCCACTTGAGCATTCCCCACCCAAGAAATGGAATAAACAAGTATTAGAAGTAGCTTCATAGAAATTCGTACTTTAGAAAAAGAGGCTTATGCCGTGAGCGTTCCATAAATTAAGCAGAACTGATGAAATTAAGCGAAAAGAATAAGGACTTTTTTCAAGACGTATTCGAAGTTGTTAAACTAGTCCCGGAAGGCAGAGCCACAAGCTATGGTGCAATTGCTAAGTACCTTGGCGCCCCGCGTTCAAGTAGAGTTGTAGGCTGGGCGATGAATGCCGCACATACACGTTCAGACGTACCAGCGCACCGAGTAACAAACCGTATTGGTTTACTCACAGGTAAAATGCACTTCGCCACACCAACTCAAATGAAAGAGTTATTAGAACTGGAAGGTATTGCCGTTAAAAAGGATAAAATCGTAGATTTTAAAAAAGTATTTTGGGATCCAACTAGTGAGCTAGCTATCTAGCGTTCGTGGACCTCAGCTAAAAACAACTTCTCGTTACCTGAGACTTTCGCCAAGAATGATATCTCATCTTCAAGATTCTCAATCTCGTTGATTAATCGTTCTTTTGGGAGTAGCGAATTACTAGCCTCGACCATTGTGATTTTTTCCTTCAACTCTTTAACCTCCTCTAATCTTTCTTCATACTCAGATTTACATGAAGTAAAAAGTAGACTTAGTAGTAGTAATGAAACAGTAATTAATTTCAAGTTAAAAAGGAACGGCACTTCTACAAGTCTCACAAAAATCTTGATAATTAACCACTCAGAAATAATCAATGAATTCATCGAAATATTCATGCGAATCATTTTTCTCTTCAAAAAACGAACAGATCGCTAAACATCGTAACTTAGCACCATGATTTTTGTCACGGGAGGAACTGGTGTTTTAGGAGCGCAATTGTTGTATGATCTAACGCAACAATCAACACAGATCAGAGCCATCTATCGCTCGGAGGCTAAACTCGAACAAACCCGCAAATTCTTTAAGCTGCTAAATCCCTCAAGCTGGGAAAATCAATTTTCGCAAATTGAATGGGTGGTTGGAAACATTTTGGATCTTCCGCTGCTCGAAGAACAAATGACAGGCTGTTCACATGTATATCATTGCGCAGCAAAGGTGTCGTTTCATAAGGGTGACTTCATTCACATGATACAAATCAATCGGTACGGTACTGCTAATATTGTAAATCTGTGTTTGGCTCTGAATATTGAAAAACTCTGTTATGTCAGTTCTACAGCGGCGATTGGTGGGGACGGAGGTTCAACAATCACTGAGGAAACAAAATGGAAACTTTCACCGACAACCTCAGGTTATTCGGTTTCGAAATACTCTGCAGAAAAGGAAGTTTGGCGAGGTATTGAAGAGGGACTTAATGCCGTGATGGTTAACCCATGTGTTATCATCGGAGCTGGTAATTGGAACGACAGTTCACTGACCTTATTCAAGACACTTAAGAAAGGGATGAAGTATTATCCTCCGGGATCAAATGCTACCGTAGATTCAAGGGATGTAAGCTCTATTATGATTCAATTGATGAATTCCGAGATTTCCAGTGAGCGCTTCTTATGCATAGGAACTAACCATAATTTTAAAGACCTGATCACAGAAATCTCAGGTCAGCTAAATGTTAAGTCTCCTCGGAAACTAGCAAAGCGTTGGATGGTAGTACTTGCAAGAAAGCTTCTAGGGTTCATTTATCTTTTCAGTTCGAAAAGACCACCTTTGACAAAAGAAAGTGTTCAATCAGTATTTAGTCATCGCAACTACGATAATTCTAAAATTCGGGAAGCGCTGAATTTTGACTTTCACGACCTTAAATCGAGTGTGAAGAATACTATTGAGAATAAGATGAGCTAGAAGAACTCGTAATCTTGAAATCTGAGAATAAGAATAAAACCTGTGCTCACTTGCCGTGTGAGGACCGCGGATAATAGCTTTGACTTACTATTGTAGATAATCTGAATATCCGTTGTAAACACATCATTCTTATAGATGTGTTTTTCTACTAAGTTACCCAGGTCATCGTACTTGAATTTCATTTCCTCGAGAACGCCCTCCTTTCGGTTACTAGTCTTGCGAATAACAGCTAGCTTACCTTCTCTGTTATATTCATATGCATAGGTGTACACCGTTGATGTCATTTTAATTCGTTCAACAATCTCAACCAAATAACCTAACTCATTATAATTAGAGAATTCATCTAGGTAGGCTAAATCATAATTATTATAGCGTGTGCGTTTCTCCTGAAGATCGTAGTTCTTGTATTCAATCCGTTCCTTGTTGAAGGAAAGCGTCCTAACAATTGTGTTAGCACTGTCAATTTCGCGTATGTATTCCTCCTCAACAACTCGTCCGATTGAATCATTTGTATAAAGAACAGTGGTAAACCCTTCCAAGTCAGTTTTACGATGACTCGCTAAAAAACCTAAGTCGTCATAATGAAATAAATTCCAAGTTGTGTCCTTTGTTCCGTCATCCGCTCTAGTCTCAAATGTTGAAATCAGATGTCCTGATTTATCAAACTCATAAACATGTTTAAATGTTGTCTCGCGCATGGCATCGCCGTCCTTCTTGTAGGTATAGGTTCCTATAAGGCGTTTGAGCTTGTTTTTCTTCACAAAATCAACATTAAAAAATGGCTTATCCGTGAATGCTTCGCCATGGCGATTATCGAGAACTTGCGCGTACGATTGTCCGACTGAAACTAATAAAAAGAGAGTAATTGAAAATTTCACACTACAAATGAAGCAAAAATCGATCCGTATGTTCGTGTGGGAACTGAAAGTTTATCCATGCTACCCATTTGATAACGCTTCAACTGCTGCCTCGACACTCTCCGTTGGTAAGAAGCAGGTTCCGTCTGCACATACATGAATCATTGTTTTATTCTCTACCCACTTGTTCTCAAAAATGGCCAATTCAGACAACTTCTTCGTACCTGCGAAAAGGACATCATCACAAATTCTTGATTGAAGTCTAGCCATTTTTGCTTTTACATCTACTCCTGTGACTACAATCTCGTAATGACCGTAAACTAAGTGATTGAGTAGCATACCCCAATTGGAATACCCAGACCCATACATTTCCATACCATCATAGACATTCGCTAACATCTGCTTAGAAAGCTCTAGGTAATTTTCCTTTCTAAAATACTTCGAAAGCACAAATACATTTCTCGCCATTACGGAGTTACTCGCTGGAATCACATTATCGTTTACTTCCATTTTTCTTGCAATCAACTGAGTAGATGATGGTGTGAAAAAGAACATTTTTGATGCCTCATCATGAAAATGAGTAAGTGTATACTCTGTTAATTCTTGTGCAATCCAGAGCCAACTCATGTCATGAGTAACTTGATACGTGGCTATGAATCCTGAAATCACATGCGCGTAATCCTCCAAGAAACCATCGATCGATGACTGGTCATTCTTATATGACCTCCAGAGTGAACCGTTTTCTTTAAGTTGAACATCCTTCAACCATTTTGCATTTTTCAAGATTAACAGCATAATTTCATCTTCTGCAAAGGTCATATATGCATCGCACAAACCTTTTAATGTCATTGCATTCCACGAAGTAAGACATTTATCATCTAACCCTGGTCTCACTCTCCCTGAACGTTCTTGCATCAAGCGATCATTGAGATCAGAAATTCGTTCTTCCAATTCATCATAAGTCCAAGCCATTTTCTTCAAAAACTCTTCATCGGAATGTGAACGCAACAGGATATAATTATCATCCTCCCAATATCCACGTTGATTTATGGAGTAAAACTCATAAGCCCAATTATCCTCTTTCGTCAAAACAGCATCCAATTCTTCTTTCTTCCAAACATAGAATTTACCCTCAACACCTTCGCTGTCAGCATCAAGAGCAGCATAGAAAGCACCGGATTCCGACATCATCTCCTCCTCCAACCAGTTTACGGTCTGCAGAACGATTCGTTTATAAAGTGGTTTTTGATAAACCTTATATGCCTTGCTATAAATTGAAAGCAATTGCCCATTATCATAAAGCATTTTCTCAAAATGAGGAACCTTCCAGAGCATATCAACAGAATATCTGGAAAAACCTCCACCAATCTGATCATAAATTCCACCGAGAGCCATTTTATCAAGCGTTAACTCGACATGTGATTTCACCTTCGCATCTTTTGAGTTCAATGCATAATCGAGTTGAAATTCAAGATTTGAGGGCAAAGGAAATTTGGGCGCTCGGCTATTTCCCCCTTCATGACTGTCAAAATTCTTTGACCAGCGCTGAATTAGTTCTTTAATATGCTCTTCCTTAAACGTTCTGTTACTAGCTGGTTCTGCAATTAGTTCACTCGCGATTATACCTTCGTGGAGATTTGACGCATATTCGTGCATGCGTTCCAAATCGTTGTCAAAAGTATGGCGAAGAGAATTTAAGATATGAGTCCATTGATCTTTTGGAAAATAGGTGCCACCATATACTGGTCTACCATCAGGTAAAGTAAAGCAATTAAGAGGCCACCCGCCTTTTTGAGTCATCAGCTGAACCGCTGTCATATAGACCTGATCCACATCAGGACGCTCTTCTCGATCTACCTTAACATTGATAAAATGTTTATTCATTAATGCTGCCACCTCTTCACTCTCGAACGACTCATGCTCCATCACATGACACCAGTGACATGCAGAATAACCTACACTGATTAAAACGAGTTTATTTTCTTCTTTCGCACGATCAAATACATCATCAGACCATGGAACCCAATTAACAGGATTATGCGCATGCTGCAATAAATAGGGTGAAGACTCGTGTATTAGATCATTCGTAAATTTTTCCATAATCCAAAGTTAGATATTCTAAGATTCAAAGTAACTATTCCGCTTGATTGTTCGTACTTTCGACCAGATGATAAACCGTTTTCCAAAGCTTCTAGATTACTCGATCATCCTAATCGTGCTTATCGCAGCTCTGTGGCCATTAGTGAGCGGTGCAGCGGTCATGAAATGGGATGCAATGGATCTATACCTCCCTTGGAAACACTTCATCACAGATGGATTATCTCATAATCAACTCCCACTCTGGAATCCTTATATCAACGCAGGATTCTCACAAATGGGTGACCCAGGAAGCTGGTACCCTATAAGCTGGATAATCGGATGGGCATTCGAAGGCTATGGAATAGGAAGCTTACATTTTGAATATTTACTGCACTTATATATAGCTGGAATTGGTTTCTACCTACTTGGTAAAACACATGGTTGGGTAAGAACGGCATGCCTCATAGGAGGAATTGGTTATATGTTCTCCGGTATCATGATCGGGAACGCTCAGCATGTTGGATGGGTGGTAAGTGCAGCTTGGCTGCCTTGGGTACTAAATTATTTCAAAGTTCTCCTAACAACACCAGTTCATAAAGTTTCCGTTAAACTGGCACTCGTATTATTCCTAATGTTATCGGGAGGATATCCTGGAATGTTCATTGTAACAGCTTACATTCTAATCATCTATTTCATCATTCATCTTTGGAAAAAATACCGTTCAAAGGATACTGTACTCCTAAAAAAACAAGTCATCGTTTTTAGCATAGGTGCGGTTCTCTTTCTTGCATTGAGCCTTGTTGTATTAATCTCTTCTTTTGATATGTCATCATTGATAACCAGAGGTGTTGGACTGAACGACAGAGCCGATATATGGAACACATTGAACGGGTCATTAACGCCACAGGCAATGGTGTCCTACATCTACCCACTGGCAACAACCATCAATGATCAATCATTCTGGGGAGCTGATTTCTCCATGACAAATTGTTACTTCGGTGTTATCGCTTTGTTAGGTATTCTAACGGCCTTACTCAACCGAGACTCATCAAGGAACATACGATTCTATGCGTTGATTGGATTGTTGTTCTTAGGTATCTCTCTTGGTCAAGATTTACCATTAAGAAAGCTAACGACATATCTCCCATTCATGGATCTATTCAGATTTCCATCACTATTCAGATTGTTCGCACTCTTCTTCTTTCTGCTATCTGCAGGTTACGCGTTCAATTTTATTTTAAACTCAGAAAAATCAAAAAAATACTTCGCTTTCATTCTCTTAGGAGCATCTGCTCTTTTTGGAGTTATCAGTTTGATACTTTTCTTCGATGTGGAGTTGTGGAAATACAAGCAAATAGTATCCATTGGTTGGTTGCATTTCATGAGGCAGGCAACAATCAAAGAACTAATCTTTCTTCAAAGTGGAATACTCTTGCTACTAACAGCCGGACTATGGGTATTTATTCGGTCAAGAAAACTGACGTTTGGATTTGGCGTAGTACTATTTCTAATTATCGAAGCAGTGTCCTTTACCAGAATGAATGCGCACGCTACAATTCTCTATGATCGTTCATTAAAGGATGCATCGGTTGGTATGGACAATCTACCTGAAGGCTATCCTATTCCATCGGTAAGAGATCCACTTACTACTTACAATGATGTTCATCAAAGTCAACACTTTATCCAACTATGGAAGAACTTATCGATGTACTTAAAAACTCCTACATATGATGGAATAAGTCCATATGCATATCATACCACGGCAAAGGCCGTAGAGACTGGAGAATTTGATAAGATCATCAAATATCCGATCGTATTTTTCGCGGATCAGCTAACTGACGAGAGCTATATCGATTCGTCTTCAATTGATACGTTATCTTTTCAGGAGCTCAGAATCGCTAGCTTCAATCCAAATGAAATAGCCATTGAAACAAGTGATAATTCCACCGGCAAGTATTTAGTTTATGTACAAAATCATCACCCGTCATGGAATGTCTATATCGATGCAAAAGAAGCAGAGGTGGTACTTGTTAGTGAAACCTTCATGGCTGTCGAAATTCCAAAGGGGAAGCATACCATTGAATATAAGTTTGAACCGACAACAATTGTACAGGCCAGCTATGTAAGTTTATCAACGCTCGTATTGATTATTCTCTTCCTGTTTATCCCTTTCCTAAAGTCACTTAAAAAGGCCGAGCAGAAAAAGCAATAGTTATTCTCAATTCAGTTTTGATAAAATATCACAATTCAAGTGGATTTAAGGTGAAAGCAGGTTAATTTTGTTTGACTAAACGCCGTTGAAAGAAATACGTCCATATAAAATTGCCTTATACATTCTAGGAATCATGTTGATTCTGGCTCCTGTTGTATATTTTATTCCCGATGAGGGAATGAAAGCTGGACCAGTAGAGCTTAATTTTTTAACGCTTGAAGATTTCAATCATCCTAAGAAACAGGAAAACGCGGACATTACAGATATACTTGATGAGATTGATACATCGCTAAATACGCCATTCAAACCATTAATTAAGCATAAGAATGGTTCTAATGGAAACATGGGAGCTCCCGGTGCCGGAAGTTTTGAAGTTGAAAGCTCTACAGAGCTAATCATGACAGATGCTGGGAAGGCCAATCTCCATAAATTCTTTGAAGTACTATCTAGTGCTGCATCTAATAAAGAAAAAATCTCCATTCTACATTATGGTGATTCGCAAATTGAGGGCGATCGCATGACCGGATTTATTCGCGAAAGAATTCAACAACAATTTGGAGGCAATGGACCAGGTTTGGTTCCTGCAACAAATGTCTACGATACCTATGCTTTTAACCAAACCTATTCAGAGAATTTTAAGCGCTACACATGTTTTGGTGGTGGTTCCCTAAAGAACAGGAAATACGGTGCCATGGCATCTGCATCACGTTTTACGGAAGAACCTGATTCTGATTCACTGGACCTCTCTGAATTAACAGAACAGACCGGCTGGATTGAAGTGGCTCCATCCGGAAGAGCATTTAACAGAGCTAGATCATACAACAATGTGCGAATGCACTACAATAGCTGTATCGCTACAACACTATTAAGAGTATATCAAAATGGATCTGTTATTCACGAAGACAGCCTCGTTATGGATGGCGGTCAACACTCTGTAAAATTAAGCTTCGGAAGTACGCCTGGACCTCTCAAATTCGAATTCATAGGGAAGGTGAGTCCTAATGTTTGTGCATTCTCACTTGAAGGTGATTATGGAGTTCAAGTTTCTAATATCGGCATGCGCGGGTCGAGTGGTACTATTTGGGGAAGAATGAATCAAAACGTTCTATCAACAATGTACAGCGAATTGAACACGAAGCTTGTAATCATGCAATTTGGAGGGAATTCTGTTCCTTCCTTTAAGGATAGCGCATCCGTTCGAAATTTTGCTAGTTATTTTCAAGGACAAATCAGCGCAGTTAAAAGACTCAATCCTGGTGCAATGGTAATTGTAATTGGACCGAGTGATATGTCTGTTTATGATGATGGGCTGCACGTTACGTACCCATTACTGCCATATTGTGTTGATCGTATGATAGCCGCAACTAAAAAGTCAGGTGCCGCATATTGGAATCTATACGCAGGTATGGGTGGATTCAATTCTATGCCTTCATGGGTAGAGAAAGGCTTGGCAGGTAAGGATTATATCCACTTTTCTGGTGCTGGATCCAAATTCGCTTCACAGATGTTCTACAATGCATTGATGTCTGAGTACGCTAAATGGAAAGGAAACTGATGAAGTTGTTCTTTTATATATCGCTATCCCTGATACAGATTTCCGTTCTCGCTCAAGACACGGTAATCGGTTTAAGTGATTATGTCTTTCCTGATTTTCGAACGATGGACACATCGTTAAGGAGGACATACCCGTTCGTCAAGTACGAAGTGAACAACTATAAATTTCACTCAAAAGAGAGTAAAAACTTTAGCGTATTCTATGAAAAGTTGATGAATGTCGTGTCAACTAAAAAAGGAAAGTTGAACATCTACCACATCGGTGGGTCGCATATACAAGCCGACATTTATACACATGACGTTCGAACTAACTTACAGACTAAATGGCCAGAGCTCACTGGAGAGCGTGGTTGGGTGTTTCCATTCGACTTGGCTCAAACAAATAACCCCGGTAATTATGAATTCTCTTCTCCAAACAAATGGCGTGGATTAAGATCCGTCAATCATAAGCCTTCAAAATATGGAATTGATTACGGTCTACTTGGAGCGATGATCACATGTCCTGATTCGGTAATAACGATTAAGTTCGAATACGATAGAACAATCGTGAAACCACCATTCAATCATGTTCGAATATTCCATAACATCGGTGACTTCCCTTACTGGATGCATTTCGGAGGTGATGAACTTTTAGTGATGAATGTTACGAATAACCCGGAACTTGGATATTCAGACATTTACCTTACAGATGCGATTGATTCACTGAATATCCAGTTTCAACGAAAAGGTGCACTGGCACCCGAGTTAGAAATTTATGGATTCATCTTAATGAACGATGATCCCGGAATATCTTTTACGTCGATCGGGATTAATGGAGCGGGGCTCTATACTTATCTGGGAAACAAACGTTTTGGGGAGCAATTAAAATCCTACCCGCCGGATTTTTTCGCATTTGCTGTTGGAACAAATGATGGTAACACCACGTTCGCAAAGTTTAATCCAGAAGTCTACAAAAGAAATCTAGAGAAAGTAATGCAAATGGCCTTGCGTGCAAATCCAGATTGTGCCTTGTTACTTACAGTTCCAAATGATTCCTACTACCGACGTAGATATCTCAATAAAAATATCGCTCGTGAACGAACGGTTATCAGAGAACTAGCGGAGGAATACAACATGGCAGTTTGGGATATGTATGGAATCATGGGGGAATTAGGCTCATCGAAAACATGGAAAATCAACAAATTAATGCGAAGTGATATGATTCACTTTACACATGATGGCTATCACTTTAAGGGTGACTTATACTACGATGCATTTCTAAAGTACATGGACCAAATGGAGCAGCAAGAACAAAGTTTGAATAACTAGATGGAAAGAATTTACAACATATTTTCTTTTGAAGTAGGAGATGGATCTTCTCTTGTTTTTACCAAGCTAGACTTTTGGCTATTCTTTCTTTTAGCGATGGTTGTTTTCTCATTCTTGCATAAGAACAAGCTGGTTCGTAGTATCTATTTGACTGCGATAAGTCTCTTCTTTTTCTACAAGACATCAGGCCTATACGTATCTCTTCTCGGCTTAAGTATTACGGTCAATTATTTCCTTGGGAAGCGGATTTACACGGCGCCTTCAGATCTGAGAAGGAAATGGATAATCGCTTTTTCAGCAATATTCAACGTACTGATTCTGGGCTACTTCAAGTATGCTTACTTCTTCTCCGATTCATTTAACGAGATGTTCGGAACTGATTTCGAGCTGGTAAATCATTTCGCTCAGTTTGGGAACAATGTTTTTGGTGAGGGGTCGTTCGTGCTTGACATTGCCCTACCAGTTGGAGTTTCATTTTTCACTTTCCAGAATATAAGTTACGTTGTCGATATTTATCGCAAGGAGATAAAGCCTGTAAAGAATTACTTCGATTATACGTTCTTCGTGACATTCTTCCCGCAGCTAGTCATGGGACCTATCGTTCGGGCGAGAGATTTTATCCCGCAAATTAGTCAACCTTTTCATTTAACAAAAGACGATTTCAGTTGGTCCATCATCCAAATCGTAAAAGGTCTCATTAAGAAAATCGTTATTGCTGATTTCTTGGTGGTACACTTCATCGACATCATTGTGGAAACACCATCTGCATATCCAGGATTCGTCAGTGTACTCGCAATGTGGGCATACTCACTTCATATCTATGCTGATTTCTCTGGTTACACCGATATTGCCATTGGTCTATCTAGACTAATGGGCTTCAAGTTAAAACCCAACTTCAACTCACCCTACAAAGCAACAAGTGTCGCCGATTTCTGGAGACGTTGGCACAAATCTTTGGGGTCTTGGCTCCGAGACTATTTATACATCCCTCTCGGTGGTAACAGAGGAGGAACGGTAGGTTCATACATCGCAATTGTAGTGATATTTACCTTCCTCATTTTTATAACCCAGTGGTACGAACTACTGTATGTCTATGGGGGGCTTACTGTTGTGTACCTAATTGGAGTTGCGACAATAAAAGATTTCAAACGCTTTGTTCATCGAGATCTTAACCTGCTGATCACCATGGTCGTTGGGGGACTCTGGCATGGCGCAAGTGAAAATTTTGTGATTTGGGGTGCTATGAATGGTGCTGCATTGATCATCTATAAATACTGGAAACAGATTAGCTTCTATGAAAACCGATCTGGCGTGATTGTCCATTTCTGGAAAATATTCATCACGTTCAACTTCATCACCTTCACTCGGATTTGGTTTAAACTGGATGAAGATGGAATGCCATTGGTGATGCTCGACCAAATTTGGAATAACTTCAATTTCTCATGGGATGTTTTCGTCACGATATTGACAACTTATCAAGCAGTATTCTGGGTGATGATTATTGGATTTATTATTCACTGGCTTCCGGACAAAGTGAAGGACCTTTACGAAAAACTATTTATGCGAATTCCGCTAATTTTACAGACAGTTTGTGTTGCGATAATCATCTTCCTGATTTACCAATCTATCTCTGGAGAAGCTCCGCCATTTGTATACCTCTCGTTCTAAATTTCGAATAGAGGAAATATCTTGGAATAATTTCTGTTTACTAGACAGCCTATGAAGTACCTCATTCTTATTGCAATATCGCTCTCTGGTTATTTATGTCATTCCCAGGATTCGACCGTCTATGATGATGGATCATTGAAATCTGTAGGAAAGTGGCGGAATGAAAAACGCGATGGGGAGTGGATACAGTATTTCAAAAATGGCGAAATTAGAATTATAGGAAACTTCAATAATGGAGTTCCAGTTGGAGAATGGAACGAGTATTATTCCACTAATCAATTGAAGAAATCAGGCGTATTTAAAGACGGAAATACTCATGGTGAAGTTCTTGGATACTACGAAAATGGGAAACCAAATTACGTACAACATTATATCGATGGTGATCTCCAAGGAGCGCAACGTTTTTATTTTCAAGATGGGAGCATTCGTTCCATCGAAAATCATTTCGATGGCGAGTTTCATGGTTCATATTTGGAGTATTATCAAAATGGACAATTAAAGGCTAAAGAGTTCTTTGTACATGGAAAAGAAGATAGCACCTCTTTACACTACTTCGATAATGGTGCAATCAAATCTACTGGTTACTGGAAAAATGGCGATCGAGTTAATACATGGGAGTACTTCTTCAAAGATGGTAAGAAAGAAACCATTAAGCACTTCAGCTCCACTGGGGAAAAGGACGGAGAATGGGAGTACTATTATCCTTCTGGTAAGCAAAGGGGTATCGCTTTTTATCTCAATGGTAAACGAGACAGCACTTGGACTGGCTATTATCAGAATGGCCACTTAAAATCTCGCGAGATGTACGTTGATGGCCTCGAGAATGGCCATTGGATATACTATCATGAAAACGATTCGTTGATGGGAGAGAAAATTTGGTCAAGAGGTGAGAGAATAGGCGATTGGACAGAGTATTTCGCTAACGGAAAACTCAAGACCTCGGTAACCTTTGTAAAAAATGCACCAGATGGAACATCCTATGAAATGTCTGAAGAAGGTACACCTGTAACCATAACTTCATGGAAAGCTGGTAAGCAAACTGGCCCATACAAATCCTACCATGAAAATGGTGTGCTAAAATCGGAAGGCACCTTACTCGATGGGAAACAAGATGGTGATTGGGTTGAATACTTTGATAACGGAAAGATCTCCCTTACAGTCACCTATTTTGATGGCAAGAAAACAGGTGAGGCTTTCTTTTACAACGATCTTGGATCGATTATACGAAAGGGATCCTATCAAGACAACTTAGAGCAAGGACTTTGGCTAAATTACAATTGGGAAGACGGTAAAATAAATACCGAAGAAAATTACACCAAGGGTAAGAAGGATGGGTCGTGGAAATTATATCATTCGAATGGTCAGGTTGACAAATACGGTCAATTTGAGATGGGCAAAAAAGTAGGGGTTTGGGTCCAGTACGATGCGAAAGGTAAACTGCTAAAAAGTGAGGAGTTCTAATCAACATTTCTCGTATCTTTGTTTCCAGAATCATCCCCTATGAAAAAACTATTACTTCTCGCCTTATTAGGTATTTCTCAGCTTAGCTCTGCACAATTAAACATTGACGTTCTCTCGTATAACGTTCTAAATTTCCCAAATGGTGGAGCTGATCGAATCGACACTTTAAAAAAAGTACTTTCTTATTATACACCTGATTTGATGCTAGTTCAGGAATTGAAATCTGAAGCTGGCTTGCAGTCCATTACTGATGCTCTTACCGAGATATCTCCTGTTACATATGTTTCTGGGAATTGGGTCTCGCAACAATCTAATCCATCGTCAAGCTGGAAACTCCAACAAAACATCATCTACAATACGGAAATGTTTTCACTAGCAGAAGAAAGTGTAATCTTGACAGATTATAGAGACATTAATTATTTCAAATTATACTTAAATGATGTTGATCTAGGAATGACTATGGATACCGTTTACTTGCATGTCTATGTCACTCATTTAAAATCCTCACAAGGAGCAGCGAATGAACTAATTCGTTATGAAATGTCTCAGATTATGAGATCGGAAATAGAAGGTCTACCGGCTAATAGCTACGTTCTTTGTGGTGGAGATTTCAATATATATACAAGTACGGAAGCAGCGTACCAACACCTTATCGATCCTACGGTTAATAATTTCCTTGAAGATCCAATTAACATGCCTGGTAACTGGCACGACAGTGGATTTCCAAACAAGGAAATACTAACACAATCTACACGCCTAACTTCACTTTCTGACGGAGCTGGAGGAGGTATCGATGATCGTTTTGATTTTGTTTTACATAGTGAAGCCCTTGGCCTAGGAAATACAGACCTCTCATATGTCGATGGAACATATGATGCACTTGGAAATAATGGAACTTGCTACAATCAAGACCTCACAAACTGTACTTCTGTAGGAAACGTCCCGGATTCAATTATTTCAGCCTTATATTATTGTTCCGATCATCTTCCAGTTGTCTTTTCACTTCAGAGTGATGTCGCCTTAAGTGTATCAGAAAACTACTTGAGTGAAACTAGTATTTATCCAAATCCAACTAGCTCAAAAATCACTATTTCGAACAGTTCTAATGACAACATTCGAGCTGTTCTTTCAGACCTCAAAGGCAAAATCATATCCAGCACTGAATTCCTAAACGAAATCTCCCTTGATCTTGCGGAACTCAAAATGGGTGTTTACTTGATGTCTATATATCGCGATGATGAATTGATTGAACAGGAACGAATAATTAGAAATTAGGCGATAGTCTTTCTGGTGAAATGTAACTTTTCTGAGCCTCGGAAGTCTTACTTCCAGAAGTTGTTCGACCAACACTTTTTTCAGTACTTGCACAATTAACCAAACCAAAATCTATGAAGTTTCTTCTATCGCTTTCTATTCTATTCTTAATTGCTTGTTCAAGTCAAATGAGCGCTGTTCAAGGTTCTGATAATCTTGTAACAAAGAGCTATGAGTTTTCTGATTTTACTGGCATACGAGTATCATCTGCTGTGTACGTGGAGCTTATTCAATCGGACGATTACAAAGTCATGTTAGAATGCAATGAAAACATCGAAGAATTCATCGATATAGAGAATGATGATCATGAGTTGATGATAGGCCTCAACACTAATAAGAGCTTGAGTAACACAACAATCAACGTAAAGATTTATGCGCCAGAAATATCACTGATAGAAGCAAGCGGAGCAAGTACTATTCATTTCAAGCATTACGAGGTTGATCAGCTAGCTTTGCACCTCTCAGGGGCATCAAAAATTACAGGTTCATTAGACATCGATAAACAACTGGACGTTGAGTCCTCCGGCGCATCCAGTACAAAACTTTCTGGTTCAGCTTTCAATGTTAGTCTCAATTATTCAGGAGCCTCTATTTTTTCTGGGAAAGCATTAACTATAGAGAGAAAACTGATTATTGACAGTTCGGGCGCAAGTTCGATCAAGACGACAGCTGAAGGGACGATTGATATCGATGCCTCTGGAGCGAGTTCGATAAGCTACTATGGAGATGGCAAAATAACTAGCAGCGAGACAAACGGAGCTGTTAGAGTTAACCACAAATAGCTTTGTTGAAGACGCCTTTAACGACAATATGAC
>DKPV01000058.1:17411-65362 GCA_002471375.1 Flavobacteriales bacterium UBA7325
CACAAATCCATTTGGAATCATCTCGTATTAATAGTTAGCCAGAAAGCTGAGCACGAATGGAATTGGTCTGTGATGGACAGCGAACATGACAACTTTATAATAGACTCTTCGGGAAACCACGAAGTGGAAAATGAATCACTAATGAATGCCAAAGAGCAAGCAGAAACTTGTGCTATATCCTATCAAAAAGAAAAACAAAAAAATGCTGAAGTAGTAAGTCTAAATATTACAAAGCGTTTCTTCTATGTTTCCGCGATCGCGCTTGCAGTATTATTAATTAAGGTACTTTTAATTGATCGATTAATTATCGGCGATTCGTGCTACTATCATACGCATGAAGCAGGAAAGTTAGTCAACTTCTTCTATCCATCAACTGCAGCCGAAGGTTTTCATCCTGAACCTTCCACTTTAAATCATATTCTAACATTTATTATTGGAAGTCTAATTGGCTGGGGAGTAGTTAGCGGAATTAACAAATATAAATAGCGATCATCGCAATACCGTTACGTGTCCAGGATACTCGAAAGCGGATAGTTCACCATTATTATAATTAACCGGCCAGATCGTAAACTTATATGTATAGGATCCATCTTGAACTACCTGTCCATTGAAAGTACCGTCCCACACCAACTCACTTAATTGGGTTCCTTCTTCAAAGAAAAGTAATTCGCCCCAGCGATTATAAATTTCAAGTTTAGCCCAGTTTACATCGCTTGCCTCTCCAAAAAAAGTATTGTTATCCTCATCACCATTTGGGGTAAACGTGTTTGGTGCATAAAAAGCGAAAACATTCGGTACCAATACAGTTTGATAGGCCGTATCTAAGCAGCCAAATTCGTGATCATAAGCATACAGGACGACTTCATACTCAACTGATTCTCCATTTACACCAAACGTATACTGATAAGGTGTGTTCATGGCCGACCCAGTCTGCCACTCAGAACTGTTTTCAATATACCATTCGACCTCATCAACGCTTGAACTCAAATCACTGACAAAGGTAAATTCTGTGTTTAAAACTGATGAATAGTCGTGCGTATAATAGAAACTCGCATCAATACCTACGTCTTGAATGAGAACCGAATCCATGTGTGACCAACAACCAGCCGTGTCCATATATTGATTATAGATCCATCCTCCAATATTATTTGCCCAATCTGCATCTATGTAATCAGTACCAAGTCCATTTGTAATGTATGCAGTTGTATCGCTATTAATGATCGTCCATTCATACCAAGGTTCACCTTTCGGCACTTCTACTTCATAAGCAGACACATTATAGCACTCTGTACTGTCATACAGTAGATAAGGCGCTACTGGTGTTTGGTAACCCAAAGTGTAATGTTCGATTTCAAAATCTGACTCGAGGTTTGCCCGTGCATAGCTATAATTTGGATCATTGTAGTCAGTATGATCATATACCATTTTCCAAGTTGGAGAATTCCATTCCGCAACATCTGGATAAAAACCGTCTTGCGTTGGGTAATGAGCAAAATCAAGTTGATAGGAGTTTGCTGCGTTAACAGAATTGAACGTATAGAAGTAACGATTTTGAATCTTACAGAGCGATGAATCGATATCGATTTCGAACGCATTTACAAAATCCGGTGAATGATGATGAAACGTAATTATAGCTGTATCAGTTGGAGAACCATTCAGCAATTGAACTTTTATTGGTCGATGTCGGAAAGTTCCTTCACTAGATCCCGTTGGTATTAAATTTGATTCATTCTGATTCACATGCTTTAGGATGAAACCATCCTCATCGGTGCTTATGATACCTTCCGCTAAAAAAGAATTGTCAAATAATATTGAATTTAGATCTGCACTATCTATAAATACAGTGTTTGCATGAACCGCCAATTCTCGATTCGTAAGATCAAGAACACTTCGTACACGAATATCTTGAGCCTGTTCTTTTCTATCGGTTCCAGTGAGCTTCAAGTTCCAAAAACTCGAGACGCTATCTCCTAGAAACCACTGGCTATCTCCATACATCTCGACATTTCCGCTTTGAATTTGGAGAATACCATTATTCACCCAATCATTGTCAATCATAAAATTTCCAGTTGACGCAACTGTCCCTAAGTTTTGCAACTCAAAATTCCCGGGGTTCCCATCATCATATGTCTGCACTAAGCCCTGATTTTCCAGAATAGATGAATTCCCATCCGTTATCGCATCACCATAGATGTGGACCTCTGCACTCTGAGCTACATAAACATTCGCTTGATTATAGAAAACAGGAGCCTGGGCAAGAATACTTGAAGAATATAGAATCAATATGGCTAGGAGCAAGCGCACAGTCTAATCTTTCATCTGACCTTCATAGCTAACTTCGAACTTATCATATCCAGCAGGAACTTGAAAATAAGAATCATCAATTGATTGAGCTTCTGCTTTCAGATCAATCGAGTATGAGCCAGTAGATTTGTTTACAACCAGTTTTCTTGGTAAATGTTTTGAATCAAGCGCATCCAATAGTTCATATACTGGATCATTGAAAAAAGCTGAAAATCCGGTAATGTCAACTTCATCCGATCCGAAGTATGCCATTGCAATGCCTCGATCAGTAACTATCGTATGACCTTCGCAGAGACTTCCATCAATTTCAATAGCATCAGTTCTTGACTGACTCAGCACTTCAATTTCTGAATTTTTCCGAATATCTGATTCGGTGTATAAGTAGTATCCCTTTGTACTGAATTCTGGTGTACTTATACAGAGTCTTAGCTCTTTCGCTGCCCGATTCAATAATATTCGGTAATCTGATGCGCCGTCTTTGGCAATTATCGAAATTTGATCACCTTTTACATAAAAATCGAAAGATGTCGTTATTCCATTTTGTGTTTTTGTGCAATGTATGACACCCTCAAAAGCAAAGCTTTGTGTGACAATGAATAACAATCCAAGAAAAAGTCCAAGTCGTTTCATAGTATCAAATTAAGGTCCAACAGGTCCTCTTAACGAGGGATTTTGGTAATCTCCATCAGGAATTGTGAGAGTACCTAGTCGCTTTATAGCATAACCAGCCGCTCCTGGAACAGAACTATTAAATGCATTATTAATCGTATTAGAAATACCATTCAATGCTCCTGACAGTCCAGGAACTGGTGCGCAAATAACACCAAGAAAAGGAATGTTCAAGCAGATCTCAAGGTACGTTCCTGAGAAATCTACGGGCTGCGGAGACCCTGTGCCCGACTCACCAAAATCACCTCCTGATCCACCGCGAGCAGTAATTACTATCATACCTTGAATGGGCCCTGCTGAAAATGGTGTGCTTACGGTTTTATTCACCTCAACTCCCTCATCATCATCGTAGAGACTTTCTGCATTATTTCCATCAAACCATGGTCCAACAACAAATGTACAAGTGCCTTGCGTATCACCTCCACCAAGTCCGTCTGGCATTCCTCCACCACCTCCGGCACCAACAGCAAAACAGATATTAAATGGACCGACTCCCACAGGAACAAATGCTCCAACTGTAAGTCCAGAACCACCTCCACCATATATCATTCCTTCATTTCTAACTTCCGCGTTACAATTAATTTCCATCGCAGTTCCTCCATCTTCTCCGTTAGTCCCCATCAAAAGAGGACCATCTCCTCCAAGTCCAAAAGTTAATCCCTTATTCAATATTCCAAGATTACATGCTGGGTTAATCGCGCCAGTTGTGAACGCTGGTATGGCTGGATCCGCAGAACGAATCGAAACATTCTCCTCAATCGTGACAACCACACAATTATTTCCAGTAACTCCTGTTGCAGCCAAGTCATAATTCGTTTGATCACTATTAATACTGACTAAAGCACATGGATTAACATCAATTGCTATAGATTTTGCGATTACTGCGTCACCACAATTAGCGAAGATCGTTACGTAGTGGCTTCCCCCTCGTTCAAATACATTTGTATTAATCGTTAAGTTAACGACTCCAGAACCTGGCAAGGCATACAAGTCAAGCGATACATCTGACTCCTCAGTGAACGTGTGTACCATTGACACTTCGACCGGCAGTGCTATCGCTGATGGTGTTGTCTGGATTATGGTTACAGGTATAACAACAGACATTTGATTAATTCGATCAATAGGGTAGCTTGGTTGTGCAAAAGCAATATCGATTAGACAGTCGTCGCAAGTTTTCAAATAGCTCGGTATCCAGCAAGTTCCATTGTAAATTTCTTCTTGATTATCGTCAGTATTATAAATAATAAGTCCAGTAGCTGGAGCAGCAATGGCATCTCGTTGTAGCGCTGTTAATGTTGGTACTAGCAGACCTTGAGAATCAGATTCAAGGTGTAAAACTGCAGAAGGATCAGGTGTATTTGTGTTAATCCCTACATTATTCTGTTGTGCGGATACCGACAACGAAAAACCCAAAAAGAGGATTCCGATTATGAAGTTGAGTGTTTTCATTCAGCTAAATTTAATAATAAATACGCAGAAACCACTGACTGCTTGCTACCTTAGATGAATAAAATCGCTTTTCTGATTAACAATACTATCACATTGACTGATCGATCTTCTTAACCATCGTAAGTATGGTTGCGATTGCTACCGTTTCTCCAGTTTCATCGTACATATCCACCAAGAATTTTACAATTCCTTTAGCAATATCTTCTTCGGACTTCTTCTCCTGATCAATTTTTTCTTTCACCGTAAATCGCACTCCAATTGTCGCTCCTGGGTAAACAGGTTTTGTAAAGCGTGCTTCTTCCACGCCATAGTTCAATAGAACTGGTCCTTTAGCAGGATCTACAAATAAGCCAGCTGCTTTAGAAAGTAAGAAATAACCATGTGCAACTCGTTGTTCGAAAATTGTACCATCAAGCGATGTTTCATCCATATGAGCATAGAAATTATCTCCTGATACATTGGCAAAGTTCACAATGTCTGCAACAGTTACCGTGTGTTTATGAGTGAACACCGTATGACCAACCACGAGTTCCTCGAAATGTTGTCTAAATACATGAGGTACTGCTTCTGGCTGTTTCGCACCTACCTGGAACTGCTGAGTTATTTCAGTAATTGTTGTTGGGTGACCTTGAATAGAAGTTCGTTGCATGTAATGCATTACACCACGTTTCCCTCCCATTTCTTCACCTCCACCTGCACGGCCAGGTCCACCATGGGTCAATAATGGCATTGGTGATCCATGCCCAGTACTTTCCTTCGCACAGTCTTTGTTTAGAACTAAAATTCTTCCGTGCATGCTCGCCGCACCAACAATATATTCTCTTGCTTCTTGATCATTTGGTGTAACAATTGATGAAACTAACGACCCTTTCCCCATTCGAGAAAGCTCAATAGCATCTTCCATATTCTTATAGGGCATGATAGTCGAAACTGGCCCGAATGCCTCTACATTATGAACGTCTGTTTTAGTATATGGATCATCGTTGTAGAATAGAATCGGAGAGAAAAATGCTCCCTTTTCTTTATTACCTCCGGTGATATCAAAGTTATCTAGATCGCCATAAACCATCTCTTGTGAACCTGCCAATAACTCAACGCTCTCACGAACTCTCTGAACCTGGGTTCTAGTCGCTAAAGCTCCCATCCTAACGCCCTCTTGACTAGGGTCACCAATCACTGTTTTAGCTAGGCGCGCTGAAATTCCTTTTTGTACTTCTTCCACTAAATCACCAGGAACGATAATACGTCTTACCGCCGTACACTTTTGTCCTGCTTTAATTGTAATTTCTTTCGTAGTCTCCTTAATGAAAAGGTCAAACTCCTCTGTCCCTGGCGTGGCATGCTTGCCAAGGATTGTTGCATTCAGCGAATCTGCCTCAAGGTTGAAGGGTACGTTTCCATCTAAAATAGAAGGCATCGATTTCAAAATTTTTCCTGTAGATGCCGATCCTGTAAAAGTCACCACATCCTCTGACGAGACATGATCGATTATGCCACGACCCAATCCACATACCAACTGCAATGATCCCTCAGGAAGAATCTTTGAAGCTATAATGTCTCTGACCATAATTTCAGTCAAGTAACAAGTGAACTCAGAAGGTTTAACGATACACGGTACACCGGCCATAAGATTCACAGCAATCTTTTCAAGCATTCCCCAAATCGGGAAGTTGAACGCATTTAGATGAACTGCAACTCCCTGTTTGGGAACCATAATATGGTGCCCGATAAATGAACCCTCTTTTGAAAGAGCAATCGCATCACCGTCAACATGGTACGGCAAGTCTGGAAACTGTCTTCTCAAAGAGGCATTAGCGAACAAGTTACCAATACCACCTTCTATGTCAATCCAAGAATCAATTTTCGTAGCTCCGGTCCATGCACTCATAGCATAGTACTCTTTCTTTTTTGTCAAAAGATGTAATGCTAATGCTTTTATCATCAAACCACGTTCTTGAAAAGTCATCAAGCGCAACTTGGCACCTCCGGTTTTTCTTCCATAGGCAAGAATTTCTGCATAATCGAGACCTTCACTCGATGCCTCACCGATTTGATCACCAGAAATAGCATTATAAAGCGGAGTTTCAACCCCCTCTCCATCAAGCCATTGACCTTGTACGTAATTTTGAAATTTTCTCATAATTGATTAATTTTGACTGGCTAAAGATAACCATTTTCACCTGTGGCAGCTGAAAAAGAAACCATAGATTTATTCAAATCAAAAATTATTCTCGAGCGTGAGTTTGAAGGAGCGCATGCACGTATTTTTGAAAATGGAATTTACCATTTGATAATTCCCCGTCACAAAAAAGTAAGCTTATAGTTCATAGAAAAAGGGTTTGACTTCATCAAGCAGGCGGGTAATGGAAGATTCTAAAATATTTTTGAGTTCGGATCTTTTTCTGGTATCGATCCTGAAGTACGGGAATGGGCAGCAGACCGCACACAAAATAAAAAGACGCATACAGACGCCATTGTGATATCAACTTTGCCACAGAAAATCAGTGCTAATTTCTACCTTAAGTTCAATCGGCCTGGAAAGCCAACTAAGATTTTTTACTCTCGCGAAAGTGCCATTGAATGGACACTTAAACAAATCAAGAAAAACCAAAAATCAAAAATTTAGACAATAGTTTAGCTGATCCCGCTAGAGAGCAAACTGGAAGTTCCCAGAATTCTCCTGGATGTACTGCAAAGTATCTTTAATTTCTTGTAAATCAAATGAAGTCACTAGCTTCATTCTATACTCTTTAAAGTGTGAGATCCCTTTGAAGTAGTTCGTATAATGTCGCTTCATTTCCGCAATACCTAACGTTTCACCTTTCCATTTCACACTCATTTCAAGATGCTCTAATGTTGCTGCAACACGATCGTCAATTGAAGGTTTAGCCAGATGCTCACCCGTTTTCCAAAAATGCTTGATCTCATTGAAAATCCATGGGTAGCCGATACTTGCTCGACCAATCATTAAGCCATCCACACCGTACTTATCTTTGTATGCAACTGCCTTTTCGGGTGAGTCAATATCTCCATTTCCGAAGACAGGAATTTTCATTCGAGGATTATTCATCACATCGGCGATCAAGGACCAGTCAGCTTCACCCTTATACATCTGCTTTCTTGTACGCCCATGAATAGAGATTGCCTCTATTCCAACGTCTTGAAGACGTTCAGCAACTTCAACGATGTGTTTCGAATTATCATCCCAGCCTAAGCGAGTTTTAACAGTCACCGGAAGCTTAGTTGAATTAACAATTTCCCTTGTCATATCAATCATCTTAGGGATATCCTGTAGGATTCCTGCTCCTGCTCCCTTGCATGCAACTTTCTTTACTGGACAACCATAATTGATGTCAATAATATCTGGATTCGTCTTTTCTGTAATTTCAGTTGCAAGCTTCATGCTTTCGATATCATAACCAAATATTTGAATGCCGATCGGGCGCTCGTATTCGTATATATCGAGTTTTTGAACACTTTTAACAGCGTCACGAATCAACCCTTCAGAGGATATAAATTCAGTGTACATGAGGTCCGCTCCATGACGTTTGCATAATGCGCGAAAAGGTGGATCACTTACATCCTCCATTGGAGCAAGTAAGAGCGGGAATTCTCCCAAATCAATATCTCTTATCTTCGTCATTGAAGCGCAAAGATACGGCGTTTCATACGAAAACAATGTCCATCCGTCTAAAACTCGTGAAAATCAGTCAATTTTCATATCCTAGCACCCAATTTCAGTTATCTTTGCGCCATGCAAAAAGAAGACAACCTTAAGGATATCATATCTCACGCTAAGGAATATGGATTTGTATTTCCATCTTCGGAGATCTATGAGGGCCTAGCAGCTACTTACGACTACGGTCAACTTGGTTCAGAATTAAAGAATAACATCAAATCATACTGGTGGAAATCGATGGTGCAAATGCGCGAAAATGTTGTAGGTATTGATTCTGCAATTTTCATGCATCCAGGAATTTGGAAAGCCTCAGGTCATGTTGATGCATTCAACGATCCATTGATTGATAATAAAGATTCGAAAAAGAGATACAGAGCGGATGTCTTGCTTGAAGAATTCATTGAAAAAATTCAAGCAAAAATCAATAAAGATGTTGCCAAAGGATTAAAACGATTTGGTGATGACTTTAACAAAGAAGAGTTCTTAAAAACAAATCCAAATGTTCTTCGAAATCAAGCGAAAATTGATGACATCGAGAATAGAATGCGGGAAACACTCGGGCAAAACGACTTAGAAGGAGTATATAACCTAATCGTTGATTTAGGAATTGCATGTCCAATTTCAGGATCAAAAAACTGGACAGAAGTGCGTCAATTCAACTTGATGTTCTCTACCGAGCTTGGCTCTGTTGCAGGAGATGCTTCAACCCTATATCTGAGGCCAGAGACTGCCCAAGGTATTTTTGTAAATTTTCTAAATGTTCAAAAATCAGGAAGGATGAAGGTTCCATTTGGAATCGCTCAGATCGGGAAAGCATTTAGAAACGAGATCGTAGCACGTCAGTTCATCTTTCGTATGCGTGAATTCGAACAAATGGAAATGCAATTTTTTGTACGTCCAGGGGAAGAAATGAAGTGGTATGAGTATTGGAAAGATTACCGCATTAAATGGCACAAAGCTTTAGGTTTTGATGAAAGTGCTTACCGTTTTCATGATCACATTAAGATGGCCCATTATGCCAATGCGGCGGCCGATATTGAATTTGATTTCCCAATGGGTTTCAAAGAACTTGAAGGAATCCATTCAAGAACGGATTTTGATTTGAAACAGCACGAAAAACATTCAGGTAAAAAGTTGCGTTTTTTCGATCCGGAGCTCAATGAATCATATGTGCCTTATGTCGTTGAAACGTCAATTGGATTGGACCGAATGTTCTTGGCNNGAACAAATGGAAATGCAATTTTTTGTACGCCCTGGAGAGCAAGAAAAATGGTACGAGTACTGGAAGTCGGAACGAATGAAGTGGCATTCCGCTTTAGGAATCCCTGCTGAAAGTTACCGATTCCATGATCATATTAAAATGGCGCACTATGCAGATGCAGCAAGTGATATTGAATTTGATTTCCCTATGGGGTTCAAAGAGCTTGAAGGCGTTCATTCTAGAACTGATTTCGATTTAAAACAACACGAAGAGCATACAGGAAAGAAACTTCAATACTTCGATCCGGAACTAAATAAAAACTACGTCCCATACGTGATCGAAACTTCTATTGGACTAGACAGAATGTTCTTGGCCGTTTTAAGTTCGTCATTTAAAAATGAAGATCTTGGAGAAGGAAAATCAAGAGCAGTGCTTGCATTGCCTGCATCCCTAGCCCCATATAAAGTGGCAGTAATGCCATTGACGAAGAAAGATGGACTCCCAGACAAGGCAAGAGAAATCATGGATTCGCTCAAATATGATTTCAATTGCGCGTACGATGAAAAAGATTCTCCCGGAAAGAGATATCGCCGCCAAGATGCGATTGGAACTCCCTTCTGTGTGATGGTAGATCATGAATCTTTGGAAAATGACACAGTAACAATTCGCGACAGAGATACTATGGAACAAGAACGTGTATCGATTTCTGAATTGAATTCTATAATTGCAAAAAGAGTGAGTTTCAAAGCTTTATTGCAAGGAGAAGCTGTTACTTTGCAATCTAATTAAGTCGATATGGCGCACAAGTCTGGTTTCGTAAATATTGTTGGAAGTCCAAATGTTGGCAAGTCTACACTGATGAATAAATTGGTCGGTGAGAAGTTATCCATTGTCACGAGCAAGGCGCAAACAACACGTCACCGTATTCATGGCATAGTTAACACCGAGGATTATCAAGTTGTTTTTTCGGACACCCCAGGAGTTGTTAATGCAGCTTACAAGCTTCATGAAAACATGATGGGTTACGTCAATTCATCACTACAGGATGCTGATGTACTACTTTTCATTACGGACACAAAAGAGACCGAAATGAACCATGTGGAAACGCTTGCGAAGATTCAGCAGTTAAAAGTTCCTGTGATCTGTTTGATCAATAAAATGGACCTCACGGATCAAGCGAGAATGAAAAAGACACTTGAGTATTGGCAAGAGAAGTTGCCGAATGCGAACGTCTTTCCTATTTCTGCACTTCACGGTTTCAACGTTGATAGTGTTTGGGAATGCATTCTTAATAATTTACCCGATGGGCCTGCTTATTTTGATAAAGAGGCAATTTCTGATCGCCCGATGAGGTTTTTTGTCTCTGAAATTATTCGCGAGAAAATCTTCATCCACTGTAAGAAGGAGATTCCTTATGCATGTCAAGTTGAGATTGAAGAATATAAGGTTGAGCCAGATATCACGCGAATTAGAGCACTTGTAATCGTTGAACGAGATTCTCAAAAAGGAATTATTATTGGCAAGGGCGGAACAATGCTTAAGCGTATTGGGCGTGAAGCACGAATAGAAATAGAACGTTTTATCGAAGCAAAAGTCTTTCTTGAAACCTTTGTGAAGGTTGATAAGGACTGGAGAGCTTCAGAAGGTAAATTGAAGAAATACGGATATTAGATGAGTAACATTATAGCAATTGTAGGTCGACCAAATGTTGGTAAATCAACGCTTTTTAATCGTTTGACAGAATCGACGCGAGCAATCGTTAAAGAAGTTAGCGGAGTTACTAGAGATCGTTTATACGGTCGTGGAGAGTGGAATGGCGTCGACTTTTCTGTGATTGATACTGGAGGTTACGTAAAAGGATCCGACGATATTTTCGAGGCTGAAATTCGTAAGCAAGTTGAAATTGCGATCGATGAGGCGAATGTTATAATATTCGTGACTGATGTCATGGTTGGAATTGTCGATCTTGACGAAATGGTTGCCCGCCTACTGAGAAAATCAGGGAAGAAAGTCTTTATTGCTGCTAACAAAGTTGATAACACAGCAAGAGTAGGAATGTCCGCTGAATTTTGGAACCTTGGACTAGGAGATGTTTATGATCTATCTGCAACGAATGGTAGTGGATCTGGAGATTTACTTGATGACATCGTGAAGGAATTCGATAAGGAGGATAAGTCTAAACGTGAAGAAGACGACTTACCGCATATCGCTGTTGTTGGAAAACCAAACGTAGGTAAATCTTCATTGGTGAATGCGGTAACAGGTGAAGAACGAAATATCGTCACGGACATTTCAGGAACAACACGTGATTCAATTAACACGCGATACAATGCCTTTGGATTTGATTTTATGCTTGTGGATACTGCAGGAATTAGAAAGAAAGCCAAAGTTCATGAAGACATCGAATACTACTCTGTATTGAGGTCGGTTCGTGCAATTGAAGGTTCCGATGTCTGTATTTTCATGATTGATGCCGAAGAAGGGATCCAAAAGCAAGACCTGAATATCTTCTATGTTATCGAGAAGAATGCGAAAGGTATTGTTGTATTGGTGAACAAATGGGATTTGATCGATAAGGATCACAAGACCATGGGAGAATACGAAGATATGGTCCGTGAGCAACTTGCACCATTTAATGATGTTCCGATCATATTTACATCAACAATAACAAAGCAACGTATTCATAAAGCGTTGGAGACAGCGATGGAGGTTTATGAAAACAGGACGAAGAAAATTTCTACTTCTGTTTTAAATGATGTGATGCTACAAATCATTGAAGCTACTCCTCCACCATCAACAAAAGGAAAGTATGTACGAATTAAGTATGTTCAGCAGCTTCCGACGCATGCTCCCGCATTCGCTTTCTTTTGTAATCTTCCGCAATATATCCCGGACAGTTACAAGCGCTTCTTAGAAAACCGTCTTCGTGATGAGTTTGATTTTACTGGAGTCCCTGTAAAGATCTTTTTTAGAAAAAAATAAGCTGAACAGCGACTAGCTTTTTAACGGGTTACCTGTTGAAAAATTTACTCAGCATCAAGTTACATTCCCTCGAGAATGAGCTAGCTTGCGTTTATGCGATATGCTGCAATTGATATAGGTACGAACGCGGCACGATTACTCATTGGTGAGGTAGTGCGAGATGGCGAATCAGCCTATGTACAGAAGTTATCTTATACCCGTGTTCCCCTTCGACTTGGTGAGAGTGTTTTCGATTCAGGTGATATTTCTAAAAAGAAGGCGGAGGATTTTGTAAAAACCATCCAGGCATTCAAACTGATTTCTGACATTTTCAATGTTTCAAAGATTAGAGCCTGCGCGACCTCAGCGATGCGAGAGGCATCGAATGGAGATGAAGTTCAAAAACTGATCAAGGACAAAACGGGCGTCAACATAGAAGTTATTTCAGGGCAAGAAGAAGCAAAGTTGATTTTTTCAACGTTCTTCCTATTAAACATTGATCGCTCTATACCCTTCGTGGTTGTTGATGTTGGTGGAGGCAGCACAGAAGTTAGTGTTTTTGAAAACGGTGAACGTGTTGAAGCAAAGTCATTTAAAATTGGCACTCTACGCCTACTTCGAGGAAAGGCTAATGAGAATATTTGGTCCCAAATGCATGATTGGCTATCTGAGCACATTGACTTATCAGAGATTCATCAAATTTATGCGACTGGTGGTAACATCAATAAGACCCATAAATTACTAGGCGCAGGTTATATGGAACCGATTCTTCTAACCGAGATTGTTGATCTACATGATCGATTAAAATCGATGCCCATTAACGAACGTATTTCTGAATACCAACTCAAGCCAGATCGTGCAGATGTAATTGTTCCAGCTCTTGACATCTATGCGTATATACTAAATGAACTTGCCTGTACGGAACTGCTAGTCCCCAAAATTGGGCTAGCAGATGGGATGATCTACACGATGGATTTAGAAGATTAATACGTGACTGGAACTGTCATATAGACTGGAACCTTTTTACCGTCTTTCTCTCCAGGTATCCATTTGGGCATACGAGAAATAATATTCAAAGCCTCTTTATCGAGTTCTTTATAAAAGCCGCGTGCTATTGCTGCATGTGATACACTTCCATCCGGATTAACAACAAAACGAACATAAACTGTTCCATGTGCCGGAATTGAAGTTCGGTGGCTTTTATTATCTTCAATAAACACGTTCATTTCACCGATTCTAGTTAGCATGACTCTAGAAGAATGCACGTACTTCCATACCTCCAGAATGAATCGCTCGATTATCTTCTGATTTTCTTCCATTATATTGAATCGATAACTGCAAATTCTTAGAAATCGTTCTTTGGTATCCTACATTCCATGTATAATTGACGCCAGGTTTTAAGGCCTCCAACATCTCAAATCCCAATGCTGAATTCGGGTCGCCATTGTAATCAATGATCACGGTTTTTAAACCTCCCACTAGACTTCCTTTTTGGGCCTGATTATACTTGAAAGTTGATCCAAACTCCTTAACCTCTGCGGTTTCAACACCTAATGATGGGTCATTCTCTTTTACGGAGTAGCGCCCATCAAGCGTAATTCTAAAAGTTGTCGATGGTTGATAAATCAAGCTTGGTTCAATAAAGTAATAATCAATGGAATAATTACGGCCTGTTGTATAATCTGCTTCCGATTCCTTCACACCTACTTTTGCTGAGGTCTCAATTGAAAACTTCTTCTTAATGTTCCATCGAATGCTCACCTCTTGGAATCGATTCCTTCTCGAATCAAATCCTGTTGCAAGTAATGATTTACTTCTACTATCCTGCACATTGTATTGTGCTCCAATCACACTTGAAGTTCTGTTAAAGTAAACCGTATTTCTCAAGTTGGTACTCGTTGAAATTAGGTTAGTATCATCAATTGCCGTAAAGAATGGATTGAAAGCTTCGCTTCCGTTAAAATAATCAGTTTTACGTCGAATTCTAACTCGTGCTTGATCCGAAAATCGTGTCATAAACTTGAGGAATCCTTTTTTACTACCCCAGATTCTTTCCGGTCTCCAATAGAGCGACTGATTGAATTCATTCGAATAGGTCTTCACGTACTCGTTACTCGGTGTAAATACACGAATATAGCTCGCTTGATCAACAAATTGAGCAATCTCAAATTCATTCAAATCTTTAATCCCATCACCATTGTAATCGATCCAAGTATAGACACCCTGACCTGCATTAACCTCGATATAAATAAACTCTCGCTTCAGTTCTAAGCCAGAACCTACTTCATAAAATGTATTTAAACTTAGGGCGCCATTCAAAACTCTAGCTTGATAATCAACCCTCCCCAAAAGGGTGTTCTCTGGAGTTTGACTAATTAGATTTTCATCCTTAATTACCAATTCTCGATAACTCGTGATAAAATTCAATTTATGGTTTCTCCATTCTGTAATATTCAATTCCGCACCAATAGACCTGGCCTTCGCGGCTCGCGACAATTGGGTACTATCGGATCGATCATCAATTCGTTCACGATAAAAAATCTTGTACTCATTTTTAATCGAATCACTATTCGCAATGTAAAACTGATAATCGAAGAACTGATAACTTGATGGTTCAAGTAAAGTCGTCTTAAACTTGTTTAATTCATGATCATCACGATAACCCAACCTGAACCAGCCCAACTGTTGTGAAACATCTACCCGATGACGAATATATTCATTCGCCTGCTCCGCTTTACTGGACAAATAACTCCCATCCCAATTTGCAGAAAATCCCTTTTGCTTCCAACGACCATTTCCAAACATTCGAAGACCTTCATAATCTCCTCCAATACTATATTGTTGCCCTGAAAAATTGATATTTCCGAACTTTCTATTCATAAAATTTGCTCCTAGTCGTGAAACAACTTCGTTGCCATTATAACCTTTATTTCTTGTGTTCCAGTCTCTGTCGAACTCAACCGTTCTATAATTTTCAATCGGATTAAAGTTGCGATCTCTTGCTTCGATTTGAGCTGTAGTTCGAAGAATCCAATTTGGAAGACTATCCTTAGATAGCGGAAGATCTCCTATTAATCGAGCCATTGTTCCAAAACTCTGATCATCTCCAGAATCTGCTCTTGAAAAAGTGTTTAGATCGTTCTTCGAATAGGCAACTTCAGTTTCTAGTCTGAGATTTTTAGTGAGCTTGAACTTCGCCCCAGCGGATATCATTTGCCTTTGCTTTGGAGTAATGATAGTTCTGGAAGCATCATAATCGCCAGTACTTTGACCCAATAAAGGCTGAGACCAAACAAATACTTTACCCAGCGCATTGTAGTGGCTGAATTTGTAATCTCCTTTATTCTCTCCGACGTATTGAAAGGTAGCCCGATATAAGGCAGAATCTGGGTGTACCGAATATACGAGCACCGAATCATACCCGAGAGAATCAACTAGCTTATAGATGTTTTGATTCTCAAAAAAACCAATGGAGTCAATACTCGTTGTACGAGCCAAGTCAAGTGTATCACCGATTTGAGAAAGAAGTGTCTTTTGACCAATCGATAACGGCTGCTGAAGCGTCTGATTCTTTGCATCCTGCTCCGAGTAACCATTGATCCAGAATTCCATTCGTTTTCCTTTATAGGTAGTCGAAGTCTGCATCAATGACCTTGCATAGTTTTGGTCGGAATATTGAAACTCTACTACGATTCTGGAATCTTTCGTTATTTGATGCCGTGCCGTGAATGTTACTTCAGCCGTATTGTAATCAATTACATAATCAAATGATTGTCCACGCTTGAGTTCCTTGCCATCTAAATATATACGCTCTGTCCCTGAGAGAATAATAATGAATGGCTCATTCTGTGCCCCTCTCAACCTATAAGGACCTTGGTTTCCTTCAATTCCAGGAATTATTTGACGTTGGAATTTGCCTCTTGACAAAGCCCCACTGACTTGGGTTTTCCAGACACGATTAGTATCTGCAGTCCACTGATAATTCACCGTTAATCCTTGCGCTCTTTTCTTGTAGGTAAGAAAATGCCCTTTTGGTTTATATATCCAGAAATCACCGGCGATCATTTTGAAACGATCATTATAAACCTGAATAAAGACCTGATCAAATTCCCGTAATTTGTTTGTGTTTCCGTCTGGCTGTATAGGAAGATTGTCATCGGAGACAGAAGCCAAAAGCTTCAGGTTTGGTGCAATTTGACCCGACAACTCCAAGTTCAGCGTAGAATTCACTCCTAAATCCTGATTATTTCCGAATGAAATTCCTCTAGAAATACTCCCTTCTTTGTTCAGACCGGGGCCACCGAAAAGATCTGAAGTGATCGATGGTGTACTTATTAAAAATTCATCTCGCATTCCTTTATCGCGGGAGTAAATCACGCTCGTATCTCTAAGGGCATAACTCTGAGATAAATTCATGGGTAATACGCGGTATTCGAGTTGAATGGAATCTTCACACTTATCATGCAATATCAGCATAGCACTAGCGTAATTCAATGCATAAGCATCAGGCGGAATTGAATTATTGCCACATGATATATTAAATGAATTTGGATAAACCGAAAGCGTATCAATCAATAGAGTGTCAGCAGATGCTAGAGTTTTTTGCCTTAGACTAGAATATTGCGACCAACCGATCATCGGAAGGAAAACCGCAAGTAATAGCATCAGAAAATTGTTAAAAACGCGCATTAACACGAATGTACAACGTTCAAAGCAGAAAAATCGTGTTTGACCGTACCATTAAAATCCATCCAAATCGTAAAGAAGGTTAAAAACGCCACTAACGCCTGAAAATGATTTAGTTTTGCAATATGAAATTTGTCTTCATAGTGATGTCTGTTCTAATTCCGTTTGTATCCAACTCGCAGGAGGCTTGGGAACAGAGAGCTGACTCTCTCGTTTCAGTAGCTCAAGCGCAACTTGGGACACCATATGTTTGGGCTACTTCAAAAGCGAATATCAGTTTTGACTGTTCTGGCTTCACATCGTATGTTTATGGCTCATTCGATATTACGGATTGTCGAAGTTCAAAAGGCTATGGTGCATTGGGTAAAGAAGTTCAGCTTGATGAAGCGCGGAAAGGTGATTGCTTGTTATTTGCAGGGACAACGCCTGGAAGTAAAACGATTGGTCATGTTGGAATTGTAATCGAGAACAATGAAAATGGACTTAAGTTTATACATTGCTCAAGTTCAAAAAAGCATTTTGGGGTGGTTGAAACCGACTATTATGCCTCCGGTTATCCAAAACGGTTTTTAGAAGTCAGGCGACTTTTCGATTAGTTCATCTCATTAATCTCTACCTCACTTTGCATCTTGAAGCAGAAATCATAGGAGGTCCTACTTGACATAGTAGACCTACTATACGTTCCATCGAGCTGCTCGGTAAATGTTTCAATCAGGAGCATTCCGAATGATTCATCTGAAGTGTCGCTCCATGTGCCGTTGTCAGAATACCTAAGATGAATCTCGTCCGCTTCATTTATCATGTAAATTTTAACCAGAGGTTCTTGAACGTTCGCAAAGGCGTGCTTCACAGAGTTCGTAATTAGCTCTGTAATTATTAATGCTATCCGCACTACCGTTTTTACACCAATTTGATCGATTTCGATGTTCAATTCACACCTAATTTTAGATTTAGTGTCATTTGTTCTAAGAATATCAGCGCTCAACGATTCTAAATAATCACCTCCATCTAAAGTAGGGGCCTTAAAAATACCTAGCATGGTTAATTCTAATAGAGCACGAAAGTAATGAATTCTTGATCACTGAACGCAAGTTAAAAAACGTTAAGCACTTCAAGCGTACGATCGATTCACTTACATTCGCTTATATCATGAAGCAAATTCGCGTCCATTTTATATTGATTATTGTAATCGCCGCTATGTTGGCTTTACTTGTAATTCAGGCATTTCAAACCACCCAAATTTACGATCGAAAATCAGACGAATTCAAACAACGATTCTCTACTACGCTTGATCGCATTGCCCTTCGCCATGAAAAAGCAGATGACCTGAAAAGATACATGCACGTCATGGACAAGGACTTTAGTGGGAAGTATAAAGATATCCTGAAGGAAGAATTCGGTAACATGCTTGCCACGAGAGAAGAGATTTCCATCCAGGATACCGCTATTTTCAACGATGGGGAATTTGAAGATTATCTCATCATTCGTGGCAAAACTTATGATTCCATTTCGGGATTAAGTGCTGAACAAACGGTCTTAGCACGTGATGTAAGAAAGCTTCGTGACTTGCTTCAAAATGGCAGCCAAACTGTATACCAAGATTCAATTAATCTAACAATCCAACTTGATCAGCGTGTCGTTCAGCAGATCTTCAAGAAAGCGCATTTCGTGAATGAGATGATGATAGATGCTTTCCGGAACAATGTCTATGAAGATCCAAAAGATAGATTGGACCTAACATTTTTAGATTCCATCCTAAAGATTGAGATGAAGGGCGTTGATTTACCATCTTCATTTGAGTTCATGATTACCGATGAGTACAATCAACCAATCGACTTCAAATACACACCGAAGCGCTTTTCCAATAATCTAGATACGTCAAAAACCCACAGAGCTCTATTATTCCCCAGTAATTCATTGGATAATGACTTGTATATTCATTTGAGTTTCCCAAAACAAAACTCCTACCTAATAAAAGAGATGTGGGGGCCCCTGACTGTAAATTTTATCCTCTTCATTTTTATCATCACCGCGATGGTGTTCATGTTTAAGACAATTCTTACTCAAAAGAAGCTTTCTGAGTTAAAAACAGATTTCATCTCGAATATGACGCATGAGTTTAAAACTCCAATTTCGACCATTTCGCTTGCATGTCAGGCCATGAATGACACAGATATGGTTGGGGAGGAAACTGCGGCAACTGCGCCATACGTTAAAATGATTGGTGATGAAAATAAACGCTTAGGAACATTGGTAGAAAGAATCCTGCAGAGCGCTATTCTTGATCGTGGTGAACTTAACCTTAAGAAAGAAGAGGTTTTACTGAACGAAATCGTTAATGATGTTGCACATAGGGCAAAGTTTAGATTATCAGACGTTGGTGGCGAAATTAAATTGGAATTGCCATCCGAACTTATCTCGATTCAAGCAGACAAGCTACATGTAACTAATCTGATTTCAAACCTTATTGATAATGCGATCAAATATAGCAAGGGCAAACCAAATGTACATGTAACTCTAATTCAGACTAGCAATAAGATCAAATTGAATGTCAAGGATGAAGGAATTGGAATTAAAAAAGAGCACTTAAATAAAATATTTGATAAATTATACCGTATTCCAACCGGTAACGTTCACAATGTGAAAGGATTTGGATTGGGATTGAGTTATGTTAAAGCCATTGCTGATCTTCACGGGTGGAACACTCATGTTAAAAGTAAATATGGTGTTGGATCGGAATTTACCATAGAAATAATCAAATAATATGAAAAAGGACACTTCACTTTTACTCGCGGAAGACGATATCAACCTCGGACAATTATTACAGACATTCTTAAAGTCTAAAGGATTCAATGTCACGCTTGCTCAAAATGGTAAAATCGCATTAGAAAAATTTCATTCAGGCACATTCGATTTCTGCATATTTGATGTAATGATGCCAGAAATGGATGGGTTTTCACTTGCTAAGGAGATTAGAGAGGTTGATAAAAAAGTTCCGATTTTGTTCCTTACCGCAAAATCTATGAAGGAGGACAAACTAGAAGGTTTTGCAATTGGTGCTGACGATTATTTATCGAAGCCCTTCGTGATGGAAGAACTACTTGCTCGAATTCAAGCGATCATGCGAAGAGTTGAAGTGCCAAAAAGTCAAGAGGATGGAGTTCGATTTATTGGTAAAATTAAGTATGAGCCTGAAATGCGTTTGTTGCATTTAGATGGTGACGTGAAAAAATTGACCACTAAAGAAAATCAACTTTTGTCACTTCTAGTCAAAAATCAAAATGACATTCTAGATCGACACGCGGCACTTCGTGCTATTTGGGGAGATGATAATTATTTTAATGGTAGATCAATGGATGTTTACATTGCTAAGCTTCGAAAAGCCCTCAAACAAGACGAAGACATAGAGATTATGAATATACACGGTAAAGGCTTCAAATTAATTGTAAAAGAGACGAGTTGAACTAACAACTAGGATTCCCTCAATTAATCGCTTTAACTCCTAAGAAATTTCTATTTTTGCCGCTCGAACGCGGTGAAAAATTTGATCAAATCCATATTGCAAAAAATTCTGGGATTCCAGAAGTATCTCTACGCATTTGCGAAGTACAAAATCCGCACGCTCAAAAACGATACAAAGGAGAATCATTTCTTTCACTTTCTCGGAATGATGAAAGATGATGGATCTACCGTATTGGATATAGGTGCGAACATCGGAATAATGACGGTTCACCTTGCACAAAAACTTCCTACCTGCAACATTCAGGCGATAGAGCCAATGCCGGACAACATTGTTGTATTTAAAAGAATCATTAATAAATATTCTATCTCAAATGTTGGCTTCCATGAGCTTGCGCTCGGTGAAAATTCTGGAACGGTCAAGATGATTCTCCCAACAAAGAGCGGAGCCAAAATGCAAGGACTTAGTCATGTAAAACATGAATCTATAACGGAATGGAATGAAGGCCTAGAAATAGAAACTCCAATGGACACCCTAGACAACTTGTTCAAGAATAAAAAAGTCCAGGGAATTAAAATGGATGTAGAGAACTTCGAATACTTTGTTTTGAAGGGTGGTGAAGAACTGATTAAAAAAAATCGACCAATCATATATACTGAACTTTGGGATAATGAGAATCGCCAAAAATGTTTCAGTTTTCTTCAGGATCTTGGTTACGCTACATATGTTGTCATAGATGATAAACATGTTCCGTTTAATCCTGCTGAACATCAGATGCAAAATTTTATCTTTATCGTGAATTAATCGCTTGTTTTCGCGTTAAGAAGTCAAATGCAACGAAAATTTCTTTCTGGACTTGTCCTCATGTTGGTGCTTAATCTCTTGATTAAGCCACTTGCCATCTTTGGTATAGACGCAGAAATTCAAAATCGTGTAGGTGCTGAAAGCTACGGGATCTACTTTTCTCTTCTTAGCTTTTCTTTTCTTTTCAACATTCTGATGGATTTTGGAATTAATAATTTCACCACCAAACGTGTAGCTCAACAACCCGAAGTAGCTACATCTTATTTGGGGAGAATGCTCGTTTTTCGATTCATTCTTTTCATTTTTTACGCCATCGTTTCTTACACCATTGCGCTCATACTCGGCTGGGATAGTTACGAACTCTACCTTCTATCCTTTCTTGTTTTTAATCAATTTCTAGTAACCTTGATTGCCTATGCGCGCAGTCACTTTTCTGGATTATTGTTATTTAAAACTGAAGCGTTCATTAGTATACTAGATCGTTTTCTTTTAATTCTCATCTGCGGAGCTCTGATCTACATGCCAATAACGGGGCACACCTTTCAAATCGAATGGTTCATTTGGATTCAAACACTATGCTATGGAATAACCGTAATAGTCGCGGCCATTCTACTCTTGAAAAAAATTGGAAAACCAAAGCTCGCTTTTAGACCGACCTTTTCCTATGCAGTAATTCGTAAGAGCGTACCTTATGCTTTATTGATTCTCTTGATGATGATATACACGCGAGTGGATTCCGTGATGATCGAACGTCTGCATTGGGATGGAAAAGCACAGGCGGGGTATTACGCTCAAGGATTTAGATTATTCGACGCATTGTTTATGTTCGCAATGATTTTCTCAGGCTTACTCTATCCGCTTTTCTCTAAAATGCTTGCTGCAAATGAGAGCATAAAAATACTTCTAGGTTCCGCCACGAAGCTCTTGATCGGAGGTACAATTGCACTAACGATTATCGCGTGCTTTAATAGTGAGCTTATTCTCGGATGGATATACGATAACAACATCTATGAGAGTGAAAAAGCATTTAGAATGCTGATGGTTGGATTTGTAGGAATGAGTGTGAATCTGATTTTCGGCACCTTATTGACCGCAGATGGATCATTGAAATTTTTAAACATTCTATCTGCAATTGGTATCTTAGTCAACATAGCTATGAATGCCTATTTAATCCCTAAGTATGGAGCCAATGGAGCTGCTTTTGCGACGCTAATCACACAATGTAGCGTCTCGCTGACTCAGGTTGTTTATTGTGTTTATAGATATTCATTAATACCATCACTAATTCAGATAGTACAATTCGTTGGATATACTGTATCAGTCTTTCTCCTGTGCTACTTTATTGAAGTCGAAACAGTTTGGATGTTCCTAGCCATATGCGCTTCAGCGTTCTTTGGCCTAATTATCTTTCGATTGATTGATATGAAACAATTGAAATTAATCTTCAGTAAAGTTCCGGAATAGCTTCTGGAATTTGACTCCTCAAAAGCACTTTTCTTTAGACCGTTGAACTAATATTTCTATACTTATCGTGACTCCTTTGAGAATTAATCTCGATGAGAATAATAAAATGATTTTTTCTCAGTTATTACCTTCGACTAGAAACATTAACTTCGCGCTACAAAAAACCAGACTATGAGTGAAAACGCCCCTGAATTTCAGAGTGAGAGTCGTAATCTATTACTTTTCATTTGGCGAAAAAGAAAGATTGTTTTAATCTTAACAGGAATTGCCATTATTGCTTCTGTTGTGATATCACTGTTGATGACACCGATGTTCAAATCAACAGCAATTATTTTCCCAGCAGCGACGAGCACTGTATCCTTTTCAGAGCAGAGTAATGCTAAAGCTTCAGCTGGTGATTTTGGTGAAGAAGAGCAAGCGGAGCAATTACTTCAGATTCTTCAATCTGCACGTATTCGTAATCGAATTGTTGAACAGTTTGGGCTTTTAGAGCATTATGAAATTGATGCTGATGATCCCAACAAATTTTACAAATTAGGACAAGAATACAGCAGCCATATTCAGTTCACCAGAACGCGCTATGGATCTATTCGTATTGATGTGTCGGATAGAGATCGAGAGCTAGCAGCTGAGGTTGCTAACAAGATCGTTAACTTGATTGATACGGTAAAAAACGAAATGATCAAGGAACGTACGATTCCAGCTTTCGAAATTAACTTGAGAAAAAGAAACCAACTTGAATCAGAAAAGAATACCATTCTAAAAGAAATGGATAGTCTCTCGCGCATGGGTGTTGTTTCAAGTGAGGTTAGAGCAAACCTGAACTCCGATTATGCTAAAGCAAGGGGTGGTGAAGATCGAGCTTTCATCAAGAATCAAATCGATGTGAACCAACAATACGGTGCTCGCTACGACGGACTTGAAATTCTACGAGATGAAAAAATCGTAAAATTGACCAAATTCGAAGATTCGTACGAACAGTCAGAATCTGATGCAAACGCGATGTTCAATCATAAGTTTATTGTTGAACCTGCTGTAGTTGCTGATAAGAAAGATAAGCCTAAACGAATGATCATTGTTTTGGTCGCTGCATTTGGTGCATTCTTCTTTATTGTCTTTGCCCTGCTAGTTAAAGAGCGAATCGCTCAATTGAGAAAGCTTAACTAATTGCAAGCCGTTCGACAACATAGCATTGTCTTACTAATTTCACTTCTCTATGTAGCTTTTTCTTGCTACTTAGTTTGGAATGATCAAGCATACTTAACACTAGCACCTATCGGAATGTTAGCGGTTTATGCTGCAATCTATTATTCGCAATGGTCGTTCATGACGCTTGCCTTTCTGACTCCATTATCCATAAATATTGAGGAGTATACCGAGGGTTTTGGCTTGTTCATACCAACCGAACCTATTTTGTTCGGACTAATGATGCTACTCATATTAAGGCAACTTCAGGGTCAAACATTTGAGAAACACATCTGGCGTCACCCAATAATCTGGGCAGTTGGATTCTACCTGATTTGGACGTTCATTACTTCCATTTCGAGTACTCACCCGATGGCATCCTTTAAATTCTTACTCGCCAAGCTATGGTTTGTTATACCAATTCTATTGTTTGGACCGTCAGTATTTAAAAAGAAAGAACGGATAAATACATTTATCTGGTTGCTCTGCATCGGAATGGTGATTGTAATCAGTTACACACTCGTAGTGCATGCAAGCTATGCTTTCGGAGAAAAAGAAGGCCATTGGGTTATGTGGCCATTTTTCAAGGATCATACAATCTATGGTGCCACTGTTGCTTTTGTTACTCCATGTGTGTTCGGATTGTACTTCTCAAAAAAGCATGAACCGCTGACTCAAGTTACATTGCTAATCATGATGGCTATTACGGTAATTGGATTGTATTATTCGTACTCTCGTGCTGCCTGGTTAACAGTGATTGCTGCCCTTATGGTGCTTGCGGCAATAAAGCTTCGTATTAAGTTTTCTCTAATCGCTGGAGGATTAGTAATTGTTGGCTCCCTCCTCTTCTTTTCCTGGGATCGAATACAAATGGAACTTGAGCGAAACAAGTATGAGCATACCACAGAGGAATTTGGAGAGAAGCTTCAGAGCGCAACAAACGTTACTACTGATGCCTCAAATCTTGAACGACTTAATCGATGGTCTTGCGCTATCGCAATGTTCCAAGAACGTCCATTTTTTGGTTTTGGGCCTGGGACTTATGCATTCGAATATGCGCGTTATCAAAAGGCTGAAAATCTGACGATCATATCCACAAACTTCGGTAATATGGGTAATGCACATAGTGAATATCTTGGTCCGATGGCGGAAATGGGAATTTTGGGATTAGTCGCAATGCTTCTTATTGTGAGTGCTATCTTCTACAAATCCATCACGCTTTACTACAAATGGCCAGAGAAAGACAAACAAATGCGGACACTGATACTAACAATGATCTTAGCTTTGGTCACTTACTTTGTTCATGGCGTCCTAAATAACTACCTCGATACCGATAAAGCTTCAGTTCCAATTTGGGGCTTCTGTGCAGCATTTATAGCATTAGAATTTGCTCTGAATAGTAGGGAGAAAAATAAAGAACTAAACTAATCACCTTTTGATGAAACTTCTCCCGATACTGCTTATCAGGATCTTAATTTCTTATTGTGAATCTGTGAAGTTGCCAACAGACGTTCTTCAGTATGGCTATAAAAGGTAAAGTCAATAGCGCAGATTAGTTCTATTGAACTAGAACACGATGATTCAGGAAATTGGGTTACTGAAAGACAAGCTGCAATGATCAGGTCTGTTCGCTACTTTGATACTTTAGGAAATATTACACGCATTGAAGACTCTATTCGAGTAGGTGATAATAAGTGAGACAGTTATATTACTGAAATTTCTATTGCTAACAACAGTACTGATGCCTATCGAAAAATGTATTCAGATGGGAGCACTGAATCTACTGGTGTTTATCGATGTTCGGATGATCAACATTATTTCCACTGCGTTGGTCTACAAAGAGTCAGGCAAACTTTTCAAGTTTTTCATTCGCGAATTTGAATACTACGAGGAATAAGATCAATCCTCCAACTTCTCAACCTTAGTTTTTAAAGCTTCCATTTGCTTAATAAGCATTTCTATCATCTCCTGTTGTCTAATAGCTGTCGCTTTCTGCTCCTCAATTAGTGCTTGTTGATCTTGAACTGCTTTAACAAGTGGTACTACGAATTCCGCATAGCGCAGGCTATAATGATCGTTAGCATTTTCAGGAGAATCAACACCACTGAAATCAAATCCAAGTGCCTTGGCTGTCTCTTCTACTTCTTGAGCAATGAATCCAGTCTGAATCTCAGCTGACTTCGCCTCTGTGGCATCACGATCCACCAAAGAATCCGGAACATTTAAAAAATAATTTAGCTTATCAACATCAAGCTCATATGTTACAGGTCGAAGTTGCATGATAAAATCTAAGCCCACTACATTTTCTTGAACATTGTTCTTGAATCTGCCATCCGATAAATTTGACCAAGCCGCGAAACCTCCGATCGAAGTTATACTAGAATTCCCTAATCTAACTTGATTATCAGCTGTGATTGCACTTAGATATCCAACTGCTGCAGAGTTTGTAAATGCTGAGCCTGTGGAAGTGAAGTTTGAATAATAACCAACCGCCGTGTTATTGCTTCCATTCGCATTATTGAATAGAGCAAGTGTACCTAATGCAGTGTTGTAATTTCCAAGGACGTTCGATAACGATGCGCTTTCACCAACTGCCGTATTGAAACTTCCGTCCTCGTTTAGGTTCAACGCCTTCATACCTATTCCTGTATTACTACTACCATGATCATTGAAGTGCATTGCTTCGAATCCCACGGCTGTATTGTAATTTGCATCGAGTCCATGATTCATTACTGAATACCCAATACCAATATTTCCCGTACCAATCGTATTTGCCCATAGTGTGCTACTTCCTATAGCAATATTCCGAAATCCAGAAGTGTTCGCACTTAAAGTACCATAGCCAAAAGCATGGTTCCCCACTCCTGTTGTGTTCGAACCTAGAGCTAGTTGACCAAAGGCGGTGTTAGTTACCCCAGTAGTATTTGCGCTAAGCGCATAGACTCCCCCCGCGGTATTATGAGTTCCCGTAGTATTTGCTAAAAGTGCTCCAAAACCGATTGCGGTGTTTAGGTTTCCAATTGTATTCTCAACTAAAGTCGAATCACCAAAAGCCGTATTCAGGTTATCCGTATAATCATCATTATCTCCGGAACCAGCTCCCATAAATACCGAATTTCCAGTATTAAAAACTTGTACCCTACCCGAATCTAAAGTAAAATATTCTACTCCTCCCATGTCAAAGCGAATGACATCATCATCAGGATTCTCCTCTACTTGGATCTTTGTGTCATCATCAAGATCTGAGAGCATATTGAGTAGTGGTAGTTGAACATACCCACCATTACTCAGAAATATAGTATCGTTACTAATGGTTAGGACTTGAATTTCATTGGTGATAGATCCATCAACTTCCGTTAATATCGCACCCGCAACAAACCCTAAATTTGCAATATCCGTCGAATCTAGTTGCGAACCAACCGTAAGACTATTCCAATATGCTGTATCCACAGAGGTAATACCACTGGCAATTGAGCTTCCGTATACAGGGTCGGATTCTGAAACTCCTCCAATTACACTGTCAGCCGTCTTTGCGTGCAGTGCGTATGGAACACTTAGTAATTGAGAAGTTGCCGAAATCGTGTATGTTGTTCCACCACTCGGATCCGACTCTGTCATAATGAAGTATGGCCCATTGCTCCAATCGATAGCGCTAAAAGTGCCAATAACTGGGGTTCCCATACCAACCTCAAGCGTCACTAAACCATTGACATTAGATGTTGGAGAGTGAGTTTCGGTATAAACTGATGGTCCACCAGATGAGCCTTGTAGAATACTAATTCGCGTGCCGATGACCTGGCTTATTACGAGTGCATTAGTTGCATCTCGAATAACTGCCTGATAACTCATTTGCTCAGGCGCTTGGGCGGATGCTCCGATTGCAACTAATATCGCAATCAGAGTGGTGAGTAGCTGTTTCATTTTAAATACTTAAGTAGTCTACTATCAAAACACGTCTTTCATCAAAGCTCAAAGAAGTTATGCTGAAAAACCTGCTTTTAGTGCTGTATTATTTCAAAATAGTTTTAGGCTATCAAGCTACTAATTAATCATATAATTATCAAATTAAACCATTCCTATTTCCAATTATACTGCCGGTCGGGGCTCTTCTTCTGGTAGTTCAGTCCAAACGGCGAGCTCATTACCTGACGGGTCGATAAATTTAAAGCGTTTCCCACCTGGGGAAAAAATTTCTTTGGAAATAGTTCCGTTAGAATTAATTACTCGTTGACGACTTGCTTCTAAATCATCATGAAACAATACGACAAGCCCTACGTTATGAATTTTATCGGTCGTTTTCTCGAAGCCCCCATCCAAACCACTACTTGAAAATGCAACATAATTTGGCCCATAATATGTAAATTCCCAATCGAACGCTGCGGAATAAAATGCCTTCGTCTCTTCTAAATCTCGAAACTTAAATTCAATATAATTAATATGGTTGTTGTTGCTCATACTTTTTATGTGAATCTATTTCTTCAGATAAAGCTAAAATAGAAAACTGAATTCTAAAACTTCCTATTACTTTTGAAGAAAAAAACAGATGTATATACAAAGAAGATTTCCATTCAAAAGTTTAGTCGCATGGACGATACGAGAGATCATTTTCTTTGCGTGCTACGCATCCTTGGCTACAACACTATATTTTGTTCTTGATATAAAATGGCTACAAGTTCCTCTTCCTCCTGTTGTTCTTGTCGGCACAGCCGTTGCGTTCTTGGTCGGTTTTCAGAATAACGCAGCCTATGATAGAATTTGGGAAGCACGTAAGATTTGGGGAGGAATTGTGAATACCTCGAGATCATTTATTATTACGGTAAAGGACAGCTTTCACATGCATCAAAATGATCAAGCCAAAGACGAAACAGCTGAGCTCAAAATAATAACGAATAGACATATTGCTTGGTTAACCGCCTTACGCTACGCAATGAGATCCCAAAAACCTTGGGAAGCCAATTACGATAAGATCAAACAAAAAAAGAAAGCCAAGTTTAACTATAAAATTCCAGAATTCGACACACCCCTTGAGGAGGAGCTTAAACCTTACTTATCTGAGGAGGAATTCAATCTAGTCATGTCAAAAAACAACAAACCGAATGCCCTTATTAATTTACAATCAGAGCATTTAAGAAAATTGACAGATCAGAAAAAATTATGGGATTTCAGTTTGTTGAGCCTACAGCAAATGCTACAAGAGATGACAGCCCTACAGGGAAAAACGGAGCGAATCAAAAACTTCCCTTACCCAAAACAGTACGCAAGTATCGGTTATCACTTCGTGCATATTTTTATGTGGATTCTTCCCTTGGCTATTATTCCTGCATTTGCGAAAATGGGATTAGATATTGAAAAAGTGAACCCTTTCATAGGTGAGTATTTCGTATGGTTGAACATCCCCTTTACCGTTATCGTAATTTGGGTATTTAATACGATGTTGCGCGTAGGACTGGTAGGAGAGAATCCGTTTGAAGGCTCTCCGAATGATGTGCCAATTTCAAATATATCACGTGGTATCACTCGAGATATTCTCGAAATTATCGATGAGGAAAAATCGAATATTCCAGATCCTTTTGAAAATGTGAATAGTATCGAGATGTAGTTCGTTCTTTAAAGAACTTATCTCATTTCACCCTTGTTGACATCAGGTTGGCGTAACATTAGCTGACATACTAATAAAGATTTAGTAACACTGAATTAATACTCTAGCGATAGTTCTGCACTAAATTTGTAGTAATAACAAAGAGTAGTAATGAAACAAACAGTCTTTAGCAATTTACTTAATGAGATCAACAGTTATATTGACCAAGGTAATGATGCAATTAAAAGAGGAAATGAAGATGAATCTGTCACGTGGTATCGCAAAGGTTTGTCCTTAGCCATTCAGGCAAGAGAAAAAACGAAAGAGAAGGAAATCTCAGGTTTATTAATTGCGCTTTACTAGTGAGCCACCCACAATGATGGATTCAGACAAACTACCGAATTTCCTGAAACTTTGTGAACCTCAAAATGCACAACAGACATCGTCTCCCCATTTTTAGAAAGTAATGATCCAATAATTTTCTTGGTACCTACTTTTGAACCAGCTTTTACGTATGTATCCTGTAAGTTACTATACACCGTGCGGTAATTACCATGTTTGATGATGATTACTTTTCCTGCACCTGGTATATTCAAGACACTTGTCACTTCGCCTTCGAAAACACATCTCACTTGGGCATTTTTCGGAGCGCTTATATCAATCCCACGATTGTTGGTGAATACATTCTTCAATGTTGGATGAGGATTTTTTCCAAATTTCTCAGTGATATTTCCCTTATCAACTGGCCATGGTAATTTCCCTCTATTCCCTTCAAAGTTTCTACTGACAAGTGCAATCTCTTTGGTCTCCGCAACAGTTACTGATGGCTTTGTTGCTTTGACGGGCTTCCCAGCAGCCTCCGCTTTATCTCTTGCTGCTTTTTCAGCTGCAAGCGACTTCTTTCGTTTCACTTCCGCAGCAGCTACTTCTTTTCTTATAGCAGCACTAATCTTATCCCGTAGAACCTGCTTTTGTCTTTCTTCCTTCTTTAGCTTGGCTAAAATCTCTTGCTCTTCTAGCTTAAACTTCTCGTAAACCTCCTCCTTCTTCTTCTTGTCTCGCTCTATCAGTCCACGTTCTTTTTTCTTCTCATCAATAACTGCCAGTTTATAAGTTCGCTCCTTATCTATGGTAGCAATTTCTTCCTTGATCAAGTTTTGATTCTGAACAATCACCAAAAATTGCTTTAGCTGAACATCAGATAAACGCTGGATGTATTTATTACGTTTCCGAGCCTCATTATAGCTGTCAGAGGTAAAAATGTACATCATTTTACCATATTTATTCCGATGCTTATAGGCATAAATGAGTAATTCTTGATACTGCTCCTTCAACTGCTCAACCTTTTCAGTTAATTCAATTATTTGCTCTTCTTTGAGCTGAACGGTCATCTCTGCACCACGAATTTGATCATCATAGTTACTCAGCAATCGTTCGCGATATGCAATTTGATTTTCGATGACACGCAATTCGTTCAACGATGCATCCTTATTGGTCTTAGATTTCGCAAGCAACGATTTCGTATTAGCGATTTTACTCTCTAATCGAACTTGTTCCTTCTTCAGTTTTTCACTCGTATTTTGCGCCATTCCAACAACAACTGCCGAAACCGCCACAAGCATCAAAATGATTCTAGTTACACGCGCCATAACTTTCTGGTATTACGAAATATAATTCCTCCTGCTTATTAATCCGAGCTTTTTTATATTCCAATTCTATCTTCAATTCTTGTTTCGGTGTATTAACTGTGACTTCAACCACATGAGGCACCATATAGCCGTCTACCAACTGCCTTGTCTTGTAATTCAACATTACAGAAGTTGAATCTCCAGGACTCTCTACCCTCATAGCATCGAGGTTACGCAGGTCATCAGCTACTTTGTAGTACAGAATAACTTCTTTATCATCACTGTCCGTAACGCGGTCTGCATCCCTTTTTTTGTGAGACGAAATCCAATATGCATAAGGATCTTTAACTCTATGATATTCCCTCGAGTTATCAAATGCAACTGGCATTCCCATCATTATATTTTCAATATCACGATAGGAGAAGTCAACACCAAAGGTCTCTTTAAAATAAAGTTGGCTTTGAAGAATGTAACATTTATCTCGCTTATTAGCCATTTTTAGTGAGTCCGGAGTAACAACTGCGCTCAATACTGGCACAACAGAATACTTGACCGATACCATTAGAGCGCTGTCTCGTACTATCCAAAATGATGTCTTAAATGACACCTTTCTAGATGTATCCTGATAATCAGTTGAAATTTTAGAATAAAACGATGTGAACTCCTGATTAGAAAGACTATCAAGTATATCAGTAAGCACCTCATCTTTCACGCGTGGTAGCTTTTCACCATCACCATGACGATTTCCACAGGATGCAAGGAGAATGATCATTGCAGCAAAACCAATAAGTTGATTACTCAGGCGCATAATACTTTTTATCTTTCAATTTCTTTTCGAGTAGATCATTTGATTTAATCTCCTTTGCCTTCTTCCAAGACTTTAATGCTTTATCCAAATTGGATATTTTGAAATAAGCATCTCCGAGATGTTCAGCAATTTTTGCGTCCTCCGAATTTGCTTCATACGCCTTTTCAAATATTTCCAAGGCATCTCGATAATCCCCCTTTTGGAAAAGAACAAAACCATGCGTATCCATAAATTGAGCTTGACCTGGAGCCCCAGCAAGAGTTTGCTTAATGAGCGATTCTGCTAAATCAAGATCAATCCTATGCTTTGCTAAGCGGAACGCATAATTATTTTTTAGGAGTAGACTTCTTGGATCGATTTCCAACGCTCTCTTGTAGGACTTTTTTCCTTCGTTGTAATCCTTGATCCCAAAATATGCATCCCCTAACTGACCGCAAAACTCTGCCTCCATTGGAATATCATTGATAATCAGCTCATACCCTACAGATAGAACATCGATGGCTTCATCATGTCTATTCATTTGATTGGCAGCTACTCCATTTAGCAAATACACCGTCGTAATTGTAGGAAACAGCTCTAGACAGGCTTTACTATCCTTATACAAGTCTTCATATTCGCCTGTTTGATACTCCATGATCAGAACTTGCTTCCAAATTGGGTATTGATTCTCATCGTATTGAAGTGCTTTCTTATAGGCAGTAAGGGCTTCCTCATCCTTTCCAGCTCCCAATAGAAAATCCGCATTAATTGAGTGAGCCTTCGCTTCAGTTGGATATTGCTCCACCATTATGTCCACGAGTTCATAGACCTCATCATCAATATTCACACTTGATTCATTGATGTTAATCAGAATGCGCATTTTATTATCTACAGTAACATCAGGTGATAAAAAAGCCTTCTTGAGAGCATAGTAGGCCTCTTTCTTCTTACCTTCTTGTCGATATACATCTGCTAATGCCAAATGTGCTCTTCCATTCTGAGGGTCGGTCTTAACAAGAGCTTCAAGCATAACAACCGCCTTGTCATTTTGACCTTGATCAAAATAATGATCAACTAATGTTGCAATTAACTGAGCATCTTTTGGATAGCTTTCGCGTGCCAATTCGATTTCTTTAACTGCCGATTCCATTTGGTCGACACTCATGTAGAGTGAATATTTTTGAATCGATAATTGTGGGTTAATTCCAACCTGGTCCTCGGTCGTATTTAGTGCTTCTATGGCGCGAGGTACTTCACCAGATTTCACAAGGGTTTCAGCATAACCATACTGCCATTCAACATTTCTCGGCTCATTCTCCGTTAGCCGCTTAAATTGTTCAACCGCTTTTGGAAAGTCCTGTTGCTTGAAATACATATATGCCAACTCCTGAGTGTACCAGATATTATCAGGATCAATCTCAGCAGCCTTCAAAATATAATTTGAAGCTGCTTCTTCATTGTTCCGCATTAATTCAAGCGCCGATAGCGCAAAATAAACGGCGTCATCATCTTGGCGGATAAGCAAACACTTATTAAAAACCTCAATTGCCTCTTCAACTCTTCCCTTTGCTTTGAGTCTAACGCCCATATGGAAACTCTCAATGTAAGGGTAATCCTTGCTGCTCACTGGAGTTGCATTTGTGGCAACCTCTTTTGCTCCACCACATGCTGTGATAAAGAATAAAACGAAAAGGATATAGAGAATGTTACTATTCATTAACTGTTGTATAATCGCCAAGGCTCAAATCTCGAGCCAAACCGTCATAACTGACATTTGACCCAATCATAGAATCCTTAAGTACTGCATTTTTTAATGATGTCGCATGTTGAATAATGGAATTCTTAATCACACTATCCGTAATTACGGTTCCCTCACCTATCGATGCATAGGGCCCAACAACAGCATTGGTGAGTGTAACATTTTCTCCAATGAAACATGGCTTAATTATCACGGAATTATCAAGAACAGTTGATTCAGGAATTAATTGTTTTCCTTTCTTCGCTTCATTCTTGAGGACTTGTTGATTCGTTTCTATGGTTACTTTCTTGTTTCCACAATCCATCCATTGATCAACCTCTCCCGTCTTGAATACTTTTCCTTTAGACATCATACCGAGAATTCCGTCATTAATCTGATATTCTCCCCCATGAATGATGTTGTTATCCAACACATTTTGAAGCTCGTCTTTTAAGTCTTCTACATTTTTGAAGTAGTAGATACCAATTACAGCCAGATCGCTAACAAATTCAGATGGCTTTTCGACTAACTCGGTAATGGCCTTTTCAGAATCTAGCTTTACAACCCCATAGGCTTCGGGGCGATCAACTTGTTTTACCCAAATAACGGCATCGGCAGATGGATCTAGGTCAAAATTCGCTTGGATCAATGTATCTGCATATGCAATAACCGCTGGTCCTTGCAACGATTCTTTTGCACACATGATTGCATGTCCCGTTCCAAGAGGATTAAGTTGTCGATATATTGAGGCCTTCGCACCTAATCCTTCAGCAAGTTCAGTCAAACTCTCCACTACATCATCTCCAAAAAATGCTGGATCTCCCAGAATAAAAGCTATCTCATCAATTTTTTCTCCTACAACCTCAGCAATATCTTTCACCAATCGATGAACTATTGGCTGTCCGGCTACAGGTACAAGTGGTTTGGGAACTGTTAATGTGTGAGGTCGCAATCGACTGCCCCTTCCTGCCATTGGTACTATTATCTTCATTTTCTTTACCTTTTCTTAAAATCTCAATATAAACGTCCACTATCTTATTGATATAGCGAAGGCCTATTTTACTCCTGTACTACCAAAACCACCCGCACCGCGTTCTGTCTCTGTCAAATTATCAGCCTCTTCCCAGTGCGCTTGTTGCACTTCAGCAAAAACTAGTTGTGCGACACGCTCACCGTTCTCTATCGTAAATATCTCAGATGAAAGATTGACCAAAATCACTCCTACCTCGCCTCTGTAATCTGCGTCAATTGTTCCAGGTGAGTTAAGTACCGTAATACCTTTTTTAAGTGCAAGACCACTTCTAGGACGAACTTGACATTCATATCCCTCTGGTATCTCCAGGAACAGACCTGTTTTAACCAGTACCCTTGCCAATGGTTTAAGTTCAATTGATTCACTGAGATTTGCGCGCACATCCAACCCTGCAGAAGCACTTGTTTCGTATGCCGGCAGAGGGTGCTTAGATTGATTGATTACTTTAACTTTCATTCGATATCATTCAACTACCAAATGTACAAAAAAGGCCGTCTAGAAAAACGTCGAAACAGTTGGTTTTAGGAGAAGTTACCAACGTTGAGGCGTTAAGATCATTGGGTCTATTTCAGAAATTAAGTTTCCTCAATAGCACCCTTGGAGGACATCGGACCTTTTTCAATAAACCACACAACGAAGACATAGAACAAAATGAAGCTATTATGAACAAAGAACTTTGACCATGAAAATTCGTTAGGATCCATATTCATTGTATGTGCAATGAGGAATATGAAAATTGCCAAACCAAAATAGAGCGCAAACTTTCGCAAATTATACTTAATCGGATAGTACTTCTGTCCAAGAATATATGAAGTGATCATTTGGACGGCATATACTGCAAGTGTTGCCCAGGCGCTTGCCCAATAACCATAGAGTGGTATGAAAATAACATTCACTATTACGGTTATTAGCGCCCCTCCAATAGCAATATAAGCGCCAAATTTAGTTTGACCGCTCAACTTGTACCATATGGACTGGTTATAGTAAATCCCCAAGAAAACGTTTGCCACTAAAAGAATTGGAACGACACCTAAACCTGCCCAATAATCCTCATTTCTAATAAACTCCTTGAAGATATCAATATTGAGAGTAACCCCGAGGAAAACAACGCAAACCGCAGCGATGAAAAAATTCATGATTCGAACATAGAGCTTATTCCTGTCCTTGTTCTTCGATTGCGCAAAGAAGAACGGTTCCGCGGCGTATCTATAAGCTTGAAGAAAAATTGTTACGATCATCGCGAGCTTATAACAAGCACTATAAATCCCCACTTCCTGCAAAGCTTCACGAGAAGTCATACCTGTTCCAACAAGAATTGGCTTCATCATCACACGATCTAGAGTTTCGTTGATTATTCCTGCAAATCCTGCAATAACTAACGGGAAAGAATACTTTATCATTGACTTTGCAAGAACAACGTCAAATTTCATTTTCAACTCGACAAAATCCTTGTATGTTCCAACAATCTTAACCACAGATGCAAGCAGATTTGCAATCAATATGTAGAGTACTCCTCTCATCGGATCAGCTGGATCAAATAACACAAGTAGGAAGAATAAATTCAGCCCTATATTAATTGTGATTGCTGTAAAGTGAATAATTGAAAAGCGTTTTGCTCGATTTTGTGCACGGAGCTTAGCCATAGGCAATGCGGCCGTAGCATCAAATGCGACGATCAATCCAAGGATTATTATAAACTCGTTGTAATCTCCGTACATCATTGCTTCCGCAATCGACTGATTAAAGATCAGAAGAAGTAGAAAGAAGAAAATATTAACCCCAATGACCGTTAGGAATCCATTGCGAAAAACAGTTTCCTTATCTTCTCGCTCATTGAAATACTTGAAGAACGCAGTCTCCATCCCAAACGTCAACAGCACGATCAAGAATGCTACCCAAGCATACAACTCAGATACTACACCGTAATCCGCAGTATCTACAAAAACAGCAGTATACAACGGTACTAAGAAGTAATTGAGCAGTCGGCCAACAATCGTTGGCAACCCATAAATGGCTGTCTGCCCTACTAGACTTCTTATTGAGCTCACTTAGTTTCTAAAGTTAGCTTTACGTTTTTCAACAAAAGCGGTTGTACCTTCTTTGAAGTCGGCAGTTCCGAAACACTTACCGAACTCTTCTACCTCAACGTCGTACCCATTCACACCATCAGTAAATCCAGCATTTACAGAACGAATTGCACAGGCAATCGCCGTACCTGAATTGTTCAAGATTTTCGATGCAATTTCATTTGCTTTCGCTAGTAACTCATCCAATTCAACCACATGATTTACCAATCCCCAGCTTAACGCATCATCAGATTTAATCATGCCAGCTGTGAAGACCATTTCGTTCGCTTTTCCACGCCCGACTAGTTGAGCAAGTCGCTGCGTCCCTCCATACCCAGGAATTACGCCAAGACTCACTTCAGGAAGTCCCATTCGTGCATTTGATGATGCAATTCTAATATGCGAAGCCATCGCAAGCTCAAGACCACCTCCTAGTGCAAATCCGTTTACTGCAGCTATCACTGGTGTAGTTAAGTTCTCTAAAAATGTGAACAAAATCTCCTGTCCATTACTGGCCAATTTACCTCCTTCTGCAATTGAAAAATCTGCGAATTCTTTGATGTCCGCACCCGCAACAAATGCCTTCTCACCAGAGCCTGTCAAAATTACAACACCAACATTCGAATCCTCATCAGCCGCTTTCAGTGCATTATGCAATTCTTCGATTGTTTCCTTATTCAGAGCATTCAGTTGCTTAGGTCGATTTATCGTAATCGTTGCGATCTGATTCTCAGTTGTTACTAGAAGGTTATTATACATATCGTTATTTGTTTTTTCTTGTTCTTTTGTAAATTTTTATCAGGACCATTAATCCGATCGCCACTGCGAAAAACCCGATGGTTCCCTTGATCCAATCAAGTTGATTCTTAACTACAGCTAGAAAGACTATTGCCACGAGACATAGTGTTGCTAGTTCATTCCAGAGCCTTAAGCTGCCAGATTTCCAACTGAAAACACCCTTTTTCATATCAAGCATAATCTTTTGACATACAAAATGATAGATCAGGAGAACTCCCACGAATGCAAGTTTAATATGCATCCAACCTGCATTAAGGTAAGCAGGAGCGATAATTAGCATCCAGGTCCCGAATAACAGTGTGAGAATCATCGCTGGTGTTGTAATTATCCACCATAATCGACTTTCCATTATTTGAAACTGATCTGACAACACACTCTTTTCTACCTCTCCTTTGGCCTGAGCTTCTACGTGATAAATGAAAAGACGAACGATATAGAATAAGCCGGCGAACCAACTAACTACGAATATAATGTGCAATGCCTTTACGGTATTTAAGTCCATCCTTCAAAGATAGTTGGATAAATGAGTACTAGATGTGCACATTCTAGGATTTATGAACTTTTGTAGGTTGATTCAATAAACCCTCGATAATTGATCCACTTCAATTCGAAAAGATTAGAGCCGTTGAGCCGTTAGATCGCACCAAATCTTTCTATCTTTGTAAGTTCATTTTTACCAAAAAGCATTATGAGTCACATCGAACTTTCCGAGCAGGAGATTCAGCGTAGAGAATCGTTGACAAAATTGCGTGCGATGGGAATTGATCCTTTTCCAGCTGCACTTTATCCAGTAACTGATTATTCAGCTAAGATAAAGCAGAAGTATGAAGAGGGAAAAGAGGTGTGCATCGCTGGACGAATGATGTCGCGAAGAATAATGGGGAAAGCTTCTTTTGCAGAACTATTAGATTCATCAGGAAGAATTCAAGTTTACTTGAATCGTGATGAACTCTGCCCAGGTGAAGACAAAACGATCTACAATGATGTCTTTAAAAAACTCCTTGACTTAGGTGACTTTATAGGTATTCGCGGAAAAGTATTCAAGACGAAAGTAGGTGAAGTATCAATTCATGTTACAGAGATAACTATCCTCAGCAAGTCTGTTAAGCCCCTTCCAATTGCAAAAACTGATGATGAAGGAGTTGTTCATGACGCCTTTACAGATCCTGAGTTACGTTACCGTCAACGCTATGTTGATTTAGTTGTTAACCCACATGTTAAAGATGTTTTCTTAAAACGTACGAAGCTTTTTACGGCGATGCGTAATTTCTTTAATGATGCTGGTTATTTAGAAGTTGAGACACCAATTTTACAACCGATCGCGGGTGGTGCAGCTGCACGTCCGTTCATGACGCACCACAATGCACTAGACGTTCCATTGTATATGAGAATTGCAAATGAGCTCTACCTTAAAAGACTAATTGTCGGAGGGTTTGATGGGGTTTATGAATTCTCAAAAAACTTTAGAAATGAAGGGATGGATAGAACCCACAATCCAGAGTTTACCGCCATGGAAATTTATGTTTCCTACAAGGACTACAACTGGATGATGGACTTCTGTGAGCGTCTCTTGGAGCACTGTGCTACGGCAGTGAATGGAACCTCAATCGCAACGTTTGGAGAGTATAAAATTGACTTTAAAGCACCGTACAAGCGTGTGACAATGCGACAGTCAATCATTGACTTTACCGGCTATGATATTAAGGGTCAAACGGAGGATCAATTGAGAACGGAAGCTCGAAAGATGGGAATTCAAGTTGATGAGACGATGGGAGTTGGTAAACTCATTGATGAAATATTCGGTGAGAAGTGCGAAGGGAATTATATCCAACCAACGTTCATTACAGATTACCCAAAGGAAATGTCTCCATTATGTAAAGAGCATCGAGAAGACCCTTCATTGACGGAGCGATTTGAATTGATGGTTTGTGGTAAAGAAATTGCCAATGCATACTCAGAGCTTAACGACCCTATTGATCAACGTGAACGATTTGAAGAACAAGTAAAGTTGGCTGCCAAAGGTGATGATGAAGCAGGAGAATTTATAGATCAAGATTTCTTGAGATCACTAGAATATGGTATGCCTCCTACATCTGGTATGGGAATCGGTATGGATCGTTTGATTATGTACCTAACAAACAACCCATCGATACAAGAAGTACTATTCTTCCCTCAAATGAAATCAGAAAATTGGGGAGAACCAGCGGGACCAGAATTGAATGACAATGAAAAAGCCGTTTTAGCATTAGTTGAAAAAGAGCATTTAATAGAGTTAAATGCATTGAAAGAACAATCTGGTTTAAGTAATAAACAATGGGACAAGAGCATAAAGGGGCTTAGAAATCACGGATTAATCGACGTAACAAAAGCAGAAGACACCCTAACTGTGACGTTGGTTAACTAACTGGGTCAATTTGGTATACTTTTCGCAAGGTAATTAACATGAAAAAAGCATTAGTTGTACAGGGAGGTGGTTTCCGTACTGGTTTTACAGCTGGTATTCTCGATGCATTTATGGCTTTTGATTACAATCCTTTCGATCAATATGTTGGAGTTTCTGGTGGAGCCATCGCAACTTCTTACTATCTCAGCAAACAGCGCACCGCGACTTTCAATGCAATGAAATTTCTTGCGGAAGATCCCGAATTTGTAAAGTTTGTCCGCGTAATGCGAGATAAAGGATATATGAATATTGACAGACTTCGATCTGTTGCCATAAATCAGGTTCCATTCGAATTTGAAAAAGCGATTAATGCCCGACTTGGAAAAAATGTGCATTTCGTCGCAACAAATCGTGATACAGGTCAACCCGAATATTTGGATCCAACTCCAGAAGACTGGATCGAAAGTGTTATTGCATCTTGCACCCTCCCTTTTGTTACCAAAGGGACGCATGCAGTTAAGGGAATGGACCTAATGGACGGAGGTTGGAGCGATCCTCTACCAATAGAATGGGCCGTTGAAAATGGTGCAACCGACATCGTAGTTATCCGAACATCTGACATAACGAAACGAGCAAGTCAGAGTTGGCCTGATTATTTCGGCAGTATCTTTTTTCGTAACCAAAAGCGACTAAGTGAGTGCTTTTCTAATAGTCATCAAAAGTACAATGATGCACTGGATTTTCTAGAAAATCCACCAGCAGGAATCAATATTCAACAAATCTGGCCAGAAGATGGTTTGAAATGTACTACCTATAGTTACTCCGTAAACAGTATCAAGGCTGATTATCGCTATGGGCTCCATGTAGGAATGAAATTTATCTGGGGACAGAAATAGGATCATCTATTAAAGTCTGATTGTCTACTTCCAGCATCTAATTATTTCTATACCCTGATCACATTAGCCATTTATAGGAAGCCTATTGAGAATTTTACCGTAAAATGGATTTATTTACCAACATAGGAATCCAACACATCTCTATGACATGGCTTGCGATCATATTTATGCAGAAATAGACGGATCTATGCAAGGAGGAGCGCCACTATGTGGGCCAGTCTGCGCTAAACCCGGAGAAGGGAATATTGATGATGGTAGAACGTACGCCGTAGATATGGATTGGAATTCTGCAACCAATACACTAGATATATACTTCAATGATGTTCTTCGTTTATCCTGCACAAATAACTTTATCACTAGTACTTTCGGTGGTGCAAGCAGCGTGTATTGGGGAGTAACTTCGGCGAGAGGCGGCTTGAACAATCAACAGTATTTTTGTCCGACAACGGTCATTATTCTCCCTGCGGAAATGGGACATTTTTCGACAGTTTGTGACGGCACTTCAGAATATTTTGAGTGGACTGCTATTACTGAAAATCGTGTTGATTACTTCACCCTTGAATACACTTATGACGGTTTGGTATTCCACCCTTTAGAATCAGTTAGTTCAGCTGGTCAATCTCTCGGCGAGGTTGAATACATGCTCAAAATTGAATCACAGGATCCAAAACAGCGATATTATAGATTAAAAATAGTTGATGATGATGGTACATATGAGTACACTGATCTTATAGCGGGTAAAGCGTGTGGAACATCACAGAATCAATTGATCTCTTCTATTAGTCAACAAGAGGATAACTTAAAGATCTCGCTGTATTAAGACGCTTTATGCATTTTAGTAAATCAACTAGGGCAAGTGATAATTTCCGGAATGTCGCCCAATCAACAAGTTCAAGCGTATACCAATGGCTTAACTATAGGTATCTATTTCTTGAAAGTTGAAATTGATGGAAAAGTAGAAACGAAGAAACTGTACCTAGATTAAAATCTAGCGCTCAAGAATCAATTCGATACATCAATTAGTGTGATCCTCTCGACATAAATTCGCAAGGCAACAAGAAGTGTTTACCAGGATCTTTCGTTTCCTTTACGCGCTCATAAAGTCGAGCAACCGTTTTAAGACCAATTTCATGTACAGGCTGGCGAAGTGCCGAAACTGTTGGATTCATATACTCAAATGATTCGCTATCATCAAATGAAATCATTCGCACATCCTTGGGCATTGAAAGATTCAACGCATTGAATGCTGCCAGAGAACAAAACGCACATTTATTATTTAAAGGAATGAATGAATCTGCTCCACCATCAATTTCTTTCTTTATGGCAGCAGTAGTTTCCTCTTTTGTTCCTGGGAGTTCAACCACACTGACTTTGATACCAGCGGTCTTACATACCTCGGTGATTCCTTTTATTCTCTCTTGAATAGTTGAAATTTCTGACTTTGCCGGAGCAACACAAACTAAATGTTTAGGCTTTGCTGAGAATGAATTAACCAAACGTTCGGCTTCGGGAATATTATCTACACCAACAAAGTCTGCATTTTCATCGCCCGGTCGATCTGTAAATACAACTGGTATGTGTGTTTCAAGTAAAATTGGAATCAAGTTCGTAATATGGTTGCTCGGTGCGATGATCATACCATCAATACTTCGCTGAATAAGCTCACGCATGAGTACCTTCTCTACTTCATCATTGTCATTTGTATTCACGATGAACGTCGTATACCCTTCAGCGTAAAGTTGCTCCTGAATGGTCTTAGAAAGCTCAGCATAAAACTCGTTCGAGATATCAGGAAGAACTAAACCGATAGTTTTCGTTTCCCCCTGTCTCAGACTCTTAGCGAAGAAATTAGGTACATAGGATAATTCCTTAGCCTTCTCTCTAATCAAGCGCTGCTTTTCCTTGCTAATATTAAATTGATCTCCCTTGTCGTTTAGAACAAATGATACGGTCGCCTTGGAAACACTAAGCGCTTTAGCAATATCATTCAATGACGTTCTTTTAGTCTTCATCCTCGATGCTTATCAAAAAAAATGCTTTTTAACCACAGCAATACTTTGATCTCTTGCTAAAAATACAAAAAACTCGTATTAAAATAAGACTTAAAGCCTATTAATTAGGTAGAGTAGCTATCATTGCTTTATGCTCATTCTCAAAGGTCTTTTCACCAGAACATCCGTTAACAACCTTCTCGTTCTCAAAATGATCCACGCGATTTCCTGGATCTGGATGAGTGCTGATAAACTCAGGAACTCCTGATCCACCTGCTTCTTCAATTTTTCTAAAGAACCCTGCCCCTCCTGCAGCATTATAGTCTGTTGGACATAAGTAATGTACGGATTTTGTATCGGCCTCCGTTTCATGCTTACGTGAGTTTTTCAACCCTATTAATGCACCTGTAACTTGTTTTAGAGCCGCTTTATCACCTGCCATAATATCCAACAATACCTGTACGCCATACATTTTAGTCATCTGTCTTGTTGAGTGACGCATATCCGCGTGCGCAATCTCATGTCCCATGACACCTGCAAACTGATCTTCAGAATCCAAGTACTTCAAAATACCTGTATAGATATAAATGTATCCGCCTGGAGTACAAAAAGCGTTCAAAGTACTATCATCATGAATGATACGAAGTCGCCATTCAAAATCGTCTTTAAAATCAACCTCTCCAGTATTTAAAATTTTGTCACGAACCTTGTAAACATACACATATGCCTCTGGGTATTTAGCTGAATCTAGTAATGGGTACTCGGCAGGATTTCCGTCAATTTCACCAGCAACTTGTGCACCTAACTGAATATCTTGTTCTACAGAAAACAGGTTAAACCCTTTTCCTTTATTTTTCTCATTCATTACTCCACATGAAATCATTACGATTGCAAGAAGTGCGAAGATTGATAGGTTTAATTTTCTCATTGTTTATTTATTCTTCTTAAATCAAGAACCTTGCTTGTTACAAGAAATAACTAACAACAAAGGTAATTATTGCGCCTGTGAACCAACCGATGGTTACTTCAGAAAGCGTGTGTTTATGTAAATATAATCTTGCTGACATTACCAGACCTGAAACTAAAATGCAAGCAGGAATGATCCAGAATTCAAAATGGCCTTGAATCCCAGCATATGCAAGGATAAATCCAGTCATGATCCCTACTCCTCCAGCATGTAAACTCACTTTTTTCCATAATGTCATCACAAACAAAACAGCCGTTGTAACAACCCCCGCGAGTGGATATGAGAAAATGTGTTTCGAGATATTGACGTTCGCTGGTAAAAATTGAAACATGATATACAATCCTAAACAACTCATGAACATCACTAGAATTGGAATGGAACGTTCTTTTCGTTCATCTACTTCAAGTGTTGAAATTATACCTCTGTTCTTCATGTATAGCATCGCTATGGTCGGAACAATCGTACAAAAGAAAAAGTAAGAATAAAGAATGCTCCACTTTTGTTCTTCGTAGAGATTGAATAAATTGTGCGTTTGATAGTATGCATCCTCACCTGAAGGGACAAACATTGCTAGCATCATCCCAAACACCGGAGTCAACAGTGGGACAAATAACCATGAAATGATTTGTGCTATAATTCTCATTCAGTAAATTCTAAAGCTCTTTACGCAACCTAGCAACGGGAATATTTAATTGCTCACGGTATTTTGCAACCGTTCTTCTTGCAATATTGTAGCCTTTTTCTCTAAGTAATATCGCCAGTTTTTCATCCGTTAATGGCTTGCGCTTTGCTTCGCTATCCACTGCTTCTGACAATATCTTCTTCACCTCACGGGTTGAGACTTCTTCTCCGGAGTCAGTTGAAAGAGATTCAGAAAAGAAATACTTAAGTGACAATATCCCTTGAGCTGTCTGAACATACTTACTATTCGCTACACGAGAGATCGTCGAAATATCTAACTCAACGATTTCCGCAATATCTTTAAGAATCATTGGACGCATATTCGTCTCATCCCCTGTCATAAAGTATTCTTTCTGATAGTTCATGATGGCGTCCATCGTTAAAAGGAGTGTATTCTGACGTTGCTTAATCGCATCGATAAACCATTTAGCTCCATCTAGTTTTTGCTTGACAAAAGTAAGCGCTTCTCCTTCTTTTTTATTTGATTTTGCACCTTCCGCATAACGCTGAAGCATTTGCTTATATTCGTGATTCACCTTTAACTCAGGAGCATTCCTTCCATTGATGGTTAACCCCAAGCGACCTTCATTCTCGTAAACCGTAAAATCTGGAATAATCTGTTGAAAGCTAACTGTAGATTCCTTCATTGAACCTCCCGGCTTAGGGTTAAGCTTTACTATCTCAGCAATCGCATCTTTAAGGTTTTCCTCTGTAATTTCTAATCTCTTAGCAATCTTGGTGTAATGCTTCTTCGTGAATTCTTCAAAGTGAGATTCTAGAATCGTCTTTGCTGTAAACTTTGAGATGTCCCCATCTTGTCTTCTTGAAATCTGAATCAACAAACATTCTCTTAAATCACGTGCAGCGACACCTGCAGGATCCAGTTCTTGAATCATGAATAAGATTTCTTCAACCTCCTCTTCCGTCGTGGAAACATTCGCAGAAAATGCAAGATCATCTACTATCGCTTCCACCTCTCTGTTCAAGTAACCAGATTCATCGAGATTACCAATAATTGTATCGGCTATTAGGTATTGGTTATCGCTTAAATAACGGAGAGACAATTGTTGTGTAAGACGCTCTTGGAAACTTTCAGCACCTGACAATGGCACTCCCTTTTCTTCTTCGTCTTTACCTTTATTGGAAACGCGTGTTTTGTAATCAGCATCATCATCAAGATAATCACTTATGTCAAAATCTTCCTCCGTTTCTTTGTCATCGAGATCATCATCTTCAAACTCATCCTCGTCTTTATCCGCTCCTTCTTCAAGAGCCGGATTTTCCTCAATTTCCTGCTTTATTCTAGCATCTAGCTCCATTGTTGGCACTTGCAATAGTTTCATCAACTGAATTTGCTGCGGCGATAATCGCTGCTCCAGTTTTTGAGATAGATATTGTTTCATTGCCATAATAGCCTAGTTCTTATTTACAATTCCAATGTAATCTTTTTCTTCAAACATTCGTTTAGAATTCCGCATTTTGTGGAGTCCTTGGGAAAGGAATCACATCTCTAATATTGGACATCCCAGTAACAAACATTACCATACGTTCAAATCCCAGGCCAAAACCTGCATGAGGAACTGTTCCGAACCTTCTAGTATCCAAATACCAGTCCAATTCTTCTTCCTCAATATCAAAATCAGCACATTTCTTTTTCAGAACACCTAATCTCTCTTCTCTCTGAGATCCACCAACGATCTCTCCAATCCCTGGGAACAGCACATCCATTGCAGCTACAGTCTTATCATCATCATTCTGACGCATATAGAACGCCTTAATTTCAGCTGGGTAATCTGATAGTATCACAGGACACTTAAATTCCTTCTCAACCAAGTAACGCTCATGCTCACTATGAAGATCAACTCCCCAAGCAACTTCGTACTTGAATTTCTTCTTCTTGTATGGTTTCGATCTCTGAAGCACTTCAATCGCCTCCGTATATGTTAAGCGTTTAAAATCATTGTCACGAACAAATTCTAATCGTTCTATCAAGGTTAGCTCGTTACGCTCATTCTGGGGTTTTGATTGTTGCTCCTTAACGTCTCTGTCATTTAGAAATTGAAGGTCATCCGCACAATTAGTAAGGATATAATTCACAATGAATTTCAAGAAATCCTCCGTGAGGTCCATGTTGTCTTTCAAATCATTGAATGCAACTTCCGGTTCAATCATCCAGAACTCAGCAAGATGTCTTGAAGTATTCGAGTTTTCCGCTCTAAAAGTAGGTCCAAAAGTATATACCTGCCCAAGGGCCAAAGCTCCAAGTTCAGCTTCTAACTGTCCTGATACTGTCAGGTTCACAGCTTTACCGAAAAAGTCTTGAGAATAATCAACCTGTCCATCTTCCGTCAATGGTGGCGTCGCTGGATCAAGTGTAGATACTCTGAACATCTCTCCTGCACCTTCCGCATCGGAGCCTGTTATTATAGGCGTGTGAAGGTAGTAATAACCTGCGTCGTTGAAGTACTTATGAATAGCATAAGATACCGCGTGACGAATTCTGAAAACCGCACCAAATGTGTTTGTTCTAAATCGTAAGTGAGCTTGTTCTCTCAGGAATTCCATGCTATGACGCTTTGGTTGCATCACTGTTTTCTGAATTTCCTCTGGATTAGCATCACCGATGATTTCGATATTTGATACTTCGATTTCAACCGCTTGACCACCTCCCTGTGATTCAACAAGGACACCTGTTATACCAACAGCTGATCCTGTAGTGATTCGCTTCAATAAAGCTTCGTCAAGATTTTCAAAATCTACAACTGCCTGAATATTCTTAATCGTCGATCCATCATTCAATGCGACAAATCGATTTGCTCGGAAAGATCTTACCCATCCTTTAACTAGAATTGAATCTCCAACTTTGGGATTCGATAGAACATCTGCAATTTTAATTCTTTTCATTTTGCTTTAATTGTGGTGTAAAAATACGAAAAAGTGCTAATTCCTGATGTAGAAATTCAGTTTGAAAAAACTCTATAAGCTAGTTTAGTAGTGCATATGGCAGCAAGTAGCGAATTACTTCCCGTTCCAGTTGCTCATAGTGCGATTTAGGCCCATTGTAGTGAAGCCCTTAATAAATTCAGTTGAAGTGCTTAAACGCTCTGGCAAGCTCAACCCTTCCTCCTTTGACCATTCCCCAAGAACGTAGTCAGATTGACGACCCGATGAGAACTCTGCTCCCACACCAAATCGCAATCTGGCATAATTAGTATTCCCAAGTGTTGCATGTATGTCTTTTAAGCCATTGTGACCACCATCAGACCCTTTTCCTTTCATTCGGAGTTTGCCAAATGGCAAAGCGATATCATCCGTAACTACTAATACATTCTCTAATGGAATCTTCTCCGTTTGCATCCAATAATTGACTGCCTTACCAGATAAATTCATGAAAGTTGTAGGCTTGATCAGTACAATTACGCGCCCTTTGAATTTTACTCTTGCAACATCGGCTAAGCGCTCCGTTTCAAACTTACCATTGCGCTGCTCAGCAAACTCATCAAGAACCTTAAACCCAACATTATGTCTAGTGTTCTCATATTT
>DKPV01000058.1:65665-73952 GCA_002471375.1 Flavobacteriales bacterium UBA7325
TCTAGTGTTCTCATATTTGCTCCCAGGATTACCAAGTCCGACGATTAAGTATTTCATTCTTCAATTAATTAGTTCGGCCAAAGTACGTTTTTTATGTCTAATTCATTTCAATCATTGAAGTACGTAGGCCATCTGGATCTAACATTTACAAAAATCGTGACAAAAAAAATCCCATTGCTCTATGAACAATGGGATCTATGAAATTTTAATCTCTTAGTTTGCGTTCGTGTTATCTTTTACCGCGTATGCAATCTTCAATGCATCGATATCTTGTAATTCCTTGCGGATGTCGAAAATTATACCTGAAGGTGCTCCCTCATCGGCTTTGATACATGTAATAACTTGTTCGATCGTAGCTGTCATTTGCGTAGGCTTCGATTCAAACTTATCCAACTTCCAACGCTTAATAGCATTCGTGTTGTAAAGTTCACCTGGATCAGGCTGAGCTACATTATCCAAGAAAAGAGCATATCCCATCTTGAACTGTTCTGCACGTGCAGTGTTTCTTGGTGTACCTAAATACAAGAAATCAATCTCAGAACGTTGTTTGTAAGCCGTTAAATCCTGTGCTCTAGTACCCATTGGCTGAGTAACCTTTACTGTTGGATCAGATTCTTTACTCGTCGTTGCAACCATGAAGAAGAACAACAACATAAAAACGATATCCGGAAGGGACGAGGTATTAATACCTGGTGCCGGTTTCTTTCCTCCTTTTGAAAACTTTGACATACGTTTCTAGTTTTTAGGTGTTACTTCAATGATACGATCCGGGTAAAGCAACTTGAGAAGGTCGAACTTCGCTTTGTACTCTAAGTTACTTGCATCATCCGCCAACTTGGCGATAATTGAAGCATAACCAAGTCCAAAAATTTCTTTTGCAGAATCATCTCTCATTTCAAAGATAGCCTCTTCAATTTCCGATTGAATTTTTGCAAAGAGTTCATAATCCGTTCTATCTTGAACTTCGATACGAATGTGCGCTTGAGATGAAATCTCAGGTAACATCTTCTTACCGTATAGGTTCAATGCAAACTTTTTCTTTTCCCATTGTGAAACTTCGTTCCACATAAAAGAGATTAATGTTTCCTCAGCTCCTTCTTGCTCTTCTACTTCTTCAGCTGCTTTAATAGCCGCTTGAATACGTGACTCAATTCCTGCTTTAGAAATTCTAGAGAAGAACGGAAAGTTATTCCCAGGATGATTTGGATCCCCCATCGCTGCCATCATAGCATCACCACTTAGTTCTGAGTTAATTCGGTAGAATTCAAGAATTCTTTCCGAAATATCATCAGGGTTTTCCATCAATTCATCACGTACCATTAGCTGATTCGCGCTATTCGCTTTGATTGCTAAAATATCACGTTCAGGTACTGGCGCGGGTGGTATAACAACCTCAACGTTTTTAGGGATATCACGGATATACGCTTTATCTCTGTCCATCGTCGTAGTTACCAAGAAGAAAATTAATAGCAGGAAGGCGATGTCAGCCATCGAACCAGCATTAATTTCAGGTATATCTCGCTTCGCCATATGCGTAATCTATTTTTTAAGTTTCATCACGGCACCAGCAAGAATTGCCAATATCCCGATGCTAATCCCAACGATTGCTGTCCATAGTCCAGCCGTGGTAGCATTAATTGTCGACAAATCAACTTGTGATTCCTCTCTCAATTGTAATGTCTCATTCGTGTCAGCAGTTCCAGCCATTAATATTACCAAGTAGATAACAAGTGCTGCCACAATTCCTGCAATAGAAATTAGTGTACGCTTCGGGTTAGAAATTAATTGTACTACGAAGAATAGTAAAATTAAACCAACTCCAACAAAAATGATAAATGCGGTAAAGTTAGTCGCTACAGCAAGTTCTGTCCCATCGCGAAATGCTTCAAACTCTTCTGTTGCTAATCCTTCCGGCTCAGGCCCACCAAGTAAAAAGATACATGATAGAACACCTGTTGCAATCAATACAACCTTTAGGATCGTTAAATATAAATTCAGTTTTTGCAACTTCATTCCTATGTGTTTTAAAAGTTAATGATCAATAATTGTACGTGTCCGATTGAATCGAAAACCTACGCTTTAGTGATCTTGTGCTTCAGCATCATATCTACAAGAGAGATAGAAGCATCTTCCATTTCATTTACCATTCCATCAATTTTCGAAACGATATAATTGTAAAAGATCTGAAGAATAATCGCTGCGATCAAACCGAATACAGTTGTCAAAAGCGATACTTTAATACCACCCGCAACAGTTGTAGGTGATACCTGACCATCTTCAATAATTTTATCAAAGGCGAAGATCATCCCGATTACCGTACCCAAGAAACCAAGCATGGGTGCAAGTGCGATAAACAACGACAACCATGAAAGTCCTTTCTCCATAAGTCCCATCTGAACTCCTCCGTAAGAAACAACTGACTTCTCAACCATCTCAATTCCTTCATCGGTACGATCAAGACCTTGGTAATAGATAGAAGCAATTGGCCCTCTAGTGTTACGACAAACATCTTTAGCTGCATCCACTCCACCGTTTTTGAGTGCAGTTTCAACCTCATCTAAGAACTTTTTGGTATTAATTGTTGACAGGTTAAGGTAAATGATACGCTCAATTGAGAGCGCTAAACCAATAATCAAACAAATCAACGGCAGTGTCATCCATAACGGTGAACCATCGATAAATTGTTTTTTCAACTCTTGAACAAATGTCAATTCCGCTTTTTCATCTTCAGCGCCTTCAGTGTTTTCACCTGCTGTTGCTTCCGTCATATCTGGACCAGCTACTGCTTCAGTAGTATCTTCCTCGATAACTTCCTCTGTTGGCGCTGCATTTGGATCCGCGTCAGGATCTTGTTGAGCATTTGAAAAACTTGCAAAACCAAATGTGATTACTGCGGCAAATGCTAAAGAACTAATTACTTTTTTCATGTTCTATAAAGATTAATTAAATCGTATTCTTTGTTAAAATTTCAAGCCAAAAATAACAAAAATTATTTCACGCTTGTGACTAAGTATTTTTATTCGAAAAAAATCCTCGGCTATTGATGAAATTTGGGGCTGCCTAGCGCATTAATAACTCATAAATAGGTTCGAAATTCGAAGATACAGATTATCTAAACAAAGAAGATGGCAAACTGCTAGAAATTGATTCAGTAAGATCTATTGTTGAGTGAAGTGTGCCCTACTGACATCTATTCTTGTTAAATGAGAACCCTACCAATTGGTTATAACTGCCTCAAGATTAGAATCAAGCGTAAGGTACACTACTACATCTGGCTTTATCCTATCTATTATGTCCCCGTTTAACTTGTATTGCCAAGCATCAAAAATAAATACACTCTCTTCAAAGTATTCTCTTAGAAATGGCATCATTTGGTGTCCAAAAGAATCTCTAATGAATAGAATTTTCAATCCGGATGAGTCCGATTTGATTTAAATCGCTTGAATAAAAATGCCATTCCATTGAAGATCATTATTTGTACAGAACAAGAAGAGAGACACTTTTCGGTCGCTCATCGTCACTTCATTCCGGTTCGAACCAAGTCCTCATCCATTCTCGCTAACGAAAAAAGGGCATCCTTTCGGGACACCCTTTATCAAGCGGAGAGAGGGGGATTCGAACCCCCGTTACATCTCTGTAAACACGCTTTCCAAGCGTGCGCGTTCAGCCACTCTGCCACCTCTCCATTAATTCGGATGGCGAAAATACGAAATTCTCCTTTTGTCTAGCAAGTCATTTCTCCTCGGATGTTCGAACGAAGAATTTCCTCACATTTCTTTGGATCTCTTTCACCTAAAGCCACCATCATTTTGGATACAGCAGCCTCGGTTGTTAAATCCAAGCCACCAATGACACCCGCTTCCTTGAAGATCGAACTCGTTTCATACATCCCCTGATGAACAAATCCCGTGGTGCACTGAGTAATATTCAGGATGAAGCCACCTGATGAAATAAAATCAGAACAATAGTTTTTCATTAGTTCATCTTTAGGTGCGTTTCCTGCTCCAAATGATTCTAATATAATCCCATCCACCTTGTTACGATCAAAAATACTCTCATATATTGACAGGGCTAATCCTGGATATAATTTCAATACAGCGACTCTATTATTTAACTTAGTATTAATAGACACAACACTATTCTTGCTACGATAGAGCTTAGCAGTATTAAATTCTATGTCCACACCAGCAGTAGCCAGTAATGGGTAATTCGGAGACCTGAATGCTTGAAAATGAGAAGCAGAATCTTTCGTACTTCTATTTCCACGATACAAATGGTACTCAAAATAAATAGCCACTTCTTGAATCAAAGCTTCACCATCTTTGTTCTTTCTAGCGGCAATTTCAATTGCCGTTATCAAATTTTCTTTTCCATCGGTTCTTATGGTACCAATTGGTAATTGCGATCCTGTTAGAATAACTGGTTTTGTTAACCCGGAAATAATAAAGCTCAACGCCGATGCAGTATAAGACATTGTATCTGAACCGTGCAAAACTACAAACCCGTCATATTTGCTATAATTCTCATAGACTGTTTCTGCAATTTGGATCCAATCTTTCTCATTCATCATAGATGAGTCGATAGGTGTATCGAAACTCATGGTTGTCATCTCAACATTTAGTCTTTTCAGCTCCGGGACATGCGAATAAATCAAATCATAGTCGAGCGTTTTCAACTGACCACTATCCGTGTCCTTAATCATTCCAATTGTACCTCCTGTATATAGGATGAGAACCTTTGATTTAGCTTCAGCCATAATGTGTCTATTAAATTGTTCGCTTAATGTATGCCTGGCACATTAAATAGTTCCAAAGCATTTAGTGAGGTTTGCTCTTCAATAGTTTTAAGTGGCACCTGATATACATCAGTCAACTTTTCAGCAATATGAATCACGTAGCTACTTTCATTTCGTTTACCTCTAAAGGGTACAGGCGTCAAATAAGGAGAGTCAGTTTCGAGAATTAAGTGCTTCAAATCAACGGTCTCTAATACCTTATCTAGTCCAGCCTTCTTATATGTCAGAACTCCCCCGATGCCTAGCTTGAACCCTCCATAACCAATGGCATGCATGGCCTGTTCTTCCGCCCCAGTAAAACAATGAAATACGCCTGTAAGTGAATCATCATTCAACTCGTCGAGAATCTCAAATATCTCGTCAAAAGCATCGCGTGCATGAATGGCTATTGGGATTTTCAATTCCTTTGCCCATTCAACTTGTTGACGAAAAGCTAAAGCTTGTTCTTTGACGAAAGCTTTATCCCAATATAAATCCATCCCTATTTCTCCGACTGCAATGTACGTTCTATTGAAAAGGTGTTTGCGCACGATTTCCAGACGTTCTTGCCAATCTTCCTTTACGGACCCTGGATGAAGCCCCATCATTGCAAAACAATTTTTAGGGTATTTTTCTTCTAGTTGATGCATGGCATCAATTGTATCTACATCGATATTCGGAAGAAGCATCTTCTCTACTCCAGCTGATATTGATCTTTCAATTATCAAATCGCGATCCTCATCAAATGCTGAATCAAATAGATGTGTATGCGTATCAATAAACATGTTAGAACTTAAAATAGTGAAACACTCAATCCCATCTGCACATGATTAAGTTTTGTACTAGAAGAATTCGAGAAGATCGTATTGAAGTTGTAGCTTCCGAAAAGTGCCCAGTTCCGAAGACCAAGCCTAACATGAGCAGAATAAATCAGTCCATTTAAATCTGAAAACCCGTAATCTTTCTCAACATCTCTCGTAGAGCCATGACCAGTGACATACTTCGAATAAGCATTTACTTGATAACCAACTTTACCCCCAAGGTGGAATTTAAAATGACGCCAGCTTTCCTTACGAAAGCGCAATTCTATTGGTATGGTAAAGCTATTTCCTCCAAAAATTCCTTTGTTAAATTTATCAATCGCAGATTTCTCCTGCCAAATTGTTGTCCCTGCCAATTCATCTTCGATAAGCAAACCATTGTGCCTTATCACCTTAAACTCATGCGAAACACCTAGACCCAATGATACCGTATTACCTTTTGACAGGGGAATATCGAACATAAAGTTGGTGTTTAGCCCTATTGATGACCAATGATTTTGAAAAAGATCTCGATCTCCGATCCAGTCATTATAGGTCACATCAAATATTAATCGATCATATTTTCTAACTTTTTCAACCTTGGCGGGCTTCAAACCTGTGAAGTACCAAATAAATCCAGGGCGAAATCGAGAGACCTCGTTTTCTCCTTTACCATCGTATTGCGCAGTAGCCGTAAAGCTTGCCAAACAAAGAATTAGTATCGTTAGATTCTTAATCATTCCTCAAGTTTTGTTCCCAATTCCACGCATCAATCACAGCGTTTTCCATTGATTTTTGAGCTTCCCAGTCAATCAAGTGTTTTGCCTTTGTTACATCTGCAAATATTTGCTCGACATCGCCCTCTCTTCGTTCACCAAACTCCCAATTCAATTGCTTGCCAGAAACTTTTTCGAAGGTATGAATTATTTCCAATACGCTTGTCCCCTTTCCAGTACCAACGTTCACAATTTCAACCGTAGTTCCTGTTTGATTCCCAATCCATTTTAGGCCACTAACATGAGCTTTTGCAAGATCCACTACATGAATGTAATCACGAATACATGTTCCGTCTGGAGTATCATAATCCTTTCCAAAAACCGTGAGTTTCTCCAAGACTCCTGCTGCCGTTTGAGTAACATATGGAAGAAGATTGTTGGGTTTTCCTATCGGAAGCTCACCTATATTCCCTGATTCGTGCGCCCCGATAGGATTAAAATATCGAAGATTAAGCACCTTCAATGCTGCACCACTCTTTACAACATCCTCGAGAATTCTTTCACCCATTTGCTTTGTAGCTCCATAGGGAGAATTTGGTTCCTTCTGTGGAGTTATTTCAGTTACTGTTGTACTGCCATCAGGATCACCATATACAGTGCAGGAAGATGAAAAAATAAAATTATCCACGCTAAACTCTAATGCACACTCTAGGCAATTTATTAAACCACCAAGATTGTTCTTGTAGTATTTGAGAGGTAAACTAACGGATTCCCCAACTGCTTTATCAGCGGCAAAATGAATAATCCCAGAAAAATTATACTGTCCAAATATTAAGGATAAACCTTCCTTGTTCCCTATGTCGACATTATGAAATAGAACTTCCGATCCTACAATTTTTTGAATTCCTTCAAGCATTTTTGTATTCGAGTTTCTAAAATCGTCGACAATAACTGGTACCATCCCATTTTCGATTAGTTCTACCACTGTGTGAGAACCAATAAATCCAGCACCACCGGTTACAAGTACGTAATTCTTATCTACCATCATGCCAAAGGTACTAGAATTGAGTTAATTTTATAGTATGAAAGATGATCGCTCTATCGATTTAAAACAACACGCTTTACCGAAGGTATCAAAGTGGTATTTGGTGAGGATTATCTTTTACGTCATTATGCTCGCAATCATAGGCATTGTCTGGTATTACACACGAGGAAAGGAGAAACCAGTTAAAGATGGTGCTAGTGTTGAAGAAGTAACTGACGTAAAAATCATTTTAAGTGATTAATTGACTTACTATACCCGTGACTAGTCCTAGGTTAGCACTTAATAAGTCCAGCCGAACACCTATTGAAATTGTAGACGCCCAGCATTCGTCAAGCCATACATTAGATGAAAAACAAGATCTATGGTACGCTTTTATAAAAAATCAATTTTACCCTCCCCACTGGTTTCGCTTATTTTTTTTTCAGCTTATTTCTACTTTCGAGTTGGGCACAAGTAGCAAATGACGACTGTGCAACGGCCGTATTTATTCCTGGAGTCTGCGAGACTGCAATATCAGGAACTACTGTTGGAGCAACATTCGATGCCGTTGGCACTTGTGGAAGATCTGTTACGGCTCCTGGAGTTTGGTATCAGGTTAATGGGCGCAGGTATAATTACCGCTTCAACTTGCAACCAAGCCGCTTATGACACCAAAATAAGGATTTTTACAGGTACTTGTAATTCAACAACGTGTGTTGGTGGTGCAGATGACGCAGCTGGATGTACAGGGTTTACAACAGAATTTAGTTGGATGGCTAATACATATTTGTACATGGCTTCGGGTCTGCGACAGGCACTTTCAACCTTACAATCACGAGAAGTTATGTACCGACAAATGAACAATACACAATTTGCGCAGGAGATAGCATTTCTCTGAACGATCAATTCGAATCAGTCGCAGGTACATATACTGAAACTCTACCATCAATCATTGGCTGTGACAGTGTTGTAA